>NZ_JAHNZO010000001.1:77101-77763 GCF_018998565.1 Paenibacillus oleatilyticus | reverse complement strand
CCTTGCGGCCCTTGGTCGCCTTGAGGTCCTTGAGCGCCAGCAGCCCCTTGCGGCCCTTGGTCGCCTTGAGGCCCTTGAGCACCAGTAGCGCCAGTAACGCCTTGCGGCCCTTGGTCACCTTGTGGCCCTTGGTCGCCTTGAGGCCCTTGAGCACCGGTAGCGCCAGTAGCGCCTTGCGGCCCTTGATCGCCAGTTACACCTTGAGGCCCTTGATCGCCAGTTACACCTTGAGGCCCTTGGTCGCCTTGAGGTCCTTGATCGCCAGTTACACCTTGAGGCCCTTGGTCGCCTTGAGATCCTTGAGCGCCGGTAGCGCCTTGCGGCCCTTGGTCGCCTTGAGGTCCTTGAGCACCGGTAGCGCCTTGCGGTCCTTGATCACCCTGAGGTCCTTGAGCGCCAGTAGCGCCTTGCGGCCCTTGATCGCCCTGAGGTCCTTGATCGCCAGTAGCGCCTTGAGGCCCTTGATCGCCTTGAGGTCCTTGAGCACCGGTAGCGCCTTGAGGTCCTTGGTCGCCTTGAGGCCCTTGAGCACCGGTAGCACCAGTAGCGCCTTGTGGCCCTTGGTCACCTTGAGGTCCTTGAGCGCCAGTAGCGCCTTGCGGCCCTTGGTCACCTTGAGGTCCTTGGTCGCCTTGAGGCCCTTGAGCACCGGTAGCACCAGT
>NZ_JAHNZO010000001.1:76835-77091 GCF_018998565.1 Paenibacillus oleatilyticus | reverse complement strand
CCAGTAGCGCCTTGCGGCCCTTGGTCACCTTGAGGTCCTTGGTCGCCTTGAGGCCCTTGAGCACCGGTAGCACCAGTAGCGCCTTGCGGCCCTTGGTCACCTTGAGGTCCTTGGTCGCCTTGAGGCCCTTGAGCACCGGTAGCACCAGTAGCGCCTTGCGGCCCTTGGTCACCCTGAGGTCCTTGAGCGCCGGTAGCGCCTTGCGGTCCTTGATCACCCTGAGGTCCTTGAGCGCCAGCAGCGCCTTGCGGCCCTT
>NZ_JAHNZO010000001.1:0-76825 GCF_018998565.1 Paenibacillus oleatilyticus | reverse complement strand
TCCTTGAGCGCCGGTAGCGCCTTGCGGTCCTTGATCACCCTGAGGTCCTTGAGCGCCAGCAGCGCCTTGCGGCCCTTGATCGCCCTGAGGTCCTTGAGCGCCAGTTACACCTTGCGGCCCTTGATCACCTTGAGGTCCTTGATCGCCAGTAGAGCCTTGCGGTCCTTGATCACCCTGAGTTCCTTGAGCGCCGGTAGCGCCTTGCGGTCCTTGATCACCCTGAGGTCCTTGAGCGCCAGCAGCGCCTTGCGGCCCTTGATCGCCCTGAGGTCCTTGATCGCCAGTTACACCTTGCGGCCCTTGGTCGCCTTGAGGTCCTTGATCGCCAGTTACACCTTGAGGCCCTTGGTCACCCTGAGGTCCTTGAGCGCCAGTAGCGCCTTGAGGCCCTTGGTCGCCTTGAGGTCCTTGAGCGCCGGTAGCGCCTTGAGGCCCTTGGTCGCCTTGAGGTCCTTGAGCGCCAGTAGCGCCTTGCGGCCCTTGATCGCCTTGCGGTCCTTGATCACCAGTAGCGCCTTGCGGCCCTTGATCGCCCTGAGGTCCTTGAGCGCCAGTTACACCTTGAGGCCCTTGGTCGCCTTGAGGTCCTTGATCGCCGGTAGCGCCTTGCGGCCCTTGGTCCCCCTGAGGTCCTTGGTCGCCTTGAGTACCTTGAGGTCCTTGTTCGCCCTGAGGTCCTTGAGGTCCTTGGTCACCTTGAGGTCCTTGCTCGCCTTGAGTACCTTGAGGCCCTTGATCCCCTTGAGGTCCTTGATCACCTTGAGGTCCTTGCGGCCCTTGGTCCCCCTGAGGTCCTTGATCACCTTGAGGTCCTTGAGGTCCTTGAGGTCCTTGATCGCCCTGAGGTCCTTGAGGCCCTTGGTCACCTTGAGGTCCTTGATCACCTTGAGGTCCTTGAGGTCCTTGATCGCCCTGAGGTCCTTGAGGCCCTTGGTCACCTTGAGGCCCTTGATCACCTTGAGGTCCTTGAGGCCCTTGAGGTCCTTGGTCGCCTTGAGGCCCTTGAGGTCCTTGGTCACCTTGAGGCCCTTGAGGTCCTTGGATGCCCTGAGGTCCTTGAGCGCCTTGAGTACCTTGAGGCCCTTGGTTACCCTGAGGTCCTTGAGCGCCTTGAGTACCTTGCGGCCCTTGATCACCCTGAAGTCCTTGGATGCCCTGAGGCCCTTGAACGCCTTGAGTACCTTGAGGCCCTTGATCGCCCTGAGGTCCTTGGATACCCTGTGGCCCTTGAACGCCTTGAGGTCCTTGGAAGCCTTGAACGCCGCGAGGTCCTTGAGTACCTTGAGGTCCTTGAGGTCCTTGGAAGCCTTGAACGCCGCGAGGTCCTTGAGCGCCTTGAGCACCTTGAGGCCCTTGAGTGCCTTGAGGTCCTTGGAAGCCTTGAACACCGCGTTGTCCTTGAGGCCCTTGAGGTCCTTGAGCGCCTTGAGCGCCGCGAGGCCCTTGAGTGCCTTGAGGTCCTTGGAATCCTTGAACGCCGCGCTGTCCTTGAGGCCCTTGAGGTCCTTGAGTGCCTTGAGGTCCTTGAGGTCCTTGAGGTCCTTGGAAGCCTTGAACGCCGCGCTGTCCTTGAGGCCCTTGAGATCCTTGAGGCCCTTGAGATCCTTGAGGTCCTTGAGGTCCTTGGAAGCCTTGAACGCCGCGCTGTCCTTGAGGCCCTTGAGGTCCTTGAGGTCCCTGCGTACCACGAGGTCCTTGAGGTCCTTGAGGTCCTGCGCCCTGAGGTCCTTGAGGCCCTTGAGGCCCAACTGCTCCATCTGTCCGTGCAGCCTCAAAATGAGTAAAGACGGACTGGGCTATCACAGTAACCGTTCCGGCGTTGGGTTGAAGAAATACTCCCGTGCTGTCACCCGGAGCGAAATTCATTTGGGCGGTGTAGTTTACTGTGAAAGGTAGGTCCGGTTGATCCAAATCTCGGATGAAAATGATTCCGGATTGGTTGGGTCCTGCAAATGAGAGTGCAACGTATCCCACGGAAGGGTCCGCCAAGAGCAGAAGGCTGACGCTAATCGTATACACGCCGCCCTGACTGGAGACGAAGGTTGAAGTCGCTGGGTTGTACTCGCCGTTCAAATCATACTCAACGGTTTGAAAGGCTACGTCGAAGGGTCCGGATGTTGTAATAATTTGGTTCGTCAATGCCCGGGCTCTAAATGCGGATTCGGCCAACTGGATATCACCTCCGTATACTGATTTAGCTCCACTCTCAAAAACTTAAGATCGTGAAGCCTTTAATATAGTATGTGATAATGCGCAGCGAGCCGCGGCTTTTGCAGAGGTGAAATCGTATATTTTGAAATGGCCGTAAAAGCTTCTTTTGCTGTGTAACCTATTAAAAAAGCCGTCTGCCAAGTGGCAACCGGCTCTTTGCTTCTATCAAACTGTCCGTTTGGTCCCGATATACAGCGTATCTTTCTCGGACAAACCGTAAAGGTTTGCTTCCTCGACACCGTATGTTTCCGCCAAATTAAATAAAGCGACATGAAACCCGGCCGCTTCCAACCGGTCAACGAATCCTTTACGATTATATATGCGTACATGATCGTCTTGGCCGAAGTGTGCTTTTCTTGCCTGCGGCGAGGTCACCGCCGGGTCCTCCAGAATCTCCTCGAAGTTTAAAGCGATCGGCACTTGCAGAATGCTCCAGCCGTCCGGTTTCAATACGCGGTAAATTTCCGCCATCGCTTTGTGATCCTCGGGGATATGTTCCAGTACATGGCTGCAAATAACGGCATCGAAGGTTTCGTCAGCGTAAGGCATAGCCGTTAAATCTACCCGCTCCATTTCCGCATCCTGAGGCATTAAGTCGCCGCATAGATAGGAAAGGTTCGGAAGCCCTTTTAACCATTTCCTTAAATTTTTCTCGGGTGCAATGTGCAGTAATTTTTGCGGCCTTACGAGCAGATCCGTTTCACGTTCAATATAGAATTTATACAACCTTTCCCTGTCGAAAGAGGAGCACACGGGACACATGGCGGTCTGCTTGTTCCACATTTCATACTGGCACTTGGGAAAGTCGTAAATATCCGGCCACGGGCGAAAGCGTACAATCGTATTATTGCAATAAGGACAATAGTAGGGACCTTGGTGTTTGAGGTGGTCAACCAAATGATTTTTCTCCTTTCCTATTTCTTATCAAGCCGTTTTTTGATGACGGCCGGCACCCCCGCAGCCATAGTAAAGTCGGGGATATCGTCTTTGACAAAGGCTCCGCCGCCAATCATAGACCAGCAGCCGATGCGGCATTTCTCCCGAACCGAGGAGCCGATGCCGATGTAGGTTCCTTCGCCTACGGTCACGTTGCCCGCCAGATTCACACCCGGGGCGATGGTGACATAATCGTCAACGACCGTATCATGACTGATGTTGGCGCTTCGATTGATGATCACATGGCTTCCGATCCGGATATTATCGGTAAGAATGGCGCCTTCGCAGATCATGCTGCCTTGCCCCACGGTATTTCTTCCCGACAAACGGACACGCGGATGGATCAGCGGGTCTGCGATGCGGAATCCCGACCGGATGGTATCGTAAGCGAACCGCTTCTTTAACGCCGGGTCCCCGACCCCGGCACATACGATCTCGGCCTCATGCCGCATCGTTTCGATATCGTCAAGCGTTCCCAATACGGAAACTCCATTCACCCGTTGGCCCTTCATTTCCGGCCGTTCGTCCAGAAACCCCAGCACCTGCACTCCCAGCTCTTCGCAAAGCCAGTTGACTTCGCGGGCATGTCCGCCCGATCCCCAGATAACGATCTTTCTCATAGGGCATTCCCCTCGGTAATGCTTCCAAGCACCTTCACAATTCGCCTGACGGTGGCCTCATTCATTTCCTCCCAGAGCGGCAGACTGACAATTCGGTCTGCAACCCGTTCCGTCACCTGAAGATCGGAATGGGGGCAGCTTTGAAACTGCTTCTGCTGATGGCATGCCGGGGAGAAGTAAGTCCGGGCTTCAATCGAATGGGAGGCTAACCGCCGGATGATTTCCCGGTTGCCGGGGGAGTCCGGGCTCAGCAGAGAGAAAAATTGCAGGGGCACCTGGCCTTGCATCTGTTGGGCAGACCATCCCCGCTGCAATAAATTTTCTTGCTGCAGTTCACGGCGATAATAGCCGATGATCGTTTTTCTTCGCTCCTGTACGGCCTGGAATCCTTCGAGAGTGGCCAAGGCGATAGCGGCGGTATATTCGGAAATTTTACTGTTTAAGCCTAACATCACGGATTCCCTGGAGCTGGAAAAGCCGAAGTTTCCGGCCCGGCGGATTCGCTGAATGAGATCCTGGTCCGCACTATAGACTAAACCGCCTTCTCCGACACCAAACGTTTTGGTCGCGTGAAAGCTGAACACCACGGCTCCGCCGAAGCCTTTGCCGAATTGTGCAGTATCCTCCAGAGCAGTCGTTCCAAAGCTGGCAGCCGCATCGATGACGACCGGAATTCCTTCCTGCAGCAGGTTATCGTATAGGGATAAATCGATAGCCGAACCGAAAGTGGCGTAAGGAACGACGACCGCGATCTGCTCGCCCAGCCGCTCGATCGTCTCCTCCAATTGCGCTTTGTTCATTTGCCAATCGTCCGGTTCGATATCCAGGAAATACGGCTCAAGCCCGCACCACTCGGCGGCGAGAGGGGTCGCTGCAAAAGTAAAGCTGGGCATCACCGCATATTTGCCCCGGGTCCGCTTGCTTTGCGAAATCGCCAGCATCAGCCCGATTGTAGCGTTATGCATCGTCACGGCTGCGCCGATGCCATCGAACATTTGGGCAATCACGCGCGTTTCAAACAGATGATTTAAGGGTCCGTAATTGGAGTAAATCCGGCTTGCTTCTATAGTTTCAAAATAAGAAAGCAACCGCTCCTTTTTGACTAAATTCGGTCGCAAGAACGGAATTTCGTACATAAGGCAACCTCTTCCCACTGGAATCCGCTTTCCAATTAAAATGTGCACACCTTATCGTATGAAACCCACGAGCGGGTGGAACGGCGAATACCTGCCTCTCTGATTTTCGCAATGCCTCATTCTATCGTATTCAGGATCGAATCGATCCGCTGAATGTCCGCTGCAAATTGCGGGTATCCCTGCACGCGTTTGCGGTAAGCAAGTAGGGCGGTTTTGTACAACTCCTCTGTCTCGAGAAAACCCTCTTCTCTGGAGGCGATCGTGATATCGAGCCATTCGCTGAACGCTTTGAAGCCAAGCGCGCTGTTATTTTGGTTGGCATGTAATCGAAAGTAGCTGAGCGCTTCCGGAATATACACCGCTTTTCCTTTGGACAATAGGGATAACCAGGCAGCCATATCGTTGATCAGCGAATATTGCTTCCCGCGGAAGACACCGAACGGTTCGGTAAGGTCCGCTTTTTTAAACAAAACGGTCGTCGGCTCGCCGATGACATTTAAGCAGCGGGTTAACGCGATGTTCCCCAGCGTTTTTCCATCCATCACTCTCGTTTCTTCGTAGAGTCTGACCGTTGCGGCGATGGGCGCAAGAGGGCTCCCCGATTCATTGATGGTTTGCCGGTAGGAGGTGACTAGCGTGATGTTTTCGAATTCGTGAAAAAAACGGAGCATTTTGGAGAGCTTTTCTTTATGAAATACGTCGTCATCCATCAAGTAATTGATATATTCCCCCGAGGCGAGGTCGAAGCATTTGTGCCAGTTTTCAAGAAAAAGGTTTTTCTCGTTTTTGTGATATTTGATCCGGGGATAAGACGGCAGATAAGCCGCTTCCAGCATTTGTTGCACTTCATTATTGGAGCTGTCGTCGCAAATGACGATTTCGATATTCGGGTAGGTTTGTTCGAGTACGCTGTCGATGGCGATTTTTAGCGTATGGGGACGGTTATAAGCGGGGATAACGACACTAACCAACGCATGTTCCAAGATCACTCCACCTTTCTTAAAAATGAGTTGTGTCCCGCATGTACGATAGGATTATTACCTCTCAGAGTATGCGTCCACAAGCGAAATGTGCGTTCATACAAGGTTTTTAGGCGGACAAATATGAGGGAGGGGGAATAAACTGCGTATGTGAAAAAGAGAATGGATCGACGCTCGGGCTCCAGCTTGTGCTCGACATTTGAGAAAGGGGAATCAACTTGTCATCGGACTTCATTCCTTTATTGACGGTTCATCTGTTTGTGACAGACAAGATTTCGAAGGATAAATTGAAAGAACCGATCTTGAGGCTGGCAGAAAACCACATCACCGTGAAAATGTATGGACCTGATGATCCATTAGTCGATGCCGGCCCCCGGAAGCCGCGCGTCTATGCTTCCATAGGAGATGAATGGGAATGTTTTACAACTCTAAAATCGCTGCCTGTTCAGGAAAAAAAACGTTGGCTGCACTTCCATTCGCCGGACGAACTGGAATCGAGTAGACTGTTTTATTGCTGGCTCAAAGGGACGGATCCTCTCCCTGAAAACAAAACAGTTCCTCCTACCCGTTTTACTTCCGATACGCCTCTGATCTCCGTGTTCACGGCCAGCTACCAGTCCAAAGAAAGAATTCAACGTCCTTATCGATCACTGTTAAATCAGACTTACCCGAACTGGGAATGGGTCATTGTGGACGATTCCGGAGATGACGACGAAACCTACAAGAATGACTTGCTTCCTCTGAAAGACCCACGCGTGCGCAGATATCGCCAGGATTCCCGCAATGGCTATATCGGGGCGCTCAAAAGGTATGCCGCAGGTCTTTGTACAGGGGAAATCTTGGTCGAGGTGGATCATGACGACGAGCTGATGCCCGATTGCCTGGAGAAGATTGTTCGGGCCTTTCAGGAGAATCCCGAATGCGGCCTGGTTTACGGGGATTGCACCGAGGTGTACGCAGAGAACCTTCATGGGCATTGGTACGGCTGGGATTGCGGTTTTGGATACAGCGTATTTTATCGGGTCTGGCTGCATGCCATGAACCGCTGGCAAAATGCGCACAGACATACGACGATCAACGGCAATACGGTCCGCCATTTGGTCGGGTTGCCGAATCATCCTCGCGCATGGTCCCGGGATTGTTATCATCTGGTCGGGGGCCATCGCGATGAGCTGCTGGTGGCCGACGATTACGACATGCTGATTCGGACGTTTCTTTGTTCCAAGTTTGCGGCCGTTCCCGATTTACTTTATATCCAATATCGGAACGAAAGGGGAAACAACACGACGTTTCTAAGAAATAAGCAGATCCAGATTTTGGTCAGAGAACTGGAACGGGTTTACCACGATAGAATTCATTCGAGGTTAACCGAGTTGGAACTGCCGGAACATCTGCCGTACAGCCGTATATGGGAGACTTCCGTACATGCTCCCGCCCGCAAAACGGCTCATGTCATTCATGAAGATACTTCCCGTGTTTCGATCTTGTTCCCGATTCCATACGCTCATCCGGAAACGGAGCATACTCAATTAAGGAAGACCCTCCAAATGGGTATGGAGTCGGGCTTTAAGAACACCGAGGTTATCGTTGTGGGCCGCATCCCCAAGGAAGTGGAGTTTTTCGCTTCCCATGCACCGGCAGGGGCGATCCGCTGGTGGCCGATGGAGCCGGACGATTCGTTGGACACTTGTATCCAGTACGCAAAGTATTGTGCATCCTGTAAAGAGAAAGTGGTTGTGATGCCTTAAAAGACCGGGCAGCATAAAGCGGTAGGGGAGAAAGCCCCAATATTGTTTTCTGGAACTGAAGTTCATATTTCTTCAATAAACCAACCTCCTGTACATGTAACAGGAGGTTGATTTGCAGTTCCCTGTAGGCACACCATAGATAAGTGATCTCTGAGAGTTGCGGAGCAAAAATTTAAGAATTATAGGTTTACACCGTGTTTGAAATTTATATTCGTCATAAAATGTAAAAAAAATATTAAGGAGAGAAGAGGATCGCCGTGGGAATTGGAAAAATGAAAAAACATAGGGAAATGCTGCAACACTCCGTTTTGCGGCGCCATATCCCCGAAACGCTCTGGTTTACCCATGCGAGGGCTTTGCGGATGCTGAGATCGTATTCAACGATCTTCATCAAACCCAATCATGGTAGCGGGGGAAACGGCATCATTCGGGTCAAGAGGGTCCGCAACGGCTACGAGGTCCGGTGCGGTCTTAGGCGCACACGCGTCGGTCCCGCCTCTTTGTATAAAACGATTCAGTCTTATTTGCAACCATCCGGACAGTATCTGGTGCAGCGGGGACTTCGTTTGGCCCGGTACAAGGGATCGATTTTTGACGCCAGAATTTACATGCAGAAACCGAACAAGAAATGGGGAATTTCCGGCATGGCTGCCCGTGTGGCCGCTCCGCGCCGGTTCGTCACAAATTATCACAAAGGCGGACATGGAGTACAGCTCAAACCGGTATTATCGAGGCTCTTTAAGGATCGAAAAAAAGTAAATAACACGCTACAAAAAATAACAAAGATCTCCCATCTCATGGCTAGAACCATCAACAAGCGGCATGCGATTCGTGAACTGGGAGTTGATCTTGGGATTGAGAAAAACGGCCGTATATGGATTATCGAAGCCAATTCGCGGCCAGGGCATAAGCTGTTCACTCAACTTCCAGACAAGACCCCGTTGCATAGAATTATGAAAAATAAGCGCTTGATTCGGAGACGGCTGATCAAATAGAAAGGAAAACGGCCAATGAAAAAGACAAAACAGCTAAAACAAATGATTCACTCGCAACATTTGGAGTTTATCATGGAAGCCCATAGCGGGCTGTCGGCTGCCATTGCCGAAGAGGCCGGGTTCAAAGGAATCTGGGCCAGCGGATTATCCATCTCCGCAGCATTGGGAGTTAGGGACAACAATGAAGCTTCCTGGACGCAGGTGCTGGATGTTTTGGAATTTATGAGCGACGCCACGTCGATTCCGATCTTGCTTGACGGGGATACCGGCTACGGAAACTTCAACAATGCCAGGAGATTGGTGAAAAAATTGGAACAACGCCAAATTGCAGGCGTTTGTATCGAAGATAAGCTCTTTCCGAAAACCAACTCCTTCATTCATGCCAAAGCTCAACCGCTTGCCGATGTGGATGAGTTTTGCGGCAAAATTAAAGCGATGAAAGATACGCAATCGGACGAAGATTTTGTCGTCGTGGCAAGAGTGGAGGCGTTCATTACAGGATGGGGGCTGGAAGAGGCATTACGGCGAGCGGAGGCTTACCGGCAGGCGGGTGCCGATGCCGTTCTCATTCACAGCAAGAGATCGGATACCGTGGAAATCGAATCGTTTATGAAGGAATGGGGCGGAAGACTGCCGGTCGTGATCGTGCCTACCAAATATTACACCACTCCGACAGCCCGGTTCCAGGAGCTCGGGATCAGCCTCGTCATCTGGGCAAACCATAATTTGCGGGCCTCGATCGAGGCGATGAAAAAAGTATCCAGCCAAATTTTTCAGGAGAAGAGCCTTATCCATGTAGAAAGCGGTGTCGCTACGCTTGAGGAAGTGTTCAGGCTTCAAAGGGCCGAGGAGCTTCAGGCAGCGGAGCAAAAATATCTTCCTTCCACGGAAAAAGATTCGGATGAACGCTTATGATCGACACAAAATTATTTGGACAGGAAATGAAAAATTTGGGATTTCAGCTGTTCAGCGGTGTCCCGTGCTCTTTTCTGAAAAATTTAATCAATTATGCCATCAACGAATGCGAATATGTTGCAGCAGCGAATGAAGGGGATGCGGTCGCCATTGCATCCGGTGCCTTTGTGGGGGGAAAGAAGTCGGTTGTGCTCATGCAAAATTCGGGTCTGACCAATGCCGTATCCCCATTGACCTCCCTCACCTATCCGTTCCGGATTCCGCTGCTTGGATTTGTCAGTCTTCGCGGGGAGCCGGGTATTCCCGATGAGCCTCAGCATGAACTGATGGGCAGAATTACAACCGGTCTGCTGGATTTGATGCAAGTGGAATGGCAGTATTTATCGAATGATTTGGAAGAAGCCAAGCGTCAACTGGAAGAGGCTGACGAGCATATCGCGAACAACCGTTCCTTTTTCTTTGTCGTTCGCAAAGGGACGTTCGAGAAAGAGGTGCTGCGAAAACAACAATCCTCGGTCCATGTGAATCAACTCAGAACGCACCGTCATGCGGAGCTTCAGATGCCGACGCGGTATGAAGCTTTGACCGTCATCAATGCTTTGAAGGACAGCAAGACCGTACAGCTTGCCACAACCGGCAAAACCGGGCGGGAATTATACGAAATCGAAGATGCCGATCATAACCTGTATATGGTAGGCTCCATGGGCTGCATCAGTTCTTTTGGACTTGGGTTGGCATTGACCCAAAGCGGCAGGGATATTGTGGTGATTGACGGAGACGGTTCCTTGCTTATGCGAATGGGAAGCTTGGCTACAAACGGTTACTACCACCCGCCCAATATGATTCATATTCTGCTTGACAACAACGCGCATGAATCGACAGGAGGACAAAGCACGGTATCCCATAACAGCGATTTCGTCACGATTGCCGCTTCCTGCGGCTACACGAAGTCGCTATATATTCATAATTTGGAAGAAATGGAATTCGCCTTAAAAGAATGGAAACAAACAAAAGGATTGACTTTTCTATATATGAAAATATGTAAACAAGCCAAGGAGCAGCTTGGACGTCCCCATATGAAGCCTTACGAAGTAAAGGAACGGCTGCAGCGGTTTTTGAAGCAGGCTACTATCGGACAGTAGGGAAGAGGGAATAGGATGCGGGCTGTGAAGAGGATGATTTTGCTTAATCCCGGGCCAGCGACAACAAGCGATAGCGTGAAGCTTTCGCAGGTGGTACCGGATATTTGTCCCCGCGAACCGGAATTCGGCGATTTGATGGCCTATATCTCCGCAGAGCTGACCCGATTGGTCGCCGATCCGGATCATTATACGACGGTTTTGTTCGGCGGCTCCGGCACGGCGGCGGTTGAATCCATGATCAGCTCGGTCCTGGCGGAACAAGATGTAGTCGTGGTCATCAATAACGGGGCGTATGGGAAACGGATATGTGAGATTGCGGATGCCTACGGAATCCATTATCTGGAGTTTAAAAGCCCTTCGGATGATGCGATTGATTTGAATGCTCTGGAAAGGTTCATGCAAGCCTCCGGTCGTGCGATTTCGCATCTCGCCGTCGTGCATCACGAGACGACCACCGGTCTGCTTAACGACATCAAGGCGATTGGCGAATTGTGCGGGCGGTATCGAATCGACATGATCGTGGATGCCATGAGTTCGTTTGCCGCTGTTCCGATTCAGATGAAGGAAATGAATGTCCGTTATTTGGCCGCAAGCTCCAATAAAAATCTGCAGGGCATGGCGGGAGTTTCCTTTGTCGTAGCGGAAAAAAACAAATTGGAGAGCCTGAAGCACAAAAAGCCGAGAAATTATTATTTGGATCTTTATGCGCAGTATAAATATTTTTCGGAAAAGCGGCAAATGCGATTTACGCCGCCTGTGCAAACTCTGTATGCCCTTAAACAAGCGATTGAGGAATTAAAGCAGGAAGGCGTGAAGGAACGATACGAAAGGTATGTGAATTCGTGGACCACGCTCATTAAAGGCATCACCCGGCTGGGTTTAACTTACCTCGTCCCCGAACAATATCACGCCAAAATCGTCACTTCCATCCTCGAACCGGATTGCGCCGCCTTTCATTTTCAAGAGATGCACGACTATTTTTACAGCGAAGGGATCACCATTTATCCTGGTAAACTCGATCGATTGAATACTTTCAGAATCGCAACGATGGGGGATATTACTTATCAAGATATCGAAACGTTCCTGGAACGGCTTGAGCACTATCTTCAAAGCATCGGTTTTGCAAAGCGTGAGGAGGAGACGGGTGATGTCGGCGACAAAAGATAAGTGGCTGAAATATTGGTTCTTGAAAAAATACAAACGGTTGGCACCCTATGTGCCGAAAACGAAAATGATGTCGAAATCTGCTCTTTGGAAGCTTGTTTCCAACTACCAGCATGTCATCTTGAAGCCGGTAAGAGGCAGCCGGGGGCGCGGCATCATTCAAGTATCATCGCTAGGCGGCAATACGTATGCTTTGCATTTTGAGAATGTCCAAATCAAGATACATGGGAAAGAAAACACTTATAAATATATCCAAAGAAAAATCAGGAACACCCGTTATATGATACAACGGAGAATTACTCGTCCGACCATAGGCGGCTGTCCTTTTGATATGCGGGTTATCATACAGCGGAAAGAGTACTCCAGTAAATGGAAAGTAACGGCGAAGATCGCCAAAGTTGCAGGCAGAGGCTATATCGTCTCGAATAATGAGAGAAGCAAAGGAAGATTGCTTCCAGTGAAGAAGGCTATTCAAAAATCGACAATTAAACATCTTTCTTCGCAAAGATTGCAGTGGAAGATGGATCGAGTTTCTTTAAGAGCGGCCAGAAGATTGAGTGTTCTATTTCCACGCCATCGTATTTACGGTTTGGATGTGGGATTTGATCTGAAAGGCCATCCGTGGATCATTGAAGCCAATCTGTACCCGTCCATGTCCCATTTTCTTAAAGTAAAAGATAGAACCATGTATTGGCGAATTAGGGCATATAAAAAATCGGTGCGGACGTAACAAGTAATGAACTGTGGGCCTCTCAACAATTTAATTCGTTGAGGGGCTTTCCCATGTCTATAGGATGTTTACAATTTTTTTTCATTATATAACCAATTGATTATATAATTGAATTGATATATATTCATTTTGCACTTTCTATAATCCGGGGTTTAATCGCGTTTGCGAATAGGATGGAGGAGAATATGGCTGTCACTGCGTTTCTTATCTTTTTGATCACTCTAACATTTGTTATCTGGCAGCCCAAGGGATTGAATATCGGCTGGTCGGCAAGTGCGGGAGCTGTCCTTGCTTTACTGTTCGGCGTGGTAAGCTTCGCGGATGTTGCCACCGTAACCGGCATTGTATGGAATGCCACCTTGACATTTGTAGCCATTATTTTAATTTCATTGGTGCTCGACGAAGTCGGTTTTTTTGAGTGGGCGGCGTTACATATGGCGCGCCTTGCACGAGGCAACGGCATGCTCATGTTTATCAGCATCATTTTGCTCGGATCGGCGGTTGCTGCCTTGTTTGCCAATGACGGCGCAGCCTTGATCATGACGCCGATTGTGCTTGCTATGGTCCGGGCGCTTCGGTTTGAGGACAAAATGGTTTTGCCGTTTGTTATGGCGAGCGGATTCATTGCCGATACGGCTTCCTTGCCATTGGTCGTGAGCAACCTGGTCAATATCGTATCTGCCGATTATTTCGGCATCGGCTTTGCGGAATATGCAGGCCGTATGCTCGTTCCTAATTTCTTTTCCATTCTGGCGAGTCTTCTTGTGCTGTACCTGTATTTTCGCAAAAGTATCCCGAGGAGCTATCCTACCGCCCGGCTCAAAAGGCCAAGTGAAGCTATTAAGGATAGGAAGCTGTTTCAATGGTCTTGGGTCATATTGCTGGCTTTGCTCATCGCTTATTTCGCAAGCGGGTTGTTCTCCGTTCCCGTATCGGTTATTGCGGGGATCGCCGCCATCGCCTTTCTTGCAGCAGCGAGAAAAAGCCCGGCCATTCATACCTGGAAGCTTGTTAAAGAGGCTCCCTGGTCAATTGTCGTCTTCTCCATCGGCATGTATGTGGTGGTTTATGGATTGCGAAATGCCGGGCTAACCGATGCGTTGGGCAGCGTCATCCAAGCCGTCGCAGACAACGGACTGTTCGCGGCTGCCGTTGGAACAGGGTTCATCGCGGCTGTCCTGTCGTCGATTATGAACAACTTGCCGACGGTCATGATCGACGCGTTGGCCATTAAGGGGACGGAAACCCAGGGCTTCATTCGTGAGGCGTTAATTTATGCTAATGTGATCGGTTCCGATTTGGGACCCAAAATTACTCCGATCGGCTCGTTGGCCACCCTGCTATGGCTGCATGTATTATCTGCGAAAAACATGAAAATCGGCTGGGGCTACTATTTTAAAATCGGTATTATTTTAACCGTTCCTACCTTGTTTATTACGCTCATAAGTCTTTATTTATGGCTTTATCTGCTGCAAGCCAGTCACGCGAACGTATGGATTGCTACGATAACGATTGCCGTGGTTCTGGCTGTTATAGGGATGATCGTGAGAGCGGTGTTAGGGAGTAAGGTGGGGAAAGGCAGACAACAAAACATTTAATTCGGGTTGACTCTATTGTGATCCTCAATGTCTCCGAACCCAAATATGGAACGAATGATTTTGTCGAATCCATCGTAAACTACTCATGGTTAAGGGCATTAGCCTATCCTGTTCTTAAGGAGCGATCATATCAATCATGAATGGAAAAATGTTTGGAACATGGACAACGGTGTCGCTTCTGGCATTAGCGGCAGGCGGTGCTGTCGCCTACGGCGTAGCAAGACGCAACGGCAGCCGCAGAAACGTATTGCAAGGCGTGCGGGGATTTCGGTTATTCCGATAAGGCGTTTTACCTCACCTATTCCGGTGAGGTTTTATTTTGACCTTTGGGCTTGGCCGAAAAAAATAGCTCATGATATAAGAAACATTTGCGGAATCGTTCGAGAACCGTACATTCATAATCGTGGTCTTGAAACAATTGCAAGTATTGTACTTCGTTACGAAGATACTCCCCTTTGTCGTACCATTTCATAAACCGGCTACATATCGGTTTTTTCTTGCACAAGCAAGGCTCCATTACGATAATCGTTCCGTTTGGTTTAAGAATACGCTGAAATTCCTTCATGTATCTGGAGATTTCCTCGGAAGAAATATGGTGCAGTACAGCGATAATCAGAATGTAATCGACCGATTCCCGCGGAAATGGGATCGTATTGTTTTCGAGTACCTGAAATTGATGTTGGGGATACAATCGCTGAGCGTAACGAATTCGCCCGGCATCCGGGTCGATCCCATTATAATATAACGGATGGAACATGGAGCAATTGGCACCGGTACCCGAGCCGAAATCCAGAACGGATCTGTTTTCGAGCGTAAAATACGATCGAATGTGGTCGTGAATATATTTTTTGGTAAACCATTTCGGCCGGACAAACCAGTGATAAAGCCGGGGCGAAAATGAAGTCGTAATGAAACTCACCGTCTTTCGAGTTAGTCACGAGACATAATTTAACCTAAAAGGCTCATAATCATCCAAGCAACAATATATCTAATTCCAGACAACAAAGACGCCTCCATTCGCCTGATGCGGAGGAAGCGTCTTCGCCTTAGTTTCTTTGTTCTATGATTCGCGCCGGAACGCCGACGGCCGTACAATCGTCCGGAATGTCACGGACAACGGCAGCTCCGGCTCCGACGACGGACCATGCACCGATCCGGATGCCGTCGATCACCTTCGTTCCCGTGCCGAGCAAGGTGCCCGTTCCGACCGTCACGTTCCCGGACAAGGCCGAGCCCGGCGCGATATGGCATGCGGTGCCGATCCGGCATTCGTGATCAACCGACGCGTTCGTATTGATGACGGCGTAATCGCCGATATGCGCTTCAGCGTGAATGACGGCGCCGGCCATAACGGCGATTCCGCTTCCGAGCTGCACCGATTCGGCGATATAGGCGCGCGGGCTAATGGCATTGACGAGCCCGAAGCCGGCCTCGGCCGTCTCCCGGCACAGCTTCTCGCGCAGCCGGTTGTCTCCGATGGCGACAAACGCGTGCCGGATGCCTTCCTCGTACAGTCGCGGCAGCACGGAATCGTCGCCAAGGACAGGTATGCCCGACACTTCGGTGCCCGGCGCTTTGGTTGTGCAGCCTGCCAGGCGTACCGTAGGGTCGGACTTCAGAATATCGATGACGACTTTTGCATGCCCTCCTGAGCCGATAACGACCACTTTGCGTACCCCCGTCATACGGAATCCACCTCCTCGCGATTCAGCCGATCCCGGTCAACGGTGAATGAGGCTTTGAAATAGCCGGTAATATTCCTGCGCCACATCGGACCACGTACGCTGCAGCGTTCCCCGGATGGCGGCTTTCTCTTGGGCGACCAAGGAATGGCGGTTGTGGTACAGCTGTGCGATGGCGGCGGTCATCTCAGGCACCGAGTACGGATCGAACGTGACGAACGCGTTCATATTGCTGATGACTTCTCTGGCGACCTCGATCCGGCTGATCGCTACCGGCGTATCGACGGTCAACGACTCGAGAATCGGGAAGGGACAGCTCCCTTCGAAAAGCGTAGGCACGATCGTTCCCGCTGCATATTTATACAGCGAAGGCATATCGCCGGACGGGAGTCTTAAGTACACGATGCTGTTCAAAGCTTCATGATCCCAGCACCGTCCCAGCACGTTGGCGATTTCGTGTTCCAGCGGTCTGTGGCGGTAATGATCCGTCAGAACGAGCTTCAGCTTGGAAGCCCGGCCTTCGGGGGACTGCCTGTAATTCAGAAAAGCCTCCAGCAGCCGGTCGTGATTTTTATGCGCCCGGATGATGGAAGGGAACACGAGGTACTCCCCGTACAATTGATGCTTGCTGCGAAAAGCTCCTTCGGCCAACAATCCCAGATTGCGGTATTCCTCCACAGGGGCGGCCAATCGGATCACCTGCGTTTTATGAAGCGGGAGCTGCAAGTAACCGAGGCCGTCATAATTTTGAACGTATGCCGAGTTGAAGACCACTTTAACCGCTTTGTTCGCCATGGCATGAACGTTCGCGTCCAAGTCTTGAACCAATTTCGGATGCTTGCGCACGTACAGCTCCCGAAAATGCGTGTACACGAGGTCGTGAATGCATAAAACAACCGGACGCTCAAGCTGCAAGGCCATATCCATTCCTACATAAGGCACGCACCAGACATCAACCGGGAGATGCTGGTTCAACCAAGGGACGCTTGAAAAGTGATGCATAAACAGCCGGTCCGGATAGAGCGAGGCGAAGGCTTGGAACAATTTCTCCACTTCCTCAAAATTATGCTCCGTCGTCGTAACGTGGATCATAACGTCCGGAGCGTTCAACAGCAAGCCTTCCGTCAGTCGGACGACAAATCGCCCGATGCCTTCCCCGTCCAGATGAATCTTGGGCTGATACCCGAGAAATATGCCGATATGCTTAAAGAATGGCGCATGGGGAAGCAGCGGCGCAGCTAACGTGGGTACCGCATGTATTTTCTCCCGAAACTCTCCGGATTCGATAAAGCTGCAAAGCAGCCGGACCCGGGGCAAGCCGAGTGAGAGATGGTGAATATGGCTGTGAAGTCCCGGCAGATCGGGCTGGCGCAGCAGCAAGTCTTGATATAAGTAATGCACGAATTCCACATCGGTCACATGATTAATCCGGTGAAAAATGCCGATGAACGTCGTACGGGGATATTTCGCCGGTGATTGGGACGAGCTGTACAGACGTTCGGCTTCGCCGCTTTGCAGGAAATAGAGCAGGAAGTTGGTTTTCGGCACGCCGGCGTTCAGCCCGTTCAAATGCGATTGAAAGCCTTCCGGATCGGCATCCCGGAAAAAAAACTGCCGATACAGCTCCCAGATGAACTCCTCGCCTTCCAGCAGCAGCAGATTGCGCAAAATGTCCGTAAAGCGGAGCGTTGGCGCATGCTTCAGCTTTTTCGTAAAGCGGGCGCTGCTCAATCTTAAGTTGATTATGTCCATACGACAAACCTCCTTTACCATTTAATTTTCTTGCCTCTATAACAAGCCGAGATGGGCCAGGCGCTGCTCGATCAAGCGGCCGACGGCAGAGGGCGAATACCGGGTGCGGATCGTCTGCTGTCCGGCGGCGGCGATCTGGCGCCGCCAATCGGGATGCCGGACCAGATTGCGCATATGTCCGGCCGCCTGGCCGATTTCGGGATCGGCCCATACTTGATGGGCGCCGTAAGGTCCGTGGTCTGTTCCTACTTGTACAAGCTTGTACCCGACCGTACACGAATTTTCCGAAGTCATGAAATCCGTATTCCCCGACCAGTGCGTGCCGATCACCGGCTTGCCCAGATACATGGCTTCCGCCAAGCCGAGGCCGAAGCCTTCGGCGCGGTGCAGCGAGACGAAGCTGTCGGTGCAAGCGATCAAGGCGTTCACTTCATGACGCGCAAGCGTGCGGTCCATAATGATAATTTGAGGGAAGCTGTCAGCCACGCGATGCAGCAGGGACATATCGTCCGGCTTCACTCTCGCATTGTTCACTTTGACGACGAGACCGACGGACGGATCGTCCCTGTCGAAAGCCGCCTTGAACGCCTCAATGACGGCAAGCGGATTTTTCCGCTCCTGAAAGCTCTGCGTGTCGTACATGGAGCAGAACAAAAACCGGTTGTCCGGCAAGCCGAAGTAGGCCCGGTTCATCGCCGCATCGTGAGCTACTTCGATGCCGTGCGGGATATGGATGACGGGAATCGGGGACCTTTTGGCAATATTGGCCGCCACATAGACCGACGGCGCCCACACCTCCTGCAGGAACTGGAAGCCTTCGGCGTAAAAATCGGGAAGCTCCGGAAGCTCCCAGTGCCAGAAGCCGATATTGTAGCGTCCGTGCAGAAGGGAAGCGCCAAAGTGGTCGACGACATGCTTCAGCGTGTTCCCGTTGACGTGGAAAATGTTCACGTTATAGGCGGGCCCCTGCGTTTCTTTATGCGCCCACGTCATATCTTCGTTGCGGTAGTCTCCGTATACGGGGCAGTTCAATATCCCGAACGGAATCCTCGTCGTCTGCAGCGCCCGGGCAGCTAATCGGCCGGATTCGCCGATGCCGGTCTCCGCGCGGATTAAGCCGACCAAATTCACCCCGGCGGGGGGAGGGGCTGCAGCGGACGGAGAAGGGTGAACGGCCTTGGCCCCCTTGGGCCGGCGAGTACTCTTTTTTCGCTTGCGGCTCGCGACTTTTCGATGCTGACGAAGACCTGAACGCCTTCTCCGGCCCCGTTTTCCGGCAGATAGCGGCGCCTTTTTGCGCTTCGGTCTCCTGGAGGCTTTGGATGCAGCCCGCTTGTAGCCCCGAGGGCCCGAAGCGCGTCGGGTTTTCTTCTTTCGCATGGCGGTCATCTCCAGACTGGAATGGATCTGTTGTCTGCCCCTTAAGGGAAGGAGCGCCAATAATTCAGAAGATCATTGAGCGTACGGTCCAATGGAATTTCTGGTTTCCACCCCGTCGTCTCATGGAATTTCCGATAATCCCCCAGCAATATTTCCACATCTGACGGACGCAGACGGGCTGGATCGACCTTGACCTCGATTTTTACCTTGCTGAACGCAAGCAGCTTCTGAAGCATTTCTTCGATCGTAATGCAGGAGCCGGAAGCGATGTTGTACGTTTCCCCGGGCACGCCTTTCTCCAGCGCCAGCCAGTACGCCCGTACGACATCCCGGACGTCCGTAAAGTCCCGCTTGGCTTGCAGATTGCCGACATAAAGCACTGGGGGCTGTTTGCCTTTTTCGATATCGGCGATTTGCTTGGAGAAGTTCGAAGTGACGAAGTTTTCTCCCCGGCGCGGTCCCGTGTGATTGAAGGTCCGGGTCATGACGATATTCAGACCGTAGCTTTTGTAATATTGATAGCCCAAAAACTCCTGCGTCACTTTGCTGACGGCATACGGGCTGAGCGGCCGAAGCGGGTTCGTTTCCTTGATAGGCACCTCGTAGGCTTCGACGTGGCCGTATTCCTCGCTGGAGCAGGCGATTTGGATTTTGCAGTCGGGCTTGATTCGCCGGACGGCTTCCATAATGTTGATTTGGCTGGCGGCGTTATTGTAGATCGTGTCCACCGGAGAGTTCCAGGAGGTCGGGACGAAGCTTTGGGCGGCCAGGTGAAAGATCCGGTCGGGCTTCACACTGGCGATCAGGGCCTCGACGGAAAAAGGATCGCGCAGCTCGCACTCGACCAATTCGACCAATTGAAGATCCTTTAAATGCTTGATATGATCCAGTCGGCTTCGCTGGCGGATCGTCCCTACGACTTCATGCTCCCGCAGCAGATACTCCGCCAGATGGCTTCCGACAAAGCCTGAAATCCCGGTAATAAGCACCTTCATAAGTTCGTTATCCTCCTTTAACGTCCATAAATTTCTGCGCGTCCCGGATATGCTGCTCGTGGGCTTTGTCGCATACGAGCAGGCCGTCGGGGGTCGAGACGATGATTAAATCTTTGACTCCGATGACAACGGTCTTGAGGTTCTCCGTATAGACGATGCTGTTGCTCGTATAGAGAGGGGAGGCGTCTCCCATCACGATGTTTCCTTGGTCATCCGGTTGATGCACGCGTTCCAGCGAGGTCCAGGAGCCGATATCGTCCCATTCGAAATGAACGGGGATCGTATAGATTGACGAAGCTTTCTCCAAGATGGCGTAATCGACGGATATTTTGGGCAAGCGCGAATAGACGTCTTCCCACTGCCCGCCGCATCCTTCGAGCAACGTCCACATGTCCTTTTGACTGCGGCTCATGTAGTGGGCGATGGTCGATGGCTTCCAGATGAAAATGCCGCTATTCCAGTACACGTTCTTTTGCTCTATCAATTGCTTGGCCCGCTCCAGGGGGGGCTTCTCGATAAAGGCTTTTGCAGCAACCGCCTGCCCCTCTGCCGTCGGCTCTTCCGTCACGATATAGCCGTATCCGGTTTCAGGCCGGGTCGGCACGATCCCCAAGGTAACGATCGAAGGGCCTGATCTGGCGACGATCTCCGCTTGCTTCAGCGCCTCCCACAAGCTGTTTCCTTCCGGGATGTATTGGTCGGACGGGGTCGTTACCAGAACGTCGTCTTCCCCTTTTTGCAAAAAGTGCAGCGCCGACAA
Source organism: Paenibacillus oleatilyticus (assembly GCF_018998565.1). Classification (GTDB taxonomy): domain Bacteria; phylum Bacillota; class Bacilli; order Paenibacillales; family NBRC-103111; genus Paenibacillus_G; species Paenibacillus_G oleatilyticus. The sequence continues at coordinate 56,081 of NZ_JAHNZO010000001.1, read as the reverse complement.
AGCGACGCAAGGAGCCGTATCCTTCGGCTCAGGCTCCATAATGAGGTGTTCCTGCTTCAGCTCGGGAAGCTGCTCGTGAACAAGCCCGCTGTATTGCTTGGTCGTCACAACATAGATGGACGTGCCCGGCACATACTGGAGAAATCTGCGGTACGTTTGCTGCAGCATGGTTTGTTCGGAGGTTAGGGAGAGGAATTGCTTCGGCTTCGATTTGACGCTGCGCGGCCAAAATCTCGTCCCTTGCCCGCCGGCCATGATCATGATTTTCATCGGTCTCATCCTCCTTATGCAGTTGATCATTCCGCCTCCGTTTAATATATTGGGGCGGGCCGGTTCATCGGAACGTCGACTGTCCCCCGTATAATCGTACAAATTACAAGTAATACCCGCGATAAAGGAAATGGGCAGATTGAAATACGGCGATGTAATGATTGGCAATATCGTCCCAGGAGATCGTCGGGTCGTTCATGCCCAGGACAGCGGATTGCTTGTAGCGCGCGTAGTTGTCGGCCAAGCTCTCCATCGCGCGGGTCATATCGTCCGGCGATTCGGGGTTAAACCAGGCGACCTCCGCGCTCCGTCGCGCCAGATGCTCACGCATGACCGGGATGTCCGAGCATAAGACCGGTGTTCCCATGCTGAGCGCCTCCTCCACCGGATAGCTGCCTCCTCCCTCGGCAAGACTCGGCATAATCAGGGCGTAGGCGTTCCTGATTAACGGAGCGACCAACTGGTCCAGCACCAGCCCGAGCGGGAAGACATCTTTATCGATTTGGAGCCCCAATCGTTTGATTAGCGAGACCAGGGTCGGAATCGAAGCCAACTCCGGCCAGTAGGGCGGAACGCTCCTTAGCATCTCCGTATTGTAGCCGATCAGAAGCAGCGGGTGCTGGCTGCGGCGGGAGAAACGCGAGTAAGCGAGCAGCAGATTGTAATGGTTTTTGTGCGGCGACGTATTGGCCGGATAAATGAAGTAGGGAAACGGGTAGCTCTGAGCGAGTGCGGAGTCCAGCGCCGGATTCTCGAAAACTTTGGACGGCGAAATCGCATGCGGAATCAGGAAGGTCGGTTGGCATGCCGGACCGAAATGTGCGACGAGTCGCGACTTCACATGTTCGGAAGAAACGACGACATGTGTACTTCTTTCCAGCCAGACCTTGGCTTTCTCCCAATGCTCGCGAACAACCGATCCCGGCGTGAACGGCGGGACGTAATCGAAGATGGTGGCATCGTGAAACGTAATGACGGTCGGCTTGTGAAAGTCGACGAATGCCGGACCGTGCGGCCAAAATACGTACACGACGTCGCAATCGGCAATGTACGGATGATTCGGGGTGTTCCGAATGTCCTCTTCGCAGTATACAATGTCAATTTTGGGATGCTGCTGCGTGTTGACTCTGTCTTTAAAACCGGTCTGAGCCGACAAAACGACCCGGACGTACTGCACGCCAGGCTGCCGGGCGAGCGCCGTCGCCAAATTCGTCAGCAGCCTGCCCCCGCCTCCGATGGAAAACATGTAGCTCCATATCAAAATTTTCATTCCGCGATCTCTCCTTGAGGACAAAGTTAGTCAGGTTCATGTATTGGTATGTACTAACATATGGGATAGGCCTCTTCATCGGCACGACGGATGTCCCAGTCGGAATAATTTTGACGTGGCCCTGATTTTCGCACAAACGAAAACCTGCCATCGATGGATGACAGGCTGCCGGTGTAGCCGGAAAAATTTTTATCGCACAGAAAAGAACAGGCGTATAACCTTGCCAAGCTTTTACCCATATACTGGACCAATGCAATGGTTAATGGGTATGCAAATAGGATGCATATTCCAGCGGACGCTTATAAACCGCGTCTTGGCCGGAGAACTGGTCATAGATCTCTTTTTGCGGCTTTCCGTTCACCTCGATGATCCACAGCCGATCGTCGTTGTCCAACGCAAAATCGACGCTAAGCTCGCCCAGATGCAGGCCAGTACCCGACTCTACGGTTTCCGCGGCTCTCAGACTGATGTCGCGTATCGATTGAAGGAAGGCGTCGACCTTCTCCTGCGGGTACAAATGGCGAAGCACTTCTTCGGACAAACAAATTTGAGCGCAGATGCTCGTATTAAAGCAGCCTTTGTTAGCGATCCGGCTGACGACGTTCGTGACCGACCATACGCCCGACTCGTCTTTTTGAACAAGCGCCCGGATATCGAATACTTGTTCATTCCATTGCTGCAAATCGATCCCTTGTTGGATCAGGTAACGGGCGGACCCAAGAAGTTCGTCCAGCTTCGTTTGGTAGTGCGGGACGTCTGCAGCGATCAATTGTGGCAAAAAATAATGCTGGCTCATATGAATCTCTCCCGATTCCTTCGCCTCGACACGGTACACCCCTTTCCCCTGATATCCGCAGCAAGGCTTCACATACAGTACTTTATGAGTTCCCAGCAGCTGTGCCGCGGTCTCCCGGTCATAAAGAACGGTTTCGGGCAAATACGGAGCGAGCGGTTGGCTTAATAGCTTATAGATCTCGTATTTGTCGAATCGATTTTGCTGATTGAAGCATTTGTTGCTCCCGATGACGGCCTCGAGCCTTTGAATGGTCGTCTTTTTCGTCGTGTAGCAGCGGTTATATACCACTTCAGGGAAAGGAAACCGGTGCTGTACCCACTTCCAGTTCGAATGATGAAGGCCGAGGATGCTTTTCCGTTTCCAATCAATCTCGGACGGCGTGAAACAGAATAGTCTCATATCAGCAGTTTTGCGGGCAAGATATTTTTTTAGAACATACATTCTCTGCCTGGGGTTCGCGACCATGATACCGAAGGTTATGACAGTACGGCTTTTCTTCTTCATATGCGCTCTCCTTTATCGCTATAAAGTGAGTTGTAAACAAGGTATGTAGCCGCATTGAAAATGCATGGACAACAATACAATTGGATAGAAAACAGGCGTCTACATGAGACTGCAGAAAAAAAGTTAGGAATATATGGGCATCCACCCTGTCTAAAGGCGGTCGTAATGAGTACATTGTTTGTGAAATCAAAAAGGAGAGTGAATACGTATGGGTAGAATACCGGGCCCTCCAGGCCCTCCAGGACCGCAGGGTCCACAAGGACCACAAGGACCGCAAGGTCCGGCAAGGATCACCTCATTTGCTTTTCTGTGCAGTACGGTAGACCAAACCATTGCTGCAGCGTTAACCCCGGGTGGGCAAGGCGGGGTCGTCTCGTTCAATAGTTCTCTCGTCAATGGCACGGCGATCAGTTTTACCCCGACCTCCACAATTAACATTCTCGAAACCGGCATTTATCACATCAACTGGGAAGTGTTCCCGACACCGGGCAATAACGCGTTCGGATTATTCTTCGATCCGGACGGTGCGGGTCCGGCTCCGGCAACCCTGGTCCTGTGCAGCAACTATGGCACCAACGCAGGAAACCAGCCTTACACGGGGCAGGTCGTTACTAACTTAACGGCTGGCGGCGTACTGACGCTGCATCGGATTGACAATATGGGGGCTCTGACCCTGCAAAGCACCATCGGAGGCGGCACGCCGGTGGTAAGCGCATCGCTTTATATCGAGAAGCTAACCTGACGGGCGGACTAAGAATCGCGCCAGACCCCATCGATACCCGTTAGGGAAGAGCGTAAGCGGCGTTTCCGCGTAGAGCGGGGCGCCGCTTTATGCTGCCTTGCTGCAGCAGAGAAGCTTGGCAGGCCGTTCCGCAATCTGTCACAAAAAAGAGGTTGATTCCTTTCCAGCGGAGTGCTATATTGTATGTGTAACCGGTACCACATACTTGAACAGGTGAGAATTATCATATTTTATAAAAATGAATTAGCAGTATATGCTATTTTTTTTAATCGATATGTAACCGGTACCACATAGCAGGGGTGAGGAAGTATGGCAACCATTCGGGATGTAGCCAAGCTGGCGGGCGTGTCCGTTGCGACGATTTCCCGGTATTTGAACAAAAGCGGCTATGTGAACGTGGAAACGGAGCAGAAAATCAAAAAAGCCATCGAAGCGCTGAACTACGAGCCGAATGCGGTGGCCCGGGGATTGGCCGGAAAGAAGACGAACACCATCGCCTTGATTCTTCCGGATATTTCCAACCCCTTCTTTCCGGAGCTGGCCCGGGCCGTCGAGGATGTTGCCTCGATGTACGGGTATACGGTGATTTTGTGCAACTCCGACGACGAAGGGGTTAAGGAGAAGTCCTATATTGAGGTGTTGAAGAAAAAATATATCGACGGCATTATTTTTGCTTCCAATACGCTGGATTCCGCGGATGTCGAGCAGATGACCAAGAAAGGCATCCCCGTCGTTTGCCTCGACCGGGTGCCGCCGAAGCAATCGTGCAGCGTGGTCCGCTCCAAAAATCGGGAAGGCGCGAAGCTGGCCGTCGAGCATCTTCTAGGCATGGGCTGCCGGAAAATCGCCCACATCTACGGCCCGCAGGAATTCATTACGGCCAAGGAGCGGCTGGCCGGGTATGAGGAGTCCGTGAAGCATTTGGACTGGTATTCGCCGACCTTCATGATCCAGGGAGACTTTCGGATCGAAGGCGGAATCCGGGCGACGGAGCTGCTGATGGAGCGCCATCCCGATGTGGACGCGATTTTTGCTGGGAACGACCTGATGGCGGTAGGCGCGCTCAAGGCGCTTCACCGGATGGGCGTGCAAGTGCCCGGGCAAGTGGCGGTATGCGGCTTTGACGGCATCGGCATGACGGAGATTACGCAGCCGGAGCTGACGACGGTCGCCCAGCCGATCTATGAGATGGGCGCGCTTGTCTCGCGGATTTTGATCAAGAAAATCGAAGGCACGCTGGAAGCGGACCAGACGTATGAGCTGGACGTCGCGCTCGTGCCCAGAGAGTCGACCTTAAGGAGGAACGGACATGAAAGCTCCTAAAATCGTTGTGATCGGAAGCTTGAATATGGATATTGTCATCGAGGCGGACCGGTATCCGCAGCAGGGGGAGACGATGCTTGGACACGGCATCCGTTTTCTTCCCGGAGGAAAGGGCGCGAACCAGGCCGTGGCGGCGGCCCGACTGGGCGCGGCCGTGACGATGGTCGGTGCGGTCGGTACCGACAGCTTCGGGCAAGAGCTGGTGAAAGCGCTGCAAGCCGAGAACGTGGGCATGGATACGGTACGGGTCGCGGAGCAAGCGGCTACAGGAGTTGCCAGTATTTACGTTTGTCAGGGAGATAACAGTATTGTCGTCCTGCCGGGTGCAAATCATACGCTGCTGCCCGCGCATATCGACGCTTGCCGGGAAGTTATCGCCACGGCGGACATTGTGCTGCTTCAGATGGAAATTCCCGTGGATACCGTTGCGCATGCGGCACAAGTGGCGAAGGCTTGCGGGTGCACGGTCGTATTGAACCCCGCCCCGGCGCAGAAGCTGCCGGAGGAATTGCTGCGCAACGTCGACTATATTACCCCGAACCGGACGGAATTGGCCTTGCTGACCGGGCGTTCCGCGGAGGGCGGCGAATTGGAAGCCGCGATGCGGGAGTTGGCCGGCATGGGCGCCCGGCACGTGATCACGACGCTCGGCGCGGAAGGCTCCGCGTTTATGGCGCAGGAGAGTACGCTGACCCGCGTTCCCGGATATGTCATGGAGGTCGTGGATACGACCGGGGCCGGTGATTCGTTTAACGCAGGGCTGGCTTATTCGCTTGCTTTGGGACAAAGCCTAGAAGAAGCCGTATCGTTCGCGGCCAAGGTTTCGGCGCTTGCCGTGACGAAATTCGGGGCTCAGCCGGGGATGCCCACGCTGCAGGAAGTGCTCGATTTTAACGGGTGAGCGGAGGGGAAACCATCATGAAAAAAATCGGAATCATCAACAGCGAAATTTCCGAAGTGATCAGCAAATTGGGCCATACGGACACGGTAGTCATCTGCGACAGCGGACTGCCGATTCCCGATCATGTGCGGCGGATTGATTTGGCTTTGAAGCAGGGCGTGCCTTCCCTGCTGGAGACGCTGTCCACCGTGCTTGAAGAGATGGAAGTGGAGGCCGCGTTCGTTGCGGACGAAATGGAGCGGGCCAGCCCGCGGTTCCAGCAGGAGCTGGAAGCCGTCATGAAGGGCATCCCGGTTCGAACGGTCAGCCACGAGCAGTTGAAGAAGCTTACGCACGAAGCGAAAGCGGTTATTCGGACAGGCGAATTTACACCATATGCGAACATCGTTCTGCAGGCCGGCGTGATCTTTTAAGAAAGGAGTGGCCGTCATGACGACATACCTGCTGGAAATGAACGACATCAGCAAGAGCTTCCCGGGCGTCCGCGTGCTGGATCAGGTAACGTTCAACCTGACCGGCGGGGAAGTGCACGCGCTGATGGGGGAGAACGGCGCGGGGAAATCGACGCTCATGAAAATCCTCGGCGGCATTCACCGCAGAGACGGCGGAACCGTGATCCTGAAGGGGACGCCTTGCGAGATCGCTTCTCCTTCCATGGCGCAAAGCTTGGGCATTGCCATGATTCATCAGGAATTGAACTTAATCCCGCATTTGACGGTGATGGAAAATATTTTTCTCGGGCGGGAATTCACTTACGGCCGGAGCGGGATGATCAATTGGAGCAAAATGAGGCAGGAATCGGTTCGCTTCTTGTCCCAGCTCGGCTTGTCCATCGATCCCGGCATCATCGCAGGCGAGCTGTCCGTCGGACAGCAGCAAATGATCGAGATTGCTAAAGCGCTTTCCATGAATGCGGAAATTCTCGTGCTCGACGAGCCGACGGCGGCGCTGACCGACCGTGAGATCGAAGCGCTCTTTACGGTGATCGAATCGCTCAAAGCCAAGGGCGTCGGGATGATCTACATCTCCCACCGGATGGAGGAAATTTTCCGCATCTGCGACCGGGTCACTGTCATGAGAGACGGGCATACGGTAGGGACGGACCGCGTAGCGGATACGAATATCGACAAGCTGGTCAAAATGATGGTAGGTCGGGAAATCAAAGACCGTTTCCCAAAAATCGACGTTGCCGTCGGCGAGCCTAAGCTGGAGGTTAACGGCCTGTCGCTGCCGGGCAAGCTGCAAGACATTTCCTTCGCCGTACGCAGCGGGGAAATCGTCGGCATCGCCGGTCTGATGGGGGCCGGCCGAACCGAGCTGGCCAAAGCCTTGTTCGGGGTGACGCCGGCCCGCCAGGGAGAAATCCGCGTCGACGGCCGGCCCGTCGCCATCCGCAAGCCGGTCGATGCGATCCGCGCGGGCATCGCGCTGGTCACGGAGGACCGCAAGGACGAAGGACTGTTGTTGAACTTGTCCGTGAAGGACAACATTTCGCTGCCTAATTTGAAGGACGTTTCCTCATTCGGGTTTGTCAGCCGCAGCAAAGAAACCGGCATCTCGGACCGGCTCATCTCGCAATTGCTGATCAAGACCCCGAACGGCGAGCAGAAGGTCGGCTCCCTGAGCGGCGGAAATCAGCAGAAGGTCGTGATCGGCAAGTGGCTCGAAACGAATCCGCAGGTGTTTATTTTGGACGAGCCGACCCGCGGGGTGGACATCGGCGCGAAGAAGGAGATTTACGATTTGATGAATCAATTAGTCTCCCGAGGCGTAGCTATTCTGATGATTTCGTCGGAGCTTCCGGAGGTTCTCGGCATGAGCGACCGCATTCTGGTGATGCACGAAGGCCGGATTGCCGGAGAGTTCGCCCGAGGGGAAGCCACGCAAGAAAAAATTATGCACTGCGCGACAGGAGGAGGAAAGCATCATGCAAACGGAAGCGAAAGCGGGCGGTAAGCGGGCAGGCAAAGCGTTCAGCCTGGGTCCGCTGCTCGGACTCGCCTTAATCGTCGTCGTTTTGTCGGTGATCAACAGCGACTTTTTGACCGTGACCAACATTTTCAACGTGCTTAGGCAAATTTCCATCAACGCCTTGATCGCGTTCGGGATGACGTTCGTTATTCTGACCGGAGGAATCGACCTTTCCGTCGGAGCGGTTCTGGCACTGTCCAGCGCGTTTACGGCGGGTATGATGGCCTCCGGCATGAATCCGTGGCTGGCCATGCTGATCGGCCTTGGCTGCGGAGCGGTGTTCGGTGCTGTCAACGGCTTGCTGGTCACCAAAGGGAAGGTTGCTCCCTTCATCGCGACTTTGGCGACCATGACCGTCTACCGCGGCCTGACGCTCGTCTATACACAGGGCCGGCCGATTACGGGACTGCACGAAGATTTCGCCATCATCGGGAAAGGGTATTTTCTCGAAATTCCGATGCCGATCGTTTGGATGGTCCTGACCTTTATCATCCTGTTCATTATATTGAAATATACGACCTTTGGGCGGCGCGTTTACGCGCTGGGAAGCAATGAGGAAGCGACTTGGCTTTCCGGGATCAATACTTCCAGAATCAAAGTCATGGTTTATTCGGTAAGCGGATTATTGGCAGCTTTAAGCGGAATTATACTCACCTCCAGACTCAACTCCGCGCAGCCGACGGCAGGCACCTCTTACGAGCTTGATGCGATTGCCGCGGTTGTCCTCGGAGGAACCAGCCTATCCGGCGGACGGGGCTGGCTGGTGGGGACGCTGATCGGCGCCATGATCATAGGCGTATTGGACAACGGTCTGAACCTGCTGAACGTTTCATCCTTTTATCAGCTGGTCGTGAAGGGCGCCGTCATTCTGATTGCGGTGCTGCTGGACCGTTCCAAAGCCGCCAAATAAAAAAAGCAAAGGGGAAAAGTAACATGAAAAAAATGTACATGGTTCTGTCGCTGCTGCTGGTATTCGTCATGGTAGCCGCCGGCTGCTCCACCAAGTCCAATCTGGAGGGCGGAGCGAAGACGGCCGAGCCGAAGAAAGAGGGAGGCGCCGCTTCCGGCAAAACAACCATCGGTCTCTCGATTTCCACACTCAATAACCCGTTCTTCGTCACGTTGAAAGAAGGCGCCGAGAAAGCGGCGAAGGAAGCCGGAGCCGATCTGGTCGTCGTCGACGCGCAGAACGATACCTCGAAGCAAATCAGCGGCATCGAGGACCTGATTCAGAAAAAAGTAAACGTTATCCTGATTAATCCGACCGACAGCGTAGCGGTAATTACCGCGGTTGAGGCAGCTAACAAAGCCAACATTCCGGTAATCACCATCGACCGCGCGGCGAACGGCGGTCAAGTCGTCTCGCACATCGCATCCGACAACGTCAAGGGCGGACAGATGGCCGGCGACTACATTCTTAAAGCAATCGGCGGCAAAGGCAACATCGTTGAGCTGCAAGGCATCGCCGGAACCTCGGCAGCCCGCGACCGCGGCAAAGGCTTCCACAATGCCGTGGACGGCAAAGACGGCGTGAAAATGGCCGCTTCCCAGCCGGCCGACTTCGACCGTGCCAAAGGGCTGTCCGTTATGGAAAACATCCTGCAAGGGAATAAGGACGTTGCGGCCGTATTCGCTCACAACGACGAGATGGCGCTGGGCGCGCTGCAAGCGATTCAAGCCTCCGGCAAAAACATTGTCGTCGTCGGCTTCGACGCGACCGACGATGCGGTGAAAGCCGTAAACGAAGGCAAAATGGCCGCGACGGTAGCGCAAAAGCCGGCAGCCATCGGCGATGTAGCGGTAAAAACGGCCGTGAAGGTAACGAAAGGCGAGAAAGTGGAAGCTTCGATTCCTGTTGATTTGGAACTGATTACAAAAAAATAAGCCATAGCGTTTAGCCAAAAGAAACGCTTTATATGGAAAGAGGACGATCCCCGGAGCGGAGCAAAAGCCACGGGATTGTCCTCTTTTTTCTATTCCTCCATTCTATGTTATGGTATAATAATCCAATCACAATAGAATGGCTTTATGGGCGGTCGGCTAACCTCTCGGAAGGGAGGTGATGCCAATGGACGTGAAAGACGTTATGATTATAGTTATTAGCTCTAGTGGACTTTTAATTGCTCTGCTAACGCTGATTATAAAGATCATCGAACTTTCGCAGAAAAAGAAATAGACCGCCCTCTCGCAAAGGTAAACGGTCTATTCTTCGGCATACCCTTTGAAGCCAACCGCCCTTAAAAGCGGCTATTGTGATACGTGAGGGGAATGTTAGATGTTAACGGCATCTGCATTCCCTTTTTAGTATGTGCTAAAAATTCAGTTGTTAATGCCAAATAAAGTACTACACTTTATTTTACTCCTGTTTTATGGTCCAGACAATACCTTTTGAATATATTTCTGTGCATTAAACTGAATACTTTGCTCCTTTTTTATTTTCTCAAAAAAGATGAGTTTTTTCGCAAATGGAATGCGACACAACGCTATTTTTATTAATCCTGCTTACCATTCCGCCGAATTTGTCTCGAAGCTTGCGGCTGATCGGTATATAATGGATACGGAAACAGCGATGGATTAACATAGGAAGAAAGGCGATGGAATAATTTTATGTCGATGCGCAAGCTAAAAATATTGACGATCCTGCTTCCGCCTCTGGTCATTGGCGGATTCGAGTATATACGCCACGACTTTCTGCTGGACGTGCTGTCCATGGAGACGGGCAATTTCTACATGACGCTGCTTACACTGCTGCTTTCGTTCTTGTTCGGCAACTGGATGTTCAACCGCATCGAGGCCATGAACGCAAAGCTGGCCGTCGAGCAATCGAAGCGGGCGGTATACGAGGAGCGCGAGCGGCTCGCCCAAGAGCTGCACGACAATATCGCGCAAATTTTGTTTTTCCTGAACGTGCAGTTGAAGAAAGGGCAGATCGAAGAGGCGCGCTCGGCCGTTTCCGAAATCGACCACCATCTGCGGCAGGCGATCTTCAATCTGCGGACGGCGCCCGAGGAAGGAGCCGACTTCGGCTCGCGTCTGCGGACATGGCTGGAGGAATGGAGCAGCATGAGCGGCATCGCCGTCAATCACAGCATTACCGTTCCGGAGGAAGGGATATCGCCGTCGGCGGAAGTGCCTTTGTTCTCCATTATCCGGGAGGCGTTCACGAACATTCGCAAACACTCGTATGCCGACCACGCAGAGGTGGAGCTCGGCCCGACGCAGGACGGACGAAGCTGGAGACTGCGCATAGCCGACGACGGCAAAGGCATGGAGGGCGATGCCGGACAGCGGCCGAACCGGTACGGGGTATCGATTATGCGCAAGCGGGCGCAGGAGCTGGGGGCGGAGCTGGAAATCCGGGCGAGGGAAAGGCAGGGGCTGGAGCTGATCGTGACCGGACCGCTGCGGGAGGTGAAGCTGTGATGATGAATTACCGGGTGCTGATCGCCGACGATCATCCGTTAGCCCGCCGGGCCATCCGTACGCTGATCGACGGGGAGACCGGCTTCGAATGGATTGGGGAAGCCCGCAGCGGCGCCGAGGCCGTCGAGCTGTGCGGCCGGCTTTTGCCGGACCTGGTGCTGATGGACATTCAGATGCCGGAAATGAGCGGCCTTGAAGCGACCAAGCGGATTAAACAGCTGTATCCGCACATCCGCATCGTTATGCTTACGGTTTCCGACGACGTGGCCGATCTGTTTACGGCCGTAAGGCATGGGGCCCAAGGCTATCTGCTCAAAAACATGGACCCCGACGACTGGATTGCCTACTTGCGCGGCTTGCTCGACGAGAACAGCGAAATTTCCCGTGGCATGGCAGACCGGCTGTTCCATTCGTTCCGTTCGGCCGGGGAATCTGCGGCCAGCGACATCGGGCCGGGCGTGCTTTCCCAGCGCGAATGCGAGATCCTGAGCTGCGTCGCCAGCGGGCAGAGCAACCGCCAAATCGCCGAGACGCTGATCATTACGGAGAATACCGTCAAGAACCATATCAAGAACATTTTATCCAAGCTGGCGCTGGACAACCGGGTGCAGCTGACCGCTTATGCGGTGCGTCACGGATTGACACAGATCGGACAAAAACAAGGGGGAAAATAGCCCGGTCGAGCCATTCTTTCGATAAGCGGTTTACGATACAGTACAGTAGGATAAACTGATCGCTTATAGAGAAAGGGGCTTTTATTTATGAAAAAATGGCGTTTTGCGCTCGCGCTCGGCCTGCTCGCTTCCATGCTTGGTGGAGGCTTTGTCAGCGCGCATGTCACGGTGCTGCCGAAAGAGACGACACAGGGAAGCTATGAGAAATTTGCCGTTCGGGTGCCGACGGAAAAAGATATTCCGACGGTAAAAGTCGAAGTGAAGTTTCCACTGGACTCCGTATCGATTTCCCGCTTCGAGCCGAAGCCGGGCTGGAAATACGAGCTGACGAAGGATGCGAACAATAAAATTACCGGCGTAATATGGACGGCTACCGGTGAAGGCTTGGGCGCCACGGAATTCGGCGAGTTTTACATGCAGGGCAAAGTAGCCGATAACGCTACCGCGATTACGTGGAAGGCGTACCAGACCTACAAAGACGGCAGTATCGTCGAATGGGTAGGCGCCGACGGCTCGGACAAACCGGCTTCCGTGACGAAAGTGAACGCAAAACCGGCCGGAGCCGGAACGGACAGCCACGGCCATACGACGGCGCCTGCGGCACCGGCGGCCGATAAGGCTGCATCCGAAGCTCCCACCGCGTCCCAAACGCCGCTTTACTTGTCCATCGCGGGCGTCGTGCTTGGCGCCGCAGCGCTGATCGTTTCGCTGATGCGCAGAAAAGCCTAGCCGTCAACTATCTGACGGCTATCATGCAAGGCCCGTTTCCTTCGTTCCGATAGGAAATGGGCTTTTTGGCTTGTCTTTTCCCCCGAAAAACGGTTAAACTGGTGAAAACGCCATTCTAACTACACCACGTCAAAAAAAGGAGACAGCCATAGGATGCCGTCAAAAATTTTGAAAGAATTTAAAGAATTTGCAATTAAAGGGAATATGATCGATCTGGCGATCGGGGTGATCATCGGAGGCGCGTTCGGCAAAGTCGTCACGTCGATCGTTAACGATCTGGTCATGCCTCCGATCGGGCTGCTGCTCGGCAAGGTGAATTTCACGGATTTATTTATTAGCTTGGACGGGAAGTCCTACGAGACGCTTAAAGATGCTAAGAATGCAAGTGCAGCCACGTTTAACTACGGATTGTTCCTCAGTACGCTGCTCGATTTTATGATCGTCTCGTTCGTTATTTTTATCGCCGTCAAGCAGATCAACCGGTTCCGCCGCAAAGAAGAGGCCAAGCCCGACCCGAAAGAAAACATCAAGGAATGCCCGGAATGCTTGTCAGAAATCCCCAAAAAAGCATCCCGCTGCAAATACTGCACCGCCGTTCTCGAAGCTCCGGCTGCGGAACGCGCTTAGCCCCCCTACAGCTCAGACAGCCTGTGCTCCTGCTTGAAATCTTAGGGAGCCTGGCTTTTTTCTTAAGAAATAATTCAGAAAAACCTCCATTTGTTCTAAAGATATTTTGGATATCCTAAGTACATCGAATCCCATTGGACGAAACAAACGGACTCTTACATTCGTTTTAAAAGTAAATGATTGAAGGGTAACAAGGTTCGAACAACGTCTAAATGGTTAAATTTAGAGCAACAAGGAGGGCAATGCATTCATGAGTTTCCACGCCAGCGTTCAAGAAAAAGTGCTTTTTTTAAATAAATTTTTTCAATCTCCCCGAGAAATGGGCAGCGTTACGCCCAGCTCCCGATTTTTGGCCCGGGCGATGACCAAGCCTGTTCCCTGGGCTCAAGCGCAATATGTGGCGGAACTCGGAGCCGGAACTGGCGCATTAACCCGGTTCATCCGCCAAGCCAAGGGACCGAAGACGAAGGTGCTGCTGTTCGAAAAGGAACAGGTGCTGAGGGAGCAGCTAGCCGTACAGTTCCCGGAGTTCTCCTGTCATGCCGACGCCTGCAGTATGGGGCAAGTGCTGAATCAGCAGGGGATCGAGGGACTGGATGCCGTCATCAGCGGTTTGCCCTTCTATAATTTCCCGCAGCAATTGCGCGACCGGCTGATGGAGCAAATCACGTCGTCCCTCAAGCCGGGCGGCCGGTTCATCGCGTTTCAATATTCACTGCAAATGAAGTCTCAGCTCGAACAATACTTTGACATCGAGACGCTCCGTTTCGTTCCGTTTAATTTTCCTCCTGCATTCGTGTATGTGTGCCGGAAGCCGGGGGGAACGCCACAATGACTTACGATACGCTGATGCTGTGGATCGGGCAGTTCGGGTATTTGGCTTTGTTTTTCGCGCTATGGCTCGGCATTGTAGGGATGCCGATTCCCGACGAAGTCGTCGTCATGACCGGCGGTGCAGTAACGGCCAGCGGCCTGCTGCACCCCGTTCCGGCCTTTCTTTTAACCTATCTCGGCGTCGTATCGGGGTTATCGCTCGGATACGTGCTCGGCCGGTACGCGGGCACCCCGGTACTGGAGCGGCTCCGGAAAAAGAAGAAAATGGATAAAGCGATAGAGATGGCAGAAAAGCTCAATCAAAAATACGGAAGTCTGGCCTTGATCATCAGCTATTTTTTCCCCGTTGTCCGCCACGTCTTGCCATACCTCGTAGGAATGAACAAAATGTCCTTTCGCCGCTATGCTCTCCTTTCCTACACGACGGGGTTCGTATGGACTTTCGCCTTTTTCTTCATTGGACGGCTGACGGCCGGTCACGCTCAAGAAATCGGCATGCTCATCTATAGCTACGGGCTCAAGCTGCTGTGGATTCCGCTGGCGCTTGCTGCCGCATGGGGCCTTGTCAAGCTCGCACAGCGCAAAAAATTGCAGGAGGGCGGTTCGATTGGAGCAGGCGAACAGCGTACTGGTAGCTGACGACGATCCGGATATCCGGGATATTATTCAAATTTATTTGCGGAACGAAGGCTACCGCGTACTGGAAGCCGAGGATGGATTGCAAGCCTTGAAGCTGGCCGAACGGGAGAAGGTAGACATCATCATCTTGGATATTATGATGCCCCAGATGGACGGCATTCGCGCGTGCGTGAAAATCCGGGAGAAAAGCGACGTTCCCATCATTATGCTGTCGGCCAAGGGCGAGGATCTGGACAAAATCACCGGCTTATCGACGGGCGCGGACGACTACGTCGTGAAACCGTTTAACCCGCTGGAGCTGGTCGCTCGGGTCAAGGCCTGCCTGAGACGGCAGCACATGATCGGTAAGAAGACGGAACGCGGCCGGGTGGAGGTCGGCGACCTCGTCGTTGATCCGGCCCGTCACTTGGTGACGGTTCGCGGCAAAAAGGTCAATCTGACGCCGATCGAATTCGCAATACTGGCTTTGCTGGCGAAAAACCGGGGCCAAGTGTTTTCCGTTGATGCGATTTATGAGCAGGTGTGGAAAGAAGGCGCTTTCCATTCCGACAATACCGTCATGGTGCATATCCGCAATCTCCGGGAAAAGATCGAAGACATCCCGCGGGAACCCCGGTATATCAAAACCGTATGGGGAGTGGGTTATAAAATTGAGTAGGGTGCGTTTGCCGAAATGGCCGTTTTTGGTAACCCTTCGCGTGAAGCTGATGCTGACCTTCGTCGGATGCCTTATGCTGAGCACGCTAGCCTCGACTTTATTGGAATGGGGTTACCAAGAAATTCAGCCGAACGATTCGGACAATTACGAATCGATCCGAAGGACGGTGAATGAACGGCTGGACAACCTCGACAAGAAATGGGCGGCCTTGAGCGCAGTAGATTCGGATGAACGGACGGCAGCTTCGCTGGTGGAACAGGCCGGACAGGGAGGCAAGCTGAGAGCATACGTAACGGACGAGTCCGGACGTGTGCTTTTTCGCTCTTCCGAAGCGCTGGAAAGCAAGCTGAGCTTGTACGAGCTGCTGATGTCGGCCAAACAAGCGAACAACAGGCAGCCGGGCGCGGCGTACACGGCGGTGCTGCCGGCGCAGTACCGGGGTCAGGCCGTCTATTTGATCGTTTCCAGCAAGCTGGTTCCGCAGCCGGGGAATGGGTACGAGACTAACGAGGTATTGTTCAAATTTTTACTGTTCATCGCTCTGTTCGTGCTGTTCTTCTATGCTCTGACCTGGCGCAAAATGAGGCAGATTCGGTACATCAACCGCGGATTGAACGAAATCGCCCACGGCGAGCTGTCCGTGCGGCTGGCGACGAACAGCCGGGACGAGCTTGGTTTGGTCGCGGCCAATATCAATTCCATGGCGGAGCAACTTGCCCGGCAGCAGGAGAAGGAGCGGCGTCTGGAAAAATCGAAGATGGACTTGATCACGAATGTCTCGCACGATTTGCGGACTCCGCTAACAAGCGTCATCGGATATTTGAACCTGCTGATGAACCCTGCTCAAACGAATGCCCCTGAGCGGGAACGGTATTTGACGAGCGCTTACAATAAAGCCAATCAGTTGAAGAAGCTGATCGACGACTTATTCGAATACACCCGGCTCTCCGGGGGGGAGGCCAAGCTGGAACGGCGCGAGATCGACATTCACCATTTGCTGGAGCAATTGGTCAGCGAATTCGAGCCGATTGCGGAGCAGCGTCAGATTGCCATCGAATGCCGGCTCCCGGAAGCCCCGCTGTATGTTGTTGCAGATGCGGAAAAGCTCGTTCGCGCGCTGGATAATCTGCTGATGAACGCCGTTAAATATTCCGTCGCCCCCGGCCGCGTAACCGTGACGTTAGCGGCCTACCCGAAGCGCACGGCCATCGAATTCGAGAACGAAGGCCGATCGATTACGAAGGCGCAGGAGGAGCTGCTGTTCGAGCGGTTCTATAAAGCGGACGAATCGCGTACGGGAGATCCGTTGCCTGACGGCGCAGGACTCGGGCTGTCGATCGCGCGCAACATTGCCGAGCTGCACGGAGGACGGCTGGCGTTCCGGCACGAGCAGGGGCGGTTTGTTTTTCGCCTGGAGCTGCCTCTGAACGAGTAAAGCCGGGAACTTTGCCGGTTGCAATAATTTAACAAACAAAAATTCCGTATGTTCTTATTGACTTTACATGAATAATTTTGTACACTAACAACGTTTCATACCATTGAATCGAAAATTTCATTTAATTTCATAGAAGCACTTCTTATCAAGAGAGGCGGAGGGACAAGGCCCGATGAAGCCCGGCAACCGTTCCTTTACAGTTCGGAAATTCAGAATTGTAGGAAATCAGGTGCCAATTCCTCCAGAACCCGACCAAGGTTCTGGCAGATGAGAGGGACATGAGTTAAACCGCTAACCCTGTACCTCGTCGTGCAGGGTTTTTTGCGCTAAGCGAACGGGCCGGTTTAATGAACAAGGGCTGTTTATTCCGGGGAGGAAAAAGATTTGATTCAGTTGAAAGGCGTTATGAAAAATTACGATGTCGGGGGCAGGCAGGTTACGGCGCTGCGGAATATCGACTTGACGATCCGCAAAGGCGAGATCTTCGGCATCATCGGCCATTCGGGGGCAGGTAAAAGCACACTGATCCGCACGATCAACATGCTGGAGCGTCCGACTGCCGGGGAAGTCGTCGTGGACGGCGTCGAGATGACGAAGCTGGGGAACGCGAAGCTTCAATTGGAGCGGCGCTCGATCGGAATGATTTTTCAGCATTTTAACCTGCTGTCATCCGCGACGGTAGCCGATAATATTGCGTTCCCTTTGCGGCTCGCCAAGCTGCCGAAGGAACAGATCGCCCGCAGGGTGGAGGAGCTGATCGGACTCGTCGGATTAACCGGCCACGGCAGCAAATACCCGGCGCAGCTGTCGGGCGGCCAGAAGCAGCGGGTCGGTATCGCCCGCGCGCTGGCGACGAATCCGAAGGTGCTGCTGTGCGACGAGGCGACGTCGGCGCTCGATCCGCAGACGACCGGCGCGATTTTGTCGCTGCTGCTGGATATTAACAAGCAGCTCGGGATTACGATCGTCCTGATTACGCACGAGATGAACGTGATTCGCACGATTTGCGACCGGGTGGCGGTCATTGACGGCGGAGAGATTGTGGAAGAGGGACCGGTGACCGATGTGTTCCTGAAGCCGCAGCATCGGACGACCAGAGAGTTCGTCGCTCAAGTTTCCGATGTGGCTGCAATCGGACTGGAGACGTCCGGGAGCGCAGCGGCAGGCAATCGGACGCTTGTCCGGGTGACGTACATCGGCGAACAGACCTACCAGCCGGTATTGTACGAAACGATGCGCGAGACGAACGTGCCGTTCGTCATCCTGCAAGGGACGGTATCGAAGCTTAAGGATACCCCTTACGGACAGCTTGTCGTAGAGCTGCAGGGACAGGAAGGCGGCGCAGAGCAGGCTATCGCTCTGCTGCGGGGCCGCGGATTGGATGTGGAGGTGATTCAGCATGGATGAACTGCTTAATCTGGATTGGGGAGCAATCGGAGAGGCGACCTACGATACGTTGACGATGCTCGGTCTGTCCATGGTGTTTACCGTGCTGATCGGTCTGCCGCTCGGCATCATCCTCTTCGTCACTTCGCGGGGGCAGCTTCTCGGGCAGCCTGTGGTGTATGCGCTGCTATCGCTCGTGGTCAACGTGCTGCGCTCCGTGCCGTTCGTGATTCTAATGATTATGCTTATCCCCTTCACCAGACTGGTCGTCGGTACGTCCCTCGGGGTATCGGGCTCAATCCCGCCGCTCGTCATTGCCGCGGCACCGTTCTTTGCCCGCCTGGTGGAGACGTCGCTGCGCGAGGTGGACCGCGGCGTCGTGGAAGCCGCGCAATCGATGGGCGCGACGTACTGGCAGATCGTATCGCGGGTCATGCTGCCCGAGGCGCGTCCGGGCTTGATCGCCGGGGCGACAATTACGGCGGTTACGCTAGTATCGTATACGGCCATGTCGGGGGTTATTGGAGGCGGCGGTCTGGGCGACCTGGCGATCCGCTTCGGCTATCAGCGTTTCCAAACGCTCGTGATGATCGTCACGGTGCTTCTCCTGCTGGTGCTGGTTCAAATCCTGCAATCGCTGGGCGACCGGCTTGTCCGGAAGTTTCAGCGAAAATAAGGATTTTTATATACAAAGCAAATCGATACTATCCTATACAAAAAGGTGGAGGAATCTTACTTATGAAAAAAATGATGATTACCGCATTGTCCGTCGTAATGGCCTTCTCGCTGGCTGCTTGCGGCAGCAAACCGGCTCCGGAGCAAACCGGAGGAGCGACGCCGGCACCCGAGAAAAAAGAAGTGACGCTGAAGGTCGGCGCTACTGCCGCGCCGCATGCGGAAATTTTGAATTCCGTCAAAGCGAAGCTGAAAGAACAAGGCGTCAACCTGGAAGTAAAAGAATTCACGGATTATGTGCAGCCGAACGTACAGGTGTTCGAGAAGCAGCTGGATGCGAACTTCTTCCAGCACACGCCGTACCTGGAGCAATTCAACAAAGACAAAAACATGAATCTCGTTACTGTGACCGGCGTTCATATCGAACCGTTCGGCGGCTACTCGCAAAAAATTAAAAAGATCGACGAGCTGAAAGACGGCGCAACCGTTGCAATTCCGAGCGATCCGTCCAACGGCGGCCGCGCGCTCGCGCTGCTGGAGAAAAACAACCTGATCAAGCTTAAAGAAGGCGTTGGCGTCAAAGGAACGGTCAGAGACGTCGTCGAAAACAAGAAAAACCTGAAGTTCAAAGAGCTGGAAGCTGCTATGCTGCCGCGTACATTGGGTGAAGTTGATCTGGCGCTCATCAACACGAACTACGCGCTCGAAGCGAAGCTGGTACCGACGAAGGATGCGCTGTTCATCGAATCGAACGATTCCCCGTATGTGAACATTCTCGTATCCCGTCCGGACAACAAAGATTCCGACGCGATGCAGAAGCTGGCTAAAGCACTCACGTCCGAAGACGTGAAGAAGTTTATCGAAGACAAGTACAAAGGCGCAGTCGTGCCTGCGTTTAAATAAGCAATAGCGATAAGATGAGCGGGGCCTTAGGGTCCCGCTTTTTCGTGCTTTCCGCCAATTAACTTGAAATTATCCGCGGTAAGTCGTATTCTGCTTACGAATGGACTGGAAAGGATCTCCTGCCTTGATGACAGAACAGTTTAGATGATCGGAACGTCGCAGTTGATGAAGCATTTTGAAAGGGGAAAAAACAACCGATGAATACGTCAGCGAAAGAAACAAAGCTTTTGCACGAGGTTAAAGCCGCTGTGCTGCATGTCCGGGATTTGCCCCGCATGGCGGCTTGGTACGCCAGGCTTCTGGGTATGCCGCTCCAGCCTCTGGACGACGAAAAACCGTTTTGCGAGTTCGACATGAACAATCAGGTCAACCTGATGCTGGACGATCACCGCAATATAAAGGGGCAGGATCAATATCCGATTTGCATGATGAGAACTGCGGATATTGAACGGGCTCGCGCATACGTCCAAGAGAACGGGATTACGATCTCTCAAGATGTGCAGCGTCCCCATCCCGGGCTCGTGTATTTCCATATTGTCGATTCGGAAGGCCATGAGATCATGATCGTACAATCGGAGTGGGTCAATCCGAATCCGGTGCGGCAGACCGTCCCCGATCATCCGATCCAAAACCGCATCAACAGCGTCGTGATCCCCGTGACCGATCTGAAAAGAGCGACCGAGTGGTACGGCAAGCTGCTCGGCCAGCAGATCAAGCCGGATCGTCAGGATGGCGGGCCGATTTATTGGTTCGATATGCCGAACGGTACGGGAATTTTGCTCGACGATAACCGCAACAACCGAGATCTTGCAGCGCTGCCGACGTTTATGCTCAAAGCTGCGAATATCCATGAAGCTTGCGCGTTTGTTCGGAGCACCGGCATGAAAATCGTCCGAGATGTGCAGTTCGACCATTATTTTATCGTCGAGGACCCGGAAGGTAACGCGGTGATGATTTGTCTGTAATCGATGCTTCCTCTGATTTGTCACGCATTCGAGAGATTTGATATAATTGACATAATGATATTATCGATAGCAGAGGTCGTGACGCATGCAAAGCGAAAGACAGCCCTTGTACGTGCAAATTCAGGAACACTTCAAGCAGCTCATCTCCTCCGGCAAACTGGCCGACGGGGACCGGATTCCTTCCGAGAAGGAGCTGATCGCGAGGTTCAACGTCAGCCGGATTACGGTAGCCAATGCGCTTGCCCAGCTCGCCAAGGACGGCTGGATTTATCGCATTCCCGGACGCGGCAGCTTCGTCGGCAGGGGAGAGGGCGCTTCGATCAGCCCTCAAGCGGGCGGCATACAGGCCGAGAAGGGTGTACAGGATACTGCGGCCGGAGTGCGCAAAATGATCGGTCTCCTCATCCCGTCCATGGCCGACTATTTCGCGCTGCGGCTGGTGCAGGGAATCGTGAACGAGCTAAACGATACCGGCTATTATCTGGCCACCGTCCTGACGCACAATTCCAAGGAGAGGGAGCGGGAAGCGATTGTCGAGCTGACCCGGATGGGGGCGGCCGGCTTGATTATTTTCCCGGTCGATGCAGAGACGTATAACGAAGAAATATTGGCGCTCAAAATGAACAAGTTTCCATTCGTGCTAATCGACCGCTACTTGCCCGGGGTGGAAACCAATTTCGTTTGCTCGGACAGCGCGCTTGGCGCCAAATTGGCCGTGTCGCATCTGTGGGAGCTCGGGCACCGGAAAATCGCCATCTGTTCGGACTCGCCGCTGCCGACGGTTTCCGTAGACGAGCGCATCGCCGGATACATGGAGGCGCTGAAAGAGCAAGGAGCGATGATCGATCCTTCGCTGATCTTGACGGACTTTCGGATCGACGACGTCCTGTTGGACGAGCATCACCCGCTGTACCGGCATTTGCAGAGCCAATCGGCCACGGCTTATATCGCGCTCAACGCGAAGCTCGGCATTCATATCGCGATTCTGGCCCGGCGGCTCGGGCTTCGTGTGCCCGACGATCTGTCCATCCTGACGTTCGACGATCCTTCCCCGGGGCTGGAAGAGCCCGGACGGTATACGCACGTTGCCCAGTCGGAAGGGGAGATCGGAAGCAAAGCCGCGGAAATCTTGATCCGGCTGCTGGAGCACCCGCAGGACAAAGAGAAGGACAATGGGCAGTACACGAAAATTATCTTAAGACCGGAGCTTGTCGTAAGAGGGTCGACCGGTCCCGTAAAGCCGACCTAGCTTCGAACGAATCCGCGGCAGATTGCGTAGCAGTAGCGGAACTTTAATGTAATAGCTGTCCTCCCCATCATGCTGCGTTTGCAAGTCTCGGTCAAGATTCATGCTTGGCGGGGGCTTTTTGCCGTGTGTGTAATTCAAATTTTATAGCAAATATGCATATTGATAATATATTTGATATATCGTACATTGGAGGTATAACTTAGCGATAGAAAAGGAGAACGGACATGAGATTCGTACAAGAAAAGCTAGAGCGCCGCATCAACGAATTGGCGCACGCCAGATACCGGGATCGCTTCCCGTTGACGGGCATTCGCATTGTGGAGCAAGCCGCTTCCCCGCAGGAGGCCCGGGAGCAAGCCGGAGCACCGGTTTCGGTCGGCATCCGCTGGGGAGGACGCGACCAGACCGCTTGGTTCGTGGGCGCACTGACGTTCCCGGAGGCATGGAAGGATCGGGATGTCGTAGGCCTGATCCGGCTCGGCAATACGGGGGGAGGCAATTGCAGCGGCTACGAGGCGCTCGCTTATTTGGACGGGGAGCCGGCGCAGGCGCTGGACCGGAACCATGGGGAGCTGTTTATCCCGGCCGAAGCCGTCAATAAGGGCGGCACGGAGCTGATCATTCAAGCCTGGAGCGGCCTGACGCCGCCGGACGCGGGACATCAGCCGTTCGATCACCGGATCGACGAGCTGGATCTCGCTTGGCTGGATCCGGCCACGGACGACTTGTACTATACGGCGCTGCACGTGCTGCAAGCGGTGCGCTGCCTGGAGGACCGCAGCAGCGAGAAGCACGGCATGCTGACCGCGCTCGACGATGCGATCCAACTGCTGGATTGGCGCGCGCCGGGCTCGGAGGCTTTTTACGCTGCGGCGGAACAGGCTTTGGCGCTGCTCAAGCAGCGGCTGGAAGAGCTGCCGCGCGGGGCGCGTCCACAGGTGACGGCGGTCGGACACTGCCATATCGACGTCGCCTGGCTGTGGAGATTGAAGCATACGCGTGAGAAATCCGCCCGCTCCTGGTCGACCGTGCTGCAGCTGATGGACCGCTACCCGGAATATATCTTTTTCCAATCCCAGCCGCAGCTTTACGCTTATTTGAAGGAAGATTATCCGGCCATCTACGAGAAAATCAAGCAGCGCGTGGCAGAGAACCGCTGGGAAGCGTCCGGAGCGATGTGGCTGGAGTCGGACTGCAACATTCCTTCCGGCGAATCCCTCGTCCGGCAACTGCTGTACGGCAAACGGTTTTTCCGCGAAGAATTCGGCGTGGACAACCGGATTTTGTGGCTGCCCGACGTGTTCGGCTACAGTTGGGCGCTGCCGCAAATTTTGAAGAAGGCCGGCATCGATTATTTTATGACGACCAAAATCAGCTGGAGCCAGTATAACCGCTTTCCGCACGATACGTTCCATTGGCGGGGCATCGACGGTACGGAGCTGCTGACTCATTTTATTACGACGCCCAACAACGACGGCAGCTGGTACTACACTTACAACGGCAACGTGACCGCGTCCAGCGTACAGGGGCTGTGGGACAACTACCGGCAAAAGGAATTGAACGACCAACTGCTGCTCGCTTACGGATGGGGCGACGGAGGCGGCGGACCGACGCGCGACATGCTGGAGGCGGTGCGGCGCTTTGAGGACATGCCGGCGATGCCTCAGGTGCGTCAAGGCCGGGTGGAGGAGTTTTTTGAAGCGCTCGATGACCGGGTATCCGATCACCCAAGGCTGCCGTTATGGGACGGGGAGCTGTACCTGGAATACCACCGTGGCACGTATACGTCGCAAGCCTACAACAAGCGGATGAACCGCCGGATGGAGGCGCTGCTGCACCAAGCGGAATTCGTCAACAGCCTTGCGATGCTGCTGAACGGCGAGCATGCGTATCCGGTTGAAACGCTGCGGAAGAGCTGGATCATTACGCTCCGCAACCAGTTCCACGATATTATCCCGGGCTCCTCGATCGGCGAAGTATACGAGGATAGCCGGGAAGAATACGCAGAAGCGGAGCAATTGGCGGTCGCGGCTTTGGAGCAAGGCACCCGGGCGATCGCAGGCGATCGTGGGCAAGATGGAGCTGTGGCGAACGAGGTTGTCGGTTATCGGGTGATCAACCCGTTAGGCTGGGAACGGTCGGCGCTTGTGGAAATTCCTTTGGTCGCCCTTCCAGCTTCTGCCGGGCAATTAGCGTGGTCTTTGCCAACCGGCGAAGCGCTGGAAAGCCAGCTTGTTCGCGGCGCCGACGGACAGCCCGTCTCGATGCTCGTTCATACGCCGAACGTTCCGGCATTAGGCTATACGACCATCGTCGGCAAAAGCACGAACAGCACTCCGGCGGCAAGCAGCGACGTGTGGAGCATCGGCGACCGGCTGCTGGAGACGCCTTTTTACCGGATTGAGCTGAACGGCAGCGGCCAGATCGTATCTCTGTACGATAAGCAGAATGCGCGGGAAGTACTCAAGCCGGGCGAAGCGGCCAACGTGCTCCAGGTATTCGAGGATAAGCCGATGGCGCACGACGCTTGGGATATCGACATCTACTATCAGGAGAAGAGCTGGAACGTTGAGGAGCTGACCGAAGCGGTTGTGGAGGAGCAGGGACCGCTGCGCGCCGTGCTTAAGCTTGTCTGGCGTTACCACCGCTCCGTCATCGAACAGAAAATGACGCTCTATCGTAACCATCCGCGCATCGATTTTTGCACCCGGGTCGACTGGCGCGAGAAGCAGCACCTGC
This sequence comes from Paenibacillus oleatilyticus, assembly GCF_018998565.1. Lineage (GTDB taxonomy): Bacteria > Bacillota > Bacilli > Paenibacillales > NBRC-103111 > Paenibacillus_G > Paenibacillus_G oleatilyticus. Next base: position 31,368 of record NZ_JAHNZO010000001.1, on the reverse strand, counting down.
TCAAGGCGGCGTTCCCGGTCGATGTGCGGTCGACGAAGGCGACGTACGAGATCCAATTCGGCAACGTCGAACGGCCGACGCACTGGAACACGAGCTGGGATTGGGCGCGGTTCGAATCGGTGGCGCAGCGCTGGGTCGATCTGTCCGAAGGGGGCTACGGCGTCAGCCTGCTGAACGATTGCAAGTACGGCCACGATATCCGCAATCATGTGCTGCGTCTCAGTCTCATTAAGTCGGCGGTATCGCCCGATCCGGAAGCCGATCAGGGGCTCCACGAATTTACGTATTCGCTTTATCCGCATAAAAACGGCTGGCTGGAGGCAGACACGCATCGTCAGGCGTGCGAGCTCAACATGCCGCTGCTTCCGGCGCAGTTGACCGGAACGACGCATACGGACGGTCTTCCAGAGCAGTTGGGGCTGTTCTGCGTCGATGGTTCTCATGTCATGATCGATACCGTGAAAAAAGCCGAGGACGACGAGACGTTCATCGTCCGTTTGTACGAGTACGGCGGCATTCGGGGAGATGTCCGGTTTGGCGTGGATGCGCGGATCGGGGAGCTCGTCTCTGTGGAAGAGACGAACTTGATGGAGGAACAGCCGCAAGCGGTGGAGCACGGCCCGCACGAGGTTAGGCTGTTCATGAAGCCGTACGAGATCAAGACGCTCCGGATCGCTCTGAAAGCTTAGCGCGAAGCCCATTTTTAAGTGCGAACGCACCAGCAAGTGCTGCCTTTCATAAACTGAATTTGACTGTATCCCTAGACCTTGTAATGAAACCAAAACCCGGGCAAGGAGGGGTGACACTTTGAAAGGCAGCGATCAATATATTTAAACCCTTATAAATAAAGGGTTTATTAATTAAAATAAGTGATTTGATGCAAATTTGATGCAATTCGGCATCGATTTATGTTATACTCGCATCAATCACTTTTTTTATTTGTTTGGAGGGTTGCATGTATGGGTGCGGGGAAAATTTATAAAAATGAGAAGGCCAAGAAGAACCCGTATTGGTTTCAAATCATGGTTAACGGCAAAAGAGTAACCAGAAGAGGTTTTAGAACAAAGGGTGAGGCGCAAAAGGCTCGTGATGAACTTTCTACCCAATTGAACAAAGGCGAGTACATAGATCCTTCCAAGGCATTATTTCGAGACTACTTTTTAGAATGGCTCGAGAATCGAAAAAATTTGGCCGATTCTACTGTAGATATGTACGACTCATATTTCAGGAATCATATTGATCCGGCCCTTGGAAAGATCCCTTTGTCCAAAATCACTCCTACAGACATACTAAACTTTATCAAGACCTTAAGAAATACGAAGACAAAATCAGGAGAGAACTTGTCCGATGAAATGGTAAAGAGGGTGTATTCGACAGTTAATACCGCTCTGAATTCAGCTGTAACGATGGAGATTATCCAGAAAAACGTCGCTTCTAAGATTCCTAAACAAGATAAACCTAAAGTGGTTCGGCAAGAACGTCAAATTTGGAGCAATGATTCAATTAGGGTTTTTCTTAAAAAAACTAAAGGGGAAACCCGTTATTGGATTGCAATATTTTTGGCTGTAATGACGGGTATGCGTCAAGGAGAAATATTAGGTTTGAAATGGTCAGACATTGATTTTGATAAATCTGTTCTATACGTCCGCCGCAGTCTTAAAAAAGATAAAACAGGTTTCACAAACTTGAAAACAGCAAGCAGCCGACGAACGATCAGTTTAGCGCCATATACAATAATGTTACTCAAAGAACAGCAAGAAAAAATCGCCATGGAGAAAGAATATCTCGGTGATGATTACCAGGACAACGACCTAGTCGTTTGTACGAGCAAAGGAACGCCAGCAAAGGCTACAAGGGTACTTCATGCATGGAATCGTCTTTGCGAAAAATTTAAGCCAGAACACGAACCACGAATTACATTCCACGATCTCCGGCACCAAAGCGCAAGCATCATGCTAAACGATGGTACAGATACACGAGTTGTATCTGGTCGCCTTGGCCACTCTACAGTGACGACAACACTCGACGTTTATTCTCACTTGATACCGACAGCACAAGAGAATGCTGCCGTCGCGTTAGAAAAAACCTTAGGATTTAATGTTGAGCAGCAGCAGGAATTCTTACAATAAGTGAACCCAAAACGGGAAAAGTTGAGCCCCACACGGTCATTTTCCTGTGTTATATTGTAGATGTGAAAGTTTGAGATCGGCACCAAGGAATAACAATTAATTCCTCGGGCAAATTAATGACGCTCTAGAATCGATTTTAAGGCGAACGTCTGTTCGGAGATGCAATCCTCGGACAGTACCTGAAAATCACGTCACAGGGCAAATATGAAGGCGACAGCATCAAAATATCACGAACCAGCCTAAAGGACACTCTCAACCGAGGGTGTCTTGTCTTATATTTGGATACTCCTCTCCTCCCTAAAAGGCAGTTCATCATCATACTGACCTATCCGCCAGGGCAAAGGCGACATAGGAGAACTGCGCCTCCAACCAATTGTGACCTCAGCGATTGATTTAAGGAGAGGATCGAGGGCGCCAGCCGCTCGCGTCATAAAGTAGCGGTAAGATCGTACATATTTGCGAAAAAGAAGGAAATACCTTCCTAAATAGAGAATTTTCTGAGTTAGGGAGGAGGTGTAGTTTTGGATACTAGAGCGTACAAAGTATTTTTTCATTTTGGACATGAAAGTTTGACATCGATCCATGCTGATGATGTTCAAGAAATATTTGACATGATCAAGCAGCAAAAAAATGGTTGGCTCGAATTGCAAGGGGAACTGATTAATCTGGATAATGTTACTTACATTAGTTACAAAAAAAGAAGTATTTCGAGATCCGTTTAGGCACCCTTCGAGGTGCTTTTTTTATTGACCAAAATTCTGTACAAGGAGCGATATCTTTGAAAAAAATCTTTGCTGTTGTCCTTGCTGCTGCTCTTATTGCCATTCTTCCAGCCTGCGAAAGTATGGATCGAGCAGTTAAAACATGGAACGCAGAACAAAACGGCGGCCTCGATCGCATTATGAAGGTATACAGTTACCAAGGGCAACTCCTCGCCACATATGAAGGCAAGTTCGATATTCAATCGAATACTGACCAAAATGGCGGCACGACCGGCTCCAAGATCCTTTTTGATCTAAACGGAAAGCGACACATCATTTACAACGCAATTGTGATTGTTGATGAGAAATAAAAAAGATCGGCCCAAATGAGCCGACCAATGGGTATATGAACCTATTACGCTCGAATCTTAGCACGAAAGGAATGTTCCTGTAAATGGATATTGTCTGCAAAGGCTGCGGCAACAGCGGCACAAATCACTTCAGCAACGACGGATTCTGTATATGCTCAATAGGCCGTGAGAAGAAGGAGCAGCATGATCGGAAGTCGGAGAGATATTTTGAGTGGTTAGCTGTTCCAACGAAAAAGACCACCAGCGGGGGCTAATGGTCTCACTGTGCTATTTTCTTTCGGTTAACGAGTCCACGGTTTTGTAAAACATTTCGAAAGCCTTATTAAGTTCTTCTAAGTAAGTTTTGTTAATCATTTCAGAGTTTTGATTGCTTGTTGGGCGAATCTTATCGGCTACTGCTAATGTCAATTCCTTAGCGATTTGTGCTTTCACTTCATTCGATACCAATGCCATATTGTTTTCACCCCCTAGTTTATACGGAACATTATACCATGTTCTGTAAATCTTTTTATCTTTGAAAGATTAAAATATTTTGAAAAAAGAAAACCGTAAGGTTTTCCACCACCTTCAAAGCCATACCCACATCAATCTCTAGATCATTTTTAGGAGGTGAACCGTTTTGTGAGAAGGCGCGAGGGTAGACATATCGTTGATGATGAAACCTGGGAGATTATCGGCCCTGCTAAATCCGAACGGTTTACCAAATCTATGGTGGAGGTGTGGAGACAAGTGAATAAATGTAATCTGTTTACACCGTCGGAAGAAAAAACGCTGCACCGATTATCGATGTTTCTGCAGCTGAACACAAATGCCCTTGTGACACCAAACGGTGAATATATGACAATCGAGCGTATGGCCGATGAAACCGGGATTGACCGTTCTAATATCCGAAAGTATGTGAAGGAACTAATGCGTAAAAATGCTTTGGGGAAATGGAGCAGTAATGGCCGCGAGATATTTTACATCAATCCGTTCCTTTACCAGAGCGGCGATGTTAAGCCGTATCTTTTCAACCTGTTTGATGAGGAATACCACGAACGTTGCAAGACTGAACATCTTTCTAGGTTTAAGGCTGGAAAAAAACAAACCTCTCTGATTGCAGCTCAATGATGCTATATAAATAAAGAGAGTAAGAGCTAGCCATTTTGGGAAATTGCCTTGCACCCAGTAGTGACACGGGATTCCGGCGTTTTTAAATGAGGTAAATTTACCGCAAAAGTGCAGTAATTTTACCGCAAATCCGATAAGGAAGGGGAAAACTCATGTGAGCGATGTAAAGGCTAAATTGACGCCTAAACAGCAAAGATTCGTGCAGGAGTATCTGATTGATTTAAACGCTACTCAGGCGGCTATTAGAGCGGGCTACAGCGCGAATACAGCCAAGGATATAGCATGTGAAAACTTAGCAAAACCCAACATTCAAGAGGCTATCCAGACCGCCATGAAGAAGCGCGAGAAAAAGACAGAAATCACAGCCGAACGCGTGTTGAAGGAACTGGGCAAAATCGCATTCGCCGACCTTAATTCGTTCGTTGAAGTTAGCGCGGATGGAAAGATCACCGTCAAGCCAAGCAATCAGATCGATGGCACCGTGCTTTCCGAAATAAGTGAATCGGTCACGCAAAACGGCCGCACAAGAAAAGTAAAGCTCCATGATAAGATGAAAGCCTTGGAATTGATCGGGCGGCACCTTGCTATGTTTGTTGATAAACAGGAAATCAAGATCGAGAAGACTGAGGAAGACAAGCAGACTGCCGTGAACCAACTGAAAGAGATGCTGAAAAAGGCTGATGAAAAAGCAGAGGCAGTGGAGCAAAGCAACACCGGCGGTCCTGAGACTAGTTCATAAATTCTATATTTTGTGGTCAAGTATAATACCTTGACACATTAAATTTGGTCAAATTCAGCCGTTATCGGCGATTAACATATAAATTATGGTCTCGAAAACAGGCTCAAATTCCGGGAAATAATTAAAACTTCAAACTCTTGATTGCTTCGATTTACTGCTGTTTTCTATGCTGTCCATTTTTCATGCATTTGTGTATTATTTAACTAAAAAGCGGAGGGTAAAGTATCATGACAAGACCCAATCTTCCAATTGATCCACAAAAAGAAATTGAAATATTACAGTAAGCTCTACGCGATGCATGCAAACAAATCTTAGACCCTGCACCCTTACCATCATGGTTGGATAGTCCTGATGAACAGTCATATGCAGATTACTTCGTTTCGAGGGTCCGCCTTGGTCGAAGGAACGAGCATCGTGAATCAAAATAAAGGCAACCAAAGCACTCTCACCCGAGGGTGCTTTTTTAGTTTGAAAAATCCCTGTCGATCGAGGTGATTACTTTGGAACAGTGGGAATTGGAGCTACTGCAGGAGTATTTGCAGAAGCACTTCTCCATAGAGCAAATAAACGGTCTACTTGATACTGGCACACCGCTAACAGGTAAACAAGGTCTGCGCCGTCAACTGGCCGAGATTGATCAGGAGTACTTCTGCAAGGCTTATCTGCCGCACTATTTCAACCTACCGTTTTCAAGTCATCACAAAGAAATGTTTAAGGACCTAAAAACGTTGATTGACCGTAAAGGCGGCACGAAGATATGCCGCGCGGCTCCCCGGGAACATGCAAAGTCAACTCAATTAACGCTCGGGCTACCTTTGTACTGCACTCTCTACGGACTAAAGCATTTCATTGTGCTTACTTCGGATACAGAGGATCAAGCGAGCGGCTACCTTGAATCGATTCAAGACGAGATGGATGAGAATCCTGCTATCATTGAGGACTTCGGGCAAATGAAAGGTTTGACCTGGAACGTAACGGAGATGGTTACCGTTAACGATGTATGTATCATCGCCAAAGGTATCGGCGGAAAGATTCGGGGATTGAAATATAAGAATCATCGACCCGATCTGATCATCTTGGATGACATCGAGAACGATAAAAACGTCAAGTCAGAAGAAAGCAAGCGTTGGACATACGACGAATGGTTTATGAAGGCCGTACTTCGTGCCGGAGGGACAGGGTTAGGTGGTAAATCGCTGACCGATATTGTGGTTATGGGAACCATCCTCGAATCGGACTCGGTGCTTAAACGCATCATCGACAATCCACTGTTCGATAGCAAGATTTATAAGGCCGTTATATCCTTTGCCCAACGCGAGGATTTATGGGAAGAGTGGCGGAAGATCGCACTCAATCTTGAAAATGAAAACCGCATGCAGGATGCAGAAGTATATTTCAAGGCGAACGAACATGAGATGCTCCGTGGCACAAAGGTTCTTTGGCCTGAAAAGCATACCTACTATAGCCTTATGCTGGCACACCTAGCTTCTGAAATGGCCTTTAATTCTGAATTACAGAACGAACCAATTGACAAAACGCAATGCTTGTTTCATGGTCTTATCGAACTTGAAGCAGGGCCGACACTGGACGAACTACGAGAAGAATTTCTTATTTACGGGTCCTGCGATCCGTCGCTTGGAAAGAAAGCTAAAGGCGGTGACTATTCAGCGATAGTTGATGTGGCGCGGCACAAGAAAACTGGACAGTTGTGGTGCATCTATGCCGACTTGGAGGTACGGCACCCTGATAAGATCATTGAGGATATTTTTGGCCGCGCTCAATTCTATAAGGAAAACGGCATTGAGTACGAGGAATTCGTTGTTGAGACCGTCCAATTCCAAGAGTTCTTTGCCAGTGAGATCAAGAAGCGGTCCGCTGAAAAAGGAATATACTTACCTATCTCTGAACTCAAGCAAACAGCGGATAAGGTGCTACGGATAACGAGATTGCAACCGGATATTAAGAACAAGTATCTACGCTTTGTCAAAGGGCTGCCGCAGGTGTTTATCGAGCAGTTAAAAACATTCCCGAAAGCAAAGAAAGATGATGGGCCCGATGCTTTGGAAATGTCTGTGAATGCTGCTAAGAACGGTATAAGTCGTGCCCCAATTGGCTTCGCTATCGGTGCAAACATTGAGGAACTTGGAGGAGGTGAAGAAAACTGGCTGGACTTATTACGAAATTATTAGACTTCTTCGGTCGCCGACAGCTCACGCTAAACGAACCGGACCAAACGGACGCAGGCCCCAACAAAGACACCAAGACGATGGTCAGCTACGCAGAGTCACCGAGCTTGTATGTATTCGAGCAGTTCCAGGTAGCGACGGATCGGATATCCACGATTCGCGAGGTCAGTAAACTGGTAAGGACGGATCTCCGGTTCAAGATGACAAATAACCGGCTTGCTGCTGATGCGACCCGGGGAGGATTCCGCATCGTTGTATCCGGCAGTGACGCAGACCGTGCGCGTAAGAAGAAACAAGGCAAGGAAATAAAACGACTGACGCCTGGCGCCAACATTGCGCAGCAAGTCATAGATGATTTCTTAAAGCGCACGAAGCTGCAGGCCAAGTCAAAGGAGCACGCTCGGGTATTGCCGCGGGACGGTGACCTATTCTTGAATCCGATCGTTGATTTGTCGTCCGGACTCGTTTTGGACATACGACGGGCGCCGGCACTCACCATCAAACGGAATAGCGACGAGTTCGGGGAGTTTCCAGACATCGAGCGGGCCTTCTCACAAATCGATCCACGGACACAAGTCAACAGCCTGATGGAGATCGGCCCACCAAGCATGTCGCGTACAGACTTCGCACTCTTCCAGATGAATCACATCCGATGGATGGAAGAGGAAACGGAGATGTATGGCACGAGTCATTATGCAAGCGCTCGGGCCACGTATTTGATATTGAGCAAGATGGAAATTGCTTCGGCTATTCGGCGGGAATTCCGCAGCGTTCAAAAGTATAACCACCGGCTACCGGATGGAACGCAGGAGAGAGACGCGCTCGAATACATGCGTCTGGTAAGGCTAATTGACAGTGACAACAAACCTACTCGCAACGCTCATCTTCTTACCGACTTTGTTGGTACGGCTGATGTGAAGGTATTAAACGGCGACGAGAACTTAGACCAAATGGGCGACATCAAGTATTTCGAAGACCTGCTGTGGCTGAACCTTGGCGTTCCTAAAGCGATTCTGACGGCCGGGCAGGATATCAACCGTGATATTCTCAAAGTTCAGTACCCGCACTATCTCGAAACACTCGAAGACATCACGGACCTGCTTGAATATGGGGACACTGGGACCTTTTCAGGATATAGGGCGCTTGTGGACCTCCAACTACTGCTCGCGGGCATAAATCCGGACTCCATCAAATATGACATCGTTTGGTCAGATAAGAGTGCAGATTCACCAGCCGAAAGACTCGAACGTGCACAGCAGGCGCTTGGTAAGGATGGCGGAAAGAAACTCATTACTCTCGAAAAAGCCATTCAAGAGATTGCCGATGACTTCGATATCGAGGACCCGGCCGAGATGGCTGCGCAGCTTGAGGAAGAAGAGCGTCAAAACCGCCTCGAATTTGCCCGAACACAGACGAACAAGAGTTCTGACGGACGTCAGGTCTCGGGCGACGAGAAAACGCCTGAGAATGGCGCACAGGCCGTCACAGACGTTGTTCAAGAGGATAGACCCGGGTTCGATGCCATTGAAGACGAAGCGAAGGACACTAACCTTCGTTTTTTTGATTCCGTTTATCGAAGGATGGCGAACGCAGAAGAGGCCGTAACTGATGCCGAAGAGGATGGCAGGTCGGTAGATGTTAACGAGGTCATGGAAGTCTTCGAAGAAGCATGGAACGCCGAAGAGGGCAACTATCGTCTAGGCATCGTCAAGCATATGACTAAAACAGGAATGATGGGTGCCGAGCGAGCTGTGCAACTGGTCATGGATTTTGACCGTGGCAAAGTAGTTGACCCAACGGTCCCGGAAACAGGCGTCGGAGTGAAGATGAAGATCGTCAAGAAAGACATCCACGATGACTTATTAGAGGCATCCGGCGAGCGTATCAAAGGTATTAAAGAGACAACGGAATTAAAAGTCCAGTACCTTGCTTCAAAGGCTTTCGAAGAGAATCTTGGTTGGAAAGAACTTATGATTCAACTCAAACCTGTAATCGTTGATGCAACGAGAGCGGAGACCATTGCTATAACTGAACTCTCATGGGCATACGTACGCGGGGAAAAGCGGATATATCGAGATGCGGGGTTTGAGAAAGTGCAGTTGAACGAAATAATCGACATGAAAACCTGCCCTAAATGCCGGGCGCGTAACGGTAAAACTGTTTCGATTGATAGCCCTGAGGCGGACTTGGCACATCCAAGGTGTCGTGTTTCCTTGTTTCCGGCATAATCAAGGAGAAGGAGAAGTCTGTAATGATCAAAAAATATAACTGGCTCACTATCTTGGTGCAGGCATCAAGTGTGATAGCACTCTATCGCAACAACGTCGAGGCCGCAATCTATTTGATACTTCTCGCAATTTTTTTAAGACTCGAAAGGCGGTGAGGAACATGACATTAACCGAAATTGTAAGTCAGTTTGAATCCTGCGGCTATACGTGTGAGGCTGGTCCACTTGAGAGTAATGTCGCATTCCAAGCGCTCAAGGAACGGAGTCAGTTCAAAGGTTTAACCGTTGAGGTAAAAATGACGGATTTGGACGTTTTCCAGAAATCACTTGAAATCATACTTCATATTGCTCAAAACACAACTGACGAGAAAACAAAGGAATTCATAGCTACTGAAGCAGTACCTATCCTTCGAAAGGCGGTGATGACTAAGACGCCGACGGTAGGATACTAAACGAAGGGAGGGCTAAGGGTGCATAAACCCCTAAGAGAACTTGATTTACAACTTTTCGGCATCGGTTTTACCGCTGGTGATGACGAACCAGTTAAAGATGCGCTTTCCGACGATCCGAGGATGAAACAAATCCTTGAGGCCACGACAGCCATTGCATTACTCGCGATAAAGAAACAGCTGGCAAACGAGCCACTATCTGAAATCGATCGCCGGATTTATTACGAAGCCATTGAAGCCAAATGTCGGACAGAATATGGCTATTACGAAGTTGAATACGCGGCCAAGCAAGAAGAAGAGGCAGCGAAATCACCCGTAGGCTTCCAGGTAAATAACCCTACGGTTACGATTTCTACGGATTCGATTGAGCCGAGCGTCGCTGTTATCACAGATTCAGCAGGTAATGCTCTTGACGTTTGTCTCGCAAAGGCTGTAGCGATCACCGATGCCGGAGGTAAAGCATCCGGATGGTACAAGCAAATTGTATCTCGCGTAGATGCTATCAATGGCAATAACCGAATATATCCAAGAACCGTCTATCAAACGGCACTTAATACGCTGAAACAAGCGGGATTTCCATACGCTGGCGAGCACCCACATCCACCGACAATGAAAGGTTTGGATGGCCGGGTGCTTTTTGATTCCAAGCTTCCGAATCAGGCGGTAAAATTCCGTGACGCTTACATCGATCAAAATGGTGCGGTGTGGGCCGAATACAAACCTCTTGAAACGGATATGGGGCGACAAGTACAGGTGATGCTTGACGCAAAACTGCCGATTGGTTTTTCAAACCGTATGACTGGAACGATGTTGCCAGCAACAGTTGAAAGTCGCAAGGTCAATGTCGCCAAGTCCCTAAACCTTTACACCTGGGACGTTGTGATGAACCCGGCCGAGACTGATGCATTCACAACACCGCTGCCCTTGACGGATTCCGCGGTAACCGAAATCTTAGATTCTATCCAAAAGGGAGATGATCCGAAAATGAATTTTCTTTCGATGACACTTGAGCAATTGAGAACCTGGAAAGCCGGCAACCCGGGACACGCGGAGATGGCTATGTGTGATGCGGCTATTTCTGTGAAGGAGAATGAGCAAGCGCTGCAGGACAAGCTTGAGGCTTTGGAGCGTGAGAAAGAAGAGCGCCAGCGCGCGGAAGAAGCAGCGCAGAAGAAACAGGCAGCTCAGGCAGCGCTTACTGATGCTGTGAATGCTCTGCCTTACGATAACAACGTTAAAGCGGCCATATTGAAGAAAGGCGAAGCTATCACTGATTCCACGGCCGTAGAGAGCTTTATCGAAGGCGAGAAAACAATCGTTGATGCGTTCGCCGTAGGAACAAAGCTCGCAGGATTGGGTGTTAAAAATCAAGGAGGAGGTCAAGCAACAGTGATTGACAATAGCATCGAAATCACAGGAAACCCTGAGCCATGGAAGCCGATCGTTGACAACCTGCAGACAGCGATGGATGATCAAATTCGCTCTCGTGATACGAACTTCCGTGTTGACCCCAAGCTTCGTGAAGCGAACAAAGCGATCATTGACCGCTTAATGAAAAAAATGGAGCGCGAGAGCAATCCTGAGTACACCAAGTTCATGAAAGAATTAACTGATTCCGCACAAACGATTAAAGACGGCATTATTACGGACTCAGCTGCCACTCAAACGGGTGATTTAGCCCAGTTACCGACCATTTCGATGGCATTCATGTATCAAGTGTGGCAGGACCTTCGTTTTCTGCAATTGGTGGCAGCAGAAGCATTTAGCGGCACCACTTTCAAAATCCCGGTAGAATTCCAATCCAGTGACTTATACACCCAAGATGATTTCGTACTGGGTGAATTCGATGGAATCCCGACGGAAGGCGTTGAAACGTACCTCTTGGAGTTCGGTGCTGAATGGCTGAAACGCGGCACGTTGATCTCGAAAGAGGCTCAAATTGAGTTGCAGAAGGGCCCATTCAACTACGACGTCGTAGCCCGGAACCTGGCGAACTTGGCAGCACGTTTCAACCGTGTCATCGACCAGCGTCTGAGCCTTGAAATGCTCCATGTCTCTGACGAATATGAAGCTAAGGTGGTTCCAAGCGAGAATGTCGCTGCCGCGGAAATGACTGCAGCGACATCTGGAGGGAATGTTCCATCCACCTCGAACGCGGCCTGGATTGTGAGCCTGCTGACCAGCTACACAACAGGCGCCATTGGTAAGCAAGTTCCGCCGATCGTTCGTCCTCGTAAAAAGGTATGGCTTGATACAACTGGCAGAAAGCAATCGGCAACGGTCAATGATTTCATTGCTAAGAAAGGTACGACGACGCTTACGCGCGGCACATGGGATCCAGTTCTCGGCAGGATTAATAATGGTGACTATGCAGTGGATTGGGAAAACGCTAAGGTGTATTTTGCTGCTTCGGCTGGAGTCGATAATTCTACGAACCGCCCGAGCATCTCGTACTCCTATGCAAAAAACGTTAATTTCTTCGACCTGACAATCCCGGATTCTCTGAAAGACAACCCTGCTCGTTATTACAATCGTTTGCTTGAACGTATAGATTATCAAAAAGCATACATGGGCGCAGCACCGCGTTACGTAACCCCAGATTTTGCGATTGGTTCACTGAACGCTATGGTTAACTTCAAAACGGCGGAGTTGTTCTATAAATGGGCTTCCCCAGAGGGTACTTCCTTTCTGAAAGGTGAAATGTGGTTCGCTACTCGTGCTGGATTGAACCTTGGCGAAATCAACGCTCCGTGGGCTGCTGGTGATCAGCGGATTCTGATCGGTAAAACGGGCGCTACTCGTTACGGCGTTGGCTCTCCTCTGCAAATGGAAGGACCAGAGCCGTATTTCGATAAGAACTCGATGCAGATCACTTCGGCGAAGCAATACTATGCAACCCAACAATCGGTCATTGCCACACCACTTGTCATCGATAGCACCGGTAAGCAGTACAACCCACCATACCGCACAATAAAGTTTTTCAATTCTTAAGAAATGAAGGTGAATAAGATGGGATTCAAAGTAAATAACGGTCATGCATTCCTTCATCCAGCATCCGGGCTCTTTATTGGCCCGGGTGACAGTTATTTCGAAGATGATCCGATACCGCCTGTAGAAGAAAATCAGGAAAGCGGCTTATTTAACCAATCTCTTACCCTGGAGCAATTTACAGAGTTAAAAGCCTCGGAGCAGAAAACATTTTTGCAAAGTCTCAGTATCGAACTGGGATCCAACGAGGCCCAGCGAATCGAAAATTACGCGGCCTGGCTCAAGGCAAAAGAAAGCGAAGGCAATGTTCCTGAACCAGTCACGCCGGAATCGGAGAAAGGGGCTGCAGAGGATGGACCAAACAGCCCTGCTGACAGCGCTGAGAGCGGAGATCGGGGATAAGGAACAACCGTATCGATATAACGATAAGGAACTACTGGAGTTTGTCCAGAGCGCCGTTTACGATTACTCACAATATCGACCGCGGCGCCGGCGGGGAATATTGAATATCCAGCCGGAAGTGCTGGAATACACATTGCCTGCCGATTTTCAAACATGGGTTGTGGGGCTGGAAGCTTACGAGGTTCTGGACAACATTTTATATTTGAACAGTTCGCCGGTAGCGTCGTATTCCGTGGCCTATACTTACCTTGGGAACCATGACATCGCCAGCATGCCGGAAGGAGCCCTTTCTCTTATCCTCGATTTCTGCACATGGAAACTCTTTTCCGATGCAGTGCGAGAAGGTTCGGAAATCAGCGAACTGAAGCTGGGTAAAGGGCTCGATATCAAATTCGACAACTTCGATCAGATCAATGAGTTGGCAGACAAGCGTCGGAACAGCTATTTAGCTGCTGTGACAAAGCCGGTAGGAGGTGTAACCTAATGGATGCAGCGAAACTGGCCATTAAGGTCCGTAAAGTGCTGCAAAAACAGATACGTGCAAAAGGGTATGAGGTCGAAGCTGAGCTTCTTTCTCCTGATAAATTAAACCCTTCCCGATTGAACATTTCTGACACTGGAGAAAATGACCCGATCCCACATAAGGAAACTATCAGGATCGTGGTCACATCTCATGAACTCGTTGAGAACCCGACGGGTATCGGTGACAATCCGAACGAGATGCTGGAGTTCATCGTCATCGAGGACGGGACAGAGCCGGAACGTAAACGGGTACAGGAAGGACGCATTCTGCTCTACAACGCAAAAAGGTACAATATCACATTAGTCAGCCCGGCTACGCTTGCTGGGCTGTTGATCATAAAAGAAGTCACTGCGAAGGCGGTGAAGTGATTGGCAGCAGGATTTGAAGATCTCTTTCGAGCGCTGCATTCTATTCCAGGTGCTGCAGATAATGCAGTAAAAAAAGGCGTGAAAAAAGGTGCAGTCATTGTCATGGGTCGGGCTAAAGCTAAGCTCGGAACATACCAAGGGGCACATGGTTCTTTCAATGCTTGGACGAAACTTGACCCCGAAACGGTTCGCCGAAAACATCTCTCAAAGTCTGGTAGCGGACGGATTACAAGGGGCGGAAAAGCGTATCTCAAGAAGCATGGATCATGGGGGGCCGGCGGAAATGACGATTCTCCCTTGGTTGATACCGGGCATCTGAGGCAAGCCATTACAACAGATTACAGCGCATTGGAGAGCCGTGGAATTGCCTACGTGGGCGTCGGGGCTGGTAGCGAGTCAAAAGGCAGAGGTAGTCCGTCGGAATACGCCGCTGCTCATGAGTTTGGATATGCCGCAAAGAAAATTCCTTCGCGCCCTTTTCTTCGCCCGGCTCTTGAGGAATCAAAACCGGCAATCAAGGAAGAGGTCGCTAAAGCTCTTGTACATGAATTGAGGCGGTTCGGGAAATGATAGACCCTTTAGTTTGCACATATGAAGCATTGGCAACTGCCATAGTAAAAGTTCATGGCAATGACTTTCCTGTCCTTGATGGCGATCCTGACCCGACAATGTTCAAAAAGCGGCTGCCTGCGGCACATATTGTCCAGGTCAGCGGAACCGTTGAAAAGGCTCTGATGCGGGAATATGAACCGCATGGTCTGATTAACAACGGAGACGGCACCTATACTGTGGGAACAGAATCATGTCGTTTTGACTACCTGATTCAAGTTTCCTTCTACGGGGCAAAGCCGGGCATCGCGCAGCGGCTTTCTACTGCGTTCATGGCTTATGTCGAGGTTGATAACGAGCTCACGATCCCGGGAGACAAATGGGGCGAGTCCATGCAAATATTTCTTGAGGCTCCACCTATTCCGCCGCGCGGAGAACCGGACCTGTACCAATGTGATGCAACATATCGTTGTCGTGGGAAACTTATCACCGAAGAGAGAGTGCAGTCTATCGATGTTTCGAAATTGAAATTCAAAATTGAATAAAGGAGTTGACCCTCGTTGACTATTCTTCGCGGAGCTAAATCTTTAGCTGGATTTCCGCCTGGCCTATACATCAATGAATTGGCCGTTCCACAATCGGATGATACGGCTACTAGTGATTTTGTTCTTGGTTTTGTTGGTGAGTTCGATCGCGGACCTCTTAATCAATATGTAATGATCAGCGAGACGCCAAGTAAACGTCTGGTTGAAATTGCGGCGCCAATTCTCGGTTTAACCACAGCAGCAGCAAAAGGCAATGCTTTACTTGATCATCTGGATCGAGCACGCTTTAAAAAAGCGGTATTCGTGAGGGTGCTTGGTACTGGGTATGCGACGGCATCCTTAATCCTGAAAGATCGACAAGCAACACCAGCGGATACACTGAAAGTGATTCCGAAAGCTGGGCCGGGCACATATGCGAATATCTTTACCGTTGAGGTTCAGGACGGAACTGTAGTCGGCACATTCAAGCTAATTTTGGGTTCTGATATCGGCGGGATGGAAACATACGACAACTTGAGTATGGAGCCGGCAGATAACCGATATGTGGAAAAGGTCATTAACGCAGCAAGTGAACATTTCGTCGTAACGGACTTGAAATCTGCGGCAGCAACACGAGCCCAAGCCATCCCCGCGGTAAGAGCAAAAACACAGCTTACCGGGGGTAGTAACGGCGCAGCTCTGACCGATGCCGATCGGATTGGAATAGTTGATTCCGGAACAGGTGCAAGGACTGGTCTGAAGCTTCTGGAGCTTGTCGGAAACGTAGTTTCTGATGTCGCCTACATCGACTACTCTTCTGCAGCAGCCGATGCATCCTTGAAGACATTCGGTGAAAAATACAACTGCATGACATACTGCGGCCAAGGAACAGCAACCACGGTTGGTGCGGCAGTTACCTATCGAAAAACATTCGATACCGACTTCATGCAAATGGTTTACGGACGATATAAATCAGTCGGTGGGCAATGGGTCTCGGGTTCATGCTTATCCGCGATCGTGCATTCGATTGGAAACGTTGAGGACTCCGGACTCGCAATTGAATGTCCTTGGATCGTCGGTTCAGATCAGGGAATTGACCTGGACGATTACACAACGCTTTACATGAGTCAGATTGCTGCGTTCCAATTAAAACCGTCGGCCGTTGGAGACGGTTCTTTGGCTTGGCGTATGGCAAATGATTACACCCTTGCCGTGACCGATGTTGACGGAAATGTGATCCGGGATGACGAAAATCGAAAAGTAAACAAGCGCCGGCTGAATAGCTGGATTGAAAAAGCTCTCGAAGCAGTGGCGGCGCCATGGCAGGGGAAAGCATTAACCAAGAAAATGAAAGACGATGCCGAACGGAGAATTCGGACTTATTTTGACAATCTGGTCAAGCCAGTGAATCCTCTCGAAACTAGCAAAATCGACTCTTATTCGATTACGTTTGATTCGAAGGCAACTTCCATTGATCAATTCGTTCAAAATATCAAGGTGAAACATTACAATACCGCAGAATGGATTCTCTTGAATTTCCAAGGCGGAACGAATGTGGAGGTGAAGTAAACCATGGCACAAGATGGACTGCTAGGAAAAAAGCTTATTATTGCTTTCACAGACGAACGGGGGAATGCCCTGCAAAAGTCTCCTGAGATCTTGAAATGGTCGGTTGAGGAGATTACCAGCGAGGAAAAGAAACATCCTGTCGGCGAAGAAACTGAGCATCGGCAAGTGCTGCAAAGTGGCTGGAAGGGAACGATCGAAGGCCAATCTCCAAACACAGCATACGACGATATTGTTGACTTGAAGCAGCAATATCAAGACCAATTTGGTGGCACGCTGAAATTTGTTATTTTTACCTCTGAAACCTATAAGGATGGCACCGTTCGTAAGTACAAGTATGAGGAAGTTACATTCGACGGATATAAACGTTCATCTGATGGCGGGAGTAAACCGATCACTAACAATTTGAACTGGCACGCGACACGTCGCGTGAAACAATAGGAGGACGAAATCATGGAAATTACTCTTTCTACGGGCAAGAAAGTCGGGTTGCGCGAGAAAAAAGGCCAGCATCACTTTATTGAACGCCGATTGCTATCAGCAAGTATCGGTGAAGGCGGTCAAAACCTAGGTGGCATTATGTCCACAGTAGCTGTATCGACCATTGTGGCCATTGAGTCTATTGAAGGTGAAAAAGTTAAAACGCCGGAAGACTTGACTGGAATCTATGAGTTAATGGACAACTTCACATATACTGAATGGGCTGAACTGGAGGCTAAAGCACAGCCGGTTGGAACGCAAAAGAAGCTGGATGAAGCGGCAAAAAACTTGCAGAACAGCGATGGTTCAGACAACGAATCGAACTAGCGCTGGCATCCGGGGCAGGGATCTCTTTCAGCGAATCACTGGGGTTTGATGAAGTTGAGGTCCTTGCATCTATCATCATAACAAACGAATGGAACGAACGGGCGTCCTCTGATACATAATCGGAGGGCTTCCTGAAAATGCAAATCTATGAATTTGCAGGTTGAGGAAGTTTACTGGAAATTATACAATTGGTTGTGGGAGGGATCAGCGATGTTTGGTTCTAAAAAGGTTGAAGAATATCCAACAGCCAAAGCATGTCCGTTTCTTTTTACTCAAACTTTACCATCAAACAGGGGTAGTAATAAGTTTGCAATGTGTATAAAAGAGCAATGCCAGGTATGGGATGAACAAAGAAAAGACTGTGGTTTGAAACAAAAATAACACTGCTTATGCGATAGGGAGGCACTCGAAAGAGTGTCTCTTTTTATTTTTCCTAAGGGGGTGAAAATACGAATGAGTTCGATTCTTGATTTAGCGATTAGCATCTCTTTGGCTGATCACATTTCGTCTGGTATCAAGGGAATTATCGGGAATTTCAAACTAATGGAAAAAGCCTCTGACGACGCCAAGAAGAAAATGGAGAGCTTTAAAACAATGGGCTGGGTCGGTGGTGCCGTTGGAATTGCCGGGGCCCTAGGATTTAATGCCGTCACCGATGCGGTTATTGGCGCAACCAAAGCGGCAGCGGATTTTGAGGACGTTATGACCAATGTAAAAATGGCGGCGTTCGGAAAGGATCTGCTAGACAAAAATAAAGCTGGAGAAATTAAGCAGACTTTAGATGATTTGACTCTTGGATTCGAGAAGTTGGGGATCGCAACAAAATTCAGCGATAAAGCCGCGGCCGAAACCTCACTCGGCATGTTGAGAGGTGGCATCGACAAGGAGTTCATTCTAGGCACGAAGGACGCAAAAGGAAAATATAATTACTCCGGCTTGACGGCGGCGATGTACTCCGCACAACTGGGAGATATCGATCCTCAGTCTTCGGGTGATTTCATAGCCAAACAAAAGGCCGCCTTCAACATGAATGGAGACCGGACCCTTGAAGCAGTAAACTTTTACGCTAAAACCGCAGCTGCTTCCACAATGGACATGAAAAGCCTCATTCCCGGTATGCTTACGGCTTCAGGAGTAGCCGGGACGCTAGGGATGACTCCAGAGGACACAGCTCTTCTCGTAGCTGCTACAGGGACTTACACGAAAGACGGAGGATCGGCCGGTACATTTACGAAGGACTTCTTGGACCGGCTTATTCCTCATACGAAGAAACAGAAAGAGGCAATGGCCGAGCTCGGTTGGTTGAAGGGTGACGGAACTAGCATTTTTTTCAATGAATCTGGAAAGATCAAGGGATCTGATTTCCTATTTCAAACCCTTCAGGAGACGTCTAAAAAATTCAGACCTGACCAGTTCCAAAACATGATGAGTAAGGTATTTCTGGAGCAAGGGAAAAACACCGCGCTCGCATTAGCGAACCAAAGTCAGGTTTACTCTGACATCAAAGGGAATGTTAACAACCAGCTCGACATGTACCAGCAGGTTGACATGCAGATGCAGAATACCAAGAGCATTGCTGAATCCTTCGCGGAAACGTGGAGCGTCGTAAAGCGGGTATTTGGCGATCCATTCCTTGAACCTGTCAAGGCCGGCCTGTCTGCTGTAAAAGACATCCTTGAAGGTGTTATTCCTTGGGCAAAGGAGCATCCTCAGGTCATCAAGATAGTTACGGCGGTTGCATTAGGAGCAACTGCCTTTCTTGCAATTGGGGGAGCGATAACGGTTGGTGTAGCGGCATTTGGCGCCCTATCTACGGCGTTGGCTACAGCAAGCATTGGCCTCGGGTCCATCGCACTTATCAGCGGCGGGGTTGTTGCGGCTATCGGAGCAATCGGTGGGGCTGCATACCTCATATATAAGAACTGGGACTCTATAAGTCCTTATGTGAGCAGCGTGTGGGGCTCAGTAAAGTCAGCGACCCTTTCGGTATGGGATTCTATTAAGCCACATATCACAGGTGCTGCAAGCGAAATAAAGAGCTCAGTGATTGGCGGATTCAGCTCCATAGCGTCGTTTTTCAATGAGATATGGCCCCAAGTAAAAAGCATTGTTTCGGACGTGTGGCCGTACATTAGCGCCATCGTATCCATTCATATTAAGTTCATTTGGTTTGAAGTGAAAACGACGGCAATGGCGATTTGGTACACCCTCAAATTCGTTTGGACCATCGTCAAGGAAGAAGCCATCGTCGTATGGACGCTGATTAAGGACTATATCAAGCTTACGGTTGACTTTATATCCGGAATCGTGAAAGTTGGCGTGAAGCTACTGCAAGGGGACTGGGCGGGTGCCGGGGATGCTATGAAAGAAACAACTTCAAAGCTATGGTCCAATGTAAAGCAGCTCTTTACCGACGGTCTTTCCGGAATAACACGCGTCTTTGGTACCGCAGTTGACGCAGCTAAACAGTGGGGAAAAAATATGTTTGGCGGCGTTATGAGCGGTCTTTCTTCTTTATGGGGGTCGATAACCTCGACATGGTCGGGCATTCCTGGATATTCCTCTGGCATCTGGGAAAAGGTGAAGAGCGGCATTGCTTCTGCATGGGGGAGTATTGGGCCGTCTGTATCCGGACCCATCCGGGAAGTATGGAACACGTTGAAAAGTGCGTGGTCTCAGATATCAGCTTTTACGAATGAGGTTTGGCCGGATATAAAATATATAGTCGGTGGTGTGGCAAATTTTTGGTGGCAAAGCGTTAAAACTTACCTCACCACCATTTGGAATTTTATAAGCTTCATCTGGCCCGGGATTCGTGATGTTGTCCTGTACAATTTGAAAAACATCTGGATAGGGATTGAATTTGCTGGGAAAGTAATCTGGGCTACGATGAAACTCACATGGAGCACGGTTTCTGAGGTTGTTGAGGTTGCCTGGACGAATATTAAAAATGTCATTACCTTCTGGTGGGACTACATTACCGGCATGATAAAGATCGGATTAAATGTTTTACGAGGCGACTGGTCTGGGGCATGGAAAGCAATGAAAGAGATGGGCTCGAAGCTATGGTCCGACATAAAGCGACTCTTCAGCGAGGGTTGGGAAGGTATTATGAAGCTTGCTGGCACATGGAAAGAAGCAGCGAAACAGTGGGGATTGGACATCGTCGATGGACTGGTCAGTGGGATAAAAGACTCCTGGGAGAACGTCAAGACTACCATGGGCCAGCTATGGGACGAGTATGTGAAAGATCCGTTCACGAAGAAAGCCGGCATTAATTCTCCTTCTCGCGTAATGATGGAGAAAGGGAACAATATCACCCAAGGCGTGGCAATCGGCATAATGGATCAGGTAGGGCTTGTGAAGAGTGCTTCCACATCGTTGTTTGATGCTGTTCAAGTTCAAGGGCCTGGTCGGGGAGCGACTAATATTAGTGTCAGCAAGCCATCTCCAGCCGGCGGCGGAGGCGTTATTATCCAGGGACCTTTGGTCGGGGAAGTTCATCAGCAACCTGGGGAAAGTGCAGATGATTTTGTTGAGCGCCTATATACAATGGTTAGACGTAGACTTGACGCCGAGTCTCAGCGAGCAAACCTGACAATCGGCGCCCGCGGCCTAGCAAGGGGGTATTGATCCATGCGAGTGGCTATAGGTGAATTTGAGTTGAAAGACTGGGAAAAGCCGGACTTCATAAATCGCGGCGGAGAACAAATGTTAGCAATCCGGCCTTTTCCCGGGGGGAGTGTTTCAATCCAAGACATGGGTCCATCATATCGCCCGATTACATGGAGCGGTATGTTCATCGGTGAAGATGCCTACGATCGCATGATGAGTTTAGGATTGATGAGAACAGCGGGTAAACCGGTTGAGTTCTCTTGCGACAAATTTTCCTTTCCGATCATAATCAAGGAATTCTATCCGGATTACAAAAGCGACACAAGAATTCCTTTCACAATCACCCTAATTCACGTTGTTGATCTACGCCAGAAGTCTGCCACACAACTGGTAGATTCCATAGATAAGGCCGCAGTTCAGTATGCCGAATCTTCTTCCGTGCAACAAGGGAAGACCTATGTCGTAAAGGATGGAGATACGTTGTGGAAAATAGCCAGAAGGGAGACGGCAGGCAAGAACGCGAATCTCGTAGAGCAAATATATCAGGACAACCTCGATGTTCTGACCGGAGGACCTAATTGGATTTTGCCGGGAATGGAGTTGAAGATAAATGTTTAGAGATCCACTCATTAATCGGTCGGGGCCGTTCCGACCGACTGGAAAACCGATCGTAAACATAACCATCAATGGCCGGCGGGTGAATGATTGGATCAGTTTTTCTGTTGATCTGAATGGTCTTGGAGCTGTCGATACATTCGATGTCACATTACCTTGGGAGGTATCTGAGCAGCCGAGAGATGAGTTGCTTTTCAGCGGCCCAGACAGATCGGCCGACCTCGTCACCGGTGCTGCAATCATCGCCATAGAAGCAGGCTTTGAAGGGGAAGGTCCATTATCTTTGTTGATAGAGGGGCCGATGGATCACCCGACATGGGATTTCTCGAAACAGCAGGGTGAAATAGTATCAATTCGTGGTCGGTCGTATGCTTCTCGGCCATTCGACTTCAAGGAGACGGCAAAGTGGCAGAACTTGACTAGTACAGCGGCATTCAAACAAATTGCGATGCAGCACGGGTTGACGCCTGTGGTACCAGAGGAGACATCAAAACTGATCGGTGAGTACGCCAAGGACGACCACGTCAATATGAAGCGAGAGGTCTCACATTGGGACTTTGTTTTATATTTGGCTCAAGCAGAGGAATTCACCACACGAGTGAAGGGAAAAGAATGGTTCTTTGGTCCAAACAGTGAACTGCCCGGATTTGATCTTGAGCCAATCCCTTTCTCATGGGGATTCAATGTTGACGAGCCATTTCGAATCGAACGGGCGCCAAACGCTGCAAGGAACTTGACCGTCGAGGTGATTTCTTGGGCTCCAGGAAAAAAGAAGGGCGGACGTCGAATCATCGAAAAGGCCACGATGCGGGGTTCGAGCAGCGGACATAAATACACCTTACGGTACTACTATCCAAATCGGACTCGTGACCAATGTCAGCAGCAGGCTCGGGCAATTTTGGCTGAGCTTTCAAAAAATCAGGTCTATGGGTCATTTTCAACCGATTGGTTTCCGGAGTTATCGAATGACCGGAAAATTGCAATATCTGGTGTTGGTCAGGGGCTTAATGGCAACTATTTTGTTCCTAAAGTATCGATCACGGGCTCAAAGGATGAAGGTATTCGATCCGAAGTTACTTTCACCAATCTTCCTCTAGAAGAAGGAGGGACGTTCGGATGAATTTATTTTCTAATCAAAGAAGATCCGTGGACGACGCACTACCTCAATCACCGATCGTATTTGCCACGGTCGCAGCTGTAGATCAAAACACTAGAAGCCTGAAACTTGTAATCGAACCATGGGGCACAGAGACAGGTTGGTGCCGCGTGTTACGAGTGACTGACCCTGTTTGGCCGTACAAAGTGGACCAGGAAGTTCTTGCTGCAGCAATTCGTGGTGACCAAGGTGACGAGCAATATGTTGTTTTAGGGCTCTTGGATGGTGATGAATGATGAATTTCGGTGCTGATTTCTTGATTTTGAATGGAGAGTTTGTCTGGGAAGGAGATAACATTGCGACGGTAAGTGGAGAAGACAATGTACAGCAGCAGGCCTATCTCAGATTGATCACTGACTTGGGTGAGAGTGTGTTTTTCGCTGATTATGGTAGCCGGCTACAAATGTATCTATCTAAACCTTTCAATGATGAGAACAAGAAGAAGGCAGAAGCTGAGGCCAAAGCAACTTTGTTGCGTGTTGGGGATGGATGGATTGAACAGGTACTTGAATGCCGTATCGAATTGGAAGAAACAAGCGGGAAAAAGATTCTATTTGCTAAGTATCTCTTGCAAGGTGAAACTATACCAAGGGAGATTAGTCTTAAAATGGAGGTGATATAGACGTGATTCAGTTCCCGTCGAAAGATGAGATTACGCAAAAACTTGTCGAAAACCTCCTTGGCCCAGGTAAGACAATTTCAGATTTGCCCAATCAATGGGCAGTGAAGCACCTCCTAATAGGGTTGCGCGAGGCTATTTATGGGTTTGTCGTGGTCCTCAAACTGGTCTACGAGCAATTCACGGTTAAGGGGGCAAAAGGAACAAAGCTTGATGAGATTGGCTATGAATACGGTGTCGATCGTAAGCAAGCAACGAAGGCAGTTCACCAGGTTACATTACGAAAATCAAGTCCGGTTACCGTTGATACTCCCGTGCCGGACTTTTTCCTTGTTACAACAACTCCTTACAGCAGCAGTCCCCCGGTTCAGTTCCGGGTTTTACCTAAGCAGGACGCTAAGATATTGTTAGGCCAATCCTCGGTCAATGTCAAAGTCGAATGCACGGAATCCGGGTCGGTCGGAACTGTTCCAAATGGAGCAATCAACTTGGTCGCGCAGGCAGGCTTTGATTCCGTGACGGATTCTGTTCTAGTCACGGCTGGGGCTGGGCAAGAGGACGATGAATCCTACAGAGCACGGATTCTTGAGAGAAAGCGGAATCCTGGCCGCGGGGGAACGGCATCGGATTATAAAATTTGGGCGGAGAGCGTTGAAGGCGTAGTTTCTGCACTGGTCCTTCCTCGAAACAGAGGAAACGGCACAGTTGATATTGTGATCACCGGTGCGAATGGAGTACCAGGTGCTGAGCTGGTCCAAACTTGCCAAAGTTACATCGATACGAAAACGCCGGCTGATATTGCAGAAGGTGGAGTTAAAGTGATCGCGCCGACATCTGTTTCTATCAACGTTTCACTTTCCAACTGTATCTGGGCTGCAGGTTATACTGTTGCCACAGGAACCCCCATTGTGAAAGATGCGATCAGCACATACATTTCAAAACAGGCAAACAAAGATCGTGTTGTCCGGGTCGTAGACATCATTACAACGGCTAAGAATGCTTTTGATAAAACAGACCTAAGTCAGAAACCAGTACTGGTTGATTTCAGTGTGACGGCCCCGGCGACCAACCGTGCTTTAGGAAATGTTGAAATGGCAGTCCCGGGGACGATATCAATATCCTGAGTGGGTGATTTTCATGAACTTCTCATCATTTTTGATGAGCTTTTTTCCGCACCGTTGGTTGAATCCAAAGCATCCAGGGAATAAGAAGCTTTTTGAGGGACTTGGAAAAACTCTCGATCAAATGAACAACTTGCTACAGCAGGTCAAAAATGAATCTAGGGTCCTTACTGCGGTCGACACAATTCCTCTGCGAGAGGATGAGTATGGGATACCTTCTGATCCGTCGATACCGCTTGATATTCGGCGGTCCAGCATTATAGCGAGAATGAGGGAGCAGGCACGGCCGATCACTAAAGAGGATCTATTAAATGCTCTTCGTTCTTATGGGTTGGAAGCAGAGATCACGACTATTCCGGGGCAATCGATTATGAAAATACGAATTATAAGTCCATATGGTGAACCACCGGGTTTTAAGCAAATTCAAGAGTTTGTTGAGGAGGTAACTCGGGCGCATGTCGGAAAGGAGTGGATTTTCTCCTATACCACATGGGGTGAAGTCAAACGAACAACATGGGCAGATGTGAAACAAGGAACGTGGGAGCAATTGAAGACAAGGAGGTTTTGACTTTGCCGGTAATTACACCATTATTAGGCCTAAAAAAACCAGCTCAAAATGAAATGGCTGATATAGATGTGTTAAACAGCAACTGGGATATTCTTGATGCCAGCGTGCCGACGAAAACCACTTCATCGTTGAAACTCTATGTAAATGTTACAACAGGCAATGACGCGAACGACGGAAAAACAGCGGCTACAGCCTTCAAGACGATCCAAAAGGCTGTGAACAGCGTGCCGCAAGTTATTAATCATCTTTACGAAATTATCATAGCGGCGGGTAACTACAACGAAGATGTGACGATAGCTGGATTTACAGGCGCGGGAGCTCTGTGGATAAAAGGAACCGATTCGTCATCCTACTATTCGGCAAAGGCATTTGCGTTCGATTGCGTTACGGTGCGTACATTTTTTGATACAGCGGAAGCGACAGGGAAGCATGATGTTTTCGGTTGTGCCTTCTATGTTCGTGGTTGCACAAACTTACAAATGAACGCCATTAAATCGGTGAATGTCGATACGTCCTATGACGGCGTATACTTTGAGAAATCCACCGCATTTATTTATTCGGCCGTAATCTCGTCAAAAAAGGCTGCAATTTTCAGCGACTACGCGAGCAAGGTACACGCCGGATTTTGTTCGGGAACGGGCAACGTGTATGGTATCCAATCCGCACATGGATCAAGTATTGGCGTGGAAGGTTCGCAGCCTTCCGGTACCACGAACCGTTTGGTATTATCGGGAGCTTCGGTAGATGACGGAGCTATTTCAGCGAGCAGCGGAAACATCACGTTGTATGTCTCGCCAACTGGAAATGATGCAAACGATGGTCTGACGTCGGGGACAGCGCTGCGAACGATACAGGCCGCTGTAAATCGCCTTCCCCAAATATTAAATCATGCGACAACAATTAACGTTGCGCCAGGCGTATACAACGAAACTGTATATGTGAGCGGCTTTATCGGGAAGGGCTTTCTGGATATTCTTGGAGACACGATGCTTTCTGATAACTACCAAGTAAATAACTATGTGCTCCAAAACAACAATTCAAAAGTAACTATCCGAGGGTTTAAGTTATCCAGTTCCAGCGCGGCGGCTGTTCAGGTTTATAACTGTACTAACGCCAACATAATCCTTTGCAGAACGAACGCGGTAGCAACTGGGATAATTGGTATTTTCGCTCTTCGAAGCCTTGTAACAGTGAGTAGTTGTGAAATTTCAAATCGCCAATTCGCAATCTCGGCTGCCGACGTTTCTGTAGTGTTCAGTTCGACTAATTCTGGTAATGGAAACACTTATGCCCTTGGAGCGTTTGATGCCTCTACTATCGGGAAATACGCGTCGCAGCCGGGCGGTACTACCGCTGAAAATACTGCCGGAGGAGGCGTGATTCGGTGATTGCAGTCTTGTACAAAAACGGAAAATATGCCGGGTTCGTTGATAACGTACAGTTTATCGACGGCCAAGATATCATTGGAGCGACAGGAGCTGCCCGGGGAGTCACACACGACGTTCTTGTCACCGATGACGGGAAGATTTGTTCAGAACAGGTGGAAACCGCTAGATTCAAAGCTATCACAGGATACGACGAAAAAGGCGATCCTATAGAAGGGGAAACAATCCTTTATGAAACGAGGTATTACTGGTCTACCTCAAAAGGCGAATTCCGTCCCGGTGATCCGTTTGATCCGAAGATATTCACGGATAAGCGGCATCTTCTCGGGAAGACAGACAAGCAGGTTATTGACGAGCTCAACAAAGCTAATGTCGAGCTGGCTTTGAAACTAAAAAAGCAGGAAGAGCATGCAGCAGCCGTCAGCGCCGACCTTCAGGCGTTTATGGAATACATCATGACCAAAGGAGAGTAGATCATCATGGCAAACTTACCGTTTCTCGTCTCCACATACTCCCGCAATATCAATATTTTCGGAAAGGAGAGATTCACAGCACGGAATGGTTTCAAGGGCATTCCGGAGAGCTATCATTCAGACGTGGCCGGTTATGCAGCGCGAAACTATTACATTGATGATTTGGACAGAGCTTTGGCGGAGGGTTGGATCAATCAACAAGAATACGACAATATCGTGTCAAGGAAGACAGCTGAAGATCCGGCTTACAGGCCGGTAGTGAAGTAATTTCAGATTGGCCCCGTTCCTAGCGGGGCTAATTTTTTTATGAGGTGTTCTTATGTTCAGGATTAATAAAAATGGAAGTTATGTTTATGACGCTTATGGCAAACTGATTGCGCCTGGCGAGATGTATGAAACATTTGATCCCGAAGAGCCGGAAATGAGGTCGCGAGAAGTATCAAAACGTTCGATTCAAGCCGTGGCAACACGAGGCAGTCATCTCGGCGCTGGGTTGTATCCTACCAAACCGGATGATCCAGCCGTGACTATACAAACGAGCAAAACGTACCATGAATTCGCTTGTGATTGCACCGATGTGGCCCTTATCTACGGGAATTATTACGATTTTGATCAGCTTACACCCAATAAGATCACTGACAAGGCTTCTATCGAGTATCCGATTGGCAACACAACAAGGACCGAAGTGTTCGGTCCAAATGGATCACGTGAGATGGTGATAGAGCCGGGAGGGCTTGTTGAATCGACTGGTACCGGTATCCGTGGCAAAAAGGGCGATGGCCTCTACGTTTATACAGGTGTGTCCGTTCCTGATGGTGGGAAATTCCCACGCGGACAAGTTGCATACTCAAACCGGGGAGAAGGAATGAAAAACGGAGACGTAGTGGATTCCGGAGCCACGGATACACACGGCCAGTTTGTCCATCATCCGGTTGCCATCGTTGGAAGGCCGAAGGAGCCGACGCCTGCGATTTTCGGTGTAGGCGACTCAATCCTCGGCGGGGCTCAGGACAATCCACAAGACAGAGGATTCCTTCCATTTGCACTTGGAAAAGAGATACCGTGGATTCGCGTAGCAAAGGGGAACGAAAGCAGCTATGGCTTCTCTGGTACGGCTTGCAGGTTCCGCATGCGCCTCGCGAAATACTGCACCCACTCGGTGATTCACTACGGTACCAATGATTTCCTCAATAAAAACTTGGCGCAGTTTCAAACGGACCTGATTGCGCTTTTGCAGCTGCTTAGCGACTATGGGCTCAAGAATTTCGTTTGTACGATTCCCCCGAGAACCGTATCAAAAACGGACATGAGCCCCGTGAACCCAGCCTTCGCGATGAACGGGGATGTCATGAAAGCCAACGAGTGGCTGTTGTCGAACCCGAGACCTGATCTAATCGCCGGAGTTTTCGATACTGCAAAGGTTTTGAGGAATCCAGAAAAACCTTGGGAATGGGACCCGGCAGTGCTTGGAAGCGACGGCATTCACCCTGGAGCTGTGGGACATGCACGGATGGCCGCAAAGATTGATCTATCAAAGTTCAAAATGTAGCCCTGAGCAATCGGGATTATTTCTATTGCCCAGTAACCGGGCGGAGAGGGGTTTCAGATGTCACCACAGCCTGATGAAACACAAGAAATTTTACAGCGGCTTACACGAGTTGAGACAAAGCTTGATTTGATGAATAGCGCCAGAGACATAGCACAAGAAGCATTGCAATCCACCAAGTCGGCACACCACCGACTCGATCGGGTTGAAAAGACAATCTTTTGGGCTGCGACCACCATAATCGGTGCGTTGATTGTAGGGGCCATAACTCTGATTTTTAAGTTAAAAGGAGCGTGATTCATTCATGCAAGAAAGCCAGTTCTTCACATGGGAGGCCCTTTCCGCTATGGGAGGGGCTTCTTTGTTGACCTTTTTCTTTGTCCAATACTTCAAATCTTTTTTGGATCGAATCTTTAGCCTCCCCACGGATATATTTGCCGTTATCGTGGCTTTCTTCGTCCTGCTGGCCGCGCAATTCGCTACTGGAGCTAGCGCGGCAGACTGGCGAGTTTACGGGCTGACATTTGCCAACTCGTTTCTCGTTGCCTCTGCAGCAGCGCAGATACAAAATAAATCAATTAGTCCGCCCAGAAGCAAAAGTAAGAAAGGGGAAACCACATGATACCAGCGCACATTGAAAAGCGCACGCTGCGTGTGTTTGTCATTGACCCGGACAAGGCCGAACGAGAGGAGACTCCCGAGTTCCGAGCAGTAAAACATCGGCTGAAGGAAGACGGCCTCTATCGCTGCTACATTTGCGGATCGGTCCATGAACTTCAGGTGCACCACCGGATATATCATATGTTCGCGAATCTCGTAGACTTCGAGAAATTGAAAGAGTTTTGTGAGGAGTGGGACGTGTACGGGTATGGCAGGTTGTTGAAACAAAGTTCGATCACATCGATCGACGATATTCGAAACATGATGGTCCTATGCCAAGATCATCATACCGGTACGAGCGATGAAGTAGACGGCGGAACCGGCATCCACAATCTGCCGATCGGCGAATTCATGATGCAGAAGCTTGCGCTGCCCGGATGTAATCCGATTCCGCAGGACGGGGAATCCTTCGAGGAGGCTATGGAAAGAGTGCGGCAGCATCAGAAGCGAGAGGAGCAGTCGGCCAATGAGTAAGCAATGGGTATCGGCAGAACAACTTGCGAATTTCGGATGGAGAAACATGACCATTGCCGTGATCGATGATTTGAACGATGCATTAACTCGGTATGACATCACCACACCGGACAGGATAGCCCATTTTATGAGTCAATGTGGGCATGAATCGGGATTGGGGCTGTATACAAAAGAACTTGCCAGCGGAGTAGCATATGAGGGCCGGATTGATCTTGGCAACGTCAATCCTGGTGACGGTCCCCGGTACAAAGGCGCTGGGTATATCCAGTTGACCGGACGTGCCAATTATCAGCGCTTCGCTAACCATATTGGCGACGCCACAGTCATGCAGGGTGTCGATTACGTTGCCGCCACATACCCATGGTCTTCTGCGGGATTTTGGTGGTCTGCTGCCGGGATGAACCAATTGGTAGACAGCGGAGCGACCCTCCAGCAAATTACTCGGCGCGTCAATGGCGGGTATAACGGGTTGGCAGATCGACAGGCGCTGTATCAGAGATGGATTAACCAAAACGAGGAGGCGGGCGAACCAGTGTTGAAAGAAGAAATCGCAAACAACATCATTGACGGATACCTTAAACCGGCATATGCGGCTCATGATGCTTCGTATCAGGCGGCACTCGCCTCAGGAGATACCGAGGGGGCGGAAGCTGCGGGGAAACTCCGAGACTGGCAGCGGACGCTTGCGAATGCATTGCGCCGTGCGTCTGGACAGCCGGAACAGTAGGAGGCGAGCGACAATATGAACGTTTTCGAAGGCTGGAAAATCACAAGCCCGTACGGATACCGGTCTGATCCGTTCAACGGCAGCCGATCGTTTCACACTGGCATTGACCTCGTAAAATATCACCGATATCCAATCCCCGCCTTTGTTGGTGGGGTTGTTCTTTTTGCAGGCGAAGGCGTTGCGGGCACGGGATTCGGAGGCTACGGGAACGTGGTTGCGCTGCGGGATGACGCGGGATATATTCATTGTTATTGCCACCTAGATTCGGTCGCGGTCCGGAAGGGGCAGAAGCTTTCAAAAGGCGATATTGTCGGGAATCAGGGGACAACCGGCCGAAGCACCGGGTCACACCTACACTATGAAGTCAGGTCAAAGGACGCGCCGAGTTACGGCTATGGGACACATGTGGACCCCGGAGAATACTTGGCAGCATATCTAAAGGAGGCGGAGAAGCCCATGTTAGACGTAGGAGTGAAAGATACGATCATTGACACTTGGCTGAGTCCGGCATGGAAGGAGCTGGACGCAAAGCGGCAGGAGGCAGAACAGGCTGGAGACGGCACCGCGGCCGCAGCGTATGAACAGCAGGCCAATTATGTTCATTGGCTGGCGGATGAGCTGCGGAAGGCTTCGGGCCAGCCAATGACTAAGTAACAAAGATTACTTCGGTTCTTCTCAAAAATAAAAGCAAATCCATCCGACAGGCGGAGGATTTGCTTTTATTTTCTACAATTAATCCTCGAAACACTCACCAATAATACTGCTAATTC
>NZ_JAHNZO010000019.1 GCF_018998565.1 Paenibacillus oleatilyticus | reverse complement strand
CGTTCGTCCTGAGCCAGGATCAAACTCTCCATTAAAGAAAAGCTGATTAAAGCTCAAAAGTTACTACTGACGAGAATATGCATTCTCTTTATGACACTCACTCGATGTTCAGTTTTCAAAGGGCAATTCGATTTTAGTATGCCTCCGAACCGTTTGTTCCAAACAGCCGGAAGACTAACTTACCACATCGTTTGTCTGATTGCAACTGTTAATTTTTTTAGGCCATTCAGCCGTTTCAATTAAGAGAAGCTTTCGAGACAACGATCATTACTCTATCACATTTGCTGTCTGTTTGGCAAGCACTTTATTTTTCCATTCCAGGGGACGAACCCGCAAGCGCAGAAGTTGTAATCAAGTGCTGCATGAGACAGCGAAAGTAACTTTACCACACTTCACGGAGGAGATGCAAGTCCAAATTTTATCAGCTTTTGCACTTAACCTGCGTGAAACTTGTGACCGGCTCAAACGGCCGGAATGACACTATAACATAATTGCTGTCTTATGCGCAAGAGCTCTCAAAAATATCCTCTTTCATGTTAATCTATTTAAAGAAGATAAAGATAAGAAGCGGAGGGCGCGGATGACGAAACGAACAATTACGATGGCACAAGGCGTGGCTCTATATATGGGCGCCGTTCTAGGATCGGGCATTCTGATTTTGCCGGGATACACGGCGGACGCCGCCGGGCCCGCGGCGATTGTCTCCTGGCTCTTGCTTTCCTTATTAAGTGTTCCGATTGCCTACACGTTTGCCAGACTTGCGTTGAAATACGAAAACTACGGCGGGATCGCAACGATCGTGCAGCAGGCGTTCGGAGAAAGATCCGGCGCTGTGGTCGGCTGGTTCTTTTTTGCTTGGGTCGCGACGGGACAAGCCGTGGTCGGATTAACCGGCGCTTCTTATATTGTTACGGTTTTCGGACTGGCGGGCGAATGGCTGTATGGCTTCGCCTTCCTATTTCTCGTAGCGGCGCTTGCCGCCAATCTGCTCGGGATGCGTATCAGCGGGCTCGTGTCGCTGGGGTTGAGCGGGATTGTGCTCGTCCTGCTGGTGCTGACGATCGCCTTCAGCCTTCCAGCCATTGAGGCGGTCCACTTCCGCCCTTTCGCTCCTCACGGATTGACCGGAATCGGGCAAGCGTGCGTCCTTATTTTTTGGGCGTTCTTCGGCTGGGAAAGCATCACCCATCTTGTACCGGAGTTCCGCAATCCGCAGCGGGACGTGATGCGCTGCACCTGGGCCAGCGTCTTTATTATCGGCGCCGTATACACGCTGTTATCCGCGGTGACGATTGGAACGCATACGTACGGAGACATTGGGACCGAAGCGCCGCTGGCTGCGCTGATGAACCGGGCGCTCGGATTAAACGCGGGGCTGGCAACCGTGGTTGTGGCCTGTATCGTCTGTCTCGGCACGCTGAACGTGTACCTCGCCAGCTCTTCCCGCCTCGGGTATGCGCTGGCCGTCGAAGGAAAGCTGCCGCGATGGTTTGCGAAAACAAGCAAAAGCGGGACGCCCTACCGCTCGGTGTTCTTTCTATTTGTAACAAATACGTTGACGCTGGCTTTCAGCTATGCGGCTTCGTTTTCCGTGGACCGCTTGATTTTGGTGCCCACCACGCTCGGGATTCTCGTATATATTGTAGCTTCGTTTGCCTGCGTAAAGCTGTTGTGGAGCGATAAAGCCGGACGGTTGGCCGCATTGACATCGTCAGCGCTTTGTCTGGCGATTGCGCCCTTTTCGATGCAGTACTTGGCCGTACCGGCCGTCGTGGCTGCGAGCTGCCTGCTGTATTTGCGCTATCGACGCAAAGTATCGGCCGTGAATTCGCCATAACGATATGACAAAAGATCGCCATGTCCGGCCAAGGATTTCGGCGGTCTTTTTCGCGTTTGATAACGGAGAACCTACGGCCATTGATTGCAGACGTACTAAATTTGTCACATTTGACGCTCCTCTGTGATAAATATCGCATAGTTGTGAAAAAAATCACTAATTTTTCGTTAGCTTCCCTGTATACTTTCCTTATACAAAAGAAAAATTCAAAGCTTTCGAGGAGGCCGGACAATGACCCTCAATAAAGAGAAACTTGTCGTTATCGGAAACGGAATGGCTGGCATCAGTACCGTGGAACAAATTTTGAAACTGACAAAACGATTCGATATTACCGTTTTTGGCAGTGAACCGCATCCCAACTATAATCGTATTCTGCTCTCCTATGTGCTGGAAGGCAGCAAAACATTCGACGATATTGTATTAAACGGATGGGATTGGTATAAAGAAAACGGCATTACACTTCATACCGGAACGACGGTTTCGTATATCGATCAAGCTGCTCATGAGGTCGTAACGGAAAATGGAGAGCGTGTGCCTTACGACAAAATCATTATTGCGACGGGCTCGAATCCGTTTATTCTGCCCATCCCCGGCACCGACAAGCAAGGCGTCATCGGCTTCCGGGATATTTCGGACTGCCAGCAAATGCTGGAGGCAGCCAAGTCCTACAAGAAGGCGGCCGTTATCGGCGGAGGGCTGCTTGGACTGGAAGCGGCCAAAGGCCTTGTTCATCTCGGCATGGACGTAACGGTCGTTCATCTAATGGAAGATCTGATGGAGCGCCAACTGGATCATCAGGCAGCATCGATGCTGAAGGCGGAGCTCGAACGTCAAGGCATCAAATTTAAGATGGGAGCAAAGACGGTAGAACTGTTCGGAGACGAACGTGTGGCCGGGCTGCGGTTTGCTGACAATACGGTGCTGGAGGCGGAGTTCGTCGTCATGGCCGTAGGCATCAAGCCGAATGTGGCCGTGGCGCAGGCAAGCGGAATCTGGACGAAACGCGGTATCGTGGTAGACGACTATATGCAAACTTCCATGCCGGACGTTTATGCCGTCGGCGAATGCAATGAACATCGCGGTGTCTGCTACGGACTGGTTGCCCCGCTTTTTGAACAAGGCATGGTGCTTGCCAAGCATCTGTGCGGCGTAGATACGCTCCCCTATGAGGGCTCGGTCGTATCGACGAAGCTGAAAATATCGGGTGTGGACGTGTTCTCCACCGGCGAGTTTATCGAAGATCCGGAGCATGTCGTCATTGCCCATAAGGACGAATGGAAACAAACGTACAAAAAAATATTGCTGAAACAAAATGTGATGGTGGGCGCGGTGCTCTTCGGCGATATTACGGAATCCGCCAATCTGCAAAAGCTGATCAAGCAAAAAACCGTGATGACCGACGAAATTTACGACTCGCTCATGGGTACCGGCTGCTGCGGCGGCGGAGCGAAAGGCGCGGCTTCGGTGGAAGCCATGGCTGATGAGGAAATCGTATGCGGCTGTAACGGCGTAACCAAAAAGACGATTGTCGACGCCATTACGGAACAAGGATTGACGACGGTCGACGAAATTAAAGCCTGCACGGGAGCAACGCGGTCCTGCGGCGGCTGTAAGCCGGTCGTTGAGCAAATTCTGCAGCATGTTCTTGGCGACGGCTTCAAGGCTTCCGTCAAGCAAGGCATCTGTGGCTGCACAACCCTCGGCCGCGATGAAATTGTCGCCGAGATCCGGGCTAAAGGATTGACCTCAACGAAAGAAATTATGCATGTGCTGGACTGGAACCAGCCTGAAGGCTGCTCGAAGTGCCGCCCGGCGCTGAACTATTATTTGGGCATGATTTATCCCGATACATTTCAGGATGAAAAGGAATCGCGTTTCGTGAACGAACGCATGAGCGCCAACATTCAGAAAGACGGCACCTTTACCGTCGTTCCGCGGATGTACGGCGGCGTTACGACGCCGGAGGACTTGAAGAAAATCGCCGACGTTTCGCTGAAGTACGATGTGAAGGTCGTCAAAGTAACTGGCGGACAGCGGCTGGATCTGATCGGCGTGAAAAAAGAGGATGTACCCAAGGTTTGGGAAGAGCTGGGGATGCCTTCGGGCTATGCCTACGCGAAATCGCTGCGGACCGTTAAAACCTGCGTCGGCGCGCAATTTTGCCGCTTCGGCACCCAGGATTCGATGAGCATGGGCGCATTCCTCGAACGCAAATTTGAGCGTCTGGACCTCCCGGCCAAATTCAAAATGGCTGTTAACGGATGCCCTCGCAACTGCGCAGAGGCGTGCACCAAAGATATCGGCATCGTCGGCAATGACGGCGGATGGGAGCTGTTCATCGGCGGCAACGGCGGAATTAAAGCGCGTTTGGCGGATTCGCTCTGCAAAGTAAAGACCGATGAAGAGCTGATCGAGCTTTGCGCGGCCATCATCCAATATTACCGGGAGACGGGAAAATATCTGGAGCGTACTTCGGAATGGGTGGAACGAATGGGTCTTGAAACGATCCGCAAGGCGGTCGTTGATGATATGGAGAATCGCAAAGCGTTGGTGGAACGGATCGAATTCGCATTGGCACAGGTAAAAGATCCGTGGACCAAAATGCTGAACGACACGGATACGCGCACGGCTTTGTTCCAAAACCTGGAGCCGGCAGCCCAATAAAACTAAACTTTGGATACAGGAAGGAGTATGGAATATATGAAAGAGCAGGAAACCTTTTATTCAATCGGAACGCTTGATCAGTTTTTGCCGCAAATCGGACGCACCGTGAAATGGCGCGAATGGGATATCGCCGTGTTCCGCACTTCGGACGGAGGAGTCTATGCGCTGGAAAATCGCAGTCCGCATCCGAAAGGCGGACCGCTCGCTGAAGGGATCGTATCAGGGCATTACCTGTACGACCCGCTTCATGACTGGAAAATCGATTTGACTACGGGGCTCGTACAGCTCCCCGATCAAGGACAGGTGCTGACGTTTCCGGCAAAAGTGGAAGGCGGTCAGGTTTATCTCGCTGCGCCCGCTGTCCAAACCGCTTAAGGCGGAAAAGCTTGTCTGACTTTTATACAAGGCAGAAGAGTACCCGGGGAGGACCGCTGTATGTTTACATCAAGCGTAGAAGCAATCGTTGAAGCGGCTGTAAAAAAGAAAGAGAAAATGAACGAGAATCTCGCCCGCTATGTCGTGTCCGCTTTGCTGGCTGGGGCGTACGTCGGGCTGGGCATTATATTAATCTTCTCCGTCGGAGCGCCGGTCGCGGCTGCAAAGTCCGCTTTCCAGCCCATGGTGATGGGGATGTCCTTCGGTCTGGCGCTGACGCTTGTCGTCTTCGCGGGCTCGGAGCTGTTTACCGGAAATAATATGTTTTTTACAATGAGCACGCTTGCCCGCCGAACAACGGTAAACGATACGTTGAAAAACTGGGTGATCGTATTCCTGGGGAACTTGGCCGGAGCCGTAATCCTTTCCTTGCTGATCGTCGGTACCGGTCTTTTCAAAACGGCAGCGCCGGAGCATCTGATCTTCGCCGCTGCGGCCAAAAAAATGGCGCTTCCGTTCTGGGAATCGTTCTTTCGCGGCATTCTGTGTAACTGGCTCGTCTGCCTGGCTTTATGGATGGCCGGAAGGGCGAAGGAAGATATCGCCAAGCTGGTGCTCATCTGGTGGTGTCTGTATGCCTTTATCGCCAGCGGCTACGAGCATAGCGTAGCCAATATGACGCTGCTTAGTTTGGCCTATTTGCTGCCGCAGCATCCCGAAACGATTTCGATTGGCGGCTGGCTTAACAATATGATTCCGGTCACGCTCGGCAACATTGTCGGCGGCGGCATTTTCGTCGGGATGGCTTACTGGTTCATCTCCCCTGTGAGAAGCAAGTAACTTTAATGAATAACGAGAAAAAACTTTGCCGCGACTGCGGCATTTTTTTCTTTTCCGGGGAAAACAAGGTACAATAGCGATGAGGTGAATGGACATGCAGCCTTTATTGAAGGTAGAAAAGCTGACCGGCGGATACAGCCGCAAAAAGCCGGTGCTGCACGAGCTGTCGTTCTCGGTTCGTCCGGGAGAGATGGTTGGCCTGATCGGATTGAACGGGGCCGGCAAAAGCACGACGATCAAGCATATCCTCGGCCTGATGCAGCCGCACAGCGGTCAAATACGGCTCAACGGCAGATCCGTGGAGCAAGACCCGACAGCCTATCGGCAGACGTATGCCTACGTACCGGAAAACCCGCTATTATACGAAGAGTTGACGGTGAAAGAGCATCTCGAAATGGCCGCGATGGCTTACGGCGTCCCTAAAGACGCCTTCGAAGAGCGGGCCGCCGCCCTGCTGGACGAATTTCAAATGACCGCCAACTGGAACCGTTTATCGGCTCATTTATCCAAAGGGATGAAGCAAAAGGTCATGATCATGAGCGCTTTTCTCGTACGGCCTGCCTTATATATTATCGACGAGCCTTTTCTCGGCCTCGACCCGCTCGGCATCAGAGCGCTGCTTGAGCTGATGGTCCGGGTCAAAGAAAGCGGCGGCGCCATTCTGATCAGCTCGCATATTTTGTCCACGATCGAGCGGTACGGGGACCGATTTCTTTTGCTTCATCAAGGCCGGTTGACGGCTGAGGGGGACGTGGAAGCGCTGCAAAAGCAGGCGGATATGCCGGGCGCTTCGCTCGACGACTTGTTCTGCAGCCTGGTTACCCGGGACGTGACGCTGCGATGAACAAACACGAGCTGCCTTCCGATATTTCGGGATTGTGGAGCAAACGAACTTCGGAGTTTTGGCGGGAAATACGTCCCTATGCCGGATATGCGCTACAAAGCTTCTCTTACGCGGCTATTTTGATTATGCTGGCCGGAGGATACTTTTATACCCGGTTACTGAGTGAGGCGCCGCCGGATTTTCCGTTTCGTGAGACCGCAGCGCTCGTGCTCCTGCCCTTTTTGGCCTGGTGCCCGGTTCGGACCTATATAAGGAAAGCGGACTTCATTTATTTGCTTCCGATGGAGACAAAACTGTCGGGTTATATGCATCGGGCGGTGATGCGGTCATTTTGGATACAGTCGTTCCTGCTGCTTGCCGTGTGGATGGCGGCTTGGCCGATGTATGCCATGGCGGCCGGCGGAAGCCTCGTTCCATTCGGTCACGTACTGATCATGGCGATTCTCGCGAAACGCGTGCTGATCTATGGCGCATGGCTAGAGCTAAAGCTGACGGACCGTCTGCCGATCATTCTATGGTCGGCCCTTCGTTGGATCGTGGCCGCCGCAGCGGCGCTGCTTCTGCTCCGCCTGCCGCTGTGGACGGGGACGTTGGCCGTCTCCGCCGTGCTGCTGGTTTACCTCGTGGCGCTGCGGCTCATGGGCGGCAAACGAATCTTGAACTGGCTAAGGCTCGCCGAAACGGAGCAAAGACAGCGGGCGCGCATTTTCAGGCTTCTGAACTATTTTATCGATGTAGCGGACATCCCGAACCGTCCGTCGCCGATTCGCGCGCCGATGAAGCTTCTTCGGGGGCTGGGAGGCTTCGGGTACGGTTCGGCTCATACTTACCGTTACTTGTTCACTCTGGTATGGCTTCGCTCCGAGCTCGGCGGAATTACGATGCGATTGACGGCACTCGGCTTCTTACTGATTGCCTGGACCCGCGGCGATGCGCTTGCCGTTTTCTTGTTCGCCCTGTTTGCGGGACTAACGATGCTCCAGCTTAAAGAGCTGCAAAAAGCATACCGCCACTCCGATTGGTCGTATATTTACCCGCTTCCGCCGGAATTGCGCATACGTTCGGCCGCAGCCATCCGTTTCCGCATTCATGCCGCTTGCCTGCTCCTGCTTGGCGTGCCTCTGCTGTGGGCGATGTCCCATCCCGGATTCGCCGTTGTGACGCTATGCGCCGGGTTGGCGCTGTCTTACGGGTACGCCAGATGGACCATGCGCGCGAAGCGAGCCGCAAAAAAGAAATAGCCCCTGTCCCCTTCTCCGATCCTGTCGTATAATGGGGATTGCTTTTAGAATCAGACCGTTTGGGATATAGAAAGGAACGCGACCTATGAAACCAACCCCTGCGATATCGAGAGCGCCGCGAAGGCGAAGAAGCATGTCGAGGAGCCCGTTATGGCTGCGGATCGTCGTCGGACTGCTGGCTGTGGCGGTGATCGCTTGCATAGGAATCTCGGTTTATGTGGGATGGAAGCTGTCCCACCCTGTGCCGAAGGCGCTGGATGATTCGCCGGAACGCCTCGGACTCGCCTACGAAAACGTGCAATTTCCGAGCCGCGAAGGCGGATTGACCTTGAAAGGCTGGTATTTGCCGGGCAAAGTGACGGAGGGAGAAGGCGCAGCCGCCAAACCGAACATCATTATGGCCCATGGGTACAAAAACAACCGATTGCAAAAAAGCGCCGAAGCGTTGTCATTAGCCAAAGAGCTGACGGACCGGGGCTATAGTGTGCTGATGTTCGATTTTCGCAATGCCGGGGAATCCGAAGGCAGCGTGACATCGATCGGCTACTATGAAAAGCATGACCTGCTCGGGGCCATTGATTGGATGAACCAAAATCACCCGGGCAAGCTGGCGTTGCTCGGCTTCTCGATGGGAGCAAGCACTTCGCTGCTGGCCGCAGCGGAAGAGCCGTCCGTGCTCGGCGTGGTGGCGGACAGTCCGTTTAATCATTTGACCCGCTATTTGAAGGACAATTTGCCTGTTTGGTCCAATTTGCCCAACTTCCCTTTTACGCCGCTGATCTTGAGCATTTTGCCCCCGATGATCGGGGTTGATACGGATCAGGTGGACGGACTCGCGGCGGTCGACCGCATTTACCCGCGGCCGGTGCTGTTCATTCACAGCACGAAAGACCCTTCGATTCCCTACAGCAACAGCGAGTCGATGTGGGAGAAGCACAAGGATAAATTCGAGCTGTGGACGACGGTGGCGGAAGGACATGCCAAGAACTATCCGCCGCTCAAAGCGGAGTATGTGCAGAGAGTAACGGCTTTCTTGGAAAAACTGTAATATGTAGAAAAAAAACGAGCCACGGTGCTTTTATGCGCCGGAGGCTCGTTGTTCGTTTTATTAAGGAGAAGAATAGCGAATCCGCTGCCCGCTGCGGGACGATTCGTAAATGTCCGTCACGAGACGGAGCGCTTTGTAGCCTTGGGGGCCGTTCAGCGCGTAAGGCCTTCCCTTCAGCACATGCTCGTAAAAATCACGGATTTGGTAGCCGTGGCTGACGCCCCAGTACGATTTTGCCCCAAGGTCGTTCGGTACCGGCTCGCTCAGAACCGCCGATGTGCCGTCCCGATGCAGATACAAGGTATCGCCCAGCAAATGCAGCCGTCCTTGCTCGAACACCAGTTCCACCTCCACCGGGGAGTTGACACCGTACGCATTCGTTGCATAAAAAACCGCCGTCGCCCCGCTGGCAAACACCAAATGGGCATGCGCCGAATCTTCGACCTCGATGACGCCTTCAAGCGCATCCGTCGAAATCGAGCCCTTGATGCTCTCCACCTCGCCGCCGAACCACTGCAGCAAATCGAGCGTATGAATCGCTTGGTTGATAAGCACGCCGCCGCCCTCCGTCGCCCAGCGCCCCTTCCATTCGGTCTCGTAATACTGCGGGCTGCGGTACCAGGTCACGATGCCTTTCATGCAGAGCAGCTTGCCTAGCTCCTCCGAATCGATCGCCTGCTTCATACGGACCGAAGCGGGGTTGTACCGGTTCTGGAAAATGACGCCGAGCTGCACGTTCGTATGCTTCGCTGCTGCCTCCAGCATCGTGCGCGCCGACGCCTTGTTCTCGGCCATCGGCTTCTCCGTTAACACATGTTTACCCGCCTCCAGCGCGTCGACCGCCATGGGAGCGTGCAGATAATGGCCGGTGCATACGTGGATGACGTCAATATCGCTGCGCTTCAGCATCTCGCGGTAATCCGCGTAATAATCGCAGCCGTACCGCTGCGCGGTTTGCCTCCCGACCGTTTCGTCCGTGTCGACAACCGCTTTCAAATCGGCCAAGCCGAGCTTGGCGATCGCTTGCAAATGAACGCCGGCAATGGCGCCGCAGCCGATCAGAGCCGTACCTAAACGTTTCACAGGGTTCACCTAGTTTCTTCAGTGGTAGAATAACTCCATCATGACGTATAATAAAAACAACTTCCTTGCATTGATTGCTATATTTATTGCTTTTTTTGACTTTTACCCGACAGAGGAAAACGGCCATGTATATTCACGGAAAAAATAAATATTTCGACTTTACCCACCGCCGGATGGAAGCGCCTCCAAAATTCGATTTTCATCTTCACGACCGGTTCGAGATTTACTTTTTTATCGCCGGCGACGTCCATTATCTGATCGATAAAAACGTTTACCCGCTCAGCTATGGAGACATGCTGATTTTGAACAACCGGGAGCTGCATAAGCCGACCTTTCGTTCGAATGCACCGTATGAAAATGTCGTCATCCATTTTGATCCTTCCATCGCCGCCGGTCTGGCGCTGGTCTCGGATTTCCCTCTGCTCGATTGCTT
The DNA here is from genome assembly GCF_018998565.1 of Paenibacillus oleatilyticus. GTDB lineage: Bacteria > Bacillota > Bacilli > Paenibacillales > NBRC-103111 > Paenibacillus_G > Paenibacillus_G oleatilyticus. The sequence goes on along the minus strand of NZ_JAHNZO010000019.1, from coordinate 138,442 downwards.
CGTCAACCGGCCGCAAGGGGAATCCAATCGGATCGCGTTCAGCGGCCCCCGGCTGGATGCCGCGCTCGCTTTGTTCAAGAAGGCCGAGCTTCTGCTTTCCGAGCCGCCGGACGGAGCCGATCTGCTGCTGACCGCCTGCATGATCGAGCTGCTCGTGCTGGTCAATCAGGCGTTCCGCGACCATCGCTCGGGCACCGGCTATAATCCGGTCGTAACGCACGAAAAGCTGGGACCGCTGCTCGAATATATCGACGGGCACCTGGAGCACGATTTGACGCTGGAAGCGCTGGAGCGGCAATTTTATATGAACCGCTATTATCTCAGCCGTCTCTTCCGCAAACATACGGGAAGCACGATTCACGAATATATTTTGCTCAAACGGATTGCCCGCGCCAAAAAGCTGCTTCAGGAGGGGCATAATGTCACCGCCGCCTGCGAAGGCTCAGGCTTCAACGATTATTCGCACTTTATCCGGATATTCAAGCGGTTTGTCGGGGTCCCCCCGGGGCAGTACCGCAAACGATAAGCGGAACGTGGAAACGCAGCAGGCCCCTTACGTATCGAGAAACCGCTCCCGCACTTCGGGAGGCGGGAGCATGCAGGAGTCGCTTTTGCCGAAAAAGCGGTACCGGTTCGCGGCGATCCAGCGATAGACCCAATCCCGCAGCGGCCGCGGGACGACGATACATGCGTAAAGCAGCGGCCACGCCCCGTCCAGCCTGCGGAGCACCCGAAGCCCCGCGGTCGAGCGCGTGTACACCCGGCCCTGCTCAAGCAGTACGAATGTATTCAGCTCGGCAGGATCGAGCCCATGCCGCCGCAGCAGACGGCTTCCGGTCTCGGATTGGATGGCGACGAACCGGAAGGCGGCGCTTCGATCGCGGGGAATTATGAACTGCACGACCCGTTGGCAAAATCCGCACACTCCGTCGTAAAACACAAACGGATGCTGTTCTGCTTCCATATCCTTGTGCGAGCTCTTCTCCATCGCCGTTCCGCCTCCTTCCGTAAGCCTTTCTTTATTGTATTGTACACCATACGTCGTCTTTTTGGCGCGCCTCAAAAAAAGACCGGTCCCGGGAGACGACTTATGCGCCCCGGGACCGGTGGTGGTTGAAACTCCATCTAAACTTTAGTCTTGAAAAGTAAACCGCTCATGTATCGGCACCTTGCCGGACAGGCTCAGCACCCTGCGCTGAACCGCCGCCAGCAGCTTGGTCCGCGTAACCAGGGAGATCACCACCGGCGCAAACGTTCGAATGAACGGGGTCGAGGTAAAAAACATTCTCGCCGCACGCGCTTGCATTTTGTGTACCGAGCGAATTTCGCTGTCGCGCAGCGCTTGAACGCGTCCGAGACGATCCGCAGACACGTCGCCGTCCTGGAGCGCGTCGTAAATGACATCAGCCGCAATCACGGCCGTGGTGACGGATAACGATACACCGACCGCGCCGACGGGCGAAGCGCAATGTGCCGCGTCTCCGATGAGCAGGCAGCCGTTCTTAGCCCACTGCTTGACATAAAAATCCTTGACCTGCAGAAGCACAAACGGCTTGAAATCGGTCAGCGCTTCGGCAAATTCGCGAAATGCCGGATGCGCGGCCAGCAGCTCTTGGCGGAACGGCTCGATGCCGTGCTCCCGGATCGCCTTCCATTCACCCAGCGGCACGGCCACGCCGACCTGAAGACAATTCGGGTATTTCGGCAAAATGATGTAGCCGTAGCCGTCGGTTATTTTCAGCCGCAGCTCGTCGCCCCAATCGTCCGGCTTCGGGATCGTGAACCAGATCAGATCGCCCGCGAGGTGCTCATATTCCATCTCAAACCCGCCCAGCCGGCTGACCGCCGAAAAGCGGCCGTCCGCTCCGACCGTAACGCGGGCGCGTACCTCTAGCGTCCCTTCGGGCGTCTGGGCGATAACTCCGGTTACCCGCTCCCCCTCATAGCGCAGCTCTTTCACCGCGGCATGAAACAGCAGCTCGAAGGAAGGCAGAGACTTCGCTTTGTCGTAAAGCGCCTGCAGCAAAATAGGCTGCGGCATCCAGAGCGCGTACGGAATTTCCTTGGAAATGTTGTCGAAGCTGAACTCGCCGAGCCGCTTGTCTTTGTAATAAAGAGCGCCCTTGCGAACCTTCGACGAAGGGAACGATTCGATATAGCTCCGCAAATTCACCTGCTCCAGCAGCTGCAGAAAGCGCGGCTGAAGCACCTCCCCGCGATATTCGCGGTCAAAGTTGTCATGACTTTCCAGCACAACGACATCGACGCCGGCTTTGGCCAACAGCATGCCAAGAATAAGTCCGGCCGGGCCGCCTCCCGCAATACAAACGTCTTTTTCCATCACGCGATGAACCATCGTTATCGCCTCCGTTTGTGCGAAGATCGTGACTTCAAATCTGAAATGAGTGAGCACTCACTTTTGTATTTTCAGTATACTCCGCCCTCTCACCTTGCGTCAATGGAGAGCTGTCGTCTACCGTTTCTTTTCCCGTTCGCTCATGTAGAGAGAAGGCTTTTCGCCCGTGATCCGTTTGAAGGTGCGCTGAAAATACGACTGGTCGCAGTAGCCCAGATGGTCGGCGATATCGCCGATCGTCAGCTCCGAGTGCTGCAGCAAATATTTGGACGCTTCGATCCGCAGCGCATGGACGTATTCTCCGATCGTTTGCCCGGTCGTTTCCTTGAAGATCGTCGCCGCATAAGCGGGACTTTTGCCGATGAACCGGCCAAGCTCTTCCTTCGTCACTTTTTCCCGGTAATGCTCTTGAACATACTTTTTCATCTGGGCGGTCTGCGCGCTCTTGACATCCGGCCTGCGGAAGGCGTCATAGTCCCGATTGAACTCGGCCAGCAAATCAAGCAGAAGACTCAGACCCTTCACCTGGTAATAATCTGGCCGGTCCGTCCATTGCGCATGCAGCTTCTTCATCAGCCGCAGCAGCAGGTCCATATTTCTCGGCTTGAACACAACTGGTCCGGCTTCATCCAGCACCGGCAGCCAGCCCGCTTCCGGCTCTGCGGTGAACTCGACGCGGTATTTCTCGTGAGCGACGGTCGGAATGCTCTTGGCGTAAAACGGCACGTCGCGCGGCACAAACAGCACGTCGCCTTTTTCCATCACGATCTTCTCTTGGCGGACCCAGTAGCAGCATTTCCCGTAGGCCACGGCATGAAGCGAATAGGCTTGGGGGCTGTCCTCGGAGGCGATGTTCCATCCGTGTCCCAAATCGTGGGCCGAAGCGATGAGCCGAATCATTCCCGCACCTCCTTCACAAGATGATCAAACTATTTTACAAAAAGTGTACTATATTTCATAGTGCAACGGCAATTTTTTCGTTACAATACGTTCATTACAGACATCATGCACCTGCCCGGAAAATTCGGAGACGACGGAATCCCGGATGTCCGGACAAGCCGAAGGAGAATGAGACCCATGCGAAAAACGAAAATAGTATGTACGATTGGCCCGTCCTGCGAGACGGTGGGGCAGTTGAAAAAGCTGATTGAAGCGGGGATGAACGTCGCCCGGCTGAACTTTGCCCACGGCGAACCGGCCGAGCACAGCAGCCGCATTGCAAATATCCGGCAAGCCGGGAAAGAGCTGAACCGGCCCATTGCCATTATGATCGATATCAAAGGACCTGAAATCCGCACCGGCAAGCTGGTTGACGCCTCGTACACGTTGAAGCAAAACGAGCAGGTCGTGCTGACGACCGAACCGATTCTCGGGGACGGGCAGCGCATTCCCGTATCGTATCCGGACCTCCCGAAGGATGTATCCGTCGGTACGTCCATCCTGATCGACGACGGGCTGATCGAGCTGAAGGTGGAAGCAATCGCAGATACGGAAATTCACTGCCGGATCTTGAACGGCGGTGTCCTGAAGGCGCGCAAAGGCGTTAACCTTCCCGGCGTGAGCACCTCGCTGCCCGGCGTGACGGAACGGGATATCGAGCACATCCGTTTCGGGGTGCGGGAAGGCATCGACATGATTGCGATGTCGTTCGTCCGCAAAGCGGCAGACGTGCTGGAGGTACGGCACCTTCTGGAGCTGTACGGGGCGCCGGACATTCAAATCATTTCGAAAATCGAAAACCTGGAAGGCGTCGACAATCTGGACGAAATTCTCGAAGCTTCGGATGGCTTGATGGTGGCGCGCGGAGATTTGGGCGTGGAAATTCCGGTCGAAGACGTGCCTATTATTCAAAAGCAGATGATCCAAAAGTGCAACCGGGCCGGCAAGCCGGTCATTACCGCAACGCATATGCTTGACTCGATGCAAAACAACCCGCGTCCGACCCGCGCGGAAGCGAGCGACGTCGCCAACGCCGTGTTTGACGGCTCCGACGCCGTGATGTTGTCCGGGGAGACGGCCTCGGGCAAATACCCGATCGAGTCGGTCGCCACGATGGCGCGCATTGCCGAACAGACCGAAGCGTCGCCGGAATACCGCAAGCGCAAGCTGGGCCACGTGCTGGTCCGCAGCAGCGTGACCGAGGCAATCAGCCAAGCTGTCGTCGGTTCGGCCGACGATCTGCATGCCAAGGCGATTCTGACCTCCACCGCGACCGGCTTCACCGCCCGCATGGTGTCCAAATATCGTCCTGACGCTCCGATCATAGCGATCACGCCGAACGAGACGGTCATGCGGAATTTGAATTTGGTCTGGGGCGTCGTCCCGATTCTGGGCGAACAGGTCAGCTCGACGGACGAGCTGTTCTCCTCCGTTGTCAGCCGGGGAATGAAGGAAGGGTTGCTGGAAGCCGACGATCTGGTCGTTATCACGGCCGGGGTGCCTCTGGGAGGCACGGGCACGACGAACCTCATCAAGATCCAGCATGTGTGCGAATTGATGCATTAAACGAAACGCAAAGGGATGACTAGCATCCGCGTGTCCAGGCTCAGCCTGACGACGGCCGCCGTCATCCCTTTTTTTCAGTTCAATTCGCTTAAAGCTTCGCGGTAAACGCAAGGACCGCCTGTGCCAGCTCGCCCGGCGCTTCCATCATGCTCATGTGGCCGGCCCCGTCGATCTGGCTGCGCTGAAAAGCCTCCTTGTCGACGGAGAACGTACGCTGCGGCGGAATGATCTGATCGCCTGTCCCGGCGACGAGCAGCACCGGCACCTGCGCAGCGGACAATACGGCGTTGCGGTCCGGCCGCTGCCGCATTCCTTCCAGCGTACGGATCGCGCCCTCCGGGCTTGTCCCCAGCCCGATCTCCTTCGCCTTGCGCACCGCCTCCGGCATCGTCTCCAGATGGGCCGGAGCGAACAGCTTCGGGATCAATCCTTCGATAAACACCGGCAGCCCTTGCTCCCGGATCGTCTCCATCGCCTTCAGCCGGCCTTCTTTACCCTTCTCGTCGTCCGGAAACGCGGTCGAATGTAGCAAGCCGAAGGCAAGCAGCTTGTCCTCATGCTTCTCGGCCAGCGCGAGCGTCACGTACCCGCCCAGCGAATGGCCGAGCACGACCGGACGGCCGATATTCAGCCGGTCGATTAACGCCGCGATATCGTCCGCTATCGCCTCCATCGTATACGTCCCCTCGGGGGCGTCTGATGCGCCGTGCCCGCGCAGATCCGGTATAATCAACCGGCAGCGGCTTTCAAGCAGCGGCGCGACTTCGTCATAATAGGCCGAGCTCCCGCAAAAGCCGTGAAGCAAAATGACAGGGGTTCCTTGTCCCCGGTCGATATAGGCCAGTCTCGTGCCGTTTACGTCCGCATACCGTTTGTCCATGGTGAACCACTCCTCTTTTTTCGCACGCTATCGCTAGATAGCTTTTAAGGGTATTATACCCGTTTTACCCGGGAATTTCCGCCTTGAATCGAACAGAGTGGCGCCAAGATAAACGGCAGCATGAAAAAAGAACCGAATGTCCTCTCCTTCCTCTAGAGATTGGAAGACATCCGGTTCCTTCCCTTTCCTTGCGGCGCTCAAGCCGATTAAGACTGCGGATTGGCCGGGCTGACGCTCGTCGTTGCAGCAGCAGGCTCGGCTACCGCTTTATATTTGGACGACACGTAAGTTTCCGCTGTCGGCTCGGTAATCGCCTGGGTGTTCATGCTGTCCGGCTTCGGATCGGTCAACGTGTACGTAATGACTGCCTGGCCGTCCGCTTCGAATCGGATGCCGCTAATCGCGATACCGTAGCCGCCCGTCGGCTTCTCGCCGCGGGACAGCACGACTTTGTTCACGTCGTCGTTCACTTTTTCGACCGTCACTTTAACGTCTTCCTGCGGCGTCGGCTTTTGCACATTCGCGTGCGATTCGACGAATTTGATCGCCCTATGCAGCCAGACGGCCGCTTCGCCGCGGGTCAGCTCCCGCTTCGGATAAAACTTTGCATCCTCTCCCAATGTGATCAGCTTGTGCAGCACCATCCGCTGCACGCTGTTGCTCACCTTCGGATCGATCTCGTCCTGATCGGCAAGAGTGACGAACATTTCGATCACCGGGTACGTCCCTTTCGTATCGATCGCATGGATTAGTAGATCCGCGTACTGCTCGCGGGTAATCGTGCCGTTCGGGTCGACATCCTTCGGAATCGGCAGCCCGTTCAATTGGGCAATCACGAAAGATTCGGCGTACCACGCGTTATTCGGCACGTTCGTATAATAATCCGAGGCTTCGGGCTTCTTGACGAAGCGCATCGTGTCCATATTCAAATTTAGCCCTTTGACCAGCATATGAACGGTTTGCGCATAGCTGGCTTTGCCCGTTGGGACGAAATGCTCGCCGTCTACCCCGCTGACGATTCCGCGCTGCTTCAATGCCATGATCGGCTCCTTCTGATCGGCGCTTAAATCGTTGAAAGCCGAGGCCGACCCGGCTGTCAAGCTGCCGAGCAGCGCTGCTGCCGACAGGAATGCCACTGTTTTTTTCATCATAATTAAGAACCACCTTTCGCTGTTTGCTCCGGAGTTACTTACTAAACGGACGGGGTCTGCCAAATGTTGCAGCAAAGCCAATGCGGCGGAGCCCATCCAAGGCATGTTCCGAAAAATGGCGCATAAGCTGTAAATAGATACCATTATGAACCGGGAGGAAGTCGGCATGCCCGTAGCGCTGGTGCAAATCGCCTTGTTTCTGATCGTCATCCGTTCCGCGTACATGACGCTCCAGCTTTTCCGGCGTCCGAGGAAGCCGTGGCTCGATCTGCTGCATTACGTCTCGGTTGCGATCGTGGCCGTGTCGTTTTTATTTCATTAAAAGCGGTTGGCTTTCCTTGCTCGCCCCCGGCACGAATCCGTACAATTACTGCTAACCTCCTCCGTTTCATCATCCGATGGCGGAGTTTTTTTACATTTTCCCTTTTTCAGACGGACAAATATTCGGAAAACGCCCATTTTCCCCGTTCCCAACCAGAGAGGTCTGTGCTAGTATGAGGGGTATGATTCAAATTGTCGTATTTTGTAGTTTTTTGAAGGATCGTCTCTAAAAATATTCCCCTACATATTGACCGTTTATGAATAAGAATGGTAAAGTATTTATCACCTACTAATTCCATTGGAATTATATAATTACAGCCATTCGGGGGAGGAACTTATCGTCATGTCACATTGGAGAAAAAGCGTCCTGCTGGTACTCATCTTCGTGCTTTCGATCAGCATGGTCGCTTGCGGCGCGAAACCGCAGGCTTCGGAGCAAGGCGGCACGAACGCCCAAGCGGGAAGCAACGCGGACAACCCGCTCGCGAATAAAAAGATCGCGCTAATTATGCAAATTAACCTCGGCACCTTCTCCGCGCAGTATATCGAAGGCGTGAAGGAGCAGGTCGAGAAGCTCGGCGGCAAAGTAACCGTCACTCCGGCCGACGGCGACCTTGCCAAGATGGCCTCGAACCTCGACGCCGCCATCAACCAGAAGGTCGACGGCATCCTGATCGACCACGGGACCGCGGCAGCGCTGGAAGCAGGCGTGAAGCGGGCGCTGGAGAAGAAAATCCCGGTCGTCGCCTTCGACGCCGATCTGAAGATTCCGGGCGTGACCGTACTGGAGCAGGGCGACGCCAAGATGGCCGAAATGACGCTGGACAAGCTGGCAAAAGACATCGGCGGCAAAGGCAACATCGTCAAAATCTGGGTTGCAGGCTTCGCCCCGATGGAACGCCGTCAAGTCGCTTATAAAGAATTCCAGGATAAAAACAAGGACATTAAGGAAATCGCCGCTTTTGGCGCCGCGTCACAGAACACTGCACTGGATACGCAAGCGCAAATGGAAGCGATTCTGAAGAAATACCCGAACAAAGGCGATATCTCCGCCGTATGGGCCGCTTGGGACGAGTTCGCCAAAGGCGCGTCGCGGGCCATTCAGCAAGCGGGCCGCACGGAAATTAAAGTATACGGCATCGATATGAGTGACGAGGATCTGCAAATGATCCAGGATCAAAAGAGCCCGTGGATCGCTTCCGCCGCCGTCGATCCGAAGGATATCGGACGCATTCAGGTTCGTTACCTGTACCAAAAGCTTCACGGCGACCAAACGCCGGACAACGTCGTTCTCGACCCGGCATTCGTCTCCCGCGACCAGCTGCCGCAGCAGCAGATCTCGACCGCTCAGCTGAGCGAGCATGTGAAAGGCTGGGGCAATAGCCAGCAAGGCTACACCGACTGGCTGAAGAAAGCCGAGAAACCGGCGGCCAAGTAACCATCTGAATAATCCAATCCCACCGACGCGGAGCCGGTGGGATTTTCCGTTGAAGGAGCGTGAGACTGTCCCGATGACCATTTCCGCAGCCCGATTAGAAATGAAAGGCATATCCAAATCGTTCCCCGGCGTCCGGGCGCTGCATCAAGTCGATTTCGAGGTGCGCGGCGGCGAAATTCATGCGCTGCTCGGCGCGAACGGAGCCGGAAAAAGCACGCTGATGAAGGTGCTGTCCGGCGCTTACCGGCCCGATGAGGGCAGCATCCGGATCGACGGGGCCGCGCTGTCGATCGGCGGTCCGCTCGACGCCATCCGCAGCGGCATCCAGTGCGTGTATCAGGAGGTCGATACGGCGCTTGTTCCGAGACTGACCGTCGCGGAAAACATCATGCTGGACCGGCTCACCGCCGGACGCGGCTGGATCGATTGGAGCAGCCTGCAGCGGGAAGCTTCCCGCGTGCTGGCCGATATCGGCTTGACCGGCCTGGACGTCCGGCAGCAGGCCGGCGAGCTGTCTATCGCGCAAAAGCAGCTGGTGCTGATCGGCCGGGCGCTGGCGCAAAAGGCGAAGTTTATCATCTTCGACGAGCCGACCGCCCCGCTCTCCGGCGAAGAAGCCGAGCAGCTCTTCCGCATCATGAACCGGCTGAAGGCCGACGGCGTCGGCTGCATCTTCATCTCGCACCGGCTCGGCGAAGTGTTCCGCATCAGCGACCGGGTCACCGTCATGCGGGACGGGCAGCGCATCTCGACGAAAGCGGCGGCGGACACGGACGCGCAATCCGTCGTCGAAGAGATGCTCGGCAAGCCGTTCGAGGAGGAGTTCCCGAAGGCGGAGGTCGCCATCGGCGAGCCGCTGCTCGAAGCGCGCGGCCTGACCAGCGGCACCAAGGTGCGCGGCGTCGATCTGACGGTGCGGCGCGGCGAAATCGTCGGCGTCGTCGGTCTGGTCGGCGCGGGCAAAACGGAGCTGTCGCGCCTTCTGTTCGGCGCCGATCCGCTGGACGCGGGCGAGCTGCGGCTGCACGGCCGCGGGCTGAAGCTTCGCGCCCCGGCTGACGCCGTCCGCGCGGGGCTTGCGCTCATCCCGGAGGAGCGACGCAAGCAAGGCGTGCTTGTCGAGCTGTCGGTGAAGGCGAATCTCGCGTTGACGCTGCTCGAACGGCTCAGCCGGCTCGGCTTCGTCAACCGCCGCAAGGAGACGGAGAATGCGGACGCCCGCATCGCCGAGCTCGGGATTCAGCCGCCGAACCGGGAGCAGCAGGTCAAATATTTGAGCGGCGGCAACCAGCAGAAGGTGGCGGTCGGCAAATGGCTGCCGACGGATGCCGAGGTCTATTTATTCGACGAACCGACCAAAGGCGTCGACGTCGGCGCCAAAAGCGATATTTTCCGCTTGATCGGACGACTCGCCCAGGAAGGGAAAGGCATCGTGTACTTATCGTGCGAAATCGCGGAAATTCTCGGCATTGCCGACCGGATTCTCGTCATGAGCTACGGACGGATCGTGAAGGAGCTGTCCCGCGACGAAGCGACGCAGGAGAAAATATTGTACTATGCAAGCAGCGGGGAGGCATAAGCAAGTGAAAGGCAAATGGCTGGATGTTTCTTATAAATACGGGGCCTTATTCATCATCGCCGCCGTCATTGCGATTTTTTCTATCGTTAACGAAAATTTCTTGTCCTACGACAACATGGCGGACATTCTCCGCTCCATCTCGATTGTGACGTTCATCGCGATCGGCGTGACCTTCTCGCAGATCGTCGACGGGTTCGACCTGTCGGTCGGCTCTACCGTTTCGCTGACGACGGTTGTCACGGCGACGCTGATGGTCTGGTTCCAGTTCCCACTTATCGTCGTGCTCATTGTCCCGCTGCTGATCGGCATCGTCATCGGACTGCTCAATGCGCTCTTGATCGTCAAAGTCCGCATCCCGGACCTGCTGGCGACGCTAGCCGTCATGTACATCATCGGCGGCGTGCACAAAACGTATACGCAAGGCTTCTCGATCTATAACAACATGCAGATGACCGACGGGACGAAAGCGCCCGGTAAATTCACCGAAACGTTCCTCTGGATCGGTCAAGGCAAGCTGCTCGGCATCCCGGTGCCGGTCGTGCTGATGATTATCGCCGTCGTCCTCGTCCACGTCTTTCTGACGTACACCCGCTGGGGCCGCCAAATGTACGTGACCGGCGGCAACCAAGAGGCCGCGCGCCTGTCCGGCATCGCCGTCAACCGGGTGCGCACGTTCGCCTACGTGCTGTCCGGCATCTTTGCCGCCATCGGCGGCATACTGTTCGCCGCCCGCGTCGGCTCCGGCCAGATCGATGCCGGAGCGCCGCTGCTGATGGAGTCGGTCGCCGCCGTGTTCGTCGGCTTCTCCGTGCTTGGCGCAGGGAAGCCGAATGTGATCGGCACGTTTTTCGGCGCCGTCCTCATCGGCGTGCTGCTGAACGGACTGACGATGCTCAACCTGCCTTACTATGCCTTTGACATCATCAAAGGATCGGTGCTTGTGCTGGCGCTTGCCATTACGTTCATTCATTTGACGCGGCGCCGCGCTTAACATTATCGGGGCTGTCCGGCTGTAGAGAGCCATTACATGCCAGCCCGTCTACTCTGCCCGCTGCCGGCCGGAACGCTTCCGTGCCGCGAGCGGGCTTTTTTTTCGCAAGCAGCCTTCAGTCCAGCTTGGCTACGTGCCCCCGGTGGCGGCGGATCAGATCAACGACCTCGTCGTACTGCTCCTCGGCCACCTTCGCGCTCAGCGCGTAGCGAAGCTCCCGGTCATCCACGCCGTCACCGTCCTTGTCGTGTCCGGCTTCGTCCAACGTACGGAAGCCGAGATAAGCACCGGCCGCTGCGCCCGTAGCGGCAATCGGTCCGGCCTCGCTCCCCGCATAACCGACGCCTGCCGGAATCGTCCCCGTGCCTGCGACAGCAATCGGAAACAGCAGCGGCGTATCACGGTCCGGCGCCTCGTCCAATTGTCCGATTTCAATCTGCTCCACCCGATACGTTTGCAGCTTGATCCGAACGTCCTCGGCTTCGTTTTCCGTATGAAAATAAGCTTGGATCGGTCTGCTCATCCTCCATCGCTCCTTTGTATGGAAATGGCTTTCTCTTTTTCCTTACCCTATGTTGCCCGTTTTTACTCAAGCATGTCCGCTCTTTTCCTGTGTAACCCCGCGCTGCCACCTAGACAAAAGGAGCACAACCCATTATAATCATTATTGATAATGATAATGTAAGAGGTGAAGGCTGTATGAAAGACACCAAAGCCGACCTGATTTTACACCCGGTCCGCTTCCGCATTCTTGGGCTGCTGGTCGGCGGACGCCGCATGTCCGCGCTCGAAATGGTCGAAGCGCTGCCCGATATTCCACAAGCGACGCTGTACCGGCATTTGAACAAGCTGTACAAGGGCGGCGTACTGATCGTAGCCGACGAACGCCAAGTGCGCGGAACGATCGAGAAAATATATACGTTGCCCGATAAGCAAGCCGTCCTGTCCGCGGCAGATTTGGCCCATGCCGACCGGGACGATAACCTGCGCTACTTCATGACGTTCGTCGCCTCGCTGGTGGACGATTTCGGACGCTATTTACAGCAGCCCTCCTTCGACTTGGAGGCAGACGGCGTCGGCTACCGGCAGGTACCGCTATACTTGACGGACGAAGAGTTTGCCGAATTCGCTCAGGCCCTTCGCCCTGTGATTCGGGAAGCCATGACGAAGTCTCCCGAACCCGGACGACGGAGGCGCTTATTCACCACCATCATCATCCCGGAGCCGCAAGCATCCGATTCGGAAGGAAAAGAGTGACGCTCATGAACCCAACCCAAACAACATCTAACAAACCGATCGACAACTACGAGCTTATCGGACGCCGCTTTTATACGGCGATTCCGCTTTATCTGGCCGTTCCCGCCGCCTTCTGGCTCGCTTTCCGCTATGCCGGGCTTCCGGCGGATTGGGCCGCCTTTGGGATCGGTGCGGCCGGTTGGTGGGCCGCGCTCCTGCTTCGCGGTCCGATTGCGCTGCTTGTCCGCAAGCAGCCGAAGGAGCGCGCCGGCCTGCTCGTCGCAGCCGCCTCCGGGCCGCTGGAAGAAGGCGTCCGGCTGCTGGCGCTCTGGATCACCGGCTTCTCGCTTAACTCCGCCCTTTCCCTTGGTCAAGGCTGGGCGGCCATCGAGGTCGTCTTCGCCGTCGTCAACGGGATCGTCCTCGCTTCCATCATCAAGCGGACGGACGAAAAAGCGATGCAAGCCAGGGCGTTCCTTGAATCGACCGGCCAAATGAACAGCTCTCCGCTGTGGGGCTTACTAGAGCGCATTTTCGCCAGCATGTTCCACATCGGCAGCACACTGCTGATCGCCCATATGCCATGGCTGCTCCTACTGATGATCCCGGCGCATACCGGATTCAACCTGGTCTCCGTCCGGCTAGCCAAACGGTCGCTGCCGCTGACAGAGCTGTTCGTAGCCGCCGTCGGAATCGTCACCTTAACCGCAGGTCTGCTTGTATGGCAATAAGCCCCCGAGAAAGGAAGTGAAACGCCCATGGTCAGCTCATGGTCTATTCTATTCATGATCACGACCGCCATATTGTCTGTTGGCGTACCGGCAGCCTTATTTATCGTCTACTACCGCAAAGAAAAGTTTTCGCTCAAAGCATTCGGCATCGGCATTCTGGTGTTTATCCTGTTCAGCCAGGTGCTGGAGAAGCTGCTCCATGTCTACGTTCTGCAGGGCAATCCGTACACTGCAAGCCTCATGAGCCGAAACCCGCTGGCTTTGGCAACGTATGGCGCGCTGGCGGCCGGCATCTTCGAGGAAGCCGGGCGCTACATCGCCTTCCGCTTCTGGCTTAAACGCAACCGGGAGCGGAAGGACGGCATCGCGCTCGGGCTTGGTCACGGCGGGATCGAAGCCGTACTCATCGGCATGCTGGGCAGCGTGCAATCGCTCTATATGTCGCTTCTCATCAACGCCGGACAATTCGATAAGCTGCTCGCTTCGGGCGCCCCGAGCGAACCGCTGCTCGCCGTGAAGTCGCTGCTGCTCACGACGCCCGACTCGCATTTTGCCTTAGGCGGAATCGAACGAATCGCCGCGCTGCTGATTCAGATCGCCATGTCGCTCCTGGTGCTCTACGCCGTCCGCAGCCGCAAGCTGTTGTATTTGGCGTATGCAATCGGGCTTCATGCCGTGATTGACTTTTTACCGGGACTCAGTCAAGGAATGAAATTGAATATCTGGCTGCTGGAAGCCGTCGTGGCGGCATTCGGGCTCGCTTCGCTGGCCTTCATCCTCAAATCGAAGGCTTGGCTAAAATGATGAAATAATTCGCCCCTCCTCTTGGTACGCTAACCAGTAGGAATGGAGGTGAGCAGCCATGACAGGAAGAAACAACAAGCCGGACAACGACGGACCGGCCAGCCAGCCGGGACGCCTCGACCAATTCGGCGACAAGCTGGCGGAAGAGACAGTATCCCGCGAGGCGGGCGCTTGCGACACCGGCAAGAAGAAGTAGCCTCCCGATCCGCGAAAAGAATAGAACCGACTCGCCTGATCCTCTTCGGAGACTCGAGCGAGCGGTTCTTTTTTTGTCAGCGATCCATTTTATTCCAGTCTACGTTTGCCGGACTTCCAGCCGCTTGGCCAGCAGCGACAACACGTAGTTGACTATAAAATAGATCAGCGCTCCGGCAATAAAAACCGGGATGACCCAGTTCGGGTTTTTCGCGGCTACGATCTGCATATTGTGCATGAGCTCGGCGAGTACGATAACCGTCGCCAGCGACGTATCCTTGAGCAGCGAGATGAACTGGCTGACGAGCGGCGGCACCATCCGGCGCAACGCCTGCGGCAAAATCACATGCCACAAAGCCTGAACGTAACTGAGCCCCGACGAACGGGCTGCTTCCATCTGGCCCTTCTCGATCGACAGCAGGCCGCTGCGGACAATTTCGGCAATCATCGCCGCTTCAAATACGGTAAGCGCTACGATTGCGGCGTACTCGGCATTTTGGAACATTTTCAGCCCGACCTCGGGCAGCGCAAAGCGCGTGAAAAAGATAATGAGCAGAAGCGGCAAATTGCGGATCGTTTCCACGGCGACTGCAAGCGCTTGAGAAAGCACGGGAACGCGCGCATATCTGAGCGTGCCGACGAGAGCGCCGAGGATAAAGCTGAAAATGATCGAGAAAAAGGCCACTTTTAACGTCACATAAAGCCCTTGCATCAGAAACTTGAGATTTTCCGGGGCGTAGGCTCCGGCGAAGTCCATGTCGCTTCCCCCTTCCTCCTGCGCCGTACGTCAGAACGCCATCCGTTTCTCCAGATATCGAACGCCGAAGCTTAACGGAATCGTCAGCGCGAGATAGAACAGCGCGATAAAAATGTAGACGCTGAACGTGACGAACGTCTGCGTCGAAACGATGTCGCCGAAGTACATCAGGTCGAGACCTGCGACGACGCCCAGCACAGACGTATTTTTGACCAGATTCAAAAACTGGTTGCCGAGCGGCGGAACGACAATCTTGATCGCTTGCGGGAGCACCACGTGACGCATGGTCTGCAAGTACGTCAGCCCCGACGAACGGGCGGCCTCCGTCTGACCCTGCGGAACGGCCAGGATGCCCGCACGGATCGCCTCCGCAATGAAGGCCGCCGTGTAAATCGACAGCGCGATCGTCCCCGACGTAAAGCCGTCGAACGGCAGACCGAGCGTCGGAGCCGCCAAATAAATCAACAGAACGATCAGCAGCAGAGGAATGTTCCGGATAAATTCGACGTATGCCGTGCCCAGCCAGTTAAGCGGCTTCAGCGGAGCCATCCGGAATATGGCGATGACCGTTCCCAAAATAAAGCTTGCCAGCAGCGCGATCACGCTCGCTTTGACCGTATTGCCGAAGCCGAGCATGTAGGTATCCCAATGCTTGATCAAAATATCGAACCGGAGGAGCTGATCGTTCATGTTCGGTTGAGCCTCCCTTCGGGCAACAGGATATAAGCTTGACTTGTTATTTCGCCGGCTTTTCTCCGAACCATTGCTCATACAGCTTGTCATATTCGCCGCTCGCGTTCATATCCTTCAGGAACTTGTTGACGTAAGCGACAAATTCGCTGTCGCCCTTCTTGATCGCCATCCCGTATGGCTCGTCGGTGAAATTGCCCCCGGCGAGCTGGAAGTTCGGGTCCTGCTTCACCATCCCGAGCAAAATCGCATTGTCCGTCGTCAGCGCATCTCCTTGGCCGGCCTTAAGCGCGGTGAACGCATCCTGGTAATTGTCGAACTCCAGCACGGTCGCCTCCGGCGCTTTGGCCCGAATGTTAACCGCCGACGTGGAGCCTTTAACCGCCATGACTTTCGAGCCTTTCTTCAGATCGGCGATCGACTGAATCGCGCTGCCTTTCTTCACGAGCAGCGACTGGCCCGCTTTGAAATAAACATCGGTGAAGTCGACCTGCTGCTTGCGCTCTTCGTTGATCGTCATCGTGGCAATGATGATATCGATTTCGCCGTTTTGCAGCATCGGAATGCGTGTTTTGGAGGTGACCTCCTTCAGCTCCACCTTCGTTTCGTCGCCCAAGATGCTTTTCGCCAGCCGCTTGGCCATATCGATGTCGAAGCCTTCGACCTTGCCGGTGCCGGGATCTTTCAGCCCGAACAGCTTCGTATCGTATTTGACCCCGGCGACAAGCTTGCCGCGCTTCTTTATGGCTTCAATCGTGGAAGCTCCCGCCTCCGGCTTCGCGGGCGTTCCGCCCCCGGCTCCCGGCTGCTCCGCCGGTTTGGTGCCGCAGCCCGCCATCATCGTCATCATAAGCATCGAAACGAGCGTTAAGGAAAACAGCTTCTTCATTTTGAGCATTTTCACAGTCCAGTCTCCTCTCCAAATTGGAATACGATAATCCGATCAGTGATTCAACACCCGGCTAAGAAACGTGCGCGCCCGCTCCTCGCGCGGACTCGCGAAAAATTCAGCCGGAGGCGTCGTCTCGAGAATTTGCCCTTGATCCATAAAGACGATCCGGTCGGCCACTTCGCGGGCAAAGCCCATCTCGTGGGTGACGACGACCATCGTCATGCCTTCCTGGGCCAAGTCGCGCATGACGTCGAGCACTTCTCCGATCATCTCCGGATCGAGCGCCGACGTAGGCTCGTCGAACAGCATGATCTTCGGCTTCATGGCGAGCCCGCGCGCGATCGCCACGCGCTGCTGCTGCCCGCCAGACAGCTGGGACGGATAAGACTTTGCTTTTTCGGGGATGCCGACTTTGTTCAAATAAATCATGGCCGTTTCCTCGGCCTCCTGACGCGGAAGACCGAGCACCTTCATCGGGGCCAGCGTGATGTTCTCCAGCACCGTCCGGTGCGGGTAGAGATTAAAATGCTGGAATACCATGCCGATGTTGCGCCGCAGGCTGTTGATGTCGGTTTTCTTGTCGTGAACCTTGATCTGGTCCACCGTCAGCTCCCCTCCGGATATCGTCTCCAGCCGGTTGATGCAGCGGAGCAGTGTGCTTTTTCCCGAACCGGACGGTCCGATCACGACGACGACCTCGCCCGCTTCAATCGTCAAATTGATGTTTTTCAATACGTGAAAATGACCATAGTGCTTGTTTACATCCCGGAATTGTATCAAGACGCAACCCCCTTTGTGCATGTCGGCTTTGAAGGATGATGCTTTTTTTGTCCTACGGTCTCAGATTAAGTATGCGGGCTCGCCGCCAATTATGACTGGGCAATCAAAGCTTCACCTGACAGCAAGCGCTTTCAATTCAACTTTTTATTTTGTTTGCCCGGCTTCCGCCCCCTTTGTGCCGCCTTTGCTGGTTAAGATTAACATAGACAAGGAAAGAAACGGCTTATATAGTTAATGGAAACGATACCATTAGGCAAAAGGAGAATGCGCTTTGAACAAACGTTGGTTAACTTATGCTCTGCCCATTGCCCTGAGCCTTGCTTCCGTCTTTTCCGCTTCCATTCCTTCGCATGCCGCCGACGCTTCCGCGTTTACCGATACAAGCCGTCACTGGGGCGCCGAAACGATCTCGTGGGCGGTGAAAAACGGCATCGTCAACGGTTACGAGGACGGAACGTTTCGTCCGAATGCCGTTGTCTCCGAGCCGGAATTTCTCGCGATGCTGCTGCGCGCCTACCCGGACAATGCCGTCCCTGCGCCCGACTCCGGTGTGCCGTGGTACGAGCCTTATTATTCCTATGCCGCCGCCCGCCATTGGCCGCTGCTTCAAAATACGGACCGGAATTCCTACAACCGCGGCCATGTCGCCCGGCTGATCGCAGCCACACAGCAGCAAGCGCTCAATTTGAACGATTCCATCCGCTACTTGCTCGATAAAGGGCTGTCCCGGGGGAAAACGTCTGCGACCGTCGAAGGCTACGCAGCGGCAGATCGCCTGTCGCGGGCGGAAGCGGTTCAGTTCATCCGCAATCTGAAGCAAAACGTTTCCACGCTCCGTCCCGCCCCCGATTCTTCCAAGGAAGCATCGGACATACCGGCGGCCTCCCAAGCTCAAGCCGTCGTCTCCGTCAAAGGCGTAGCTATCGGTGATTCCGCCGATGCGGTCGTGCAAAAGCTGGGGCAGCCGACGCGCAAAGACGCAAGCGAATACGGCTTCCAATGGTATATTTACAACCAGGACTATAAAGATTATGCCCAAATCGGCGTCAGCGGCGGCAAGGTCGTTGCCTTGTATTCGCCGTCAGCCAATTGGCGCACGGACCGCGGGATCGCCGACGGCTCGGGCAAAGCCGAAGTCGAGAAGCAGTACGGCCGTCCGGTCTCTTATATTATGAAGGGAAATACCCGCTTCATGATTAATTACGGCAATGGCGAATATGGCACATACGAAATTGCCGGAGCTTATGTCACCTTTTTCTACGATATTTATCGCGACAACATGGTCACGGGCTTGCAGGTCATCGAGAAACCGACGGAGCAGGCGTTTGCTTCCTTTTACCCGGAAGGCAGCGACGCGCTCGCACGCTCGTTCGAGCTGGAAAGCTTCGATCTTGCGAACGCCACCCGGGTGAAGCTCGGTATGCAGCCGTTCGTCTGGGATGACAAAGCAGCGGAAACGGCCCGTAAACACAGTCAGGATATGGGAGCCCAAGGCTACTTCGACCATAACGATCCGAGCGGACACAGCCCGTTCGACCGGATGAAGCAGGACGGCATTACGTACCGTGCGGCAGCCGAGAATATCGCCGCCGGACAAGCCAGCGCCATTTTCGCGCACCACGGCTGGATGAACTCGGAGGGCCACCGCAAAAACCTGCTGAGCAACATCAAGCGTCTTGGCGTAGGCGTCAGCTTTGGCGGCTCGATGCACATCTACTACACACAAAACTTTTACACTCCGTAACCCCGTTTGAAACAGCAAACGCCCCGTTCCCGGCAATGAATCGCCGGAACGAGGCGTTTTTGCATGAATGCGAGGCTAAAGTCCTTGCTTCTCGATGAATTCGAATAAAAACGATTGTCCGCCCCGGTAAAAGCGCGGGTCATACAGGCCAAGCCTGGTCTCGTCATCGACGATCACGACGAACGGAGACCATTCGTACAGCGTCTTCGCTTTCGGGTTGGCCGCAAACAAACGATCCAGATCCGCGTTTTCTTGGGATTGAAGCTTCGCTGCCGGCTTGACGCCGGTCCAGACCGAGCCCTTCAGCAGGTCGACCGTGCCGCCTTGCTTGCCGATTACCGTAAACACTCCCGGTACGAAATCGGCGGAAAGCGCCACCTGCTCATACTGCTCGGACGCTTGCTTGTACAGCGTGTAGCCTTGGGCGGACTGCGCTCCGACGTAGAGCGCCATCAGCAGCCACACGAGGCGGTACACACGATGCGGCGAACGATCCCGGTCCGATCTCCGGAAGCGGGCCCAGAGCCATCCGGCGAGCATAAGCGCCCAGAAGACAAGGTCGACGATCGGAATCGTTCCGAACGTAATGCGCATCGTCGAGATCGGCTCGAAATAACCGGTTCCCCAAGCGTTGAACAGATCGCTCGTATCATGGATGAAGACAGCGAGACAACCGATCAGAAACAAGCTCCAGCCGCGGGTTTTCCATAGGAGCAGCGAAAGGCCTGCAAGCAGCGCCGCCCAGACCGGCACCAGAAAGACCGAATGGGTCAGCCCGCGGTGCCACATTTGATAGCGCCCCGCCGTATCCCACCACGCGGAGATGACATCGATATCGGGAATTTGCGAGCCTGCGACGGTCGTAAACAGCAGCGCCCGCTTTTCCGCCCGGGTCATGTCGCGTTTGTCGACGGCTCCGTACAACGTAAGGCCAAATAGCGTATGCGTAATGGTATCCACGGTCTGCTCCTCTTCCCTGTTGCTTTACTGCTACCCGTTTAACCTTCGGGCATCCCGGCCTTCGCCGGCATACGCATGACCGGAAGCATGACCAGCACGCCAAGAGCAAATAGAACGGCCGACGCTTCATACATCCCCACGATCGAAAACATCCCTTTCAGCTGGCCGGCCAAGCTCATCGTCACAACCATCGAGCCCATAAAAATCGGGTTCAAAATGCCATTCACCCGTCCGACAAACGCTGAGTCCGTATTTTGCAAAATAAGTGTGTTAATGCCGATCTGAATACAGGGCAGTACCAAGCCTGCGAGGAACTGTGCGAACAGCGTAAACCACAGCACCGTGGAAAAGCCCGTAAGAGCAACGCTTACGGCGCTGACCGCCATACCGATCATGAGCAGCACTTGGGGCGCGAATTTCTTCGACAGCCCCATGGCAATTCCGCCGCCCACAATCATCGCTACGCCGCTTGCGGTCATCAGCCACTGCAAATTTTCTTTATGCAGCCCGAGCCGTTCCGTGACCAGGAAGACGCCGAGCGGTTGAATGAGCCCGATCGCGAAGCCGGCGATCATGAAGCAAAGACCGAGCGTGGTCAGCAGCTTTCGGGACAGCACGTAACGGAAACCGGCGGCCATTTCCTCACGAATGGAAGTGCGCTCCTTGGCCGTCTCCTCTTCGGTATCCGGCGGCAGCATGGCGAGTACCAGGGCGGAAAGCAGAAAAGCGACGCCCATGATGGCGATAGCTACCACAATGCCGAAACGCTGATAGACGAATGTGCCGAGAATCGGGCCCAGCACCATGAACAGCGCGAACATCGTCTGGTAAATCGACATACCCGCCTGAATGAGCGCCTCGGGCACATGCAGCTTGAACAGCCGCATCCCCGAAGGCTGCGAGAACTGAGAGAGGATGGCAGAAACCAGTGTGGCGAAAAATACGGCCTTCCAGCTGCCGTATACCAGAGTCAGCAGCACGGCAAAGACGGATACCGCACTGAGAATATCGCACCAGACCATCGTCCGCTTCGGCCTCCAGCGGTCCGCGAACGTACCTCCGATAAACGAGAAAATAAAGATCGGCGCAAATTCAGCCACTGAGATCATCGCAACGGCGTTCGAATCCCCGTTCGTCTGATCGACAACAAACAGCAAAATGGCAAAGTTGCGCACCCAAATGCCGATTTGCAGCAGTAAACCCGACAGCAGGATGACTTGTACGAACCGGTTGCGAAATAAATTGCCCATACCCGGTGAAGAAGTGGTCATAAGTTCTCATCCTTTCTCTTGACGAAGAAACCCATAATTAATACGCAGCTAAAGAAACAAAGGTTGCTTTTCCGTCCAACGGCGGACAAAAAAATAAGGGCCGAACAGCTAAAGCCGTACGGCCATCTTATCTTCGGTGCAGCGGACCTGGATCGTAAACACGAAGACGGCTCCGTTTCCCGGAGAAGATTCCGCCCGTATGCTGCCGCCCATCAGCTCCACCAGTTTTTTGCTTATCGCCAGACCGAGGCCGGTGCCCCCGTGCTTGCGCGCTGTAGCATCCAATTGATAGAATGGCTGGAATAAATCCGGAATCGCCTTTGCCGGGATGCCGATGCCGGTATCCCGGACCGCAAACTCAAGCTCCAATTGCTCTCCCCTGCGGCATACTTGCCGAATACGGACCTCAATCCCCCCCTGTTCCGTGAATTTGACGGCATTCCCGATCAGATTGATCAAAACTTGCTTGAGCCGGACTTCGTCTCCGATCAGAAACTCGGGTACCGCGGAATCGGAGTACACATTCAGTTCAAGCGCGCGGTGCTGGATTTGCGGCGTGAACAGACGAAGCGTCTCCTGCAGGCATTCCGCCAGATGAAAAGGCTCGTTCTTTATATTCACTTTGCCCGATTCGATCTTGGAAAAATCAAGCACGTCGTTGATGACGGACAGCAGCGCCTTGCCGCTTTTGCCGATAATCTTTACGTACTCGCGCTGCTCCTCGTTCAGCTCGGATTCAAGCAGAAGCTCGCTCATCCCGATCACCCCGTTCAAGGGGGTGCGGACTTCGTGACTCATGACGGCGAGAAATTCGCTTTTGACCCGGGCTGCGCGTTCGGCCTCCAGCTTCGCTTCGATCAGCTGCCGCTCCGTTTTTTTCTGCACGGTGATGTCCTTCGAGATCGTGTAGATATCGATGATCTTTCCGTCCTCCATCATCGGCACGATGGTCGTGCTCAAATGCACGGTTCGGCCGTCCCGGTGGCGAATGGAGCATTCGAGCGTCTGCGGCGTCCCCTCCAGCACCTCGGCGAAGCAGGCGCGGATCTTCATGCTGTCCCGGCGGTTCATAAAGCGGGTGAAGGGCTGGCTGACAAAATGCTCCCGGGAATACCCGCTAATGCGCTCGGCTGCGGGATTGGCCCGAAGAACCCGCCCGCTCAAATCGAACAGACAAACCATGTCGGGATTATGCTCGAAGACAGAGTCGTATCTTTGCTTGTTCCCATCCGCAAGCCGCTGCGCGAATCTTCGCTCCAGAAATTGGCTGAAAGCGAAGAGCAGAAGCACGATAAGTGCCGCCGCCCCGATCCATGATGCCAGAAGCATATCGTCCAAGCCTTGAAGAGCTTCTCCTGCACCATGCCTCAATGCTCCGTTCACTTGAAAATTGGCCGCTTGCATGCCGCTATAGTGCATCCCTGCTATGGCGAAGCCAAGCAGAGCGGCCGTTATGCATTTTGCCGAAAACGACGGCGGTCTCCCTTCGTGTATTTTTCGGTAAACGAACGCCCAGCGAAAAGCGACGAACGAAGCGCCGAAAGCAATGAGCAGCGACACGCCGATCCAATACGGGTTATACGTAATCATGCCGGGAATTTGCATCGCGGCCATCCCGGTATAATGCATCCCTGCAATCGCAAGACCCATCCATAGAAAGCCGGCCAGCGACTGGCGCCGGGTCGGCGCATCCCCGGAGATGGCAGAGAGCGGAGCCCAAGCAGCACCTATCGGCAATAAAATGGACAAAACTAAATAAAGAGAATGATAGCGAACGTCGACGGGAAGATGTAAAGCCAGCATGCCGATAAAATGCATCGACCAAATGCCGAGCCCCATGATGACGGACCCGAGTACCATCCACAGCGATTTGGAACGGCCGCACAGCTTCGGCATCCTTTCACTTAAATCCAGTGCGCAATACGAGGAACAGATGGAAATAAAGACGGACAGCAAGACAAGAGGGATACTGTAGGTTCCGTGCAGGTACTCCATACACACACTCCCATCCCTTTGCAATTTTCGTCAAATTTCATCTTCTAGTAAACCATTTCTACCGGAGGACAAGGAATTCCTGCTTTTTCATGTTTTTTCATAAATTTTACTTTATAATGACTCCGCCGAACGGAAGCGCTTCTCTCAAAATCCGTTTGAACAAGGAATCGCCCTGCAAAGGATCGGCCAGCCCGAATCTCGGTCTGGAAGGCTGCAAAAGCACCTTGCCCGAGCCGGTAATTTCCCAATGGTAGTTCATGCGCTGGCTTGCAAGCGGGTTACCGTAGACGCAAAGCTGCAGCTTGGCTTCCTCCGGATATGCGACGAGACAGCCGATATCGACATAGACCGGTTCCGACGGATCGATCGTCAGCTCGCACAGAGGGCCGCAGCTAAGCAGACCGAGCGTGCCGCCGCCGGAAAATTTCATCCGAATCCAGTCCTGCGTAACAACGGCTTGTTTGATTTTTTGGAACCGGCTCTGCAGCTTCATCCCTTCGCTGTACAGCAGCACATACCGGATGTCGAACAGCAGGCTGCTATCCTCCGGCAGTTCCATCGCCCGGAAACTGTAGCCTGCCGGAACGCCCAGCACAAAGCGGGCAGGGCCGGTCAAACGCGACTCGATCCAACGCTTCTTCCGATAAACTCCGGCCACATTCAATAGACGGTCCTCCCGGCTTCCGGAACGGCCCTGAAAGGCAATGATCTGCTTCGGATGCAGCACCAAGGCGGCTTCGCCGGCGGCAAGCTCCACGGCTGCCGCCTGTCCGTCGCTTCCAGCTCCTTCTTCTACATGAATCTTCATCCGTTCCCTCCCCGGTGGCTTGCGCTGCGGTTCCGGCGCCATACGGCCAGCCGAATCACGCGCATCAGAACAAAATAGAGCACAACAAGCAGCACTCCCGTCAGCGCCGTCCGAACAATTTGTCTCGTACGCTGCGCACTCGCCTCCTCCGCCTCTTCCAAACGCCGGATCAGCTGCTCCAACTGCTCGTTGCGGCTGCGAAGCTCGCGATTTTCCTCCATCAGCCGTTGCTCCATCGCTTTGTATTGTTCCGCAGCTTCCTCCGAGCGCTTCAACGTCGTCTCAAGCTGCTCCCGGTTTCGATCCAGCTCCTGCTTCGTCTCGTTATATTGATTCTGGAGCTGTCCGATCTGCTCCGGCATGTCGTAAATGTCTTTCACCCGGTCCATAAAACCTGCTTGCGCGACAGGCCAGGGAAGCGTCAGCAGCAGAAAAAGGCAAGCCGTCCCCGCTTTGGCCTTGATTCCCCATTCCGGTTTCTTGAACGGATACGGCATCGTTTTCATACGTGCTCTCCCCTTCCTGTCGTACGAATTACAGGCGTATTTCCTTTATTTTACCTGTTTTTTCGACAAAAAGGAACATGCTCCTCTTATGCGGAGAACAAAGAAAAGACCGCGTTCTTCCGGAAGCTTTCACCTGCGGAAAGTGCGGTCTTATGACGATAGACAAACGGAGGAGCAAGACGACCGGAACGGATCCCCGGGCTATCTTCACACACTCTGTCCGATCATTAGATGATATGATGCCGGAATAAATATTCTACAGCGGAACCTGCGAGCCTCATCCACCCGATAGCGGATACCCACAGCGGTATACTGAGCATCGTTCCTATAACGAGTCCAACGGAAAATCTTCCCTCCATGGCGCCAAGCCTCCTTTTACAGCGATGCCGCTGACAGGTTAATTCCATTATATGATGAAAGCGCTCTATTTTGAATTATTTTTCAGAATTTTATTAAAATTTACCGATGGTCTAACGATTTGAATTTGAACTCCCGTTACTTTACAATAAAAGAGGATGTTTTTTTCATTGGCCTGGGCCGTAAGGCTTGGGCTCTTTTTAAAGGACCTGGCTCCTTTTACGAACAACTTGGGTTTAGCACGCTCTACTCTATTACACCGATCCTCTTTTTGCACCTCGTTTGGTCTTTTGCTTTTCTGTTGACTACCCGTTGAGTTCCAAGTTCCGATTCCAGTCGATCCGCTGCAAATTTAAACTATTTTAACGATTTTTGGCGTAAACTATAGCTATGGGGTCATTTTCAATCTTGGAGGGAGTTGGATGACAGATGATGTTCCTTAGCCCGACTAGAGGTTCCGTTGCATTGGAGGAAATGGTTAAAATCCTGCACGACTTTGTCCAAGAAGATCAGGAAGCAAGCTATAAATTGGTTATCGGAACGGATTCCCATACGACCCGGCGCAGCACGACGCTCGTCACGGCCGTCATCATTCACCGGATCGGCAAGGGAGCCCGCTTTTTTTATCGTAAAAGGAGCAGCCGCCCGCTCTTCGACCTGCGCACGCGCATATACCGCGAAACCGAGCTCAGCCTGGAGCTGGTCGAGCTGTTGAACCGCAGCGGAATGAGCGATCTGACTTCCCAGTGGCCGCTGGAAATTCACATCGACATCGGCCAGCAGGGCGAGACGAAGGTGCTGATCCAGGAAATTTGCGGCTGGGTCACCTCTGTCGGCTACGAAGCGCGTATTAAGCCGATGTCGTTCGGCGCCAGCTCGGTGGCGGACCGATTTGCGGAGTGAGGAACGCAAAAAAGAGGGCTTGGATGCCCTTCAGAGTGTAAGAAAGTGGTCAGGTGAGATAATAGAGGTGTACGTGGGGTGGGGTATCTACTTCCGGTCGCTGCTCCACCCCACAAAGTGAAGTTGAATCGGGGAAGCTTAGTCCGATTACTTTGCGGGGACCCCGGGTCCTCGGGAAATTTGATTGGAAGACGCTTAACAGCGGACATTTCCCGCAGACAAAGGCGAACGCTAGCGCTCCTCCAGTAGATATCCCACCTATGTATTATCTCTATTTTTGTTTAGACCACATTCCAGACACCTTGGGGCGTGAACGCCCTCTTTTTTGCGTTTATATAATAGTAGATAAAATTCGGTCCAGGTTTGCGACCGAACGGGTAGCGCCGGATTTTTGCTCGTCGTCGCCTTCGTACTCGACTGTCAGCCAGCCGTCGTAGGCCGCTTGACGCAGCCTTGTCATAAGGCTGTTCAGATCGATGCTGCCTTCTCCGGCGATGCGCCCGGCAAATCGGTCGCCGGACAAGGCTTGATATGAACGGCCTTCGTAATGTTCGTCCACGCGGACGAAGTCCTTGAAGTGTACGTGGGCGACTTGCGCATGCAGCGTTTCCAGCGCTTCTCCCGGATGCTCGTTCACGAGCAGGAAGTTGCCCGTATCGAACGTGCTGCGCAGGAATGGCGAGTTCACTTCCTGCAAGATGCCGAGCACCTGATCGGCCTTCCCGGCGAATACGCCGTGGTTCTCCAGGCACAGCAGAACGTCCTTCTCCGCAGCGTACGCGGCGGCTTCCCGCAGCCCTTCGACGATCCAGCCTTTGACCTCGTCATAGGAGCTGCCGTCCGGCGGAACGTCGCCGGCGAATACGCGAACGATGCGGGTACCCAACGTCCGGGCCAAATCGACCGCGCCCGTAATCTCGCGAACCTGCTCCATGCGTTTGGCCGGATCGCTAAAGGAGAAGTTGTTGGACGCCCCGATTGCGGCTACTTGCAATTGATGGCGGTCGAGCGCGGCGCGGAAGCTTTCCAGCTCCTCCGGCTTCCAATACCGCGTCAGCACCTCGATGCCTGTCGCTTGCGTCTCCTTGGCCACAAATTCAGCCAAATCCGCATGCGACCACTCGCCGCTGTTGAAATAAGAATGAACGCTCCATACGCTCAGCGCAATTTTCATGCTCGTCGCTCCTCCGCTGTTATTCCCCGGTTCCCATTGTCCGCGTTCGTTATTTATAGCGGCGAATAAAATCGACCGCAAGCCGGATGTCGACTTCCGGCTGTACGCCGACTTCGCGCTCGATCGTCAGATAGCCCTGATAACCGATCTCCTGTAGCGCAGCAAAATAAGCGTCGAACGGCACCTTCCCTTCGCCGAGCGGCACTTCCTTGAAAATCTCGCCGGACGTGACCATCTGCGCGATTTTGCCATGATCCATCGGCTCGAAGCCGAGCGCGCCGTACACTTCGCGCGGGTCTACCTCGCGGAACCGGATGCCATCCTTCACATGCGTATGGACGATATAATCTTTGAGCAGCCGCACGCCCTCTACCGGGTCGTCTCCCGTGACCATGACCATATTTGCCGGATCGAAGTTCACCGAGACGCCGTTCGTACTGAGCGTATCCAAGAAGCTTTTCAAATGAGCGGACCGCTCCGGGCCGGTCTCGATGGCGAAATAAGCGCCGCAGCTCTTGGCATACTGTCCGAGCTCCTCGCAGGCCGTCTGCATGTTGTGGTATACTTCGCCGTTCGTATCCTCGGGCACGATGCCGATATGGGTCGTTACGATGTTGGTGCCGAGATCGAGCGCCAGATCGAGAATGCGCTTCGACTTCTCGACCTTTGCCGGGTTGGCCGCGCCGTCCTGAAAGCCGTGCCCGCCCAGGTCGCCGCAGAGCGCGGAAATTTCGAGCCCCAGCGAAGCGATGTATGCTTTCAGCTCGCGCCTTGCCTCCGCCGTCAGCGCGGCCGGGTCCATCTCGCCGCTAACCGCGTAAATCTGCACGCCGTCGGCGCCGACCTCCTTCGCCTTGCGCAGCCCTTCGCGAACCCCGACTCCGAAGCTGTCGACGATCACGCCGATTTTGTTCGTCAATTTCATCTCCGCTCTCCTCCATATTCAGAAGTCCGGTGAACGAGGCAGAGCCGGCGGACCTTCTTCCACCCGCGCAGCGCGCCGTTCACCGGACTTGGTTTTAGAATTGAATTTCGATGCCTTTTTCGCTCGACTCGTAGATGCCGGAGATAATCTTGGTCAGCTCTACGCCGTCTTCGACCGGACTGATCAGTTCGGCCCGTCCGAGACAGCAGTCGACGAAGGTATTGATTTCGTTCTGGAAGCCTGCCATAAAATCAAAGCTCGAATTGTCGATCTGCGGTGTCACGTTCAAAATCGTATCGTGCTTTTCCGTGACGATCGTAAAGTCGGGCTCGACCTCCGCGCCGCCCCGCTCGCCGAATATTTTCACGGCCACCTCGTTGCTCTTCGCATGCAGCGTAAAGCTGACGTCCACCATCAGCGAAGCGCCGTTCTCGAAGCGGATCAACGCGTTCGCCATATCCTCAACGGTGTTTTTGGAAGCGTCGAAGTCCGCGGCCTGATAATAGCTCAAGTTTTGCACGTTCGAGCGGTTGCCGAGCTTCTTGTACGTATTGCCCGTCACCGATTTCACTTTCGGACGGCCCATCAAGTACCAGCATAGATCAATCACATGCACGCCGATGTCGAGCAGCGGTCCGCCGCCCGAACGCTCGATGTCCGAGAACCAGCCGCCCGGATTGCCGAGGCGGCGCAGATAGGACGCTTTCGCGTAATAGATCTCGCCGAGCTCGCCCGCGTCGATGAATTTTTTCAGCACCTTGGTGTTCGTCCCGTACCGGCGCACGAAGCCGACCTGCAGCAGCTTGCCGCTCCGGCGAACCGCCGCTTCCACCTCGAGCGCCTTATCGACGGTCGTGCACAGCGGCTTTTCACACAGTACATGCTTGCCCGCTTCGAGCGCCGCGATGCTGATCTCGCCATGAGAGTTGTTCCAGGTGCAGATGCTGACCGCTTCCACTTCCGGGTCCGCCAGAAGCTCGCGGTAATCGGTGTACACCTTTTTCGCGCCGAACTTGTCGGCGGCCTGCCGCGCCCGTTCTTCCACCAGGTCGCAGACGGCGACGAGCTCTGCCTCGGGATGATTTTGATACGAAGTTAAATGCATTTCCGAAATCGAGCCTGCGCCAATCACTGCTACTTTCAAACCAGCCATGCTGATCCCCCTCTCTCCACCCGGATACTACCACATTTGTCCAAGTCTGTGAATTACAAATATTTCTCCCCGCATGAGATCAATTTATCCCTTGACCGCCCCGGCCGTCATCCCTTTCATAATCTGTTCCTGGAACAGCAGGTAGACGATAATGGTCGGCAGCACCGCGATCGACATCGCAGCCATCGTCAGCTTGTAGTCGGTCGCATACCCGGTGGCAAAGACGGACAAGCTGAGCGGAATCGTTTTTAAAGCGGGCTTGCTGATAAAGACGAGCGCGAACGCGAAATCGTTCCAGAACCGCAAAAAGCCAAGAATCGCTATGGTCGACAAGGCCGGCAGGCTGAGCGGCAGCATCATGCGGAAGAAGATGCCCCAATACCCCGTGCCGTCGATCAGCGCGGCTTCTTCGATCTCTTTCGGAATCGCAGTCAAGTACGCTGCAACGACGAAGATCGCCAGCGGCAGCTCAAACGCCGTATAAGGGAACACGAGCGCCGCGTACGTATCGAGCAGCCCGACTTTTTTCATCAAGACGAAGAGCGGCACGAGCGTGCTGTGAATCGGAATAAGCATGCCGAGCAAGAACAAGCCCATGAACAAAGGCTTCAGTTTAAAATCAAACCGTGCCAGCACGTAAGCCGCCAGCGCTCCGAGCACCAGTGTCATAATCAGCGACAAGACGGTAACGATGGTCGAATTGACAAGCGACGTTCCCATCGCCGATACTTCCCAAGCCCGCGCGAAGTTGTCCCACTGCCATACCTCCGGCAAGGAGAACGGCTTGGAATGAAACTCTTCGTTCGTTTTAAAAGCGCTGACGAACAACCAGAACAGAGGATAAAGCGTAACAAGGGCGTAAAGCGTGAGCAGGACGTTGATAAGCCCGCGGCTCCATTTTGCCCCGACTTTGCCCGTGGCGCTTCCCGTTTTTACTGACAAAGCTTGTTCCATGACGGGTCCCTCCTTTCCATTATCGGTAATTGCGTTTCATGAGGTATTGGCTTCCCAGAATCAACAGCAGGCTGAGAATAATGATCGCGGTCGAGACGGCGCTGCCGTAGCCGAAGCGGAAGACGTTGAACGTGTTGTTGTACATATACGAAGCGAGCAGCTCGGTCGAGTGCGCCGGTCCTCCGTTGGTCATGACGTAGATCAGGTCGAATGCCTTCAAGCTGCCCGAGATGCAGAGCACGACGGCAACCTTGATCGTATCCCAAATCATCGGCAGGGTGATCGAGAACAATTTCCGGACCGGACCGACACCGTCGATTCGCGAAGCGTCGTCAATTTCCGGGGAAATATTTTGCAGCGCGGCGATAAACATAATCATGTACGGCCCGATGTAGTTCCAGATAATCGGGATCATGAGCATATACATGGATATTTTCGGATCGGATAACCACTGCATCTTCCAGGATTCGAGGCCGAGGGCGTCGAGCAGGAAGTTCAAAATGCCGATTTGCGGGTGGTAAATGTAGCTCCAAATGATCCCCACAACGACCGAGGAAAGCACCATCGGCATAAACACCGAAGCGCGGATCATCCGCTGAAAGAGCGAGCTGCTTGTGAGCACAAGCGCCAGAATAAGCGCGATCGGAATTTGACCGAACACCGAAGCGGCGACGATCAGCATGTTGTTTTTAAACGAAAGCCAGAATATCGGGTCGCGGATTACTTCCACGTAGTTGTCGAAGCCGATGAACTTCGCAGCCCCGATCCCTTTCCAATCGAAAAAGCCGTAATACGCAGACCAGAAAATCGGTATAATCGCGAAAAAGACGAAAATCAGCGTGGCCGGGAGAAGACCTATCGCAATAAACCCTCGAATACGTGCCGCTGCCGTCATGGAACCCCTCCTTCTTCCGGAACTGGCGATTCCAGCCCCGGTGAAGAGCTGGAATCGCGCGGCCCATCTTATTTCGCGCCGACCGATTTGGCTTGCGCGTCTTGAATTTTCTTCGCTATGTCTTCAGGCTTGGCGCCCATGAGCAGTTCCTGCAGGCCGTTGTTCACGACATCGGCTGCGGCCGAGCTCAGACGTCCGTCATAGACCGGCGTCCGTTTCACGGTGCCTACCATGTTGTGGACTTTGGCGAACAGCGAGGACACCTTGCTTGTGTCGAGATCAACCTTGTAGCTGACGAGCTGGTTGCTTTCCAGCGTCGCTTTCTGCGCTGCCGGGCCGGACATGGCGTAGATCAGCTCATACGCCGCTTCTTTGCTTGCGCCGGACGTCTTCTTGCTCATGCCGAGACCGGTTCCGACGACGCCGGCAATCGAGTTAGGGTCGCCTTTGCCGTTCGGAACGGAAGGCAGCACCGTCACGTCCATGCCGTCCAGCACTTCTTTGGACGCATTGGCTGCAAGGTTCGTCAGCGCCCAGCCGCCGTCGATCATCATCGCCGCTTTGCCTTGCGCGAACATTTGCTCCATCTGCGTGTTATCGATACTGTTGAAGCCGTCCTGGAACGCGCCGGCTTTGCCGAGCTGCTGCAAGTATGTCAATGCCTGCACGAATTCCGGATCGGTGAACTTCGCGCCTTTTTGCTCGGCTGCGTTCAGGAACCATTCCGTTCCCGTCACGCGGTCGGCCAAGGAGCTCAAAATACTGGACTGGGCCAGCCACGCCGCTTTGTTACCGAGCGCGATCGGCGTTATTTTTTCTTTCTTGAACGTTTCGACCAAGCTCATCATGTCGTCCCACGTTTTCGGCGGCTTGACATTATGTTTATCGAACATCGCTTTGTTGTAGTATAAAATCGACGTCGGCGACAGCCCCATCGGAGCGGCATAAATGTTGCCGTTCAGCGTGAAGTCGTCGAAGGAGCCCGGCAGGAAGCCGTTCTTCCAATCCGCTTTGCTGTCCAGCAGCGGGTTGATCGGCTGAAGCAGATCGCCTCCGGCGAATTCTTTGGTCATGACGCCCGGCCACATCACAAACAAGTCGGGCATTTCGTTCGCCGCCGCAACCGTTTTCAAACGAGCTCTGTAACCATCGGGCGGAATGCCCTGGATATCCAGTTCCACGTTCGGGTGATCCTTCTTGTACTGCTCCATGATCCCCCGCATCGTTTTGGCGCGCAGATCGTCGCCGGTGAAATTATGCCAGAGCGAAAGCTTTACTTTATCGGACGCTTTTCCTTTGTCTCCGCCCGCGCTGCCGCCTGTTCCCGCTTGGTCTCCACCCGAGCCGCAGCCGGCGAGGAGCGAAAGCGAGAGGGTCAACAGGACTCCCGTTGTAGCCGCTTTGTTCATCTTACGAACCCTCCTTGTGTATGTGTGTACTGCTTCAGTATAGAGGACAATCCCCGGGATACGTAACGGGAGAGATTTCGGCCTTAGGGTGGAAAAAATTCAGTCTTTGACCGACTGCCTGAATTCCGTCGGCGTCCGTCCGGTATGCTTTTTGAACTGCTGGCTGAAATATTTGATGTCCTCGTAGCCAACCCTGCTCGCCACTTCGCTGATTTTCGCCTGCGACTCCTGCAAAATCTCCGCAGCCCGCCGCATCCGCTCCCGCGTGACGAATTCGATATAGTTCAGTCCCGTCTCCCGCTTGAACACTTCGCTGAAGTGGTTCGGGTTCAAGTGAACGAATTTGGCCACTTGCTGCAGAGACAAGTTTTGATCCAGATGCTCCTTGATGTAGGCGATCGATTTTTGAATATACGCATAGGGCTTGTCAGCAATCGCCTCGTGGAACGCCGCCATCACCGAAGACAGCAGCTTGAACACTTCGTCCTCGGCGCGCGAATCGACCTCGAACGTATGGAGGGCTGCCTCAGGCTTCCCGCCGCCCTGCGACCGCTCCAGCCAGCGGTGGCCGGCAATGACCATCGATTGCAGAAACGCCTGCACCGAAGACGGCGTGGCCGCCGGATCTTCGAGCTGCTCCCGCACCTTCCGGTTCACCCAATGCCGCAGGTCGGCTCCGTTGTTGCTCATCAGAATGGCCGCCAGCTCCGACTCCTCCTTCTGGGAGCAGACGGTCCGGCCGCCACAGCGGTCCGCGATATCCGCGGACGTGTATAGCCCCTCGGTCCCGAGGAGTCCGCGGTACGCAAATACCGTCCCGGCTTCCCGGTAAGAGGCCTGCAGCTCGCCGTACGAAGCAACGGAACGGCCGAGCGCCGCAAACACCGTGCATTTCAGCGTCTGCCGCACCCGATCAATGGCCCGCTCCAAGCCGCCGCAGTCCGATACGCGGGCTTCCTCTCGCAGGACGAGCACGATGCGGTCGGCCTTCACCATCGTCACCGCCGGAAGCAGCTCGTAGAGCATATTTTCGGCTGCGCCGAGCAGAAGAGCGGCCAGCGCTCCGTCCCCCCAGCCCGTGGCCGCGAGCAGCAGCACCCGCATCGGCGCCAGGGACGATTCGTCCGGCTGCACGCCGTTTTTGCGGAACCAGGCCTGCACCGGCGCCAGGGACGACTCGTCGCCCTGAATCAGCAGCCGGTCCAGCAGTTGGCTGCGCAGCGCCGCCGTTTGCATCGTTTCCTGCTTGGCATTCTCCCACTTGTCCATGATGCGCTGCTTCGCCTTCATCGCCGCTTTAATAATTTCCTCGGGGCGGCTTGTCTTAAGCAGATAGTCGGTGACTCCTTCGCGCAGCGCCTGCTGGGCGTACGTAAAATCGTCGTAGCCCGTCAGAATGACGGTTTCCGTGTCCGGGAGCAGCCGCTTCACCTCATGCGCGAGCTGAATGCCGTCCATTCCCTGCATGCGGATGTCCGTCAGCAAAATATTCGGCTTCTCCACCGGGATGCGCGCCAGCGCCTCCTCGGCGGACGAAGCCGGAGGAAGCAGCGTCAAGCCAAGCTCCTTCCAGTCGATGACGGTACACAGACCGTTCCTTATGATCACTTCGTCGTCTACGATTAAAATTTTCATGCGGGCTCCTCCAATACCGGAATGCTAAAAGAAACGCGGGTGCCTTTGCCCGGCTCGCTGTCGATCGTCAGCCCCGCTTCGCTGCCGTAATGCAGCAGCAGGCGCTGGTGCACGTTGCGCAAGCCATAGCTCGTTTTGGCCGCCGGCGCGCCGTTCCCCGTCCAAGCAAGCTGCCGGCGAATTTCGCGCAGCTTGTCCGCTTCGATGCCGATGCCCGTATCCTCCACGACAAACTTCATCCGCGCGCCGCTCAGCTCGCCGTGAACATACACGAAGCCGGGCTCCTGCTTTTTCTGAATGCCGTGGATTAGACTGTTCTCGATCAGCGGCTGGAGCAGCAGCTTGAGCATCGGCGTCTGGAGCATGGCCGGATCGATATATACCTCCATCTCGAATTGGCCGGGAAAGCGGATCGACTGCACGTACGCATAGTTCTGCGCATGCGCAATCTCCTGCTGCACGGGACAAAACTCCTCGCCCTTGTTCAGGCTGAACCGGAGAAAATCGCTAAGCGCCCCGATCATCTCGGCGATCTGCCGGTCCTGATTCATCAAGGCCATCCAATGGATCGAGGATAGCGTATTGTACAAAAAGTGCGGATTGATCTGCGCCTGAAGCGCAAGGATGTCGGCTTCCTTTTTCTTCGCCTCGTTCAGCTGCACCTGCTCCTTCAGCCGCTGAATCCGGTCGCTGAGCTTGTTGTAGCTGTGCAGCAACAGGCCGACCTCGTCGCTGCTTTTCACCTCGTACGTCGGGATCGGCTCGTCCGGGTTGATGTCTTTCATCGTCTGCGTCATCCGGGTCAGCGGCCGCGTCACCCACTGGATGAAATATAGCACCAGTCCGGCGGCCAGCAGCAGCGAGATGCCGACCGCTACCGCGGTAACCGTCAGCACATAGACGTTCTGCGCCGTATAGATTTGGGTCGGGATGAAGCCGACCAGCTTCCAGTTCAGGCTCGGGAGCGTATAGTACAAAATCGTTTTCTGCCCGTCGCCTTGGCCGTAATTGAGCACGCCGCTCGCCTCCGCCATCGGCCCGATATCCGGGAACAGCTCGCTGACCGGACGGTTCAGCCACGCGGACTCTCCGCCGGACAAAATCCGGTTGTTCGCGTCCAGCAGCAGGATGAACCCTTTGGCTTCCCAGCCGGATTCCTGCAAATAACGGGCAATCTCGGCTTCGTCCAAGCTGATGGACAGCTCGCCGAGCGGCTTGAAGTTGTTCACGTTGCGGATCGGACGAACAAGGGAGACGACCTTCTTCAGCCCTTCCGTCGTCTGATTCTCGTACAGCGGAGTCCACCACTTGGTGCTGCTGCGGTAAATTTCCTCATTTTTGCGGAGCACGTCCGGCAGGCCCGAATAAAGCACCGTCGTGTTCGATAGCGGCGGATAGCCGTTGGCCGAATTGATCGTGATGTTGGAAATGTATTTTTTGGAAAAGGCCAGATTGGTCAAAAAGCCGACGTTCAGCGTATAGCGGGCCACGTCCTCCCGGTCGTTGTCCAGATACGCCTGAACCTCCCGCTGGCCGATAATGAACAGGGACATGTTCTCGACGTCCTGTATAACGAACTCCAGCTTGTCCGCGATTTGACGCAGCGTGTTCATGCCCGATTGCTTCGCCTTCTCCTCTGTGGCGGAGGTCGCTATATTGTACGAAACCGCTCCCGTGGCGAGCAGCGGCAGGACAATCGCAATCAGCAGCAGCAGGGACAGCTTGTGTTTGAGCGACTTCGACAGCCACCGTTTCATTGTGTCGTTCCCCCGTTTAGCTTGGAAATAGAATTGTAAGCGTTGCGATGCCTTAATACTAGCACATTTTCAGGGGGAAGCTAACATACTTTTTTTCAACCAAAAAAACTTTTTGTTTGATTTCACGCTGGATTATGTTAGTATCTTTCTCAGAATGACCCGGGGACCATGCAGCCCCCGGAAACGACCGGTCTGAAGAGGGGAAATCAGCTCGAATCAGGGCGGTGCTCTTATGCCTATCAGAATATTCAAAATATTATGGGAGTGAGTGAGACGATGAACGACCGACTGGACACCCCCAGCGTAATCATCGACACGGACATCATGGAGCGCAACATCCGTTCCATGGCCGACTCGGCCAAAAGGCTCGGCATCGCGCTGCGGCCCCATGCCAAAACGCACAAAATGCCATGGATCGCGCGGAAACAACTGGACGCCGGCGCGGTAGGCATCACCGTCGCGAAAGTGTCCGAAGCGGAAGTGATGGCGGAGCACGGCATCAAGAACATTTTTATCGCATACCCACTCGTCACCCCGGCCAAAATCGCACGCGCGGTACGGCTCAGCGGGCAAATCGAGCTGATCGTCGGCGTCGACAGTCTGGACGGGGCCAAGCTGCTCTCCCAAGCCGCCCTTGAGGCCGGACGCGAGCTGCAGGTCCGCCTGGAGATCGATACCGGTCTGCGTCGGACAGGCGTGCCGTACGACCAAGCGGAAGCGCTGGCATCCGCCATCCACGCGATGGAAGGCCTGCGCCTGACGGGCATCTATACGTTCCGCGGCGCGCTGCTCGGCGGCAAGCCGACGCTCGATCTGCAAGCGGCCGGCGCTGAGGAAGGCCGGCTGATGGCCGAGCTCGCGGACCGCATTCGCGCGCAG
Source organism: Paenibacillus oleatilyticus (assembly GCF_018998565.1). Classification (GTDB taxonomy): domain Bacteria; phylum Bacillota; class Bacilli; order Paenibacillales; family NBRC-103111; genus Paenibacillus_G; species Paenibacillus_G oleatilyticus. The sequence continues at coordinate 101,811 of NZ_JAHNZO010000019.1, read as the reverse complement.
GGCGTGCCGATTGCGGACGTCAGCGTCGGCTCCACGCCGACAGGCCTTCAGGCCGCGGTGGCCAAAGGCGTGACCGAAATCCGGCCGGGCACGTACGTGTTCCAGGACCGGATGCAGGCTCGCCTCGGCGTCTGCTCGCTCGGCGATTGCGCCGGCAGCGTCCGCGTAACCGTCGTCAGCCGGCCGGCTGACGACCTGGCCGTGGTAGACGGAGGAAGCAAGACGTTCGCCACCGACGTGCAGCCGAATACGGACCCGATGCAGCTGCAAGGCTTCGGGCACATCCTCGAGCTGGAGGACGCAGTGCTGGAGCGGATGTCAGAGGAGCATGGCATGCTGCGGCTCGGTCCGGCGGCCCAAGCTTCCGGCCTGAAAGCCGGCGATGTGCTGCACATCATCCCGAATCATATTTGCAGCACGGTCAATCTGCATGACAAAGTGTATTTCAAGAGCGGCGACAACTATGAGGAGCGGGCCGTTCTGGCACGCGGCAAGCTGCAGTAAGCGGGGAGGCTCGTAATCATGCTGGATCTTATCATTCGTAACGGACGTATTGCGGACGGCACTGGAAACCCTTGGTTTTTCGGCGACGTCGGGGTGAAAGACGGGCGGATCGCCGCCGTCGGCCGGGTGGAGCAGGAAGCGAGAAGCGTCATTGACGCGCACCGCCAAGTCATCGCTCCCGGTTTTATCGACGGCCATTGCCACTCCGACCTGATGATTTTCGATCATCCGCACAGCGAGATCAAAATCAGGCAGGGCGTGACGACGGAAGTCGTCGGCAACTGCGGACTCGCGCCCGCTCCCTTCGTGAAAGAGCGCGCCGAGCTGCTGCAGAGCTATGTCCAGCCGGTGCTGGGCAAGACGGACTGGGCTTGGCCGTGGGAAACCGTCGAACAGTACATGGAACACCTGGCCCGATCCGGCCCGTCGGAGAACGTCGCCACCTACGTCGCGCACGGCGCGCTGCGCATCGCCGTCATGGGCTTTGCGAACCGTCCGGCAGCGCCGCACGAGCTGGAGCGCATGAAGCTGATGCTGGAGGAAGGGCTGCGGGCCGGCGCCATCGGGCTGTCCATTGGCCTGCTGTACGCCCCCGGCAGCTATACGGCCAAGGAAGAAATCGCGGAGCTGTGCTCCATCCTGCCGAAGTACGACGGGCTGTTCTCCACACACATCCGCGGCGAAGGCAACAATCTGATTCCTTCCGTCAAGGAAGTGATCTGGATTGCGGAGAAAGCCGGCGTGCCGCTGCATATCAGCCACTTGAAGGCTGCCGGCAAGCGGAACTGGGGCAAGGTGCTGGAGGCGCTGGAGCTGATCGAGGACGCCCGGGCCCGCGGCATGGACGTGACCTGCGACGTGTACCCCTACCACGCGGGCTCTACGACGCTGACGACCGTCCTTCCGCCATGGGTGCTCGAAGGCGGCATCGAAGGCACGCTGGAAGCGTTCCGCGATCCTTCGCTCCGCGCACGCATCCGCGAGGAGCTTGGCCGCGAGCAGGACTATTGGGACAACCTCGTCTGCTCCACCGGCTGGCAGAGCGTCGTCATCTCGGCGGTGCATACGGAGAAGAGCCGTCATCTGGAGGGCAAGCATATCGCGGAAATCAGCGAGGAGCGCGGCCAGCATCCGGCGGATTGCATGATGGACCTGCTGCTGGAAGAGGAAGGACGCATCTCGATCGTGTATTTCCATATGTCGGACGAAGACGTCTCGCAGGTGGTCCGCTACGAAAAGTCGCTGATCGCTTCCGACAGCCTGACCTGCGAAACCGGCAAGCCGCATCCCCGGCTGTACGGCACGTTCCCTCGCGTCTTCGCCAAGTACGTGCGCGACCAGCGCGTGCTGTCGCTGGAGGAGGCGGTCCGCAAGCTGACGTCGTTCCCGGCGCAGCGCTTCAAGCTGGGCAAGCGAGGACTGATCGTTCCCGGCTATGCCGCCGATCTGACCGTCTTCAATCCGGATACGATCCAGGATCTAGCCACGTTCGAAGAGCCGAGACAGTATCCGAACGGCATCTCGCACGTCATTGTGGCGGGAAAAACAACGCTCATCGGCGACCAACATACGCATGCCCGCGAAGGCGGACTTATTCGTGCAGCGTCGTGCTGCGCCCATTAATTTAACGAAACTATCGGAGGTATCCTATCTATGTCCCAAATCGAACAACGTTTACAAGAACTCGGCATTACTTTGCCCCCGTCCCCGGAGCCGCGCTTTACGTACATTCCGTGCAACCGGACGGGCAATCTGCTCTACTTGTCCGGTCAAGATTGCCGCATTAACGGCGAATTGATGTACGAAGGCAAGCTGGGCAAGGACGTGACAATCGAGCAAGGCCAAGAAGCGGCCCGCCAAACGATCATCAACTGCCTGGCCGTGCTGAAAGGCTACCTGGGCGACCTCGACCGTGTGGTCAAAATCGTCAAGCTACTCGGCTTCGTCAACAGCACACCGGGCTTCGGCGATCAGCCGTATGTTATGAACGGCGCATCCAACCTGCTCGTCGATGTCTTCGGCGAAAACGGCAAGCACGCCCGCTCCGCGATCGGTACGAGCGACCTTCCGTTCCACACGCCGGTCGAAATCGAGCTGATTGTGGAAATCCGCGACTAAGCGAAGCGAAGACGTAGACGGTCGGCTTAAACTTAGAAGCACCTCCGGCACCGGTGAATCCCCGAGTGCTGGAGGTGCTTTTTATATGGCTGCGCCTTACCCGTTCAGCTGCCGGTTCATCAACTCCAGGAGCTTGCCCCGCTCCTCCTCCGTTATGCTCTCCACAAGCCGGGCGGCCGCAAGCGGCAGCAGCCACGCCTCGATCGACTCCATCGTGCTGCCGGTAAGCCGTATGTATTCTTTCAAGTACGTCCTGCACAAGTGCCGGCGCAGCGCGGTAAACAACAGCTTTACCGGCTTCGGCATCCCCGGCGGAAGCGACGCATAGTCCAAAATGAACCGCGTTCGGGCCGCATCGCCATCCGGATGGCCGCTCATGCCGGTCATCCAGTCGATAATGACCGGACCTTGAGCGGTCATCATCATATTTTCGGGATGCAGGTCCCCGTGACACAGCCTGACCTCTTCGGGCAGCCGGTTCAACCGCTCGATTACCCGGGCCTTGGTCTCCTCGGATAGCAAGGACGTTTCGCGGATGCGGCGTTCGAGCATCTCCTTCTGCTTCGGAAGCCCCGGGGCCTCGCGGCGGTGCATTTCCGCGTGCAGCACAGCGAGCTGCCCCGCAGCTTGAGCGATGCGCCAAGGCTTCGCCGCGATCACCCGCGTCAAAGTCGGACCCGCCACCCGTTCGTAGACAATTCCCCGTTTTCCCTCGGCTTCCTCGATTCCGTAAACCGCGGGCACCGGCAGTCCGAACCCGGCCACTTGGCGGCTGATCCGCCATTCGTATTCCATCAAGTCTCCGGCGTGGGGGCGGAACACTTTAATGATTTTATCGCTCCCCCATGCAAATACTTCTGCGGTATATCCTTGTCCGATACGCTTCCCCAGCTTCATGATGACGACTTCCCCTTCTCTTGGCCCGGTTGTGCCGGGGCGATGTAACTAAACTTGAAATTCGTTCCCGGAACCGATATAACTGACTATAGACGTTTTTATCCGGAAGCTGCTTCAGCTTTACCCGAGGGAGACCCTGCTATGATCAAAAAAGTTTTGGCTGCTCTGCTGCTTGCCGCGATCTTGATCGGCACGCTTGACGCCTGGTCGTATAAAGACGCGCTGCGCTACCGCGACCAAGTGGCCGTCCTGATGTACCATCATGTCCACGATACGGACCAAAGCTCGAGCACCGTCTCCACCGCTTTGTTTCGCGATCAGCTCAATTATTTAAAGTCAAAAGGCTATCATTTCATTTCACTCGACGAATTCAAGCAATTTTACGATGGCGGTTCCGTGCCGGATAAAGCGGTGCTCGTGACCTTTGACGACGGCTACAAGAGCTTCTACGATTACGCGTATCCGATCCTGAAAGAGCTTGACGTGCCGGCCGTTAATTTCGTCGTGACGAAGGATTTGGACGACCCGCTGGCCCCGTCGATTCCAGCGCTGTCCCGCGACCAGATCCGGCAAATGCTGAGCGAGCGGCCTGGACGGTACGATTTTCAATGCCACTCGAACAATCTGCATTTCAAGGAAGGGAAGACGGCTGCGATTACCGGACCGCTTACGCGGGAAGACGGCGCGCCGGAAACGCCCGAGCAGGCCGTCGCCCGGGTGGCGGCGGACACCAAAGCCTGCGCGCAGCGGCTAAACGAGCTGTACGGCAGCGATCATGCGGCAGACAGCTACGCTTACCCGTTCGGCATCCATTCCAAAACGGCACAAGACCTTCTTACGCAAGCGGGCTTTCGTTACGCCTTCACCATTGTGAACGAGATGGCGACCCGCGCCAATCCGAAGCTGGAAATTCCGCGCATCAACGCGGGCAATCCTGCGATCCGGCCGGAGCTGCTGGACAAGCAGATCATGCTGCGCGTCGAAAGCGTCAAGCCTTTTCCCTGAACGGAAAGCTCGCTGTAACGCGATACGGGACTCCTTGAAGACCTGTCAGGTCCGAACGGAGTCCCGTTTTCATGTTACCGGCCGAGTCCGAATAAATCTGCGAGCAGTTCGTACGAACGCAGCCGGGCTTGGAAGTCGTACGTATAGGTCAGCACGATCAATTCTTCTACCCCGTAGTCCTTGCTGAACTCAAGCATCTGCGTCCTCACCTTCTCCGGCCCGCCGACGATCATCCGTCTCCGGTTCGCCTGAATACGCATGCGGTCCCAGTCGGTGTACGGGTAACCGGCCGCTTCCTCCGGCGTTGGGAAGGGCCTACGGAACTGCCCTTGTTCCAACAGCAAGAGGCGCAAATCGGTCGAAGAAGCCAGCCGTTCCGCTTCCTCGTCCGTGTCGGCGCAGATGACGATCACGCATACGTTCGCCTGAGGAGACGCGCCGAGCGGGCCGGGCCGGTAATTGGCAAAATACCGCCGCACCGCTTCATGTCCGCCGTCGCCGTTAATGAAATGCGCGAACGAGAACGCCCCGCCCAGCTCCGAGGCCCGGTCTGCGCTGAAGCCGCTGGAGCCGAGCAGCCAAAGCTCCGGCGCCGTATCGACGAGCGGCGTCGCCCTCACGCCTTCGAAGCGGTGTCCCGGCTCCATCCAGTCGGATAGAAAGCCTCCGAGATCGCGGAGCATCATGGCGAACTGCTCTTCTCGCTCCTTCGGCCGGCCGTACCGCAGCGCCTCCGAAGCAATCGGCATGCCGCCGGGCGCCCTTCCGATGCCAAGATCGATCCGTCCCGGATACAGGGCTTCGAGCACCCGGAAATTTTCCGCGACTTTATACGGGCTGTAATGAGGCAGCAGCACGCCGGCCGAGCCGACCCGAATCCGTGACGTATGCGCGGCAATGGCTGCGATCAAAATCTCCGGAGAAGAACCGGCGAGACCTGGCGTGTCGTGATGCTCGGACACCCAGTATCGCGTATAACCGAGCCGTTCAACCGTCTTGGCCAGCTCTAACGTGCGCGCCATTGCGTCTGCCGCCGTTTCTCCCGGAATGATCGGCGATTGATCCAATACGCCCAGCTTTAACATTTCGAATCCTCCATTCCCCTCCTCGTTCGGACGCGTTCATAAAGCCGGAGGAGGCCACTTGTTTTTCCATTCATTATACGCCCAGAAACCCGGTTGCGCACTTTTAGCGTTTCGCGCTGCCCGCTTTCGATCCGGGATTCACAACTTGTTGGAAAACGGACAAGGAAAATTCCCAAAAAGGGTTGAAATACCAGCCCGTTCTGTTATACAATTCAATTGATAAAGATTCTCATTATCATCGTTCTTGTCATTGTGCTCTAATCGGCACTTGTTGAATAAGATCTCCTGCCTCGGAGTTCAGCTAAATTTTAAGGGAGTGGTTGGGTTGGAACGGTTATATACGGAACGGTTGGATATTGCCTACGGGGAACGGTCCATTGTGCAAAATTTAAATATTAGCATCCCTTCTGGAAAAATTACGGCACTCGTCGGCGCGAACGGGTCCGGTAAATCGACGATCCTGAAAGCGATGGCCCGCATGATGAAGCCGAAGCAAGGCAGCGTCTTCCTGGACGGCAAATCGATCCATCAGCAATCGACCAAGGAAGTGGCCAAGCAGCTCGCCATTTTGCCGCAAAACCCGACGGCCCCGGACGGATTGACCGTCTCCGAACTCGTCACCTACGGCCGCTTCCCCCATCAGAAAGGATTCGGCTCTCTGACCAAGGAAGATCGCGAGATCGTCCGCTGGTCGATTGCCATGACCGGGATGGAGGAATTTTACGACCGTCCCGTCGACCAATTGTCCGGCGGGCAGCGTCAGCGCGCGTGGATTGCTATGGCGCTTGCGCAAGGAACCGACATTCTGTTCCTTGACGAGCCGACAACGTTCCTTGATATGGCCCACCAGCTTGAAGTGCTCAAGCTGCTGGAAAAGCTGAACCTCGAAGAGCGGCGCACCATCGTGATGGTCGTTCACGATTTGAATCATGCGACCCGCTATGCGCACCATATGGTGGCGATCAAACGCGGAACGGTAGCGGCGGTAGGCAGTCCGGCGGAAGTGATGACACCGGAGATGCTGCAAAATGTCTTCGGCATCGAAGCGGACATTGTGCCGGACCCCCGCACCGGAGTTCCGCTGTGCATTCCGTACGAGCTGGCGGGCCACAGCCGGCCGGTTCAGGTCGCTGCTGCCTCCCCTGTCGCCAAGCGGGAGCTTGTTGCGGCTGCCCAGTAGAACGGGAACCCCGTTTGCTGCATATAAGATTTTCGGGACTCCTCCGTTTTTGAGGGGTCCTTTTTTTGTTACCGTAAATGGTTTATGAGAAGAAACATTTTCCGTAGATTTTTCGTTTAATTAAATATCACAAGCGTTCGGAACGATTGTATTCCCGAGCGAAGGAGGGAACGCAAATGAACAGGCGCCGACGGCTTGCCATCGCTTTGATGCTCATCACGAGCACCATTATTTTGAATTGGACTTACCCGGATACCACAGCGCTCGGCGAACGGATTTTTCTTTGGATCGGACTGCCCGTATGGTCGCGGGGCGCCAGCGGCTTGAACTACGTCGGTATCACCTCGATGATGATGCTGTTCGCCGGTGTATTCACGCTCCGAACCTCGCTGCAGCGTCACGCACGAAAGATCGCCCTGCTCGCTTTAATTTTGCCCTTCTGGCTGCCCTCTCAACTAGTCGCAGCTTATCAAAGCGTATGGGCTAAAGGAATCTACGCCTTGGAATACGTCAAGGATGAAAGCAAGTGCAACTTCAAAAAAGAAGACGACCAGGTGACCGGTACTTGTTCGCTCACCTTCGTTAACCATAGCGGTCAAGATATCCAGTTCACCGCCTCCATCCGCAATCAGCGGTATCTCGTCGGCTCGTTCCTGGAATCGCTTGACATCCTTGGGGATCAAACGTTGACCATGCCTCCCAGGCAGAAAAAGACGATCAACGTAGCGTTCACAAAAATAATTGCTGATGCCCGCACTCCTGCCAGTGGTACGTTCTACGGAATGGATTTGGCGGTGAAGAGCGACGAACAAGAAAGAGATTTATAGGCATCTTGGCGCCGTGGAACGCTAAAAAAGCCGCAACGTCCCTGCTGCCAGAGGATGCGGCTTCGTGTTTGCTGTTAGATGATGCCGGGGTTTATGTCAGTCCTGTAATCCGGTCTACGGTTTGCCCGACCGCCGTTGCGGCTTAGCGATTGTCGACCTTCTCCGGGTACAGATCATGATTCAGCAGCCGGTGCTCGGCCATCTGTTCGTATTTCGTCCCCGGACGTCCGTAGTTGCAGTAAGGATCGATGGAAATGCCTCCGCGCGGGGTAAATTTTCCCCACACTTCAATGTACTTGGGGTCCATTAACTTTATCAAATCGTTCATGATGATGTTCATGCAATCCTCGTGGAAATCGCCATGATTGCGGAAGCTGAACAAGTACAGCTTGAGCGACTTGCTCTCAACCATTTTGAGGTCGGGGATGTAGCTGATATAAATTGTCGCGAAGTCCGGCTGGCCGGTAATCGGGCACAGGCTGGTAAATTCCGGGCAATTGAATTTGACAAAATAATCGCGGTACGGGTGCTTGTTATCGAACGATTCGAGCATCTCCGGCGCATAGTTCATCGGATACTTCGTTTGCTGGTTGCCGAGCAGCGTCAAGTCGAGCTCGCCTTCTTTTCTTCCTGCCATAGTGTGCTTGGCTCCTTTCTCTTCTTAAACCTTTATTATAGCCGATCTATGAGCTAAAGGTAAGATTTCGTAAGAAAAAGGAAGGTACTCCAAGCGCTTCCGCCAAAGGCCGGACAGCAGCCGTAACCGTGCCGTCGGTCATTTGAGCCTGTGGCTTCCGTTCCCAGCAGCAATTGATTCACCTTCACTTGGATGGTACCTTCGGCCAGTGCAGCAGGCTGAGCGCACAGCAGCGCCGGCACCGTTACTACTAACCCTTTTTTCTTCATGCTAAACACTTTACGACAAAAATTGCAAAACCTCTTGAAGGTTTCGGAATAAGATGGTATTATAACAACGAATAACGAGCGGAAGAACCGCCTTATCCATGCTTTAGTGGGTAGGGCGGTTTTTGTGTTTTGGCGCAAGAAAAATCTGTAAATTAAGCACGGTCATGGTACAATAGACCTAGTCCTTTTGGATCTGGAAATACATAACTTTGAATTCACTCGAAAGGAAGATTTTTGATGAAACGTATTGTCCCTTTATTCGTGTCCATGATGTTAATGAGCGCCTGCAGCCCGAATGCCAATACGCTGGTGGCCGCAGAGCAGCCGAAAACGGCTTCGGAGTCAAAAGCAGGTGTGTCTTTAAGCGATATTTCCGGTCATTGGGCAGAATCCGATATTAAAGCTATAGTGGCAGCCGGGTACGTCGACGGTTATCCGGACGGATCGTTCAAGCCGGACCACACCGTTACGCGGGCGGAATTTATCACCATGACGGCAAAAGCCGCCGGTTTGAAGCCCGTACCGGGTGGTGATAACAAGGAGTGGCATGCTCCTTACGTCGCAGCGCTTGTGCAAGCCGGAATCCACCAATACAAGGACTTTTCTTCCGGTGACTGGAACACGCCTATTACCCGGATGGAAATGGCCCGCCTCGCCGTCCGGGCATCAGACAAATCGCTGCAATCGCCAGAGGACAGCACCGATGCGAAAAAGTTTATGTTTTTGGCGACGCAGAAGGGTTTGATAACAGGCATGGCCGACGGTCAGCTCGGAAAAGAAGAGTCGGCCACTCGGGCGCAATCCGTGAAGATCATTCAGCGGATTTTGGACGTGAGCCAAGGCAAGAAGCTTGAGGTGGACAAGCGTGCGGCCAGCTATGCGGAAGTGGAATTGACGGGGAGTAACGTGCAGACGATGTGGGGTAGTCATGTGGTTGAGTTGCCGTATAGAATGCCGTTGCGTAAAACGAAAGCAATCGTAAAAGTACATCAAGTCTTGATTATGGATTTAAAGGAGCGGGATGGAGCTTTCCGATCTATGTTCGATGGTGATCTTCGAAGAGTTGATGGGAAACCAATTGGAGACGATTATTTTATAGCTCTGAAAATAGACGTTACTAATGAAAATGGGGGAGAGTCTGACTATACATTATGGCGTCAGTTGGCATCAGATTCAGGAATGGAGGTAAATATCCTTGATAAGACTAGAGAAGTAGATAAGAGATTTTATTCACCTGGTATTCTGTCTTCTGAAGGTTGGCACCTTTTTGTACTTCCTAAGGAAGAAGCTCGTTCTCAAATAGAACGCACCGGGTATGTAAATCTACGGTTACATGAAAATAATGGAGCTACAATTAATCTAGGCATAAAAGAATAACGGAGGAGGCAGGTAGGCTGCTATGTTCCAAAACAAATGGACTAGAATAATTGCAGCAGCCACGATCTTCTTATTAGGGTTCTCCTTTTTCATGTTTTTACGACCCGACTATATCATGGCCGCGATCAACTTTAAAACGTTCGAACCAACGCCCACCTTAACGAACTATTCAGTATCCTTAAATTCGGGTACTCAAAAAGTTGAAAGTGTCGATGTATATATCAAGGTTATTGGCGGCATGGAAAGAAAGATCGATCCGAATGCATATGAAGTAATCAATGATCAGCTCGTATTCAAAAACCTAACCAATGGCATTCCAGAAAAATTGCACGGAAAACGTTATGCGAATCCTGGACACATTATTTGGCGAGACCCTAGTGGAAAGTATTGGGACACCGAGGGAGAAAGAACGAAGCATTATCAATTTCCGGGGAGCTGTAGTGGTTCACCGGACCCAGTTCCTTCTCCTTGCCCCGGTTTATTCCCTGGTGATGCAACGATCTATCCTCCAGATGAAAAAACATTTCCAGGGCAGCCTGTTCGTTTTGACGAACCTGACCTGCGGAAATCTGATGGGTCAGCGGTAACAACAGCTTATGAAATCGAGCCACCAAATGATTTTTATTTTGACAATGGTGATCTTGTTGCACCTGATAGGATAGATCCTAAAAGTATTATCATAATCAATGCAAGAGCCCGAGCAGAAGGAGTACAAGTTGAGGACTTTGGTAGAAAGGTAGATGGCTTTGGATATTTGAAAGTTTCTAAGCCTTTTACCTCTTCATACAATAGGCTTACAATAGATTACCTACTTTGGCCAGAAGGAAAACCAACTTATGATAAGCACCAACAAGGGCGAAATTATGTTATGGATGCCGATACTGATTGGACCGCCACAACCTACAAATTCGAAGGCCGCATTGAAGTGTTCTATAAAGCGCCGACTTTTCCCGACCTGATCCCTTTCGATCTCAAATCGAACGGGCCGGTGAAAATCGGCGAGCCAACGACGTTCACCTACACGTTCCGTAACGTCGGAGAGCCGATCAAGAATAAAACCTTCTCAATCCTGATCCAGAACCGTTCCAACGGTAAAACGATTCACAAGGCATCCTTTACAAACGCCGAGCAGAATGTGGATATAACCGGCACGTTTCAGTACACGGTGACGGACCCGGGAAAACTACTGACCGGATTTTATGTCGATTCGGACAATACGATTGATGAAGGTACGACGGGCGGGGAAGACAATAACTATAAGCCGTTTGATTTTCCGGTCGATATCGGCATCGACGGCGACTTTCGAATTAGGCCCGGACTGACGATCAAAATTCGGGATAATTTCGAGCTGGAGCCTGTTGATTTTAAAATCCCGAAAGGCTGTACCTATTTCGGTCATCAATATCGGTTCAACTATAACGGCCAGACATGGTCGACGAATCGGGTGAAAGGGCAATCGCAGAACAGCGCATTCCCCTATCCGAACGGGAGACCGTTTTATTTTGGAGAAGGTAGCAACTACATAAGTCTGAAAATTCAAACTTCTTGTGGTGAAACGGACTGGATTAAGGAAAAACCGTTAACGGTTCTCCCCGATCCGAACAATAAACCGCCCTATTTTCAGGCAGGCTGGTTTTACGATCAAGACCGGAACGGGATCTATCCGCCGGAATATTTTTTGGTAGGCGACATGGTCAATGTCCGTGTTATTCATAACCAGTACACAGACCCGAAGTCGCCTTCGGACCCGGACAACGATCCGATCCAGTGGAAATGGGATTTCGATTCCGGTACGCATCCTTGGGTTCAAAAAATAGCGAAGCAACTGCACGAAGATTGGGGCAAGACGCTCGACGCCGAAGGCTATTATCACATCAAAGCGGATACGCCGGGAACGTTCTCCGTAAAAGCTACGGCGGATGACGGGCGCGGCGGGACGCGAACGGAAAACGTATCCTTGACTGTGATGGAGCCGAATCCGATCCCGGTCTGCACCGCGCCCGCGGAAATCAAGGAAAATCGTCCTGTCCCTCCCGGAGCGATCCATGCCGATAAAAGCTGGAGCCCGGCGAGACGGTCCATCGACCACTCGAAGGATTTGTGGATCAACAAGCTGGATAAGTACTATAACGGAACGTTGCAGGACGTTACAGCGACTGTCACGCTGGCAAAAGTCGTGGACAGCTCGGGCATGGCATCAACCGGCTACAGCACTTGCAGCATTACCGTCCACCCGGACTTGCCTCCCGTCGGCAAAATCGTCGTACCGCCGCTCGGTATCCGGAATCAGCCGGTGACCATCCGAAACCAATCGTATTCGCCGGACGGCGATCAGATCGTTTCCGTCAAATGGCGGTTCAAATACGACGCGGCAAACAACGGTTTTCAAGACGATCCTTGGCTGGATATCCTTGGGACAGACAGCAGAGTCGTTTCCTTCGATAACAACACGCTTGTATTTAAAACCGACATGGTCGGTAAATATCTGTTCGATGTTCAAGTGACGGAGGACTACGGAAAAAGCGCCCTGGCATCCGATACGCAGCCGGATGCGCTGCGTACGATGGATATCGTCAACAATGCGCCGCACGTTTCCTTTGCCATCGAAGGGCAAAACGATCAGCCGGGAATGAATCCGCCCATTATGTTTAACGCGAGTACAATCGTAAATTCGTGGGCGCTGTTCGATACGAACACGAATATCCGGATCAATAACTATATTTACCGGTGGGCTGCCGAGGGCAACGCCGTCCTACGGGCGGGCTTGGGAAGAGAAATGGAGCGTCAGGAAAGCATTATCAAGCGAGACAATCCGCCACAGGGACCTACCCATGTTTTCGGAACGTTTCTATGGCCGGACCTCGGGTTCGGAGCGAACTTTATCAGCTCATATAAAGGTACGATTTATCAGTGGGTGAACGGCAGACCCACGCTGACCAGTACGCCCATCTTAGTCCCATCAACGATCTGGGACCCGGATGCGAGGACATATGTACCCGGATATTCTCCGGCGAAGTTTAATTCGATCGTACGTACGAATAAAACGTATCTTTATTTTGACGAGGGCTCGAAGCTGTATGCCTTTAATAAAAAGAAGCTGCCGCAGTACAGCCGAAAATGGAACAATGCAGCTAACAACCTGTTTCATCTATGGGATCGGGACCCGTATGATTTTATCCTTGCACCGGACAAGTATACTGTTGCCGTACCGTTCCGGGATTCTCCGAACGGGCCGACCTACACGAAAGAAGCATATTTGCCGGATGAGTATCAAGGTTCTGTGAAGTACGAGGTCGCAGGCGGAATCATCTACAAGGTTTCGAACATCAGAATGTACGATTATTTCACCACTTGCCGCAACGACGATGGTTCGAGAAGCTGGACGTGCGGCGTCGGCAAGGGCAACAACTCCTTTATGATCGAGGCATACGATGCGTATACCGGTAAGCTGATTTCAAGCAATAAGGACAATCCGCTCAAGAGCGGCTGGGAAGAGCTCGGTCTATCGGTTGACGAAAAGGATTATGTCGGCCGGAAAACGTTCTCGCTGATGACCAAAGGCGAAAGCCTCGTTATTGTGTATCAAAAGAATTACAGTAATGGTTTGCCTGCAATTGGGTTCGTCGAAATTAATCCGCAGCTCCGGGAAGTCAGAAGAGGCGGACAATCGTTCCCGGACAGTACGATTAAATATCAAAGAAAATATTATAATACGATGCTGGGACGCCCGGTTCCTGAGCAATATCCGGAAACCTACCAATGCAGATACAGCGATCTAAACGGGTTATGGAAAGGGCCTGACGGGGAGTTTTATACCTACATCAAACGCTCCTGCGACCGGGACGACGGATACATTAAAATCGATAGAAGATATAACGAGGACGCCCCGATCGGCGTTTATCTGCTGCGCATCAATAACGACTTGAGCATGGGATGGACCGCCAGATTGGCGGGCATGGACTGGTTCTACCCTTCCAACACGTCAATGGGTGGAGAAATGCTTTACAACAATTTTACGGCGCTCGTTGTAAATCCATATAATCGGACCTTGCTGACACGCAGTTACACGAATATGGATCTTATGAACGGTCGTGGCGACCACCACAGCTTCGGACAATACGTGAATATGGACACCGGTACGGTGTCAGACGGACCTGTTCCATACAACTATCCATACACAGTTGGCGTAACTCTTGGTGGCGGATTCAATGACGGAGGAGGAGGTTGTTCTTGGGCGACGGATGGAAAGTGTAGCCGTTTCAATGTTCATGAGGGCGAATTATTGAATGAAGCGTCGAATGAACAAGAACGGGGAGACAATTACTTAGGCGGATTTTATGTAGGGGACGGCCTGTTTTTGGGGATGTACAATACGGTAAAAAGACAAACGGGCAATGGCTATTACTTCACGGAAACCGATAAGTACATGTATCTCGAAAGCGGTCCTCTTGATCAAGATCCTATACTGCGGAAAGGGTTTTTTCTCGGCCAGTTCGTTTCTCCGGATAGTTATCGTGACACGGACATTACGTTTCGAATGAAAATGACAAGTCCGAACGAGGATACGAGCTTAAGCGGTTTTTCGTTCCGCATGCTTGACCCGACCAACCGGTATAGTCTGGAAACGGACGGTTCCACGCTCTATCTAAGCCGTTACATTGGCGGCAGCCGAACTGTGCTGCGCAGCCAGACGTGGCCGTTCGATAACATGGACAATTTGTTCAAGATCAGCTTGTCGGGCGATACGATTCAAGTATTCATGAACGGCGTACCGGTGTTTGATGTGCAGGATACCACATTCACGGATGGAAAAATGGGACCTTTCACGGACAAGTCGTTTGTCACATTCACGGCCATTTCCGTTAAGCAGAATCAGGATCACCGGGATTGGATGTCCGACTACGCCATATGTGAGAACGGTTCGGCTTCGGCCAACGTGCGGTATAAAAGCATTTTGTTCGAAGATCCGGAAAACGATCCGATGGCCGGCAACTTCCGCTGGGGGGTCACGCATACGCCGAAGTTCCTAAATAATCAAGGACTTTCCGCGTTAAACGGGAAAACGTTCGATGCCCCGCAGCAAACCTTTGACGCGGTCGGCGTCTATCTGCTCACGCTGCGGGCGCAGGACGATCCGAACCGGAACTATTTATGGGCAAGCATGGTTTTCGATCAATACCGCAAATGGTCCAATACGTTCCAGAAAAAATTGACGGTTCACCGCAGGCCGATCGCGCAGTTCACACTCTCGGAGAACGGGGACGGCACGGTCGCCTGGAACGATACGTCCTACGACCCGGACCGGTTCGATCCGAATCGGGCGGCTTGGGACCCGGCACGATGCAGCGCGCCCGATGTGACAGGCTACGATTATTGCAGCATGCGCGGGATCGTTTCCCGGGAGTATGGCTATGTCGACCCTGACGGTAATTTTGTCGCTGAAAAGCTGACGAGGCCGAAAAAGCCTGGACTTTATACTGCGTATTTACAAGTCATCGATGAGTACGGGGCAAAGTCTTACCCCGCCACCGCTTTGATCCAGCTCAAAGGCAACGTCCCTGAAATTCCAAAACCAACGGTCCAACTAACGTATCCGACCGGAACGCGGGACAATCCGACACTGGAACACGGAACGAGACCGACGATCCATTGGAGGCAGGATGACCCGGCGGGCCACTCGTTTACGGGGTACGAGGTTCAAATCATGGATTCGCACAGAAGTCTTGTCATCAGCAGCGGGGAAACAAGTCAGAATGCGCCGCCGCATAGTACGGCCACGTGGCAAGTGACGACGGATTTGATCCGCGGCGAGTTGTATCAAGTACGGGTGCGCGCGCAAAATCCGTACTATTGGACGGAATGGTCCAATATCGGATGGATGGTCATCAATTCGGCGCCCAGCGTTGTCATCACGAATCCGAACGGACCTGACGCCTATAACCCGACACTTATTCTGGATAACAAACGACCGGCGATTGCTTGGGTTCAATCGGACGGACAAAAGAACTACTATGCGAAAATGTACATCGAAATTTTGAACGAGACCGGCGGCATGGTCTACAATACGGGATGGAATGCGTATCAGAGCACCACGGCAACAACGAACAGCTTCCAAGTGCCGACAGACCTGCCGACAGGCGTTCCTTTACAGGCACGGATGAAGGTCACCGACGACGATCCGAACCTATGGTCCGAATGGAGCAACACCGTATGGTTCTATATCAACATGACGCCGACCGTGACGATGAACGTTCCTTCCGGAACGCAAGCGAATCCGACGCCGATGAGCCCAACGCCGACCGTTTCGTTCACGCAAAGCGATCCGGACCCAAATACGACGTTCACGAAATATCAGGTCCAATTCATCAATGAAGCGGGAAATACCGTGCTCTATGATACCGGAGAACAAGGGCAGCATCTTCAAGGGCAAGTGTCCGTACAAAACGCCTCCGTTCCTAAGGATCATCCGCTGCCGGCAGGAGCAAAAGTTCAGGTTCGGGCGCGTGCTTTTGACGGATTTGTATGGTCGGCATGGTCTGCGCCAACTTGGCTGCTGACCAACCGCCCTCCGACGGGAAATATTACGTTTATCACGCCGATTTACGAGCACGATACACCGGTATTCACCGTATCGGTCTCCGATCCCGACGGCGATGCGATTGACGTGACGGTAGAAAGCAGCTTGAACGGCGGCGCGTTCGGAATCATTCAACAATGGAACGGCGTTCCGTCCGGCCAAAGTAAGGCGTTCACCTACGGGCCACTGCCTCAAGGAATTTACACCTTGCGGCTATCCCTTAGCGACGGCAAGGGCGGAACGTTTAACCAGACCTATTCGTTCGTCGTACTGCCTTTGTCGATTAAAGGCTATGTCACGCATACGCCGGAGTGGGAAAGCTACCGGCTGTTGTGGAACGAGAAGCACCCGGACGCTCCTCGGGCGGCCGACGTCTTTTGGGCCGGGGAGGCGTTCGAGCTGTCGGCGACGGTGACCGATACCGGCACCAGCGTAACCAAGCCGCAGTCGGTCGATGCGACGCTTCTGGAAACCGGCGAGCAAGTCAAACTTGACTCCTCCGACCACATTCGATTCAGCGGGCAACTGGTCAATCCCGATCATGCCCAATCGCTGCGCAGCGGCCAAGCCTACACCTTCCGGTTCCGCGTGCATTGGAGCAACGGGTTGGTTCAGACCGACGATGTGCCGGTCAAAATTCAAGGCAGCATGTATGATGTGATCGTCAATCAGATCCGGCATTAATAGTATGGGAGTTCTTCCGCTTGTCTCTGAAAATAAGCGTCAGTATGAGAATTAGCGGCACGTTATCCCGCCCGGTTTGACGATACGAATCTAAACATTTACAATTTAAGGTAGGCATGTCAACCAGTCTGCTGGAGACCCCCGACAGGGGGTCTTTCCTATTCACTACATCCATACCATTCCATTCGGAGGTGCAACCCTTCATGAACCCCGTAATTGATTTGCTCCAAAGCCACCGCTCCATCCGCAAATTCAAGGAAGTTCCGCTGCAGCCGGAGCACATCGACGCCATCGTCGCTTCCGCTCAGATGGCTTCGACTTCAAGCAATGTCCAAGCCTACAGCATCATTGCCGTGACCAACCCGGAGAAAAAGCAGGAGTTGGCCCGGCTGGCCGGAAATCAGGCCTATGTCGAGCATTCCGGTCTGTTCCTTGTATTCTGCGCAGATCTGTACCGGCTCCGCGAAGCAACCGAGCTGAACGGTGAAACGTTCCATCAAAATACGGAAAGCTTCATCGTCGCCACCGTCGACGCGACGCTTGCTGCGCAAAATGCCGCGGTGGCCGCCGAATCACTAGGATTCGGGATCGTGTACATTGGCGGAATCCGCAACGCGCCAGAGGACGTCAGTCGGCTGCTCCAGTTGCCCGAGCTCGTCTATCCGGTGTTCGGCATGTGTATCGGCGTGCCCGATCAAGAGCCTTCGGCTCGGCCGCGGCTACCGAAGGAGGCCGTTCTGCACTATAACGGCTATCAAGCGGACGATGTACGGCAGCGGATCGAAACGTACGACGAGACGATGCAAGAGTATTACCGGACGAGAACCGGAGGCAAAACAGTGACCACATGGTCCAGAGGGATAGCGGACAAGTTCCGGCAGCCGGTGCGTGCGCATATACGAAGCTTCTTGGAAACCCGAGGCTTTAAGCTGGAATAGGTTATTACGGCTTTCGCCGATCCACATATTTGAGCGCTTCACGGATACTGAGCGGCGATAACGCAGTTTCGGCGACGAACGTGCGGACCGCCGCTTCGTCCGTCTTGGAATATTCCCGAAGCGCCCAGCCGATCGCCTTTCGGATGAAAAATTCCTTCGAGTCCGCGCATTGCCGGATCAGATCAAAAAGTAAAGCCGCATCCGTTCGCTTCTTGTAGCGAAGCTGGAATAATAATGCCGTCCGCTGCA
Source organism: Paenibacillus oleatilyticus (assembly GCF_018998565.1). Taxonomy (GTDB): domain Bacteria; phylum Bacillota; class Bacilli; order Paenibacillales; family NBRC-103111; genus Paenibacillus_G; species Paenibacillus_G oleatilyticus. The sequence goes on along the minus strand of NZ_JAHNZO010000019.1, from coordinate 83,464 downwards.
GCCACATCGAATCCGAAGCCATCCATCTTTGCGTATGGACCGGAATCAGCTCGGGAAACCGGGTGAACAATTCTCCTACGGCATGTCCCGCCAATTCATCCACCGTATCCCACCACGATTTGGTCGTTATCAGATCTTCCAAAAGCTCAATTCGGGAGGCATCCGCAGTCTTGCTTCTTTTCCCGAGCAGCGTTAGCACCGCATACTGGAATTCGCGTTCCGGCTGCGCCCACAATTCCCGGACCGCTTGTTCCAATTCCCCATTTTCCGGTACGCCGTACTCGTAAAGAAACTGCCGGACAAGCGCTGTGCGTTCAGGCGATTTGATCCCCAGAAAAGCGAATTGATCTCGCATATATGCCTGCATCGGACCTGCCAATTCCGGGTTCGCATGGGATCGCAGATGGGCTTGCAAACGTTCGGCATAATCAATTGAAACGTAAGCCAAGAAAATAACCTCCAATATCGTTATTTTTCTTCAATTTACAAAAAAGCGGACAGTCAAGCAACCAAGGATGTGGTAAACTCTCACAGTCAGTTATACAATAAAACTAACCTGACTACGGGAGGAAAATCGTTTGGAAACCCAACAGTACGCCAACCATCGTAAACTTGATCCGCTGTTCCATTTCGTGCTTCTTTGGCTGACTTTGATCGTTCTCGTCGGTGCCGTGGTTTATGCCGTCCGTTCCCTAACGGGAGAAGGCGTGTTCGTCGCGCTTCTTCTGCTCGGGCTGAGCGTCATCGCCGCCATTCTGGTCATGCTGGTGCGGACGTATGCGCTCAAGGCTCAAGACCGGGCGATCCGGGCGGAAGAGCAGCTCCGGCACTTTATCCTGACCGGCAAGCCCATCGATCCCCGATTGTCGATACGGCAAATCATCGCTTTGCGATTCGCCGGCGATCAGGAGTACCCGGAGCTGTGCCGCAAAGCGGCGGAAGAAAACATGCGGCCCGATGACATCAAGAAAGCGATCCGGGCTTGGCGGGCGGATCACCACCGGCTGTAACATCCGTGCTGTGAACCTGCCGCCATATACGCCATACGCTATATGCACCATGCGCCAGATGTACCATATGCTGTATACGCCATACACACTAGATGCTCCATACGCTATATGCGCACCTTCCTCCATATACGTCTTAGACCATACGTTATGCGTACCAAATAGAGGAACTGTAGTGAGCTATCGGCTTCACCCAACCGCCATTGGCAACATCTAAAGGAACTGCGATGCGCTATTGCTCCCTTTTGAGGCACAACAAACTATTTTCGACACGAATAGCTAACGTATGTTCCTCTATATTTTTCCTGAGGCCAAAGGTCTGCGATTAGCAAATCGTAGTTCCTCTATTTGCCGCCCAAAACTAACGTGTCTGGCCATCCGCCGCCGTGCAGCGCGGCAACGACTACCGCGAAAGTGGCACGACGGGAGAAAAGCGCACAACAAGAGAAAGTCGTAGCCCGTGAAATCCGTCCGTGCAACTTTCAGCTCCCGCTTTATTCCTCTTGGATAGTAACAGATAAACCGTTGAGGTTCTAGCGACCTCCTCGCAGCGCCGAAACGTGTTTTTCCTTCTTAATTACCTTTATATAAGATTTAATTCGCCAAAACACAATACAGCATTCGGCTTCTCTTCCCCGCCTAACAATCCAACCGGCTTCCACATCGAATGAGTCTGATAAAGCAAAAAGGACAGCTTCCTCCGCTGTCCTTTTGCCTCTTCATTCCGCCCGACATGCAAGTTAAGATCGCCAAATTGCTGGATAGAGCCTACAAGGCCTTCTTTATTATGGTTCTCCGGGCTCCCATTCATTTCAACCGACCAGTCGACGTTGACGTATCGCTTACTCACAACGTTGCGTATCAGCGTGAGCTTTTCCGGCACGGCCAGCATACCGGGGATTTGGAATTCAAAGTCCTCGCTCAGCTGGATCATCCCGTCCTTCCAGCCTGATCCTCCCGCGCTCCAACTTCCGCCCATCGAAACCCGGTACTCTTTCCCTCCCGAATCCCGTGCCATCCAATAGTCATCAAAAGAATCGCCATTCCAGAGTTTCCCGTCGACATACAGCGTACCTTCCGTTTCTTCACTGCTCGTATTCGGCGGTTGCTCGATCGTAAAACCTTTCAACCGGATATCATCGCCGTCCGCACGGAAAAACACCGGTTCTTCCTGCAAACGGGCAGGTGCAAAACTCACCGACGAACCGTCCCGCTCCGCTATGTAATACCCATCGAAGACGAAACGGTACGGCTGGTTCTCCGGGAGATACTGGAACGTATAACTTAAATGCATCAATCCGGCCTTATCTCCAGCAATGCGGGATTGGGTCATCAAACTATTCATGCTGGGGTGTTTTCTCGTATTCACGCTATGAATTTCGCTGCCTGCCGCGTCCTCAAAATGAAACATCAGCTCCTGCTTCTGCCAAAGGTCTCCCGGAGACCGGGCCAATGCCTCCGAACTGAGCTCCGTATCCAACTCCAAACGAACCCCCTGCACCATACGGGTTAACCGCTTTAAGCGAACCGTCATACCGCCTGGGGATGTATATTCTCCCTGCAATTCGGTTATCTTCGTTTGTTTCTGCGCCTCCGTCATATCGATCGGGAACTCGAAATTCCAGTTTCCTTTAATAGCAGGAAAACCCTTGCCCCACGGGTCTCCATCTATTATGCCGATCTGTCCCTCAATCGTGATGCGATTCGATTGAATCGGTTGCACAAAAAAAGCAACGAGATAATAAAAGTCGTTCGTAAACCTAATATCCTCCAATTTTCCAATCACTTTCCCCTGCTCGTCCTTAACAACTATGCGATTTCCGTTTCTTTCTTCCAAGAGTCTTAAGCGTTCCCGCTCGTGCCTTCCGTCCGGGCCGAATAGCTGCAGCGCCACAACCACACGGGTAGGGTCGGCAACAGCCTCGTCGATTTTGAGCGTGTAGCCCTTGTCTTTCACTTTAATGTTCGGATGCTGTACCAAACCGAATTCCTGCGCCCGCAGCAAGCCGATATCTACATTATTGCGTGAAAATAAAGACCGGATAATTTCCGCGACCGTCGGTATTGAATAGAAGGACGCCACACCTAGCAACACGAGAATGGAAGCTACTCCTACCGTGACCCACCAGATTTTCCGGCGGCGCTTCTTCGTCACACGACCTACCCGTTCGGTCATCGGTATGGGCGTCACTGGCTCGATTTCTTCGTCCCGCAGCGCGAACATGACTTGATCCGTGAATGATTCCGGCAGCGTTTCTGCATACATTTCCCGGGCCCATTGCTCCTGTTCCTCTAAAAGAGCGTCTTCCAATCGCTGACAATCAGAGCAAGTGGCGATATGATCGGCTATGCCGCTGCGGTTGGTGACGACAGAGCGGGTTAGGAACATCTCCATTTCATCGCGACTCAAGCATTTCATATTCCATCCCCTCCTTGCTCTCGATCATGAGCTGCTTAAGACGTTTTTTCGCCCGATACAAGTCGTTCTGGACTTTGCTTACGGGCACTTCCAACACTTCGCCGATCTCCTCGTAGCTCAAATCGTTCGTGTACCTTAACAGCAGCGCCATCCGGTAGTTGGCCGGAAGCAGAGCAAGCAGCCGCCGAAATTCGGTTCGACGTTCCGTTTGAAGCACCGATTGCTCCGGACCGTCGCTAACCGCAGTTTCAACTTCCCCGATCGGATGCTCCTCGAATCTGTGCTTTTTCTTGTGATCCTTCAACAGATTGGCGGCGATCGTATACAACCAGGAGGCAAAGCTTTTGTCCGGTTGATGCGAAGCGAGCTTGCGGTAAGCCTTAATAAAGGTTTCTTGCGTCAAGTCCTGCGCATCCATAGGGCTCGCTCCCATCCCCCGCAGGAGGCCGTAAATTTTCTGTTTATAGCGATCGACCAGAAAGCAAAATTCTTGCTTGCTTCCCGCCACAATCCGATGAATAAGCTCTCGTTCCGACTCCTGCCGGATATCGCGTTCCTCCACCAATCGGTCCTCCTAGCGTTCTATACTGTAATAGACGATGAACCAGAATCCGATCTCTCACCTTAGGGAATATTTTTACAAGGAACGGATGGGAGAAAAAATTAGAAACTTTTCGTATTTGTACGTCGTCTATGTAATAAGACCGCTAAAACGCGCGTGCATTTTTAATACAGAAAGGATTTGGCTCTATTGAATTCTCGTCGTACGACCGCGGCAGCGCTGCTGCTGGCCGCTTTCATGCTCGTATCCGCCGCATGCGGAGACGGCGGCAGCAAAACGCAGACCGACACCGCAGCCGGAACCTCGACGCCCCCCGCCTCATCGAATGCCGGCTCGACCGGCACTAGCGCAGATGCGTCCAAGTCGAAACCGTCCGAGACGCCTGCCGCCTCGACGAACGGGCAGAACCAAGCTACCGGTACCCCAGGCGAGTTAAAGCAGACGGCTCAAACGGATACCAAATCCGGCGCGAAGCAAAACGCCTCTTCATCGGGAAAAACAGGAGATGTTCAGGTTGTCGCGAACCCGGCGGACATTGCGGTTCTTGTCAACAAAACGAACAAGCTGCCGGATAGCTACAAGCCGCAGGACTTGGTTGACCCGAACGTTCCTTTTACGTTCAAAGAAAAGCTTGAAAAGCGCAAAATGCGCAAGGAAGCGGCCGCGGCGCTCGAAAAGCTGTTTGAAGCAGCCAAAAAGGATAACCTGCCGCTGGCTGGCGTCTCCGCTTACCGCTCCCATGAAACGCAAAAAACGGTATACGAACGCTATGTGAAAAAAGACGGCGAGGCCGCTGCGAACAAATACAGCGCCAAGCCGGGGCACAGCGAACATGAGACCGGTCTGGCCATCGACGTGGCCGGCAGCTCGGGCAAATGCGCGGCGGAGGATTGCTTCGGTGCGACCAAGGAAGCGAAATGGCTCGCCGAGCATGCGGCCGACTACGGGTTTATCATCCGGTATCCGGAGGGCAAAGAAAGCATCACAGGCTACCAGTACGAGCCCTGGCACCTCCGTTATGTCGGCGTGGACACCGCCAAAGCGATCGTCAAGCAAGGCGTGACGCTGGAAGAATACGCTAAGAACGCTGTGCCTGTAACGAAGCCAAAATCCTGACCAGCTTCGCAAAACGCAACAAACGCCTGATTCTTTTTCCGCAAAGGATGAAGAATCAGGCGTTTTGTTTTTTTCTCTGTGCGTCCTGTATTACGGTTTATATACTTCGATGGAGTATATGCTTTCCTCTCCCTCGGTTTTCACCTTGGCGCCCAATTGCTCGGCTACGAACCGGACCGGAACGTAGAGCGTATCTTCCTTCAGCACGGCGGGAGCGCCGATGCTTTTGTCGGTTCCGTTCACCCGGGCTGTCGCGCTGCCCGCTTGCAGTACGATCTCCGTCTGGGAGCTCGCGATGGTCATCGTTTTCGCTCCCGCATCCCATGTCACCTTATAGCCAAGCCCTTCCCCGAGCTCTTTCCCTTGCACATAGGCGGTATTATTGCCCGAAATATAAGCGGCATTATCATTGTAGGCCGGATAAGCCTCCGTCTCCTCTGCCTCTGCCGCCGGTACGCCGTCCAGGTCGGATTCGGACCAAATGTAGAAGTACAAATACTTCTCCGTAATCCGAAGCTGCTCTTTCAACAGCTTGTAGAACGCCGAATCTGGCTGCACAACCTGTCTCAAGTTGTCCTCGTTCGATAAGTCCTCGTAGAGGATCGCATCCTTCGCGGAGATCATGTCCGGCTTCACATTTCCATTGATGTTCCAGCGATCCATCCGGACGGTAAGCTTGCCGCCGCGGATTCCGTCTTCCATTCCCGGGGGACTTTGCATGGCGATCTCGGCGTTCCATTGGCGAATGTGCTTGCTCTCGTCGACGAATACGTCCGCTTTGAGCTTGGATTGGCTCAGCAGCTCCTGCTCCCAAGCCCCGCCCGTTTCGGAGGTCAAATAAAGCGCAATCGCTTTGGCACCCGTATAAACCGCTTCCGTACCGAGCTGCCGGTCCTGGAACAGCTCCTCCGCGAAGCCAAGCTCTTTTAGCTCCGGATGGAACTTATCATAGATGACGACAGCCAAGTCACGCAAGCCTTGGTCGTCCAAAGCTACGTTTTTAAACGTTGACCGGAATAACGAAGCAAATTGCTCTCCCGATACATCGAACCGGAGCTGATGTCCGCTTACCGTCTGCCCCTGAATCGTTTCCGTCTTCTTGTCTACGGCAAGGGTAGCGGCGTTTGGAAGATTTTTGGCAAGGAGACTTATCGCTTTGTTGGTCACCTCTTGTTGATCTGCCAAGCGAAATTCCTTCAATAACCTTTGCAGCCTATAAACCCAATAATCGTCGTACATCGTCACCTCATGGGACAGACCGGTGAGCTCGTTCGTACGCCAATCGGCAATGACAATCGGCTTGTTCGCGCCTTCCACGGTTAACACCGCAACATCCTTATCCATGGAAACGGCAAACGGAACGTTCAGCTTGGCAGCAGTGAGTGACCCTTTGGCTGACATCGTCTGCTCTTTTCGATTCACCTTCAGGCTGGATATGTTTAATTGAAATCCGTTCCAAAAGGCCGCTCGTTCCTTCTCGGATTCAGACAAGGCACTCGTTTCTCCCACATCGTATTGCAGCGCCATCGACAGCGAAGCCTCGTAAGAATCCGTCTTCAATTCGTTTTCGATGGCCTGATTCATATCCAAACCGCCAAGCGGCTGGCAGCCGGCCGTAAAAACAAGAGCTGCGCTCATGACCCATGCGCCGATTTTTTTAAACAACGGGCATCTCTCCTTCGGTAGTCTTATGTACTTGACTAAAGATTCGATGAGATGGAACGCATTTCCTTCTTCCGTAGCTTTGCAAAAGAAAAAGACATTCCCGCATAACGAGAACGTCACATTTGGCCGGTCAGCGTGCCGACCGCATATCCGGTGACGGAGACGACTAACCAGACGATAAGGCCAAGAATCATTGGCCGTACCCCGGTGGCGGTCATTTGCCGGAAGTCGGCGGATAAGCCGACCGCGGTCAGCGCCACCACGATCATAAACTGCGCCGCCAGATGAATCCAGTGCAGGAGCTGCTCCCCGAAAAGTCCGAGCGTGTACAACAGTGAAGCGGCGAGAAACCATAAAATAAACCAAGGAAATACCTGCTTGATCGAAAACGATCCTCTCTCAGAGGCAGCCGCAGCTTCCCGCTTCTTGCTCCAACCGACGACGACCGCCATAATGATCGCGATCGGTACGATCATCGTGGTGCGCGTCAGCTTCACGATGGTGGCGTAATCCCCTGCGGCAGTGCTGAACGCATACCCTGCGGCGACGACGGAAGAAGTGTCGTTTACCGCGGTGCCCGCCCATAGACCGAACCCCGCATCGGTTAAGCCGAGCGCATGCCCAAGCGCCGGAAAAACAAGGACTGCGACGATGTTGAACAAAAAGATCGTCGAGATCGAATACGCGATTTCCGCTTCCTCCGCTTCGATGACCGGCGAGATGGCCGCGATCGCCGAACCGCCGCAAATACCGGTGCCCGCCCCGATTAGCGTCGCCATGCGCGGCGGAATGCGAAGCAGCCGCCCGAAGCCGTAGGCCGCGGCGAACGAAAGCAGCAGCGTGACGATCATGACCGCGAACGTCTCCGTGCCGGTCTTCCATACCTCCGACAGGCTGAGACGGCAGCCGAGCAGGATAATTGCCCATTGCAGCACTTTTTTGGAGCAAAAACGAATGCCCTGCCATGTATTTTGCGGCTTGCGCCATAGATTGTTCACCAGGATGCCGATCACGATGCCAAAAACCGAGCCGCCGATCAGCGGAAACAGCAGGCCGAGCCCGTAGGCCACGGCCGCAATAACTCCCGTGAGCGAGAGACCCGGGCCGAGCGATTTCAAACCGTTCATAGTGCTTCCCCCCGATTCCCATGTACTTCCGACAGGTGTAATCGTAAGAGATTCGGGAGGAAAACACAAATACGAATCCTTGATGCTATGAATAAGCTTTTATTATGCTTGACGGGATGGCTTTAAATTTTAATCATGAAGAGGCGGTACAGAAGCGCGATGACGGCACCGGTCCAGAAGAGCGCGGGAACATGCAGCCAAGCGGCCGCTCCGCCAGTGACGACAACGATCAGAAGAGCTATCAAAGAAGGATACAGACGGGAAGCGGCAGCCGTGCCGTCCCAATAAGTCAAAGCGTCCAGCAGCCGGTCTTGCGTCTTCGCCTCGGCTCCGCAGTGAGGGCAGATCGATGCGTCCAAGGGTTGAACGCCGGAGCAGTGAGGACAACGTGCCGTCATCGGAATCACCCATTCCTTTCGGTTAATTCATAGTTATTTTATCGGATAAATAAAGATATTGCAATCCTCCTTGGGGCCTAACGCAAAAAAAACTTGCCGCCTATACGACAAGCCAGAGTGTTGAGAAAGTGTTCAAATGGGATTATAGAGGTTACGAGGGGGTGGGGTATCCACTTCCGACCGCTGTTGTCATCGGGAAATTTGATTGGAAGCCGCTTAATAGCGGACATTTCCCGATGACAAAGGCGGCCGCTATCGCTTCTCCAGTGGATACCCCACCTACGTTTTCTTCTCTGTTTTTGTAAAAGCCCACTTTCTCAACAGCCTAAAGCTTTTTGCGACTTCCTTATTTTTTCGCTAAATACTTCCGAATATCAAAAGCGACGGCGGCGACGATAATCAGCCCTTTAATAATGAGCTGCCAATACGGGCTGACGCCGATGAAGGTCAAGCCGTAGTTGATAACGCCGAAGATAAGCACGCCGGCCAGCACGCCCGGCACGGTTCCGATTCCGCCCGCCGTCGATACGCCGCCGACCACGCACGCGGCAATCGCGTCGAGCTCGTACATGTTGCCGTAGTTGTTCGTCGCGCCGCCCGTACGGGCTGCCTCCAGCACGCCGCCCAAGCCGTACAACGCGCCTGCGATCGCATAAATATAGATCAGGTTGCGCTTGACGTTGATCCCGGAAACGACCGCCGCTTGGCTGTTCCCGCCGATGGCGTACATGTTTTTGCCGAGCCGCGTCTTGTTGAAAATGACCCAGACGATAAAAGCGACGACGATCGCGATAATGACGATATACGGCAGCGAATACGGCCCGTTCGGACCGATGAAGCCGGTGCCGATGGTTGTGAAGTCCTGGCGCAGGCCGGCGATCGGCTGCGATTCGTTCGGCTTCAGGTCGAAGTAGATCGAGTTGGCCCCGTAGACGATGACCATCGTGCCCAGCGTTGCGATGAACGGCGGCACGCTCAGCTTGGATACAATCCAGCCGTTGATCAGGCCGACGAGCAGTCCAGCGGCAATCCCGATCAAGATCGGCGCCCAGACCGGCAGATCGGGCATGTCCGGGAAAAACCTCCGTGGGTAGTCGGCCGTCTGCAGCATCGAAGCGGACAATACCGCCGTCAATCCGACGACGCGTCCCGCGGACAAGTCGGTTCCTCCCGTAATCAGCACGAACGCGGCTCCCAGCGCGATAATGGCGCGGGTCGAGTTTTGCAGCAAAATGTCCCGCAAAATATCGACCGACAAAAACCGCGGATCGGACGCCGCAATGCCCGCTACGAGAAGGATCAGAACGATATAAATGGCATATTGCGTAAAAAAATGATTTAGCTTTCCCGTCTTCATAAGCCCGGTTCTCCTCCTTCGCGATGTCCTCTTCTAGTTGGCGGCAAGCCGCATAATTTCTTGTTCCGTCGCCTGCCGTCCGTCCAGGATGCCCGTCAGCCGCCCCTCGGACATGACCATAATGCGGTCCGACATGCCGAGAAGCTCGGGCATTTCCGAGGAAATCATGATGATGCTTTTGCCTTGCTTGGCCAGATCGGCGATGATCGTATAGATCTCGAATTTGGCCCCGACGTCGATGCCCCGGGTAGGCTCGTCAAGTAGCAAGATGTCCGGCTCGGTCAGAAGCCACCGCGCCAGCAGCACCTTCTGCTGGTTGCCGCCCGACAAGTTTTTGATCAGCTCCTTAATCGAAGGCGTCTTGACGCGCAGCTTCTCGACGCTTCCGGCAACTTCCGCCCGTCCCTTCCGCTCGTTCAGCAGGAAGAACGGATTGATATACCGGTCCAGATTGGCGATCATCGTATTTTCCAGAATCGACAGCACGGGAAAAATTCCCGTCACCCGCCGCTCTTCGGTCAGCAGCGCGATCTTGTGCTTCTTGGCATCGGTCGGCGATTTGATCTTGACCTTGCGTCCGCGGAGACGGATCTCGCCGGAAGCGACCGAGCGCAGGCCGAACAGCGCTTCGATCAGCTCGGTCCGCTGCGCGCCGACAAGGCCGCCTACGCCCAAAATCTCGCCCTCTCGCAGCTCGAACGATACGTCCCGGAACGATTTTGGAAAAGGAGAGGTCAGCTTTTCCACCTTCAGCAGCACGTCGCCGGGCTTGTTGTGGCGCTCCGGAAAGCGCTCCTTCAGGTCGCGGCCGACCATCCGGGAGATGATGAGATCCGTCGTCAGCTCGACCGCCGGCCACGTGCCGATCAGCCTGCCATCCCGCATGATGGTCACGTCGTCGGAAATGCGGAGTATTTCCTCCATTTTGTGGGAAATATAAATGATGGATACGCCGCGCCCGCGCAGCTCGTTAATGATCTTGAACAGCTGTTCCACTTCGTTGCCCGTCAGCGAAGACGTCGGTTCGTCCATCACGATGACTTTGGAGCGGAAGGAGACGGCTTTGGCGATTTCGAGCGATTGAATCTTGGATACGGACATCGAGCCCACCAAAGCGTTCGGATCGATATCCATATCCAAATCCCGAAACAGCGCAAGCGTATCCTCGCGCATTTGTTTCTCGTCGACGAGCTTAAACGGCCCGAGCCCCTTCACCGGAAAACGTCCGAGCCAGAGGTTCTCCATCACATTGCGGTGCGGCACCGGGTACAGCTCCTGATGAATCATCGAGACGCCCAAACTCAGCGCATCCTTCGAGTTGTTGATCTCCACTCTCTGGCCGTCCAGGACGATCTCGCCGCCGTCCGGCTTGTAAATGCCGAACAAGCATTTCATCAGCGTAGACTTGCCTGCGCCGTTCTCTCCCATCAAGGCGTGCACCGTGCCCGGGCGTACCTTCAAGGTGACGCCGTCCAGCGCTTTGACGCCGGGAAATTCCTTCGTAATTCCGTTCATTTCAAGCAAATATCGGGTTTCCGTCATGCCAAGGCCCCCTCGCGTAAGGATGCGCGCATACGGCAAAAGGGGCAACGTCCGCAGCCATTGCCCCTTGCCGCTCGGCCGGGTAGCCGATTATTTCGCGTCATTCATGTTTTCTTTAGTGATTTTTTTGTAAGAGATCCAGACGTACTTGCCGTCGGTGATGTCATAGCCAGTGTTTTCTTTGGTCGGCGTCTGGCCTTGCGCGAGCACGTTCGCGATGCTGAACGTCGCTTTCCCCTGGTTCTTCGCGTCGTTCAGCACGGTGCCGAGCAGCGTGCCTTCTTCGAGCGCTTTGAGCGCAGGCGCCGTGGCGTCAACGCCGACGACCGGAATGAATTTGTTGTCTTTAAAATAGCCCTTCGCCTTCAAAGCTTCGATCGCGCCAAGCGCCATGTCGTCGTTGTTGGCGAAGACGGCTTCGATTTTGTCGCCGTGGGAAGCGAGGAACGCAGCCATTTTCTCCTGCCCTTTGACGCGGTCCCACATCGCGGTGTCTTCCGCCAGCTTCTCCACCTTGATGCCTGCGTCTTCGACGGCTTTGATCGCGAACTTCGTGCGCAGCTCGGCGTCCTGATGCCCCGGCTCGCCCTTCAGCATGACGTATTGCAGCACGCCGTCCTTGTTTTTGTCCGCTGTGGGGTTCGCTTTGAAATAATCGACAATGAGTTGGCCTTCCATCGTGCCGGACTGCTCCGCTTTCGCGCCGACGTAGTAGACTTTATCCCATTTTTTCATGTCGTCGGCCAGCGGCTCGCGGTTCAGGAACACGACGGGGATGTTCGCGTTTTTCGCTTTGTCGATGATGACGCCCGCTGCCGTACGGTCGACCGGATTGATGGCGAGCGCGTTGACCTTCTTCGTAATGAACAAATCGACCTTGTCGTTCTGGGTCGGCTGGGAGTTCTGGCTGTCAACGATGTCCGCCTTCGCTTTGCCTTCCGCCGCTTGGGAAATCGCGTTCCGTACGCCCGTCATGAACGTATCGTCGAATTTGTAGATGGCAACGCCGATGGTTGGGTTTTTGGCGGCACCGGCATCGGGCTTGGCGGCCCCTCCGCCCGCATTCGTGTTCGCGCCGCCCGCCGGAGCATTGCCGGAACTGGAACAGCCGACAGCAGTGGCAAGCAGGGCTGCCGCGACGATCATGGATACAGCTTTCTTTTTCATAACATCTGACCTCCTGTTTTTTTGCATGACGTTACGTTGGGTTAGCTACGTTCCCATTATCTTGGATTTCCGGTAAAAAACCCATTCAAAATTCTCATGTGTTTTATCGAAATCCTCATGTGTTTGGGGGAGGACGCAAAGAAACGTCCTTCGAATTTCAAAGGACGTTGAGTGTGTGGAGAAAAGTGGTCGGTTTTAGAGAATAGAGGGTTACACGAGGGGGGCGGGGTATCCACTTCCGACCGCTGTTGTCATCGGGAAATTTTAATTAGAAGCTGCTTAGCAGCGGATATTTCCCGATGACAAAGGCGGACGCTATCGCTTCTCCAGTGGATACCCCACCCGCTTATGGTTCTCTATTTTGTCAAAAACACTTTCTCAACACTTTGGACCGCCCTTCAGATTCTAAGGACGTTTCTTTTATAAGGTTGGGCTAGGGATTCGCAGGCCTATCTTGCTCGATCAGCTTGGCGTGGAGTACAAGTCTGCCCTTCGCAGGGTCGAGCGTATAGTCGCAGGTTGAGAGCGTGAGGATGCGGTCTTCCGCCCCGAGGACGGCGTCCGTTTTGTACAGCGATCGCTCCTGTAGGCTCTGCAGGAAAGCAGCGTATTCTTGTTCGTTACCGAAGCCGGTCTGAATATAATTCAAATCCGCAGTCGCCGGGTAGACGGAGAAAATCTCGGCCCGATAGCTGTGATACAAGGTATCGTATTGAAAAGTGAGATTTTCCTTAAAAAAATCATCTTTAAGAAATTTTTTCAAATCACTGAACATAGAGCCGTCCTTCATGCGATGACCGTAAATCACTGTGTTCGGCTGAGCTTTGCCGATATCGTTGCGAAAGTCGAGGAAAATGCTGCCGGCGCTCGCCTCCTCGCCCTTATAGTTCCGGTTCAAATAATAGGCGTTGTCCTTTCCTTGGACAACTGGATAATCGATTGCCGTATTCCCGATTCGGATCCAGCCGACCACGTCTGGATTCACGTCGAGCAAAGTCTTAAATTGAGCACGAGTCTCCTTGGGGGATTCCGTCTGCTGAGCCTCCTCCTTCGGGGCTACCAAGGTCTCAGCGCGAGGCAGCTCGGGCTCTGCGTGCCCACCGTACAACTGCCGGGCTTCGGCCATGACGACCCGGTTGTCGTGGTAGCTTCGGAGAATACCGGCTAACTCGTACCCGGAAAACAGCATCAGTCCCAGGCAGAGCGGCGTCAGCCATTTTCGAATGTGCAAGTCATCACCTCAATACCGGTCAAATGCCGACCGGAATCATATACAGTCCGGCAGCTTCTTCATGCTTGACGATCACATCCACGCCATAGATCGTCTTGATCGAAGCTTCCGTAATGACCTCGTCCGGCGGGCCTTGCATCTGAATCTCGCCGTTCTTCATCACGATCAAGCGGTCGCTGTAACGGATCGCCTGATTGATGTCGTGAAGCACCATGACAATTGTAAGGCCGTGATCGGCATTCAACTTCTTGATTAATTCTAATAGTTCAATTTGGTAATAAATGTCAAGAAATGTTGTCGGCTCATCCAAAAATAACATCGGCGTGCTTTGCGCCAAAGCCATTGCTACCCAGGCTCTCTGCCTCTCGCCCCCGGACAATTGGTCGAGCGTTGCCTGACGCTTTTCCAGCAGGTTCGTGCAGGAAAGCGCCCACTCGACAGCCTTGTCGTCCTCCTCACGGTGCGGGGCTAGCATGCTCCGATGCGCGATCCGGCCAAAGCCCGCCAGCTTCTCCACGGTGATGTCCGAGGGCGCGTCGTTCTGCTGGTGGACGACAGCCAGCTTTCTGGCCAGCTCCTTCGGCTTGTAGCTGCGAATCGCTTTCCCGTCCAGCACGACCTGTCCGCTGTGCGGAGCGTAGTTTTGCGACATCACGCCGAGCAGCGTCGACTTGCCCGATCCGTTCGGGCCGATAATGGTCGTGATTTTGCCGGGTTCGATCCGGCCGTTCACCTGCTTGAGCTGGTCGCGCTTCTTGTCGTACGAAAAGCTGACCTGTTGAATTTCCAACTTAATGTCCATGGACCCGATCACTCTTTCTAAGCAGAAATATCAAGAAAGGCCCCCCGATCACCATCATAATAATCGAGGCCGGAATTTCGGCAGGCGCCAGCACCGTTCGTCCGAGCGTGTCCGCCGTCAAGATCAGCAAGGCCCCCGCCAGGGCGGAAAACGGAATAAGCACCTTATGATCCGAGCCGACGAGCAGCCGGGCGATATGGGGAACGAGCAGCCCGACAAAAGCGATAAGCCCTCCGATAGCCGTGGCAACACCCGCAAGCAGGACGGCGACGGCAGAGATCAGCAGCCGGGCGCGCGCGACGGGAAGACCGACGTTCCGGGCCGATTTGTCCTGCAGCGCAAGCACGTTGCACCAGGAGCACAGCAGCAGCGAGAGAACAAGACCGGCAGTGCCGTAGATGAGAATCATTTCGACGTCGCTCCACGTTTTCAGGGGAAACGTAGACGTTGTCGCCTGATTGACGCTGGTCACCGCATAGCTGCCTCTATAATTAAACGATTGTCCCAAGCCGGTAAACATCGCGTTGATGGCGATTCCTACAAGAATAATCCGAATCGGGCTGAGGCCCGATTTCCAGGAGAACGAATAGACCAGAAAACATGCCAAAGCGCCGCCAAGAAAAGCAAAAAACGGCAGCCAGAAGAAAAGACCCGGGAATAGCGAGACCATCAGGATAGAAACAAACCCGGCTCCCGAAGAGATGCCGATCACGCCGGCGTCCGCAAGCGAGCTTCGCATCACGGCTTGCAGCAGCACGCCCGATACCGCCAATGCCGCTCCGACGAACAGCGCGACGATGATCCGGGGCAGACGCAGGTCGCGGATGACTTCCACTTTCTTGTTTTCGCCGGTAACCAAGCCTTGAATCAGCTCGAAACCGCCGACCTTGATGCTGCCCGTCGTTGCGGATACGATGACCATGATGACGAGCAAAAGGATGACGGCCGCCAGGCTCCAAATCGTTTTGTTCATGTGCAAACGTCCTCTGTCACTCCATAGTTTTACGGGTACAGCATGTTCGTCACAACGTCCAGCGCTTCGATCGCCGCCAGATTTCCCGTTGTCCCGAACAATCGTTCCTTCAGATCGTATACCCTGTTGTTTTTTACCGCATCGAAATGCTTCCAAATGTCGTTTTTCTTAAATTCTTTATCGAACATTTTGACGACCTCTTCCGGCATCCCGTGAGCCGCCCGCAAAATGACGTCCGGGTTCGCCTGCTGGAGGTATTCCGTATTGGAGGCCAAATATTCCACTTTTTCGCCCTGTACGATGTTTCTCCCGCCGGCCAGCTTCACCAGATCGCCAATGTACGAGTTCTCCGTCGCCACCAGATAGCTGCCCGGCACGCCAAGCAGAATAAGCACGGACGGGGACGGTTTGCCCGCGATCCGCTGCTTGATTTCGGCGAGCTTCTTGTCGTATTGGGCTGCGATCGCTTCGGCCTGCTTCTGCCGGCCATATTTGCCGCCCAACGTCTTGATGGCCTCGTTCATTTTGTCCAGACTGGTCAGATCAAGAAAGCTCGCTTCGATCTCTGCATTTTTGAAGACCGGCTCCAAGTCGTATTGCAAGGTCGTCACTGATAATACGTCCGTCGGATCGAGTGACTTCACCAGCTCCATGTTCGGGCTCATCGGATTGCCTATTTGGGGCAAGGACGCATAGCGCTTGGGCAGCTCCTTATAGCTGGTCGGAATCCCGACCAAATCGACCTCCAGCGCATCCATGATTTCCGCAGCCGCCACGGTCGTGGCGATGATCCGATGCTCCGGCTGCGTCGTTACCGCCTCCGTGCCTGTATTCGCAGCAGCGGTACCATCAGTGTTCGCCTTCGCCGAACAGCCTGTTATGAGCAGCAGGAGGACGATTGCAGCACTCAGCCATTTGCCCATCTTGGCGATTTCTCCTTTCCTGAAAAAATTACGGAGGACGCCGGTCGCCCGGCATCCCCGCTCATCCGATTTGTGAGGCTTCAGCTTGCCATTACTTGACATAGTTCAGCATTTTCAATACCAGGTTCACCGCTTCGACCCGGGTTACGTTCGCATGGGGCGCGAAACGGTGGTTGTAGCTTGCGCCGACGATGTCGAGCTTATGGGCCGCATCAATGTAGGGCTGCGCCCATGGCGCAATTTGTCCGGCATCCGCGAACGGAAGAGACGCATTCGCTGCCGGCTCGATCTTCAGAGCGCGTACGATCATGACGGCCATTTCGGTCCGGCTAACCTTCCGGTCGCCCGAGAACGTTCCGTCCGCATAACCGCTGATGATGCCCGAGCTTACGACGCTGGCCAAGTTCTCCTTCGCCCATGCGGGAATGCTGTCGAGGTCGGCGAAGCTCAATTCGCCCTGCTCCCCTTTCAGCTTGAGCGCCCGGCTGATCATCGCCGCCACTTCGGCCCGGCTTGTCTCGTTGTCCGGACGGAACGTGCCATCCTCGTAGCCGTTGACGATGCCCAGCGCCGCAGCCCGCTCGATCAGAGCTTTGGCCCAGTGGTCCTCGATGTCGGTCAGCTTCGCAGGTACGATTGCCTTCACCGCAGGCTTGGTTTCCGCCGCCTTAGGCTCTTCCTTCTTCTCCTCTTCCTTCTTGACAGGCTTGATGCTGTCCAAATCGAACGTCATGTCCACGGTGTATATCAGATTATATTTGTCCGGCCAGTCCATTTTGATCCGGGCTTTTTTCGTGCTCGCGTCCTTCACTTCGAACTGAACGACCCGCGTATTTTCTTTTTCATTGGAAGATACGACTTTGACGTCGGCAAACGGATCGGCATCCTTCTCGACCTGATCCCGCTCGACCTGGATCATCGGCATTTCTTTACTTTTGTTCACGGTGAAAGTAACGAGCTTCTTGCCATCTTCCTGAATGGTCAGGTTAGCAGGATGCTTCACCAGATCGTTGATGAACGATTTTTTCGGCGCATTTTTATCTGCCTTCTTATCCGTTTTATTGTCTTCCGTCTTCGCTTGCTCCGGGCTTGTTGCCGAAACAAGCAGCGTATAGTTCATCGTATACTCGCCGGCCTTTAGTGATTTAGGAAACGGCTTGGCGTTCAGGACTTTGGACAAGTTGCCGTTGAGCGGCCTAATGCTGCTTTTGTCGAACGCAAGGTGCACGTCATAGGAATGGAAATAGTTGAAGGCCGCCCAATCTACTTTGACCCAGCCCTTCACCTTCTCATCCAGATTCGGCACTTGGAATTTTACGACCCGCGTGTTTTCTTTCTCATCGGTGCTGACCACGGTCGTGTCGGTCAGACTACCGCCCTGCTCGACTTTGAATTCCGTAATTTCCTTGCTTTGCTTGAGCACAATCGAGACGTATTGCGTCCCGTTCACCACTTGTAAGCTTCCCGGCATTTTCACATAATCCTGCATTACGGATTTGGTATCGGTGCCGTATTTCAACACTTTAAAATCGATGCTGTATATACCGTCGACAAGCCCGTTCGGGCTTTTTCCCGGCGTGACCGGCACGTTCGGGTTAACCGGCCCGGGTCCTCCGGGCGAAGCAGGCACGATGTTGTTCAAAGCGATGCGGAACGAACGCTCCTCTGTTCCGTTATCCTTCGGCACCGCCAGCTTGACGAGATAGGTGGCTGTCACATCGTCGATCTCGTATCGGACATCTGCCGCACCCGAAGCTAACGTACGGGCGGTTTCAGGCTCCGGCGAAGTCGGCGCTTCCTGCGTCGGAATATCCCGGGTCGTCCCGTCGGCGCGCAGCAATTGGAAATTCGCAATCGATACGCCGTTTTTCCGTTGAAACGAGAGGAATTTCTTCCCGTCTTGAACGGTCAATTTCCCGGTATGTTCAAGATACGAGCTAACGGACGAGCCGAAACGGTCGCCGGAGATGACGACGAGATCGAAGCTGTACTGCCCGTTTGCCACGGTCACCGGAGTGCGGGGGCTTGTCACGACCGCAGCTTTAAATCCGGCAATCGCCGCTTCCAGAGCGCCTGCGACCTGATCCACCTGCCCTTGCTCCGCTTCGTCCAGACCGGCTATGGCTTGTGCCTGCCGGATCGCCGTATAAAGCGCGTTCTTGGCTCCATTGGCATATTGACCCGGGAACGTGCCTTCGACCGCTGCGTTATGCAGCGCTTCGGCCTCCGAGATTAGTGCGTTCAACTTCCCTTTCTCGGCCGGGCCCGCTTGAATGGCGAGCGTATACCAGCTGTCGTCTACCTTGAGCCGCCCGTTATGGTTGTTCACCACGACGTCGCTTAACGCAACAAGCGCATAAGTCGCCTGTGTCACCGATTGCGCCTGAAAAGTGAGCGTGATGTACCGATTGTTTACCGGCAAAGGCCGCACGCCTTCGTCCAGGCTGGTCGACAAGCGGACTTGTCCAGGCGCGATCTCGTACTGCTCCGTTAGGCGAAGCCCGTTGATCAACGGGGACGCTTCAACCAACTTCAGCTTGGCCGGATCGAAGCCCAGCGTCAGCCCTTGCGTGTACACCTGCTCGTATACGCTGTTCGTCACGCCGCTCACCCCGAACGTCAGCTTCAACTGCTGTCCGGCTTTCACGGTCGCCGGTCCCGTCAATTCGGAGGACGGGATTTTCTCGGCGTTTGCGGAGTCGAACTTCAAGCGGATTTTGTGCGTTTTTTGGTAAAGCTGTCCGTTGTACGAGGTTTCCACCCGCACTTCGGCATTGACAAGAGCGGTCAGATCGCTCACTTCAAATTCCACCACCCGGGTGTCGTCCGCCGCATTGCGGCTCGCCACGGTGGCATCGAGCATCACGCCGCCCTGCTCCACCTTGAATTGCGGAATGATCGAGCTCTGCTTCACCGTGAAGGATACCTTCTTGCGCCCCTGCTGAACCGTAAGCTTGCCCGGTTTAGCCAAGTACGAATCCATGCCCGACGTCTGATCCGCCGTCGCATGAAGCGCTGTAAACGGAAGGCGGTATATGCCGTCCTTCGCCGGATCGGGATTTGCGGTATTCACCGATGCTTTGAACGCATCGAGGGCTGCTTGCAGCGCAGCCGCCGCCTTGTTCAGCTGCGCCTGCGCAGGCGATGCGCTGTCGGCGACAGCCTTGGCTTGTGCAATCGCCGAGCTCAATTTGCTCCTGGAGCCTGCGGGATACTGCCCCTTCAGGCTGCCTTCCACGGCGGTATCGTGCGCCGATTGCGCTTGGGTAACGAGCGCCGTCAGCCGGCTCTTGTCCCCCGGCTCCGCTACGAGGGTGTCCGTATCGAAAACGATACGCACCGTATAATAATTGTCGTAGACAAAGTCGGGCATGCCCGGCAAGCCGATAATTTTCACATGGATCTTGGCATTCAGCTTCGCCGACACATCCGGCACTTCGAACTTCACGACTCTCGTATTGTTGACTTCGTCCCGACTTACGACTTCCGCATCGACGAATTGTCCGTTGTTCTCCGTCTTGAAATATTGCCACCAGCTGCTGTTAAGCAAAGTGATGGATGCGAATTGCTTCCCGTCCTTCACTTCCAGCTTGGCCTGAACCGGCTTCGGAAGGTAATCGTTCACCATCGACGGCTCGTCCTTATCTTCCTTCAGCACGGTTAAACCGATCGTATAGCTGCCCTCCTCAAGCGAGGGGGCTGCACCGGCAAGCGGAATTTGAACCGCAGCGAGAAATACGAAGACGGCTAGAAAAACGGATAAAGCTTTCTGTAAAGTCCTGCTCAAAGTCATAACGCTCCTTTGTTGTCTCATAAATAAACCGGGGATCAAGCTCCCCTTGCTTTCCTGGCCGCAGCGGATTACAGGTGCTTCTTAGCTACAACGACGCGCCTGGATGACTTGCTTATTGCGGTTTAATGGTGCTCGTATTGTATTGAAGTTGAACGTTGTACTTGTGGTCGTAAGGGAACGGCAGCGTTGTAATTTTCACATGCGTGTACACGTTCGTTTTGGCCGTTAAATCGGATACCGGGAATTTAACGACGCGGGTGTTGGCTGCCGGGTCCGTGCTTACCACGGTTGCGTCAACGTAGCTTCCGTTCTGCTCGGTTTTGAAAAATTGAATCCAATCGCTGTTTTTCAACGTAACCGAGACGAATTTGCTGCCGTTGATCACTTCCAGCTTAGCTGGCTTCTGGAGATAGCCGTCCATGGTGGACGTTTGGTTGGTTTGATCCTTCAACACGGTGAACTCAACCGTATAAGTTCCGTCAGCAAGCGCAGGATTGGCTCCGGCCATCGGGGCCTGAACGAAGGTCAGCAGCGCAAACATCATCATAAACACGGCAATGGCTTTGGTAAATTGCTTTCTCAAAGGGATTCTCTCCTTTTAGGGTCCAGTGGTTTTGGAGGCTGCGGACCAGATAGCATGCTGAAATGAAGAACAAAGCTGTAAAGAAAGCAAGGGGCGCTTGATCCCCGGTTTGCGGGTTGTCGGCTGACAGCATGACTTTGTCCGCCGGCTGCTTGGCAGCGTCGGCTGTCGCCACAGGCTTCGTGCTCGCAGCCGGAGCTGTCGCACCGGCCTTCGCGCCTTTGTCGGCGCCGGTCTTCTCCGCAGCCGCAGTCGAAGCGCCTGCTTTATCTGAGGCTGCTTTTGCTGCCGATTCGACTTTCTTTAACTTCTTCGTATCGAAAATAAAACGGATCGTGTAATCATGGTCGTAGTTAATCGATTCGACCGTCACATGAATTTTGGAAAGCAACGGCTTGGACAAATCGTCAAGCTTGAATTCGACAACTCGGGTGTCTTCGTTCTCATCGCTTTTGATTACCTTCGCATCGGCAAAATCGCCTTTGTCCGGCACTTTGAACATAGTGATCCATTTGCTGTGATTCATTTGAATTTGCGCGGTGATCTCGCCTTTGTTCACCTGCAAGGTCGCCGGCTTCTCGAAATAATCGTTCGCCATCGAAGCCGACTCGTTCTCCGCCTTGACAATGGTGTAGTCAACCGTATACGTACCGTCGGCCAAGTCGGAAGCGGCTTGCGCTCCCGGCGCAAAGAACAGGCTCAGGACGAACGGCAGCGTCAAAAAAAAGGAGGATAAAGCTAATGACCTTTTCACGTTGTACGGGCTTCCTTTCCGGTTAGTTTACAGAAAAATCATTGATAATCATTATCATCAATATTGATTATCATTCTCAATTAGAACTCAAAAAAAATGATCCCTTCCGGCTTCTTCTGTTGTTCTTTTCGTGATTGTCTGAACATGGCATCCCTCCCTTATTTCAGTTTTGGAAATATTTAGACGAAATTTTATCCGACAGGTTGATCTTATTCCAGATTCAAGGAAATTGTCAACCCAAATTATTGGCGGGAATTAAAAATTCAGTTACTCTATCACGCTCAAAAAATAATTTGGATAAATCCCTCAACACCCCATTGACATTGAAAGTGATAATCATTATCATTTGTTTCGATCATACAATCTAATATCCGGCTCCGCCAGATAGGAGGACGCAAGTGAAACGATTGTGGCCTATAGGCATGGCCATTCTGCTGCTCGGGGCGGCCGGATGCAGTCCGGGGCCTTCCACGGGGAGCGGTGCCACGGCTGCGCCGTCCGAGGCGAAGCCGTCTGCTGCGAAGGCGGCCGATACGAAGCTATCCGTCCAAGATTTTGCCGGACGCAGCGTGACCTTCCCTACCATCCCGACCAAAATCGCCGCATTAAGCAACGGTGAGGTGGATATTATTTATGCATTGGGCGGCAAGGTCGTGGGACGGCCGACGTCGGCAGGACCGGCGGCCGTCAAAGAAGCGGCCGGCGCGGAGCAGATCGGCAGCACCCACGGCATCGATCTCGAAAAAATCGCTGCGCTGGATGCGGATGTCGTGCTCGGCAACCATCCGTTGAACACGAAAGACATTCCTTCGGTCGAAGGCATCGGCTCCAAGATGCTGCTGACCTCCGCCAATTCGATCGGCGATATCAAGAAGCAGATCGCTTTGTTCGGCCAACTGCTGCAGAAGGAAGACAAAGCCCGGGAGCTGAACGAAAGCATCGAGGCGAAGCTCAAGGAAACCGGTTCCGGCTCGACCGGTCCCAAACCGAGAGTCTTGCTCGTTTACGGTGCTCCGGGCACCTACATGGCTGCGCTGGGCAACTCCTTAAGCGGAGACATTTTGGCGAAGGCCGGAGGGGAAAATATTGCTGCGGACTATCCGAAGCTGGAAAACTATCCGCAGTATGCTCAATTGAATACCGAAAAAATCATCCAATCGAACCCGCAGCTGGTTCTGTTAATGAGCCACGGCAATCCCGAGAAGGTCAAGGACGGCTTCTTGAAGGAAATGCAGCAAAATGCCGCCTGGAACAGCCTGGACGCCGTCAAGCATAACCGCGTGGAGGTTCTACCGTCCGACCTGTTCGGCACGAATCCCGGCACCCGGGTTATTGAAGCGCTTGACCGGCTGAAAGCCTTGCTTCAAGCCGTGAAGTGACGCCCGATGAATAAACAACAACGCCTCTTGAGAAGAAAGCTGCTATGTATTGCGGCACCGCTCCTTCTCCTCGCCGTAGCTTTTTATGGCATCGCCTACGGGTCTGTCTCTCTGTCGCTTAAGGAGGTATGGACGGTCTTTACGGCGAACGGCCCGCCTGCGCACGAGAAAATCGTCATGAATCTAAGGGTTCCCCGCGTGCTCGTCGGCATGCTGACCGGCGCATGCCTGGCCGCAGCCGGTGCGCTGCTCCAGGGCGTGATGAAAAATCCGCTGGCCGACCCGGGCATTATCGGCGTCTCGGCGGGCGGAGGCCTTGCTGCCATCTTGGCGATGATCGTGTTTCCGCAGCTCAGCTATTTGCTGCCCGCTCTCGCTTTTCTGGGGGCGCTGATCACCTCCGTGGTCATCTATGGGCTGGCGTGGAATAAAGGGGCCTCGCCTCTCAAAATCATTTTGGCCGGCGTCGCGATCAATGCGCTGCTAGGCGCCGTAACTAATGGGCTAATGGTGACGTACAGCGACCGGGTGCAAGCCGTTCTGCCCTGGCTGGCGGGCGGGCTAAGCGGCCGGAGCTGGCATCATTTGCAGTTCATGGCGCCCTACGCCATCACAGGGCTGGCTTTGTCCGTCCTTGCGATCAAGCCGGCCAACCTGCTGCTGCTCGGAGACGATGCAGCCAAGCTGCTGGGCCAGAAGGTGGAGGTGCAGCGCCTGCTGCTGATCCTGTTGTCGTCCTTATTGGCCGGGGCTGCCGTCAGCGTCGCCGGATTGGTCGGCTTTGTCGGCCTGGTCGTGCCTCACGCCATCCGGCTGCTGGCCGGCGAAGATTACCGCTTCCTCCTTCCGCTGTCCATCGTGGGAGGCGCAGCGCTTGTCGTGCTGGCCGATACGATCGCGCGCTCGTGGTTCGACCCCATCGAGCTGCCCGTCGGCATCTTGCTCGCAGGTCTGGGAGCGCCGTTCTTTTTATTTTTGTTGAAGAAACGGGGAATCGTGTGATGACCGCCACCGCTATTCATACGGACCATCTGGAATTCCATGTCGGCGCCTTCCGGCTTCGGGACGTTACGGTCTCGATCCCGAAAGGCAAGCTGACGGCGATCGTCGGGCCTAACGGCTCCGGAAAATCCACTCTATTAAAAATTATAGCGCAATTGCTGAAAGCCGATCAGGGAGAAGTTTACGTTCATAACCGGCAAGCCAAGACCTATAAATCGATCGAGTTTGCCCAAACCGTAGCGATGCTTACCCAATCCAAAGGCCAGCTTCCCGAGCTGACCGTGCGGGAGCTGGTCGCTTACGGCCGCTCCCCATACAAACGTATGTTCGAACGCATGACGGCGGACGACGAGCGGATTATCGATTGGGCGCTGGACCTAACGGGCACCGCAAAAGCAGAACAACAGATGTTCCACACTTTATCGGGAGGTGAGCAGCAAAAAGTCCGGATCGCCATGGCCTTGGCCCAAAAAACGAATATTCTGCTGCTGGATGAGCCTACCACTTATCTGGATCTCGCCCATCAGCTCGATGTGATGGAAATGCTGCAAAGGATCAATGAGACGCACCAGTTGACGATTGTCATGGTGCTGCACGATCTTCAGCAAGCCGCCAATTATTGCGATTATCTCATTGCGATGAAGCACGGACACGTGGTAGGGTCCGGAAATCCGAAAGAAATCATCAATCCGCAATTTTTGCAGGACGTATACGCCATCGAAGCCAAAGTCGCCTTCGACGACGACTATCCTGTTATCATTCCGATTCGAAAAACCTGTAAACCTAAGGAGGAAATCATATGGTCATTGTAACGAATACGTCCCACATCACGAAGGGCAACGCGCATAAGCTGATCGAACGGTTCGACAAGGTCGGAAAAGTGGAATATATGGAAGGCTTTCTCGGCCTGGAGGTGCTGCTGACGGAAAATACGCCGGAATACGACGAAGTGACGGTCAGCACCCGCTGGAGTAAAAAAGAGGATTTTCAAGCGTGGACCCGCAGCGAAGCGTTCCGGGAGGCGCACTCCCACCGCGGAGGCATGCCGGATTATATTATTTCCAACAAAATCTCGTTCTATGACGTCAAAATCGTAAGACAGCCCATCGCCGCAGGCTGATGAAGCAGGAGAGAGCGACCGCTTAGGCGGCCGCCCTCTCCTTTTCTATATCGTCACTTCACAAAAGGAAACAACAGCTTCTGGTTGTCCGACCAGAACATGTTGTCCTGATCGATCACCTTCGTTCCGGTATCGAAGCGGGCGGGCACCTTTTTGCCCTCCAAGGCTTCGACCGCATATTTGACGCCCAGATACCCCATGCTGAACGGATTCTGGATAATCGTCGCCTGAATGACGCCTTCCTGCAGCGATTCGATATTTTCGGCCGTGCTATCGAACGTGACGGCCTTTACTTTTCCTTCCAGTCCCAGCTCCCCGATCGCCCGAACAACCTCGATGGACGAAACGGCATGCAGCGCGACGATCCCGTCTACCGGCTCCTGAAGAAGCCTGCGGATTTGCCGGGCGCACGGAGCGGGGTCCGAGGCGCACTCGACCTGCTCCACCACCTTCATCTGGCTGTGCTTGGCGAGTTCGTCCAGCACGCCCTGCTCCCGCTGCTCGGTCGTCCTCACGCTCGGCTTGAAGCCGATCACCGCGATACGCCCCCGGTTCCCGACGAGCGATGCCATTTTGAGCCCGGCCTTGCGCCCGGCCTCGAAGTTATCAATGCCAATGAAGCTGCGTACCCGCGGCGAGTCGATCTCCGTGTCGATGGCGATGACCGGCATGCCTCGCTCCGCGGCCTGCCCGGCCGCTTCCGCCAGCGCCCGATCGTCGTTGGCCGCCAGCACCAGCGCATCCCGCTTATAGTTGACCGCTTCGTTCACCAGCTGAATTTGGCCCTGCACGTCCTCTTCCTGCTTGGGCGCCCCGACCGACAGCTCGACGCCGAATTCTTTTGCCGCCGCTTCCGCGCCCGTACGCACCGTTTTCCAATAATCGCTGTTCTGCGTTTTAAGCACAAGCGCAATTTGTTTCTTGGACTCGGAGATGTGCGGCTCGGTATTCTCGCTCCCGCAAGAGGCGAGCAGCAGGAGGCCCCAAAAGGCTGCAAGCAGCACCGGAACCGTTCGAAATGCTGCGCTTCCCCTTGTCATCGTTCCTCCGCCCCTTCCGTTCGTACGGCCGGAATCCACAGCGTCACCGTCGTGCCTTCCTCCAGTTGGCTTTCGATCTCCAGCCCGTAGGCTTCGCCATAGCCAAGCCTGATCCGCTCATGCACGTTACGCAGACCGACAGATGAGCCTTCGCCGCCTGCCGCCTCGCCCGTCAGCAGCCGCTCCAGCTTCTCCGCCGGGATGCCGAGCCCGTTGTCGATGACCCGCAGCCGCACCTTTTCCCCGACGAGTTCGGCGGTGATCCGGATGAAGCCTTCATCCGCCATCATTTCGATGCCGTGGTAGATTGCGTTCTCCACGATCGGCTGCAAAATCAGCTTCAGCGTCCGGCAGCTCAGGACCTCCGGCTCCGCTTCGAATGCGAACTCGAATTTGTTCTTGTAGCGCATTTTCTGGATGATCAAATAATTGCGGACATGCTCCAGCTCGTCCTGTATGGAGATGACGGTCTGGCCTTTGCTGAGGCTGATGCGGAAAAATTTCGACAGCGCCGTAATCATCGTAATGACCTCTTCGCTCTTGCCTCCGCCAGCCAGCCGCACGACGGAATTCAGCGTATTATACAGAAAATGCGGGTGAATCTGCGCCTGCAGCACCTCAAGCTCGCCTCGGCGCTTCGCTTCCTGCTCGCGGATGATTTGGCCCATCAGCTCGCGGATGCGGGCCACCATATAATTGAAGCGGCGCGACAGCCGCCCCACCTCGTCGTCGCCCTGCACCTGGATGTGAATGTCGAACACGCCCTGCTCCACCTTGCTCATCGAACGCTCCAGCCGGCGGATCGGCTGCGAGATTTTGGCCGACATGAACGCCGAGATCAGCAGCACGAAGACGACGACAAAGAGCAGCAGCCAGGCGATAAAGCCGCCGATTTCCTTTTTGGCGGTCACGATTTCGTCCATGTAAGAAACGCCGATAATTTTCCAGCCGATGTTATTGACCGTTGCGATGGTGATCAGCCGCTTGTCGCCGCTGGAGGAATCGAGATAATTGCCGTACGTATATTTGAGCGCCTGCTCCACATTCTCGTATTTCAGGCCGATATAAATGAGCTGCTGCTGAGGATGGTACACGATGTTGCCTGCGGACTCGTCGATGATGTACACGTAGCCTTTCTTCCCCAGACTGACCCGGCGGCACAAGTCGTCGATCGTCTTGAAGTTGAAATCGACGAGCAGCACGGCGTTCCGCTTTTCGCCGCCGTGTTCGATCGTAATCTGCTTGCTCATCGACACGACCCACGTATATTTGCCCTTGTACAGGTTCTGGATGTGCGGCAGCGAAAAGGTCAGATGGTTCGGGTTCTCCAGCGCCGTCTTGAACCAGCTCTGCTCGGTCAGCTTCGTGTTTTTGCGCATGTCCATGACCGGAAGCCCCGCAATCGGCTCGCCGTCCGCCGTAAAAAGCGCCATCGATACGATATCCGTGCGGCTGTCCAGAATCATCCCGAGCTGATCGGTCAGCCGTTCGCCCGCCACGACGGAATTCATCCACACCTTTTGTTCCACGGTCTGAAACACCTGCGACATATTTTGCAAGTAATTTTCAAGGTTGTATTTGACCTGCGCGACGATCTGTTCATTACTGAGAAACGTATTCTGCTCCGCCGTCTTCGTAAATTTGTTGTACAGCATCACGCTGACGAACGCCATCACAAGCAGCGTCAGCAGCGTAAACGACGCGGTAATGATCACCTGAATGCTCTTGACCTTCCACGTATAGACAACGGATGCGGCCATCCGCCGAAGCCCCCGGGCCACCCGCTTCATCCGCGCTGTCCCTCCATGGCGGCGCTGCGGTATTCCTTCGGCGAGACGCCGACATGCTTGCGGAAGCTGAAGCTGAAATAGTTCGGCTCCGCATATCCGACCCGCTCGGCGATCTCGAACGCTTTGAGGTCAGTTGTCCGCAGCAGCTCCTTCGCCGCTTCCATCCGAATGTGCATCAGGTAGCTCACGAACGTCATTTTCGCTTCTTTCTTGAAAATGCTGCTGAAATAGCCCGCGCTGATATGCAGATGGCTGCACACTTTCTGGATCGAAATGTCGGTCTCGTGGAAATGGCTCTTCGTATACTCGATGGCCTGCTCCACCAGCGATTTGTACGCATACTGCCGCTGGCTTGCGATGCTGTTCATGATGGCGGTGCACAGCCCGAGAATGCGGCTCTTCGCTTCCTGCAGGCTCGCGAACTTGTGCAGCTCCGCGAACGGTACGAAGTCCGTCCCGAGCACCGCATCCAAATCGACGTTCGCGTCTTTGGCCGCTTTGAGAATGGCGGTTAACATTTCCATCAAGTAAATCTGGTAATCCTTGAACGACACCTGCGTTTCGCCGATGCCGTGAAACAAGCCGTCCACCGTCTCCTGAATTTCCTGCGGGGTGCCGACCTTCAGACAGCGGATCAATGCATGCTCCTTCAATTCGTCGAAGCGCAGCTTCTCGACGAAACGCGTCTCCACGTCGTCGATGCAAATGATCCGGTTGCTGCCGAGAATGCCGCGGTAATCGAGCGCCAATACCGCATCCTTGTACGAATAGGATACGTCCGTCAATTCGCCGCATACGGTACCGACGCCAATCGTGACGGTAAATTTCAAATATTTCGCAATGCTCTGCCGGATGTCCTCCAGCGCAGTAAGCGTTTTCTTAAGTGTGGAAGCTTCGCCCTCCGGCACCTGTCCGGCTACCGTCAAAAGCACCAAGTAATCGTTGTGCAAAAACACCCGCCCCAGCCGGTGCTTCTCGACGATTTCTTCGGCAATGTTCAGCACGGCGAAGCGCTTCAGCTCCGTGTCCTTCGAACCTCTCAGCGAGGCTTCGGCCGCTCCCTCCGCGTCCTCGCTGTCGCCCGTATCCATACTGATGACGGATACGACGTAGGCGTCCGCCGCCAGCTCCAGATTGTAGCTGCGGCACTTCTCCTCGATTTCGCGCCGCGGCAGCTTCCGCGCGACCAGCGAGGCCAAGAAAACCTCGCGCAGCACGGGCAGACTTCTGCGGTAGTGCTCCTGCAGCGTCTGGACGTTTTCCTTCTCCGCCGCTTCTTCGTCAATCCGGCGCTTGATCTTCGCCAGCACGTCGATCAGCTCCTGCGCCGAATACGGCTTGAGCACATATTCGTCGATATGCAGCTTGACCGCTTTTTGCGCATATTCGAACTCGTCGAAACCGGTCAGGATGACAATCTTCGTCGCTTCGTACCGCTGCCTGATCCACGCCGCCAGCTGCAGCCCGTCCATAAACGGCATGCGGATGTCGGTGACGACCACGTCCGGCACCTGCCGTTCGAACAGCTCCGCCGCCTCCTGACCGTTTTCCGCGGTTTCGATCACTTCAAATCCGTGGCGGGCCCAGTCGATCTCCCGCAGGATGCCTTCGCGCACATCTTCTTCGTCTTCCACAAGCATGAGCTTATACATCGGTCACGGCCTCACTTTGCGCCGCTGCGGGAGCTAGCGCCTCCCGGCTTCGGCAGGTTTTCGAAATCTCGTGATACCAATGTACCAGAAGGTCGCCTCGTTTGAAAAGTGGAGGAATGAGGTCCCCGCTACTTCCGGCACACCGCCACGCCGATAAAATACCGGATGCCGTCCCGCGGCTTCTCGAAGGTCACGCCCCGCTGGTAGTAGATGTCCACCTCCGCAAACCCGGTGAACAACTCCTCGAACTCGCTCGGTGTCAACTGGTGAACATGAAACGGTTCGCTGGTCGGCATGCCCCGCCCCCGGCCGAACGGGCTGGACAAGACCAGAATTCCCCCCGGCTTCAGCATGCGGTAGAGGTTGAGCATAAACGTCCTGTCGTCCTCCAGGTGCTCGATCGTTTCAAAGCTCAAGATCGTATCGAACAGGCCGAGCCGCTCCGGAAGCCCCGGGTCTGTCGCGTCCCCTTGCACATACGTCACCTTCTGATGATGGTACTCCCGGCTTGCGTACCGCAGCGTCTCCTCATCGTTGTCGACGGCGACGATTTCCGTCACTTCCCGCTTCCGCTCCTTGGCCGTCATATGGCTCCCGTACCCGGTTCCGCACGCAATGTCCAGTACCCGCCCCTGCACATATGGAGCAGCAAAATAATATCTCGCGATATGCTCCAGCAGCATGCCGTTCGTCGGCTTCATCTGCTTCGGAATAATTCGCTCTCCCGTCCATTCGAGCATCCTCATCACCTCACTCGGAACAAAAAAGACCGCCCATCCAAGTTAACAACTTGAACGGCGGCTGTCAAATTCGTGCCTATTCCTCTTGACCGGTCTTGACCGGACGTTGATCCGGCGCCGAATTCACCAGCACCGGCAGCATTCTCGTATCGCTAACCATAGCGGACTGGCACAATGGACACGTCGGGTTATGCTCGAACATAAAATTGTCCCGCATCCACCCGTTGCAGTCTTCTTTCGTACAGGACCAGATCTTGGTCTCTTCCTTGGGGACTTCCTCAAACATCTTTTTACGATAATTCACGGCCATTCCCCTTTCCGATCTCAATACTAAAAGAAAAACCGCCCCTAACTTGCGTTAGAAGCGGGCTTGCTGCTTAGTAAACTTTTACAACGTTCTCGGCTTGCGGTCCGCGGTTGCCTTGAACAACGTTGAATTCAACGCGTTGGCCTTCGTCCAGGGACTTGAAGCCTTCGCCTTGGATCGCGCTGAAATGCACGAATACGTCGCTGCCGCCTTCAACTTCGATGAAGCCGTAGCCTTTCTCTGCGTTAAACCATTTTACTGTACCTGTTTGCATGGGTGTGACCTCCACAATTAATAAATTTAATATGCTCATTTTTAACCAAAATTAAAAAATTCACACATTGAAAAAAGTATCATGTAAAAAATGTCACCTTTTTCAATATGTGAATTCCGGTTTCATTTATAAACATTTATTTCATTTTACCACATTCCGTACGTAAAGGCAAATATCGCCGCCGGCAAAAATAAGCTGCAATTATTAAGAATTATTTAGAAAAGAAAACTAACTTTTGGATAAGCGCCTGCCGATAGATACAAATGAGCATTTCAAAATTTACTGTTGTTAATGGAGGAATCACTGTGGATTATACTACACCGCAACATCAACACAAGAGTCCGAAAAGCTTTGTAGCCGCGCTGCTTCTGGCTTTCTTCTTGGGATCGCTTGGCGTTCACCGCTTCTACGTAGGCAAGGTCGGAACCGGCATCCTGATGCTGATTACCTTGGGCGGCTTCGGTATCTGGACATTGATTGATTTTATCATGATCGCCGTTGGGAGTTTTACCGATTCCGATGGCAGACCTATCAAGAATTAATTTCCATCGCCTCATATTTACCCCGGAAACTGCTGCTGATGCGCGGCAGTTTTTTTCATTCGCGCTTGTCCGGGAATTGGAGGGTGGAAGCAATTAGAAACGACACCGCCAGCAAACAAAAAGGAACGGCGCTGATCAAAAAGCGGAACGTGCCCTGCGGATCAGGCCCCGGCTGCTCCCCGCTCACATACCCGAACAGCAACCCGACCACCCAGAACGCCAACGCCGAGATCAAGCCGCTCGAACGCGTAATAAAGCCGCCGACCGCGGTATAGACACCCTCTCTCCGGCGTCCGGTCTGCTCGAAGTCCCGGTCGATGATCTGGCTTCCAAGCACGGGCGGCGTCACCAGAAAGCCCGCCAAGCCGAACCCGACCGCAACGCCTGCCGCGATGCCGCCCGCCAAATGGCTGCCGAACCACAGCGGAATGACGGACAGCCCGTACACACCCAAGGAAAGCCGCCAGCTTCGGAGCGCTCCCAGTCTGCGAACAATCCAATACCACACGGCAACCAGCGGAATGACCGACACGAATACGGAAGCAAGCAGCAGGGAGACTTGCGATTCCGGGATGCGCAGTACGTATTTGGCATAAAACGGAATCATCGATCCGATCAGCCCGTTCACCGTCTGCGCGAACGAGTTGGCCAGATTGAACAACCAGAAAACGCGGTTTTTGAGCGTTTCGCAGAACGCTTCCCGCAGCCGGAGCGGCGGTTCTTGGCGGGCTTCCTCGCTTTCCCTTACGGTCGCGGCGCACAGCAGCATGAATACGGCAAAAGCAGCGGCATACACAAGCGCCATTCGTCCGAAGCCCATTGCTGCAAATAATACCGGCGTCAGCGCCGAGCCGATAAGGATGGCGGCGATTTGAAAGCCCTGCTGAATGGCGGATGCTTTGGCCCGCAGCCGCTCGCCCCGGAACAGCTCCGGGAACAAAGCGCCGTAGTTTACCCACAGAATGGCAGAGACGCTCTCGAACAACACGAGCGCGATCAGAAACCAGGCGAACAAGCTGTAGCCGGACAAGCCGTCCGGGACGGCAAACACCATAACGAACGTCAGCATGAACAACGGAACCGCGCCTACGATCCACGGCTTGCGCCGTCCGAAGCGGCTGCGCGTCCGGTCGGATAAATAGCCGAACAAGGGCTGGTTAAGCGCATCCCAGATCAAGTAAATCGTTCTTGCAAGCGTGGCAAGCCCTACGCCAAGACCCAGCTTCTCCACGTAGTAGTAGCTGTAGAACGCGCTGAACGCTTGAGTCGGGATCATCATGGCGAGCATGCCCAGAGCGAACGCGTTCGGGGAATTCACATATTTTTTCATGGCAGGTACTGTTCCCCTTTCGGCATAGAGTTCAATGTAAACGCTGCCACAAATGTTTCTGCTGGTTTGTTTCCTATACCCTTATGCGTGCCTGTCGTTGCATTATTCCGATTTATCAGATTTGTAATATAAATGAAATATAATTTTCATCGTTCTTTAATGTTCGCCGGCTATAATAATCCTTGACCCCCTTTTTAATATATAAAACCTTAAGACCCACAGCCCGTTGCTGTGGGTCTCTTTCTGTCCTGTCTGCTACAGTTTAAATTTGCCAATCACATCTTGTAACTCCTGCGCCATCTTGCTAAGCGCCTCCGCGGAAGCGAACACCTCTTCCATCGAGGCACTCTGCTGCTCCGTTGCCGCCGCGACACTTTGCGTATTGCCGGCCGATTGTTCGGCAATGCCGGCCACATCGTTGGCTTTTTCGACCATGCTTTGTGCGTTCGCATTCACTTGGGATACGATGGAAGCGACCTCCATGCCTTCGGCAGCCACTTGTTCGATGGAAGCCACGATTTCCTTAAACGTCTCTCCGGTCAAATGAACCATGCTGATCCCTTCTTTGACAACCTCCGTACCGTCATGCATCGATCGGACCGCATTTTCCGCTTCCGCCTGAACATGTTGAATGAGCTCGCGAATTTGACCTGCGGCTGCGCCGGACTGTTCCGCCAGTTTGCGAACTTCACCGGCAACGACCGCGAATCCTCTTCCGTTTTCGCCGGCCCGTGCCGCTTCAATCGCCGCATTCAGCGCCAACAGGTTGGTTTGACCCGCGATTTCCGTAATTAAAGTCACGATATTGCCGATTTCATTAATTTTATCGCCTAATTGGTTCACCGCTTCGGCCGTATGGCTGACAGTCTCTTGAATCAGGTTCATCTGCTCAACCGTTTTAATCACGACAGTATTCCCATTACTTGCTTTGTTGTTCGTGGCAACCGTTAATTGGGATACGGATTGAATCGACGCCGCCGCTTTATCCATCCCTTGGGACACTTCGCCCATCGCTTGAGTAAGTTCCGTCGCACTGCTTACTTGCCGTTCCGCGCCCGCGGCGATTTCCTGAACGGCACTAGCGATATGATCCGCCGTATTTCGCGTCTGCTCCGCACTTGCCGATAATTCCTCCGAGGTCGAAGCCACCAGTTCGGAATTGGAGCCGACTTGACCGATCAGATGGCGCAAATTGACCGTCATCCTATTCACCGCGGCCGACAGCATGCCCAACTCGTCGTTCGAAGTGACTGCCACCTCTTCACGCAAATCGCCGGAGGCGATCTTTTCCGTTGCGGTCATCAAGCGGTTCAACGGTCGATGAATCGACCGGATAATCCCCAATACCAGCAGCATCCCAAGCAGCACGGCGATGACCATAATAATAAGCGTCGTTTGGAAAATCCCCCGGCTAGCCTGGGCAATTTCATCCAAATCCATGATCCCCACGATTTTCCATCCCGTTAACTCGTTCGTCTCGAAGATGGCTTTTTTTCGCTTTCCTTCGGATGATACGTAGTCTACGATTCCTTCGGCCTGCTCCTTCATTTGGGCAACGACCGATTCGGTATTCTCGGTCCCGATGGGAAGGGTCGGATGGGTAAGATATTTATATCCCTGATCCAGGATGGTAACATACCCCTGCTCCCCCACTTTGATCGCATTCACTTGTTGGGACAGGTTAGTCAAGCTCAGAACGACGCTGACTACCCCGGACCCGTCCTCGGTCGCTTTGGAAGGCACCACGATAACCTTCCCGTCCTGACTGATGATCGGACTGCTGACAAGAGCCTCTCCTTTTTTGGCCAGGGCGTTCTTGTACCACGGGCGGTCTCTCGGATCAAACCCGGCAGCGAAAGTTTGCTGCGGAGAATTCAGCAATTTGCCGTCATTGGTTGCGTATTGGACATGATCGTATTCTTTCTTAACCGCTTTTATCGGATCAAGCACTCTTCGAAGCTCCGGACTTTTCTCGCCGTTCACCATTCCGCTGTTCACGGTTTGTGCAAGATAATTCAAGTCCTCCAAGCTGGTTGTAATTAATTTGGTCGTCTGTTGATTGACGGAGTCCACGCTCTGTTTCGTATTTCTCAAAATTTGTTCGGTAATATCTTTCTCCGCTTTCTGATATGAAAAATACCCCAAGGCACCGGTTGGCAAAAGCAAGACTGCCAAAAACGCAAGGATCAGCCGATTTTTAATCGACATTACCAGGCGCAGGTTCAGTTTCAGTTTTGGTTGTAACTTCTGTTTCGATTGCGATTTCTGCTGTGGATTCACGCTGTTTCCTCCTACCCGTTTTATCTCTTTCTTTTGTCCCAAAAATAGAAGACTCTTTTTTATTTCGGCAGCAGGCCCTTAGATTATTAGGTCTTATGGCGGATATTTTTGTAATAACGTTTCCAAAACAACAAAAAGAATATATATTCTAATTATTGTATTAATATACATTCCATTTCTTTAGAAAACGATATAATACCGATCATTTATGGCAAAAAATAGGTTTAGTTCTAAATTATTAACTTCAATAACATGCATAATTATGGTATATTCTCTTTGATTTCACCCCTCCTCGTTGAGAAGCGGTTACCATCAAGAAAACCAATGTCGTCCAGTTCATCAGCTTAGCATCCCAACCAAAGTCATAGTTCTAAAGATGGTCACCGTAAGCCGGCGAAAATTGGGAATCCGTGTCTCAAACGAGGAGGGTAACGGCAAAAAGAATCACTACATAGGAGGAGCTCGAATGAATACGAAACCACAAAGAGGAAGAACGTATCGGCGAATGATTTCAAGCTTTCTTGCGCTGCAACTTGTTGGGGCCGCCGTCGGCATGCAGGCGTGGGCCTCTTCGGATACCGCCGTATCCCCCAGTGGAGTAAAAACCTTATCTCCCGAAGGCGCGATTCAGCCGACCGGACCGTGGAATCTCGGAACCCGGGCCGGGGATCATCTGTATATCGCAGGCATGCGGGGCATCGATCCGAAGACCAATAAGCTCGTGGCGGACGAAGAAGGCCGCATCCGGCAAGCGTTCCTCAATATGAAGCTGATCGCCGAATCCGAAGGCGCCACCCTTCGCGATGCGACACGGCTTGTCGTTTATGTCACCGATATGTACAGATACCGTCCGATCGTCAACAAGATTCAGGAAGAGCTGTGGGGTAAGGGACCTTATCCTCCGCGGACGATCATTGAAGTCGACCGGCTGAATCAGGACGACATCGTGGAAGTCGAAGGCACGTTCTACGCTCCGCAGAAAGACAGCATCTCGCCGAACGGCGTCAAAACGCTGTCCCCCGAAGGCGCAATTCAACCGACCGGACCGTGGAACCTCGGCACACGCGCAGGGGACAATATCTACGTCGCGGGCATGCGGGGCATCGATCCGAAGACCAATAAGCTCATAGCGGACGAAGAAGGCCGCATCCGGCAAGCGTTCCTCAATATGAAGCTGATCGCCGAATCCGAAGGCGCCACGCTCCGCGATGCGACACGGCTTGTCGTCTATGTCACCGACATGTATAGATACCGTCCGATCGTCAATAAGATCCAGGAAGAGCTGTGGGGCAAGGGGCCATACCCTCCGCGGACGATTATTGAAGTCGACCGGCTGAATCAGGACGATATCGCGGAAGTCGAAGGTACGTTCTACGCTCCGCTAAAAAAAGGGAACCACTAATCCGTACAAGCCTTTCTGCGTAATCTGACGGAAGACCGCCCTCTGCTTTGCCTTTATGGCAAGGCGGAGGGCTTTTTTTAAGGGGTATTGAAAATATTGGAATACCAAATAATCATACCCATGGAAGCGAAATTTCCAAATCACGCTGTGCATAACCTTTTTTGTGAATATGTGAATAATAATAAGCCCCTAGGGTTAATTTTCCCGTCGATAAGCTGTTTATTATGTGCATAACTCCGTGGATAACTAGGTGCCTACCCCTGAAATTCACCCAGATACGGGGCTTGGAATTGGTAATTGGTTTGACTTCCACGCGCAAAAAAAGACTTCCTCCCCTCGGAACGCCCATGCGAAAACCCAAGGTAAGTGAAGTCTTTTCCGTATCATATCATTACTTCTTGTTGTGCATCGATCGCAGCGCCGTACGGAAGTCATCGTCCTTCATAGGAGCTTCGCCGGCTTTCCCGGACGGCGACGCGGGCCTTGCCGGTTGGGCAAACCCGCGGAGCGCCTGACGATATTCCGGATCGGCCAGCTTGGCCGAAGTCCGCGCGGCTTCCGCATCGGCGGCTTCAGGAGTACGTTCCCGGCCCGATTGAGCTATGGGCTTCTGCGCCGCCGCCCGCACCTCAGCTTCCTGTTCCGCCTTCGGAGGCACTTGGACCGTTGTGGCCTCCGCTCTCTCCTGATTCGCCTCGGGCCGCTGCGGCGCCGAAGGCTGCGGTCCGCGCTTCTGCTCCGCCGGCGGGCGCTTCGCCGCCACGGCTTCTTGCACAGCCGGACCCGCGGGCGCTTCCGCTTGCGGCCCCTTCCCCGGCGCCTCCTCCGAATGGCCGGGAAATTGCCGCTCGCTCCGGGGGACCGGCGAGGACATCATCGATCGCATATTATACATGATGAGAGCAATAACCAGAATGACGGCTATTGCGATGCAAATGACAGGAACGGTCATCTCGCTACCTCCTTCCGTCCGCCTGAGTCATCCGCTTAAGAACGCACAAATCTCCGCGTCACTTCGGCGATCCGCTTTCCGAAGGCCCGACCCAACTGTTCGCCATGCCCGCTAAGCAGCTCTTCGCTATCGATCGGGCACGTCACGCCTACGCCGTAATACGAGCCGTACGTAGCGTTTTCCGGAAGATTGCCGGGCAGACCGACAACGATCATGCCTTGATGCAGCATCGGCGTCATCAGGCTGACCATCGTCGATTCGAGGCCTCCGTGCTCCGTCGCCGTCGTACAGAACACGCCGCCGATTTTATCGATCAGCTTCCCTTGCGCCCACAAATAGCCGAGCTTGTCGATCCATGCTTTAAGCCCGGCGCTGATCGTTCCGAAATGCCCGGGACAGCCCCAAATAATCGCATCCGCCTCCGGTAGAGTCCTGATGTCCGCTTCCTGCACGCTGCGCACCTCTACCTCGGCGTTCTCGACGAGGGCGGCTCCCGCCGCAATGGCGTGCGCCAATGCCTCGGTATGTCCGCCTTCGCTATCGTATACGATATATAGTTTCACCTTGATCCCCTCCTTGTCCAAACCGTTTCCCTTCCAGATTCATTCGTTATTTATTGCGCCGTTTGTCCCGGCGACGGGAGCAGAATAACCTCCGTCGAACGCGCGCCTGTCTCCTCGGGCGCAAGCAGACTCCGCTTTGGCTTATCTTTTCTCACATCGCGCAAGAATACACTCAAGCCCAGCCCAACCACCGAAATGATCGTCGTCCAGAAAAAGGCGTCGTTAATCCCCATCACCGTCGATTGCAGCTTCGCTTGTCCGGCCAGTGCCGCTGCCGCTTGCGTTTTCGCTTCGGTAAGCGGCAGGTGCGCCACCGTGGCGATCCGGTTGACAAGCGCATTGAAGGAATCCATGAAGGTCGGGTCCGTCGTATCCATCCGGTCCGTGAAGGCGGCATAATGTGCGGTCGAACGATTGGTAAAAATCGTCGTAATCAAGCTTGTCCCGATCGAACCGCTGATTTGGCGCAGCGTATTGGACATCGCCGTCCCGTGCTTGCTCAGCTCCCGCGGAAGCTGATTCATCCCCGCCGTCATGATCGGCATCATCAACAGGGACATCCCGAAATAACGCGCCATATAAATGGCAACAATATAACCGTAAGATGTATCCAAAGTCAGCGTCGTGAATTCGTACGTCGTCACCGTCGTAATGATCATTCCGATGACCGCCAGCGGGCGCGGACCGATCTTGTCGAACAGCGTTCCGGAGATTGGCGACATGATCATCATCACGATCGCCCCCGGCAGCATCATCAATCCGGAATCAAGCGGCGTAAAGCCCCGCAGGTTCTGCAAATAAAGCGGCAGAAGAATCATGCCCGCGAACATGCTGGCCGTGACGAACACGTTGATCACGGTCGACAGCGAAAAGACGCCGTAGCGGAACACCCGCATATCCAGCATCGGGTTTTCCGAACGGATTTGCTGAATAACAAACGCGATAAGCAGAACGAATCCGGCAACGATGCAGGACAAGACAACGGTATCCGTCCATCCTCTGGACCCGGCTTCGCTAAGCCCGTACAAGAGAAGCCCTACCCCGGAGATCGAGGTGACCGTGCCGAAGGTGTCCAGCTTGATTTTTTTAGGCTCTTCGATATTTTTCAGCTTGAAAAAAGCAATGACAAGCACCAACACGCCGAACGGGATCATTCCCGTAAACAGCCAATGCCAGTCGTAATTTTGTACAATCCATCCCGACAAAGTCGGTCCGACCGCCGGCGCGAACATCATCGCGAGCCCGAACAGCCCCATGCCTTTCCCCCGCATTTCCGGCGGAAAAATAAACAAGATGACGCTCATCACCAGCGGAGTCAGAACGCCGCCGCCGATCGCCTGAATCAGACGTCCGGTCAGCATGACCGGAAAGCTTGGAGCAAGGCTGCAGATCAGTGCCCCTGCCGTAAAGGAAAGCATCGCGATCAAAAACAACCGGCGCACCCCAAGCCGTTCAATCAAGTACGCGGACAAGGGGATCAGAACCCCGTTCACCAGCATGTAGCCGGTGAGCAACCACTGCACCGTACTCGTGCTGACGCCGAAGTCGGCCGTCAAATGAGGGAGTGCGACGTTCAGCAGCGTCTGGTTCAGAATCGCCAGGAACAAGCCCAGCATCAGCACCGTCAATAAGCTCCCATAACCTGACAAGCCGCCCCGGTTATCCTTCGTTTCTGTCGGAGAAGCCATCATTGCAGCTCCTTTCTTTATAAGATATTAGAAATAACCCATTATTTTTTCGTCAATTTAACCGTAGCGTTCATTCCCGGCAGGACAGAATCCGAATAGTTGGTCATCGAGATTTTAACCTGCACCTTCTGCGTGACTTTCGTATAATTCCCGCTTGTATTGGCGGAAGGCAGCAAAGAAAATACGGAGTTCGTCACATGTCCGATCTCCTCGACCTTTCCTTTCAGCGTCGTGCCGGCATCGCCGTCCACCGTAATGTCCACCGTCGAGCCGACGGCAATGTCTTTCACGTCGGTTTCGTCCAGGTTGGCCGTCACGTACAGGTTCTTCATATCGACAAGCTGCGCCAGCGGCTGGCCGGGCTGCACCATTTGGCCTTCCTTGGCCTGGTTTTTAACGACTGTACCGTCAATCGGGGCAGCGACGTTCACCGTTTTCGAGCCTTCTGCCACTTGTCCGACGTTGCCGTTTTTGGCGACGACCCCGCCTTCCTTCCCGCTCCAGGACGATAGTGTACCGGCTGCCGGGGCGGATACCGCAATCACATCGCCCGCAACCCGGGCATCCTCGGTCTTGATATATTTGGACGACTGATCGTAATAATAAAATCCGCCGAAGGCTAACAATACAATAAGAACAACGCCAATAATATTGGCTGCAAACATGCGACCTTTCATTCCAGTTTCTCCTCCATTATTTTAATATGTTAATTACTTTGTTATAAAGTAATTTTGCAATAAAACCACTTTAGCATGAAAAAAACGGAACACAATTAGTAATAAAATCCGGTATACTTGATCTATCACCGATTTTGAACCAAGTAAGGAGAAGCCTCATGCCCGCAAACCAGCCTCCGGATACGTCTGCCCATGAATTCGATTCGATGAACAGAATGACGGAAACGTTCCTGAAATACAAAATGAAGCTCATCGAGCAAAAGCTCAAAGAGCCGCATTGGCGGATGAACAATACGAAATATTACATTCTTAAGACCATCTACCATAACCAAAACTGCATGGTCGCCGATATCGCCAAGCGATTGCAGCTTTCCTCCGGCGCAACGACGATCGCGCTAAATCAGTTGGAGGAAGACGGCTTCATCGTCCGTCTGCGCAGCGACGCGGACCGGCGCACCGTACGGATTTCGCTCACGGAACAAGGCGCTGCCTTCGTGAAGAGCGCCATGGAAATTCGGCGGCAGCTGCTTGCCGATATGCTTGAACCGCTGAGCGACGAGGAGAAGACGCAGTTTTTCGCCATGATCGACAAAATTACCGAACAGCTCGCCCTGAAGCTGGAACGGGAGTAATGTTTTCTTTTCGCACCCCTGCATTGCCGGCTACGGGATTCTGCTAAGCTTTGCCGTATTCGCAATTGACAACGACCAAAGGTTGTTATACGGTTATTACCGAAACGGAATACTAAAACCTATTTGGGATAATGTGGACTTTTCTGGAGATACATCTCTATTTTCGCCACACAAAGGCCTTACTGGTCATTTGTGTGGCTTTTTGCATTTAAAAAGGAGGATTATTATGAAGTTATGGCACTATGCATTGATTGTTTTTTTGGGAGGCTGCTGTTACGGGATATTGTCTACATTTGTTAAATTGGCTTATACAGCAGGTTTTACCGTGTCAGCAGTAACCGGAGGGCAGTATTTTTTCGGAGCTGTACTTACTTGGCTTGTTGTTGTATTTACCAAAAAGAAAAAACTAACTCGTATCCAAACTTCAAAACTTATTCTATCTGGAGTTCCATTTGGGCTAACAGGTATATTTTATTATCAAGCCTTACAAACTCTAAACGCTTCGCTGGCCATTGTTTTTTTGTTTCAGTTTGTTTGGATCGGAGCCCTGCTGGAGTGGTTGTTCCATAAGAAAAGGCCGACAAAGCGTAAGCTTACTTCCATTGTGCTGCTTCTCATTGGGTCCGTTTTGGCTGCCAATGTACTGTTTCAGGAAGGCATGGCGTTGTCATGGTTGGGAAGCTTTTGGGGAATGCTTGCTGCATTAACGTTTTCCTCATTCGTTTTTTTGAGTAGCTCTGTTGAAAAAGCAGCCCCTCCCATTTTAAAAAGTGCTCTTCTTTCCACGGGGGGTGTATTCACCGTATTTATCGTATTCCCGCCATCGTTTTTATTGGATTTGGATGTATTCATGGGGTTGATTCCTTATGGATTAGCACTGGGTATATTCGGGGTCGTCCTTCCTCCCCTTTTGTTTTCCATCGGAATGCCGCATGTTGGTTCAGGACTCGGAACCATTCTGACAGCATCCGAACTGCCGGTTGTCATTGCCATGTCCTCTTTCGTGCTGGCTGAACCAATAAGCTTGCCTCAGTGGATTGGAGTGACCATTATTTTAGGCGGGATTGTTAGTAGTAACCTTCGATCTGAAAATTCGAACAAGCTGTAATGCTTCAGAGCCTAGGCTAATCGCGCTCTAAAGCCGCGAATCCGCTTTTCCTTCCAGATTGCGCGCCGTTTCGCTTTTTTCCACCTGCTGCTCGTCGCGGAAGGTGCCCAGCATGACATCGAACAGCGGGTTGGTTACGCCGTACCAGTAATGTTCGCTTTTATAATGATGCCAGAGATGCACTTTCTTCATCCAGCGCCCCCAGGGCGTGATCGGCTTGATAGGCCGATGGGCGACAAAATGCGTCCATTCGTAGTAAAGCAGGAAGCTGATCACTCCCGTCACAAAAGAGACGGTCAGCAACGTATCCCGTGTCATCAAGTAAGCGATAAGCGCCGGTCCGGCCATGACCGGGAGGCTGTACCAGACAGGAAGGAACAGCAGGTGCAGTTCGGTCGGGTAAATATGATGGTCATAGTGCAGGCGGCGGAGCATGGCAAGCAACAGGGGATGCTTCGGCGGCTTCATATGAAACAAAAAGCGATGAATCATATATTCGCTCAACGCATAACCGGCCATGCCGATGACGAGAGCCAGCCATATCGTCCCCTCATTCGCATGCGGCAAAATGACCGTCCACCCCGCCACCAGCAATACGCACATCACGCAAATATCAACATGGGTAAAAAACTCTTTGATATAGGGTCTCATCGCGCGTCCCCCTTGCCGCTGCCCGGCTCGCTTATTTGGATTTTCGCATCAGCTCAAGGTACGCCCGAATGAAACCAAGCAGGCTTCTCCGGGAACCGTACCAGCTTTTAATCAGACGCCCGAAGACCGGATATTTACCCGCATAAGGAAACCAGTTAACTTCCGCCGGTTTCGTTCCGCGGTCCAGCACGACCGCCTTTTGATGACAAAACAACGTGAGTCCCTCTTCCCCATGGTAGCGGCCTATTCCGCTGCGCTTTATCCCGCCAAAAGGCAAGTACGGATTCGCGATCGTGACCATTACATCATTAATACACACGCCGCCGCACTCCAGCAGGTCGGCGACGCGGCGGGCCTTGGTCAAGTCCCGGCTCCAGACGCTGGCGTTCAGACCGAAAGAGGAATCGTTCGCCAGCTCGACCGCTTCCATCTCATGGTCAAAAGGCATGACGTTCATGACGGGGCCAAACGTTTCTTCACGCATCACCTTCATCTGCGGATTCACCTGCGTCAGTACGATAGGCTGCACCTGCAAGCCCTGCGTGAGTCGCCATTGCTCGGGATGAATGCCGCATTCCAGCTCGGCCCCTTCCGCAAGCGCATGGCGCACATGTTCGCTAACGATATCCACCTGCTTCGAAAAGGTCATCGAGCCCAGGTCCGTGTCCTCGGTTCCATTTTGGCGCAGCCGGCTGACTTCCTGCTTAAGTCGCGCAGTAAAGTCGGCATAGACGGACCGCTCGACAT
This sequence comes from Paenibacillus oleatilyticus, assembly GCF_018998565.1. Classification (GTDB taxonomy): domain Bacteria; phylum Bacillota; class Bacilli; order Paenibacillales; family NBRC-103111; genus Paenibacillus_G; species Paenibacillus_G oleatilyticus. Next base: position 40,169 of record NZ_JAHNZO010000019.1, on the reverse strand, counting down.
AGATTCGCTCCACCGAAATGCACGCTTGCCCGCTGTTGGCCAGCGATCCCCATACCGCTCCTCGCACGGCCCGTTCAAGGTTCGCATCGGCGAAGACGATCATCGGGTCCTTGCCGCCGAGCTCAAGCGTGGTCGGAATGAGCCGCTTCGCGGCTTCTTGCTGAATCCGGGCGCCGGTTTGCACGGAGCCCGTGAAGAAAATATAGTCCGGCTCCGCCTCAATAAGCCTGGCTCCCAGCGTTCCATCCCCATGAGCGATTTGCACAAGCCCTTCGGGAAATCCCGCCGCCGCGAATATACGCTCCATCAATTTCCCTACAAGCGGCGTTACCTCGGAAGGCTTGATAATGACGCTGTTGCCGGCTGTTAATGCGCTTAACGCAGGTATCATCGCAAGCTGAAACGGAAAATTCCACGGCGCAATTACAAGAACGACACCCCGGGGGTGGTAGGAAATCGCGGATTGCTTTCCGAACAAGGTGAGCGGTGTTTTCGCTTTTCGCGTTTTTAGCGTCTTGACTGCGCAACTTTCCACATGCTTGATCGCATCCGCCACGATAAACAGCTCGTGCGTTGCCGCTTCCACGAGCGGCTTCCCGGTTGCCTCAACAATTAGCTCCGCGCATTCCTCAAAATGTTCCGTGATGTAGTAGCGAATCCGCCGCAAATACGTCAATCGTTCCGCTACCGGCGTCTGCCGCCACCGGGCCGAAGTTGTTTTCGCCTTTTGCATCATTGGGTCCACCGCTTCCAGCGGCGTTGCCCGAATTTCCTCTCCTTCTTCTCCAGTCGCAGGATTTACCGCTCTCCACACCACCACCATCGCTCCATTTCGCTACAAAATATTTTATTCACCGAACATCATCCTGCCGCGGCGTAAATAATCGCCATCTGTCCGGCGACATACGTGAACCAGATCCATATTTCTTTATGTTTTATTCGGTATCCCCCGACATCCGTCACGCCGATCAGCAGATCGGACAGGACAAAGATCAGCCCGCCGACAGCCGTCAGCCACCAGACTCCCCCTAGCATCATGGCCAGATCAAGAGCAAAGCAGGCCATTCCGCCGACCCATAATCCGTATCCAAGCGCTCCATAATTAAGGATGGCTTGCTTGCGGGGATTTCGAATGAAGAACAGCCATCCGACAACAAGCAGCAGGCCGTAGCCGGCCACACCGATCCATAATCCACGGCCTCCCGCAGCCCCTCCGCTAGCGGACATCATTTGAATAAAGGCCGTCATATAGAAGCTCTGCGCGACCGCGAAGGTCAGCATGCCGCCAATTAGCCGTTGTGGCCAAGGAATGACGCCGGCCATGGACAGATCGCCGAGGAATGACATCAGCATTCCCCAAAACACCCATTCGCCATAAGGCGAAGCAGGATCGGATCGCCAAATCACCAGCGCTGCCGCAACCAGCGAGAGGCTGAGCAGCACTCGTGCCCACAGCGGGAGGATAAGACCGTCCTCTCCGCTTGCCGCTCTCCGCCTGGCCATCCATAGGCCCCATGCAAAAAGAACAACCTGCACCAACGCAATCCCCATCGTACCCCTCCAAATCTAAATCCATTCTATATCCTATATATGCCATTTTCCATCATTTCATTGACAGTTCGATCAAGAAGAATGGCCCGGCCGGCAAAAAGATAAAGCCGCAGACGCGCCTGCGAATAACGCAGAGCACGACGGCGGCTCCTTTTGCGACCTGATGAAGAAAGGCTTTGGTACCGGAACGTCAGTCTGTTACGCCCATCGTTTGAGCGAAGGGATGAATTGATTCAGCATTTCGCGGGCTTCCTGCTCCGATATACCTTGACCTTCGACCACATGCGGAACGCATTCCTCGATCATCGATTGCACGGTAGCGTCCGGGGAGGTGAAGGCCCCTCCTTGATAGCAGTAGGTGCAGTACTCTTCATTGCGGCTTCCGTCGGCATTCGTGCCGAAATCCTCAGCAGCGTTCAGGGGCATGCTGCAGCTTTGACAAAACTGTTTGTCCATTTTGACAACCTCCATTTGATTGGGAATAGCTACAGCATACACCCCTAACTCTGACAACAGTTTGTCATGTTATTTTTTCATTTCCCGTACATCTTGCAGATGCGCTCCGCGCGGTCCCGGATGAGCACACACAGCCGCTCGGGTTCGAGGATTTCAACCTGGTCCCCGAAGCTGAGCAGAAAACCATACACCCACTCGTCCTCGGGATACGTCTGCACAACCGTCAAGTAACCGTCCTCTCCCGATTGCCCTTCCTCCATGCCGAAAAACTCTTCCGCCCGGGCTCTCGCCTCAGGCGCGAAGCGCAGTACCATCGTCACCGTCCGGGAGCCGCTATTCCACATCTGCTCCAAGTCCTTTTCTTCCAGGCTCGCCTGCTCTCTGCGCTCGAACGGGTGATCCGTCACCACCATTTGAGTCATGCGCGACAACCGGAACATGCGAAAATCGCCGCGAAGCGGGCAATACGCATACAAGTACCAAGCTGCGCCCTTGAGCAAAAGCGTCATCGGCTCGACCTCACGATCGGTCGTCATCCTATTGTTCGAAGTATAGGCGAAGCGGAGGGTCACCTCCTTCTGCAGCGCCTCCCGAATCAGGGCGACCTTCCGCTTCATCGCGCCGTCCGCCCCCCACGGATTCATATCGATGACGAGCCGCTCCTGCCAGAAGCGGGCGGTTTCTTTTTCCTTGTCGGTGAGCAGACTCGTATATTTCTCCAGCGTCGTTCCAAGACGCGCATCGTCGAGCGTCTTCGTCATCCCTTTCAGCGCCGAAATAACCGAGGCGATTTCCTCGAACGTCAGCGCGTTCCGCTCCAGCCGATAGCCCTCCATGACGGCAAAACCGCCCCCGGCCCCTTGATAGGCGACGATCGGGAAACCGGCTTGGCACAACGTCTCGATATCCCGGTAGACGGTACGGACCGAAACTTCCATTTTGTCCGCGAGCTCCGCGGCCGATATTCTTCTCCTGTTGACCACCAGCATCAAAACAGCAAGTATCCGTTCCAAACGCAAGACCGTCCCAGCCTTTCTTTACTCGGACTCTCCCTCATAGCAGCATTATTTCGACTTAAGGAGCACGTCCTCCTTTTTTCCATCCCATTCGACATGTATGGGGATTTCCTCGCTCTTTTGAAGAGGAGCAATCGAGGAGACGGAACGGGCCACGATTTTATTATTTTTTATGTTATAGCCTTTTGTCGAGGAGCTTCCCCCGGAATAGGAATAGGAGAAGTCAATCGGCACCGTAAGCCGCTCATTCGGTTTATATTGAAGCGTGAATCTTTCCTCCGCTTTGTCGCCGATCCGATAAACTTCAAACTTCCCCGTCCAATGCTCACTCTCGCCGGAGAGCACAAGGTTCTTTTGATCTTCACGGGCACATCCCTGCAAAAGCAGCAGTGAAAAGAGTAAAGCGAAGGCTTTTCTCATCGCCAGACCTCCCTGTTATTTACCATAATACCATACTAAAAAAGCCTGCTTATGGGAACCGGGAATTTTACATATTCGTGTGTTGAATAAGAAGAGCCCATAGGCGAGATTCCTCGTCTATAGGCTGGATATGGGGTGTATAGTAACTATTATTCTTTTAAATGGCAGTTAATTCTGAGATGTCCTCGATACAAAGCTATTTACAAAAGAAAAGCGCTCTGGCTCAGTCTGGCGGGGCATTTAGTTTATTTCCATTAAGTATTAAATTTATTATTTGGAATATCCACCGTTTTTCTTCTTCGCTTTTATCTCTTAATGCCGCCAATATTGCAGCAGTAGTAACATCGTCAGTTATGTCTAAATCCTCGAATTTAAAAAGCTCATATAATTCCACATTTAAAGCCTTAGCAATCTTTTCAAGGTTCTGAAGAGTGATGTTCCTCTCCCCACGTTCCATACTCCCGATATATACATAGTGCAAGTCGGCTTTCTCTGCCAAAGCTTCTTGCGAAATTCCCATTAATTTTCGCAAAGTGCGTATTCGGGCACCTGTCTTCTGAAGAACATTCACAGTAGTCCACACCCCCTGTAGGTTAGTGTAGACAATTCCCACAAAATAGATAATGATTCTAAACGTTTCTTAATTGAAACTTTTAAGTTTCTATCGTAAAATTTTAGTCATTAACATAAATGTTTCAACTAGAAAACGTAAAGTTTACCTAAAATATAGGTTATGGGAGTTTGAAGCAATGCTTTTACAATTTCTTCGGTTCTTTGCGTACGTTTTAATTTGCGGGTATTTAGGTCTAATTTCCTTATGTACGATTGACTTAGTTACAAGGATACTGCGATAATTCACCAGCAAAAGAAAATCCCCACTAGCTTCGGCTGGTGGGGATTCATTTTACTATTTAGAAACAGGAGTATACTCATTCACTTCATAGGTGAGAATCTTATCGAAGATCACATAATCTTTTCTGCTTTTGAAAGGCCCCTTATTGTTGTCGTGTTTATCAATCGCATAGGAAGCTGGGCCGGTTCCAGCAGCTTTTCCTTCATACCAGGTGATGAATGCATTTACTTCAGTCATAGAGAGATCAAACTCTTTTTCAAGGCCGGTATCCAACGTAACAACTAAAATTGCTCTACCACTGGTAGGAGGCGTTACTTGTCCTTTCGGCGTTGCGGAAGCTTCGTTAGAGTTTGCGCTCTCTCCATCAGCAGTGACTGCCGTAACAACGTAATAATAAGTAGTTCCATTGGTAACTGTAGTATCTGTATAGGTTGTACCATACACATCATTAGCAACAGTAGTATACGGTCCACCTGGGGTAGTTGCTCTTTTTATATTATATCCTTTAACACCAGTAACTGAATTCCAATTAAGAGTGACCTGTGCATCTCCCCCTGTAGCAGTTAGATTTGTGGGGGCCCCAGGAACATCACCCTGGCGGTTCTCAAAAACATCAAATTCATAAACTAAAACGTCATAGGGTGCAAATATTGCAACAAATTTTACATTTGCAATCGAAGTAGGAAAATTAATTTGTTGGACACTCTTAGGGCCAGAGGGAACATACTTATACCTAAAAATAACATTTTTTGATTCATCATAAAAAATAATATCCATGTTAGAATTTACAAGAAATTTAGTAGAACTTATTGTCTTAACAGTATCGAATTTGTACCATGCGTAAACATCTTTATTCAGATCTACGTAAGTAGATTCATTGCCATCTGTCCATTCTCCACGGTTGAAAACTGGACCTTCATCAACTCTCATACTTTTAGACAACTGTTTTCCATGCAAAAGTCCATTTTGATATGCAAAGGCAGGCACGGATGAAAAAAGCATAATTAGCATAATGATGGATAATAATAAAGAAATTCTTCTTTTCAAAACAAATCTCTCCTTTTTTCTCATATGTTTCATGTCGAAACAAATAAAATACTACAAAATATTACATGGGTTGTCCAAACAAATATAACCAAATGTTATATATAAAGTTATTTATTAGCATTTTTTTGGATATTTATCCTTGTTATGTCGTCGCCTGCTTCGAGACCTTCCACAGCTAGCTCCTCGCTTTCAGCCAGCCCGCAAATTTGTAGTTCAGAGAGAATTGTTACGAAAAAGTAAGTCTTCTTTTCACCCTTTCTGGACTGATCGGTTCAGATATGTTATATTTCAATTACGGGAGGTGTTACTCATCGCTAGGACAAAAGAGTTTAACGAGGATCAAGCGTTACACCAAGCGATGCTGTTGTTTTGGAAAAAGGGTTATGAGGCAACAAGCATTCCGGACTTGCTGCAAGTTATGGGCATTAGCCGATCCAGTCTTTACGATACTTTTTCCGATAAGCAAGCATTGTACATTGCTGCACTGGAACATTACAAAAAGGTTAGCTTCAATAAACGGGTCATTCTTGAACGGGCATCAAGCGTTAGAGCAGGACTTCGACAATATTTTGAGCATCATATTGCGACAGCGTACGATACCAGCCTACCTGGTGGATGTTTTGTAACGAATGCAGCTACAACACTGGAGTCGCCGGATGAAAAATTAAATGAATTGATAAAGACCAGCTTTTCGAATTTGGAACAGGCTTTTTACGAGCTTTTGGAAAAAGGCCGGCAATCCGGCGAAATTGATAAAAATACAGATGTCAAAGCGCTGTCTTACTTATTGTTACATTTACATCAAAGTATAAATGTCATGGCAAAGGTAGATCCGGATCAGCAACGCGCAAAGGACATGATAAAAAGAGTAATTGAAGGAATATAATTTTTTTTGACCATATTGGAACGATCGTTCCATTATCTTATTCATATTAAATGGAGATGAGACTTATGAAAGTATCGTTTATTGGGCTTGGAAATATGGGTTTTCCAATGGCACAAAATTTGCTGCAAGCCGGTTATGAATTAATCATCTTTAATCGTACCCCTGAAAAAGCGGAACCCTTAATGCATCAGGGAGCACGATATGCCGGAACACCGTTGGAGGCAGCCAAAGAGAGCGATCTTGTAATAACCATGCTTTCTGATGATGCCGCTTTGGAGGAGGTCGTTGAGGGACCGAATGGAATTCTGAACGGATTGCCGGAAAAAGGGATTCATATCTCTGCAAGTACGATAAGTGTAGATCTGGCTCGGAAATTATCTACCGCGCATGCAGAGAGAAAGCAATACTTTGTGTCCGCCACGGTGCTGGGGCGTCCGGATGCCGCTAAAGCAGCTAAATTGCGCATCCTTTTGGCAGGTCCCGAACAAGCCAGGCAACGAGTAATGCCTGTTTTAGCAGCATTGGGTCAAGAAATATTCGAGATTGGGGATCATGGCGAAGAAGGGAATGTTGTAAAAATAGGCGTAAACTTTTTAATCGCTTCAATGCTGGAGCTTTGTCGGAAGCGCAGCTGATGGTGGAAAAGTACGGCGTAGAGCCGGCCCGCTTTATGGATGTCGTGAATGCTCTTTTTCAATCTCCGGTATATCGGAACTATGGAGCGATCATGACAGAACAGCGCTTTGAACCGGCCGGTTTTAAAATGAAGCTTGGGCTGAAGGATGTTGAACTGGCTATAAAGGCAGCGCAGTCCGTCCACGCTCCTCTGCCTCTGGGCCAACTTATTCATAATCATTTTTCCGTAGGGATGGCCCGAGGTTATGGTGAAATGGATTGGACGGCTTTAATCCGTTGTCTAGAGCATTCTTCTAAATAATTTGGGTTGCCCGAATCTCTGTTGGGCGTAGTGCAGGAGAAAATCAAAAGAGGTGAGATGAACCGTGGAAATAGGTGTTACTTCGTTCGTAGAAACAAAGCCTGATATTGAGACTGGTATAGTGATCAGCCACGCACAGCGAATACGCGAAGTCGTCGAAGAAATCGTTCTTGCAGATCGGGTGGGACTTGATGTTTTCGGCATAGGTGAGCATCATCGGGAAGATTACGCTGCTTCTTCACCCGCAGTTGTGTTATCTGCTGCTGCACCTCTAACTAAACGGATTCGGCTGACTAGCGCTGTAACGGTCCTTTCATCAGCCGATCCTGTACGTGTGTTTCAGGATTTTGCTACGCTTGATGGCATCTCCGATGGACGTGCCGAGATCATAGCGGGCAGAGGTTCCTTTATTGAGTCTTTTCCGTTGTTTGGTTATGACTTACATGATTATGAGGAGTTATTTAATGAAAATATCGAACTGCTTCTGAAATTACGGGAATCTGAGAAAGTAACATGGAGGGGAGGCCATCGGCCGGCGATTCATAATCTTGGTGTGTACCCGCGTCCCGTTCAGGACTCTCTACCCATATGGATTGGCAGCGGAGGTACCCAAGAGTCCGCCTTACGTGCAGGTCTTCTGGGCCTGCCATTGATCCTGGCGATCATTGGTGGAAGTCCGATGCATTTTGCACCGCTTGTACAGCTTTACAAGAAGGCGGCGGCCCACGCTGGACATGATGTATCACGGCTTCGGGTAGGGTCTCACTCAATCGGCTTCATTGCAGAGGATACAGAGTTGGCGGCAGATACATTTTTTCCGTCTACCCAGGCTGGTATGAATAAACTCGGCAAAGAGCGAGGGTGGGCGTATTACGACCGGTCCAGTTTTGATGCTGCCCGACGCTTTGAAGGCGCATTGTATGTTGGCGATCCGGAAACGGTTGCCCAGAAGATCATCCACCTGCGCAAGCATGTAGGCATTACACGCTTTATGATGTATGTACCCTTAAGCACGATGCCGCATGAGCTGGTCATGCGGGCCATCGAGCTGCTCGGAACCGAGGTTGCTCCGCGGGTAAGAGAGGAAATTGCCAAGTGGGAAGCTGAGACGGAATAAGGAGTATCCATTCAAACGTCCTTCAGAACACGAGAATGAATGAAGATCCAATTTCGTTTCATTATATTACCGGAGGGATTTACATGAATATGGATAAACGTATACTGCCGGAATTAAGAGAGGCTTTTGAACAATTTCCAGGGTTTCAATTGGAAGAGAATTTGGAGTGGAGTAGAAGTCTGGTGTCGGCTCCGCCTGTGAAGAAATCAGAGCATGTACATACAACCAGTCAAACGATTCCGGGTGCTGCAGGTGAGATGCTGGCTAAAATTTACGAACCTGCCGGACGAAAAGGTGACAAGCTTCCAGCCATGCTGTGGATTCACGGAGGCGGATATGTGATGGGACATCCTGATATGGACGACGAGTTGTGCGAACGCTTCGTTCAGACGGCTGGATGTGTTGTCGTGTCGGTGGATTACAGGCTTGCTCCCGAGAACCCTTACCCAGCGGCTATCGAAGATTGTTATGCCGGCCTGGTCTGGATGATAGAGGAGGCGGAATCGCTAGGAATTGATGTGAACCGGGTTGCCATTGCCGGCGCAAGCGGAGGCGGCGGGCTGACAGCAGCACTCGCGCTGATGGCACGTGATAAAGGCGGACCGTCCATTATCTTTCAAATGCCGTTGTACCCGATGCTCGACAACCGTAACATCACGCCATCAAGCCATGAGATTACGGAAGATCGCGCAATCTGGAACCGAACGAACAACTTGGCCGCTTGGAACATGTACCTGGGCAAGGAGAACGATGCCAGCGAGTTATCTCCCTATGCGGTACCGTCGAGAGCGGACAATTTGGTAGGGCTGCCACCAACCTATACATGTGTGGGTCAGCTTGATCTGTTCCGATTATGAGACGATCGAATATGTAACACGACTTGCACAGGCAGGTGTAGATGTCGAATTTCACCTGTATCCCGGATGCTTTCACCTTTTTGAAAGTTTCGTTCCAGAAGCGGAAGTAAGTCAGCGCGCCGTTCAGAGCTATCTGGATGCGATGGCCCGGGCATTTCATACTTAATCTATTTAGATTGTAAAAATCGACACGGATATACGTAAAGGCCGTAAAACAGCTTCCATTGCGGTCAATAATGAAACCATTAGTGTCAAGGAGCATCTTCTCCTTCAAGGGAGAGGATGCTCTTTGTTGCAGCCTCTCCAACGACGGTGTACGGTATATGCAGCGCTTCAAGTTGATGCAGGTTTATCACCAATCATGTTGCTCCGGATACAGATGTCGATCCGTAAAGACTTTTTTCCTTCGAACCCAGATCCTCTTTTTCGAAGCTCTAAATGTTGGGAATCCAAAAATATGCCTAGCTGGAACAACCTCGACTATGACGCCTACAGTCGCCGAAGGATGTTTCAATTTTCCGTAGGTACGTTCTAAACACTGTTTTGCCGACATCAAGACCACGGACCGAATCCAGTTTCAATTCCTTATAGGTACGTTCTAAACCGAATCCAGACGACGCTGCCTAAGCTGACCGCTAAGGAGTTTTTCCTTATAGGTACGTTCTAAACGGCTGTTTGGCGGCCGAAGGCCACCATACCGACCGAAGTTTCAATTCCTTATAGGTACGTTCTAAACGCGTTCGGTCGTACTGTGGAATCAAACGAGCTTATCGGTTTCAATTCCTTATAGGTACGTTCAAAACGAATTATACAAGTCCCAAATCAAAGAGTTTGACTCGTTTCAATTCCTTATAGGTACGTTCAAAACTTCGCGTATCGGCAATTGCACAGTCAGAACAAACTCTAGTTTCAATTCCTCATAGGTACGTTCAAAACCCACAAAAACGCCGTCGTTACGCTATTCCCACATATCTAACAAACAATTCTCCCTTACACCAGCTACCAAAATCTCTGTTACCACGCTGCCCTCATTGTCGTCGATCCCCCGGCTTTTTTGCAGCATTGGAGGTCGACGACACAAATGCGTAGTTACATTATAAATCTTTACCCGTTTTTTTCCAACAGAATTCAACTCTGCTTTGGTTAGTTTCTATATTGCATAAGCTAATTCTACCTCTTTAATGTCCTTACCTTCAAATTCTTCCAGCAGCCGATCACAAAGAACGAGACGGACTCCTAAATTATAACTCCCCTGCCTATTTATCCCTAACCCTACCCCTCAGCAACCGCCACCCAATGCCCCTTCTTCACTTCAACAAAGCTTGAGCGCTCCAAGCCGTATGGGTCCGCCTTCGAGGACTCCTCTACAGCGGTGAACGTCTTCTGCGATTCCACCTTCGGGTCAGGAACCGGGATCGCGGCCAGCAGCGACTTCGTGTAGGCATGCTGCGGATTCTCGTACAGCTCCTCGCTTTCAGCCAGCTCCACGATCTTGCCTTTATACATCACCGCCACGCGGTCACTGATATGCTTAACCATCGACAAATCGTGCGCGATAAACAGATAGGTAAGACCCAATCGCTGCTGCAGCTCTTCCAGAAGCTTCACGATCTGCGACTGGATCGAGACGTCTAGAGCCGACAACGGCTCATCGCACACGATAAATTCCGGCTCGATGGCCAGAGTGCGTGCGATGCCAATCCGCTGGCGTTGACCTCCCGAGAATTCGTGAGGATACCGCATGGCATGCGCAGGACTAAGTCCGACCATATCAAGCAGCTCTTCGACCCGCTTCTGCCGCTCCTTTTTTCCTCCTGCGATCCGGTGCACGTCCAGCGCTTCGCCAATGATATCAACGATGCGAAGACGCGGGTTCAACGAGGCGTACGGATCTTGGAAAATCATCTGCATATAGCGCCGCATCGTCTTCATTTCACCACGGTTGAGCCGATTCAGCGCGATCCCTTTGAAAAGCACCTCGCCCCCGGTAGGCTCGTTCAGACGAAGAATCGCTCGCCCTGTCGTCGACTTACCGCTCCCGGATTCGCCTACGACGCCAAGCGTCTCGCCGGCCCGGATATCGAAGCTGATATCGTTGACCGCCTTGACGATTTGCCCCTTCCCAAGATCAAAATACTGCTTCAGCGCCCGCACCTCCAGCAACGGTCGATCCTCGGCCGATCTCGCGATGAGCGGCGCGGGCTTCGGCTTCTTCTTCTCGTCCAACCGGGGCAGCGCGTTCAGCAGCCGGATCGTATAAGGATGCTTCGGCGAGTAGAAAATCTCTTCCGTCGTGCCGGTCTCGACGATCTCGCCTTCCTTCATGACGACGACGCGGTCGCACATGCCGGCAACGACTCCCAAGTCGTGCGTAATGAGGATGATCGAGGTGCCGAGCTTTAGTTGAAGCTCCTTCATTTGGTGCAAAATCTGCGCCTGTATCGTTACGTCCAACGCAGTTGTCGGTTCGTCGGCGATCAGCAGCGACGGACGGCAAGCGAGCGCGATGGCAATCATCACCCGCTGGCGCATGCCGCCGGAAAATTCATGAGGATACTGCATATAGCGCGCCTCGCTATACGGGATGCCAACCATCCGCAGCATCTCGATCGCTTCCCTGCGCGCCTCCGTTTTGGAGAGCTTCCGGTGCTTGATCAAGCTCTCCTCGATCTGCTTGCCGATCCGCATGGTCGGGTTGAGCGAGGACATCGGGTCCTGAAAAATCATTCCGATCTCCCGCCCCCGGATCTGCTCCATCTCCTGTTCGGTTTTATGGGCCAGATTCTGGCCTTGGAATAAAATCTCTCCGCCCTTCACCATCGAGGGCGGCGAGGGCAGCAGACGCATGATCGTGCGCGCCGTGACGCTCTTGCCGCTGCCGGATTCTCCGACGATCCCGAGCGTCTCGCCTTTGCGTACCTCGAAGCTCACATTCCGGACGGCTTCGACTTCTTTATCGCGAGAATAAAATGAAACGGATAATTGGTTCACCTGCAATAACGTATCCATGGAGTCACCTGCGTCAAATCGTAAATTTTGAAAAAAACTTGGCATCGTCGTCGTTAGTAATTGTTGACATTTTTCGACCCTTATCTTAAAATCTACTATAACAATCGGAATAATGCAAATAGTAAAATGCTAATTTACTTGAAAGGGAGCGCACAAGCTTGACAGGGCAAACGGTCGTGACAGGTTCCCGTCTCGTTGACCGAATCGGGAACATCTACTCCAAAATGTTGCTGCACCCGGCTTATCGTTTCCTGCTGCTGCTCTCAGGGGCGCCCGTAAACGTAATCGTCGGCATCGTCTACTTATATGGACGCAAACGGAAGGCGCATCAGGAACTGCGCCGAAGTCTGGAACGCAAACTGCTGGAATCCGGCTACCGGGACCGGATTTTATCGGAAACAAAGGAGCAGTTGATCCGGAAGCATCATTTTTTCAACCAACAGGTCGATCAGAAACAGTTGGAGCATGAAGCGGAGCGCATCACCGCCGAAAAATTCAAGGAAGCGCTGCAGCGCCAGGTCGAAGCTCATCTGGAGCAGCACCACGAGAGACAGGTCACGTTTGCGGAGACGTTTCGGATGTTGATCCAAAACCCGGCGTTTCTGGCTGTAACTTTCCTGCCGGGCATCCTGATGTATGCGCTGATCGGAATTTACGGCAACGCTTATCTGAAATACATCGTGGAGCGGCTGGTCATGACGGTGCTGGTCATTTTCGGCGTCGCCTTCCTGGTCTTCACGATCCTGTACATATCGCCGATGGAGCCGGCCGCCAATATTCTCGGGGAAACCGCAACCGCCGAACAGATTGCCGCATTCAAAAAGCTGTACGGACTGGATCAGCCTTATCTGGTTCAGCTCTGGGATACGCTAAGAGGCATCCTGACCTTCGATCTCGGCAAATCGTTTGCCGGTAACGAGGAAGTTACGACGGCCATCGCCAATAAATTCCCCGTGACGCTGACACTAACGGTGATATCCACGATCGTCGCGGTGCTCATCGCCCTGCCGATCGGCATTATATCGGCGACGCGGCCGAATTCGTTTTTCGATTATACGTTTATGTTCATCGCGCTGCTCGGCTTGTCGATCCCGAACTTCTGGCAAGGCTTGATCTTTATCCTGAATTTTTCGATCAAGCTGCAATGGCTTCCCGCTACGTATAATCCGGAGAATTGGCTTTCGATGATCATGCCGGTTATCGTTCTGGGCACGGGCCTAACGGCGGCGGTTGCGCGGATGACCCGCTCTTCCACGCTTGAGGTCATTCACGAGGATTACATTACGACCGCCAAAGCCAAGGGGCTGTCCCGCAGGCGCGTCCTGTGGAGGCACGCGGTAGGCAACGCGCTAATCCCGATCATTACGGTCATCGGACTTCAGTTCGGCGGAATGCTCGGAGGGTCAGCCGTAACCGAGAAGGTGTTCAACATTAACGGCATCGGGAGCTATATCGTGGACAAGCAGTTCATCCCGGACATTCCTGCGATTATTGGCGGCGTCGTCTATACCGCGATCGCAATCTCTATCGTCAATGTCGTGATCGATATTTTGTACGCCTTTTTCGATCCAAGAATCCGTTCAAAAATGAAACAATACTAGCAGGTGGCAGCCGTGAATACCATTCAACCAAACAAACATGAAATCCACTTCCGGCTAGCCTCTTGCCCGGAATACAGTCAAGCCGGCTTCTCCGGCATCGCTTCGCTCGGAATCGCCCTGTTGCTGCTGCTGAACAGCTACGATTGGTCCGGCGCGGTCTGGAAGCCGACCGTCTTGGCTGCATGCGCCGCCTATCTCGTTTTTGGGCTGCTGCAGTTAGCGGTTAAGTTCCTGATCAAAAGAGACCTACTTCGCAGCGGCGAGCTGCAACGGAGGACTCGCCGATTAGGCTACGTGCTGCTGCTCAGCTTGCTGACAGCCAATATTTTCGTCGGGACGGCGGCTTTCCAGCTCATCAAACGCAAAAAGAGCGCCGCCTACACGTTGGCCTTTTATACGCTGCTAACGACCTTGTTCGTCTTTGCCGTCTCGGCCTTGAACGTATTCAAGCCTTACGTCGCCAATACGTTCCTGCAAGGCATGATGCTGCTCATCGTGGCAGCCGTGCTCCAACTGGTCGCCTTGCTGCTGGTGGCGCGCTACGCAGATGACAAGATTTTACCCAAGTGGATGTGGATCGTCGCCATCGCGCTGTTGGCAACCGCCGTAACAGGCAATCTGTTCGCCCTGTTCCTGGGCCTTCTGTTGATCGCCAAGCTGCGCGACAAGGAACAGCTGTCGGACTCGAAGCTCCACCATGCCGTCGAGCGCCTGTCCAGAAGCTCCACCTCGATGCTCGGCCTGTTTTTTATTTGTTTCCTGCTTACCATCGCCGTGTGCAGCTATCTGACGTTCGATTACGGCATGGCGATCGAAAACAACTATGGGGCGATTTTGCAAGCTCCGAGCTTGGCTTACCCGCTCGGCACCGATAATTTCGGACGCGATCTGTTCTCCCGCATCGTATTCGGCGCGCGGATCTCACTGTTCGTCGGCTTTTTGTCCACGCTGATCCCCGTCGTAGTCGGAGGGATACTAGGTGCGATCTCCGGTTACTTCGGCCGGCAGACGGATAATGTGATCATGCGGGCGCTCGACATCCTGTACGCCATTCCGGGTATCCTGCTCGCGATTGCGATCATCGCGGCATTTGGCGCCAACACCATGAACCTGATTCTCGCGCTGAGCGTCGGAGCGATCCCCGCCTATGCCCGGACGATGAGGGCAAACGTCATGCTCGTCTCGACGCTCGAATACGTGCAGGCGGCGCGGGCTTTCGGCTCCGGCGATCTGTTGATTTTGTTCAAGCATATCATTCCCAACTCCATCTCCCCGATGATCGTCAAATCGACGTTGACCATCGGGAGCGCCGTCATCTCGACCAGTAGCTTAAGCTTTCTCGGTCTTGGCGTCGAGCCGCATATCCCGGAGTGGGGCAACATTCTCAAGGTCGGCAGCGCGTATCTGGAGTCGCATTCGTTTACGGCCATCTACCCGGGTCTGGCGATCATCGCGCTGGTCCTCTCCTTCAATTTCCTGGGAGACGGTCTCCGCGACGCGCTCGATCCGAAGCTGGAATAAAGCTGCCGGTCCCGGCAAGCAGCGCATTCGGAATCCTCATCCATACTCTAGCTCCCTTCCGGGTTCTCGAATCCTGCAGGAGCGATAAATGAATGTGTGTGAGTTCATATTTTCAAAACTTATTTTCACCAGGAGGGACTTCCATTGAAGAAAAAGGGGAAATTGCTCATTCCGGCGATTCTCAGCGTGTCGCTTATGCTGAGCGGATGCACTTTAACAACCAAGGACGAACAGGCGCAATCCAAGCCGTCGTCAGAGCAGCCGGTGGGCGACGGTAGCAAGGTCGATATCGAACTGCTCGCTATGAGCTCCGGAGAGGCGGACGTCAACATCATCCGCGATCAACTGACCAAGAACGGTTTCAACGTAAAACTGAACCTTCAACCGGACTATGGCTCGTTCAAGGCACAGCAGGACGCAGGCAATTACGACATCTCCCTGTCGGGCTGGACCACGGTAACCGGCAACCCGGATTACGCCGTGCGCTCGCTATTCAAAACGGGCGGCGACTACAGCATCATGGCTGACAAGGAAATCGACGAGCTGATTGAGAAAGCTTCGACACAGACGCAAGGAGAGTACAAAGATACGTACAAACAGCTTGAGCAAAAGCTGGTGTTCGACAAGGCGTATATCGCGCCCCTGTACATCTCCGTCAAATCGCAAGCTTTTAACCAAGAGGTTCTGAAAAAGGAATCCGTACGACTGTCGAAATCTCGCTCCCTCCCGTGGGAAGAGCTGGATTTCAAGGATGAGGGGAAACGCGCGAAAGACCCGATTATCCTGCAATCGTCGCTGCCGACCTTGACGTCGCTCGACCCGATCAAAGGAAACGATGGCTCGATCAACATCATCAATACCAACATGTACGTGCGCTTGCTCAACCTGACGGATGACGACAAGCTGACCGCCGAAGGCTCCCTGTCGTATAATTTCGCCATCGCCGAAGGCAATACCGACTATTACTTCATCCTGCGGGACGACATCAATTTCGCTCAAATCAAGGATAAGCTGGCTGTTGATACAGGCGAGCGTGTAGGCGCAGACGATGTCATCTTCTCCCTGCTGCGCGCGAAGGACAAAAACTCGGTGCCGAACCATCGAACGTACACGCTGCATGAGCACATCAAGAACGTGGAACTCGTAACCGACCCGGCCGTTCTCGATTCGATCAAGCAATCCGGCAGCTCCGAAACGGTGAAAAGCGGTTTGGAAAAGGGCCTGGGCGCCAAAATTTCCGCGCTGGTCCCGGACAAGAAACAAGCCAACAGCAAAGAAGGCAAATACCAAGTCGTGAAGCTGACGACAACCAATCCGTTCCCGCAAGTGCTGAACTACCTGGCTCACCAATCGGCGGGCATCGTGTCCAAGAAGCAAGTCGAGAGCATCAACACGTACGATGTAGCCAAATTCGACGTCAACAAAGACATCCCATATGGCGATCAAAACACGGTAACCGAAGGCGCAAAATATAACAACACCCTGTTCACGAGCGGTCCGTACATCTTGTCTTACAAGAACGATTACGAAGCGCTCTTCCTCAAAAACCCGGCTTACATGGCGGGCACGAAGCACGAACCGAAGGTGAACAATATCAAGATCCGCTTTATCAAAGAAGCCGATAGTTCGCTATCCGCGCTGCGCAGCGGCGAGATTCACCTGTTCTACAGCGTGCCGGAGACGAAGTTCGACATCGTCAAAAGCGACAGCAAGCTTTCGCTGCAAACCATGCCGAGCAACGCCGTCTCGTACCTGCTGTTCAACACGAAAAACCGTGAAGTGGCGAAAAGCGCCGATTTGAGAAAGGCGGTGCTCTACTCCATCAATCAAGACGAGTTCCTCGCTTACTACAAAAACAATAAATTCAAAGCCGTATCGACGGTCAGCCCGATCGTCCAAACCGGCCTTGAGCTCAAAGCCGATGCCGGCAAAGCCAAAGAGTTCCTGAACGCTTACAAAGCTGGCAAAAAATAAGGATTTCAACGATAATGAAAAGAGACTGCCTCAACTGGGCGGTCTCTTTCTTCACAAACTTTCGAACGTCTATAAAATAAGGAGCGATCATCCATGTCTTCTTCCGATAAAAGTAAAGCCAAGCTGTCGCAATGGGATGCCCTGATGCTGGAATCGTTAAACGCCTACGGTTGGTCCAAGGAGGAACGGCTTCGCCGCATCCATGCGGGCGAGCTGCCTCAGGACGAGAGCAAATTCAAGTTCGATTACAAGCTACTGACCGAGTCGGCCGCCAGCGACCCGACTGCCTTCGAAGACGCCGTCTACAACGGTTACCAGATCAAGTTCAGCACGCTGCGGGGCATCTCCAGTTGGCTTCTGCTCGCCTTAGGCGAGGAAGCCGAGCTCAGCCTGGAGCCCGGACAAGAGTCGGTCTCCGCCAAGCTGACCGTGGAGGAGCGTGACCGCCTGGCATCGACGCTGTCGTACGGCTGGGTCATCCACGGCGAGCACACGGGAGCGGCCGATGAGAAGTCGGCCTACCGCATCGAGCCGCTAAACCGGTTGTAACGAAATGTGCGTGACGATGTGCTAAAGCAACGAGGCCAACGATATCATTTTCTCGTTGGCCTCGTTTTTTCGTGGATTTTAACCATTATCCTATTTCGAAGCAGGTGTATACTCACTCACTTCATAAGTGAGAATCTTATCGAAGATGACATAATCTTTCCTGCTTTTGAATGGTCCCTTGTTGTTGTCATGCTTATCAATCGCATAGGAGGCTGAACCCGTTCCCGCGGCTTTTCCTTCATACCAACTGATGAATGCTTGTACTTCCGACATGGACAGGTCGAACTCTTTTTCAAGGCCGGTATCCAAGGTAACAACCAGAAGGGCCCGCTGACTTTCTTGGGCTTGCGGGGTTGCGGAAGCTTCATTCGAGTTGCCACTTTCGCCTGCCGCATGTAAAGCGGTCACAACATAATAGTAGGTTGTGCCGTTAGTTACGGCTGTGTCGGTGTAGGATGTGCCGTATACATTGCCGGCAACGGTCATATAAGGACCGCCAGGTGTTGTGCTTCTTTTCACATTATAGCCTTTGGCATTCGGTACCGATCCCCATGTTAATGTT
The DNA here is from genome assembly GCF_018998565.1 of Paenibacillus oleatilyticus. Lineage (GTDB taxonomy): Bacteria > Bacillota > Bacilli > Paenibacillales > NBRC-103111 > Paenibacillus_G > Paenibacillus_G oleatilyticus. Next base: position 21,813 of record NZ_JAHNZO010000019.1, on the reverse strand, counting down.
ACTTTTGCATTTTCCGGCTTTGCCTGCAACTGCTCCGGTTCCAAAATCATGCCCAGCAATTGTCCGGAGGCGTCGATATCTACCGCATCCAGCGTCAAATATCCTGTTGTCGGCGCAACTCTCGATATTTTTACCGTATGCACTCCGCTCGACAAACCGATCTTCTCGAAAACCAAGGCTTGATAAATGAGATTATTGGAGCTTTCCGTATAAGTATAAGAGACGCCGTCGATCGTAATTTTATCCAGAGGGTCCCGTCCAGCATACATTTGAGTGATAATTCTTATTTTCGGGCCGGTAAATCTGAATTCAATTTCCGCTTTTGGATCAACGGAGTAGGATGCTGTACCGTTGTAGTTTCCGGCTTGACTGGCTCTCGGGCTGGTGTAATTGGAATAAACAATCTGCGGAGCCGTATCGTCGAATCGTTGCCATCCCTCTTCGGGTTTTGTGAGAGGAGAACCTACCGTCGCTGCAAAAGCCGAAGAAGCCGCAAACATGGTCAAAATGAAAAACAAGAATAAACCCGCCAGCTTTTTCAAAGAAATCTCTCCCTTTTCTTCTATTTCAATCAGACAATACCATTTATTTCATTTGGTCACCAAACATTTAATTACTTATTTTTCTAATTATGTAATGTTCATAGTAAATTCACTTTCTATGAAAAACACTAGTCCCCCAACCGATACAGCAATTGGGGGACCAACGTCAAATGAACCTTATTAGTATGATTTCAAAGCCGTAACCAACCGTTTCACCTCGCCCGAGGCGGTCTCGATCACCTCGTATATTTTCACCGTCAGATTGGTTTCCATCTGATCTGCTCCCGGGAGCCCGTCGACCGTCAGCTTTTGCCGGCCGGAAACCAAGCGGTTCGGCCCGACGAACGAATAGTACTGATACCCGATCGTTCTCCCCAGTCCGTCTTCAAGCTCGACTTTCATTTTGGAGAAGCTGGGGTCCGCGATCATTTGCGCGTCCTTCATTACGTCCAGATTGAGGACAAGCTTGTACGTATACGCCATAGCGTTCGTAGGCGTCTGCGTTACATACGGGAACAACGTCCAGTCTTTGAGATGAACCGTGTACGGGTAAAAAGACAACTTGGACGAATCCGACTTGTTCGATGGCTTGACGACCACGGACGCAATCGACGTTTGGTGCGGGGCGGCAGATTTGTCGTCCAACAGCCTCAGGTTGAAAATTTCCGTCGTTTCAGACGTCGGGAACACGAAAACATAACTGACGACGGAACCGGTTCCCGGCATCAGCTCTTTGAGCGTATAATTTTGTCTGCTGCCGGAGTATCTGCTGCCTTCTTTGCCGGACAGTTCCGCCCCAAAGGCCGGAATCGGAATCGGGCGCTCTCCTTTATTCGTTAATTTAAATTTGGCAATGGCCGTTTTATACCCGTCCCCACTGTTCTCTCCCACATACAGATCCGTGACGGACACCTCCAGGCTCGGGTCGATGTAGTTGTTCCACTTGTCAAAAGCAATCGGCATATTCATCCGGTATTCCTGCGGAGTCGATTCCACTTCTCTCGTTCCCTGATTCGGGAACCGAATGGCTAGTTTGCCTACGGAAAAATGAACGGCTCCGGCTGTCTTCTGTTCGCCCTGCGCAACGAATTGCTCGGAGGCTAACACGTTGAGGCTGCTGATCTCCCCGTTAAAATCCATATCCGTCGGAATCGCATAATAAATGAATCGTTTCTTGCCGGGCTCCAGAGCAATCGCTTCCTTCTCCACCCGGTTGCCATGGTAAATCTGCTGCGCGGTTTTGGCATCCAGCGAAAAGGCAGGGATCATTTCCCGCTGCTCCGAAGGATTCTCGACCAGCAGCTTGATCAACATTTCGATTCCTTGCGGTGTGTGATTCTTGGTATAGCCTACGGGAGTATACAGCAATTGCGAATCCAGAGTAGGAATCCGGAACGATTCCCCCCAGTTCTTGACCGCCGATGGATTCATCTCGGAATAGCTTCCGTTCCAGAGCATCGAAGCGACGGGAATCGAAGCAAGCACCTTTTCTTTCTTCGGATATACGTTGAGATCCACATCGACCAGCAGCAATTCTGTCGGTTGAACGGCAGTTTTGCGCTCAACGACTTTCATATAACTGAGCTCTTCTTTGGATTTGGGCTCGATGCTGCGCAGATTCGAACGGCTGGATTGCAAAATGTATTCAAGGCCGCTGGCGGTTTTCAACCGCAGCTCATGATCCGGAACGCGGACAATCGTATCGCTATCGTTATGGAGCCGGATGACCGCGCCCAATTGAACGCCGCTTGACGTTTTCTCGTTTAATACGCTTTTTACCTCGACCCGCAGCGATTTGGCGATAGCATAAGACTCTGCTTGGGCCGGTATCTGCTGTGCTTCAAGAGCCGAGACAAAACCGGGCTGATAGACGAGTGCAGCCGAGACGACGAATGCCACCATGAGTTTTTTCCAGTTCCTATTCATTGGCTTCCTCCCAATTCATATGTCGTTTCGAGTTCGGCGCGCCGCTTCTGACGACGATCCCGCCACTCGGCAAGCTTTAAGTACATCGTCGGAACAACAATTAGCGTCAGCAGCGTGGAGAAGATGAGACCGGATATGATACATACGGCCATCGACCGCCACATGCTGCCTCCCATAAGGGCCATAGGAAGCATTCCCCCGATCGCCGCAGCGGACGTGAGCAGAATCGGCCGCAGCCTTGCCCGGCCTGACTCGGCGATGGCATCGTACAAGGTTGCGCCTTCCTTGCGGGCATCTTCGATAAATTCAATCAGCACGATGCCGTTACGAACGACGATGCCGGATAAGCTGATCAGCCCCATCAGCGCCATGAATCCGATCGGAGCGCCGGTTACGAACAAACCGATCAAAGCGCCGCCCAGAGCCAAATAGACCGTCGACAAAATTAATATCGGCGTGGACAGCGAATAGAACTGCATGGCAATAACGGTATAGATTAGCAGCATAACGATAACGGATAGTTTGCCAATCGAGATAAAGGCCGCATTGCGCTCTTGATCTTCGCCCCCGTATTCGATCTTATAGCCATCCGGCAAGTGAATATCCTTGATCGCTTTGGTCAGATCATTCTGAATGTCCGAAGCCAGACGCCCGTCGGCATAGGATTTGACCGTGATTGTTTTGGTCAAATTGCGGTGCTGAATCGCATTAACCATCTGGTTGCGTTCAAAGTTGACGAACTCCTTCACCGGATACAGCATCCCGGTTTGCGAAGGCACCAAAACGTCCTCAAGCGCTTCATAGCGGGAGACGTTCTCGTCTTCGCTATACAAGGTGACATCGATCAGCTTATTGCCGATCTGGATATCCGTCGCTTTCACGCCTTCGGTAGCCAGACGCATCGAGGCGGACAAATTTTTTTCGGTCACGCCGTAAAACTGCGCCTTGTCTTTATCCAACTGTAGATCGGACGTTGGCATCGGCGCGCCTACATCATCCTTCACATTGACAGCACCCGGAATGCTTCTCAGCTTATCCTGAACTTGTTGGGATAGGGAAGTCAGCTCCAGTAAATCCGAACCACTGATCCGGACGGCTATGGGAGCTCCGACCGGAACCCCTTGCTCCAATTCTCTTATGATGATCCCGGCATTCGGAAACATCTGGCCGAGCTGTTTGCGCCATTTAGGAACAAGCTCTTTCGTATGTGCTTTGGATTCGTCCAGACTGACGAATAATTGTCCGAGTCTTGTGCCGTACGATACGTTCTCCGAATAATAGAACCGGGGTGCCGTACGCCCCGTATAAGCAGAGACGGCGCGAACCCCTTCCTGCCGCTCGGCCCAGGCCGACAAGTTTTTCATCGTATCGACCGTCTGCTCGTAATAGCTGTCGACCGGCATTTCCACATCGACCAAAAACTCGGACCGCTCGGCGCTAGGAAAATATTCTACCCCAAGAAACGGCAGCAGCCCGTAGCTGGATGTGCCGATGATCAAGGCCGTCATCCCCGTAAGCACCGGTTTCTTCAGCAAGCGGCGAATTTGCTTTTCATAAAAAACGCTTATGCGCTCAAGAGCTCCTCCCAAAAGCCCGGGCAGCTTACCGTAATTCGTAGATTTCTTCCGGCGCAGCTGCCGTTCGGTGGACCACTGGCGGTAAATCGGGACAATCGTCAGAGACATAATCATCGACGCCGCCAAGGTAAGGCTGATTACCACCGGAATCGGCCGTATGAAATCGCCGATGTTGCCTTCCAGGAAGAACAGTGGAAAAAATGCCGCCGCCGTGGCCAAGGTAGCGGTGAGAATAGAAATGCCCACTTCCCGGCTGCCCTTCAGCGCCGCTTCGTAGGGCCGGTCGCCTAACTGAAGCCTGCGCTCGATGTTGTCATTGACTACAATGGCGTCGTCAACCAGAATCCCGAGCACGATCACAAGCGCTGCGATGGTGATTTGGTTCAAGTCAATCGAGGTCATCATCACGGGCAGAAACCCGATGGCAATGGAAATCGGAATCGCCAAAGAGACAACGACGGCCGTATTCAGCCTCAGCCCCAGAGAACAAACCAGGATGACCACTACCATCCCGATGATCAGCTCTTTGCTCAATTGCGAAAAAAGCTTATCGACGCTTTCTTTTTGCGTGAACAAGGATACCATGGTGACGTCGGACGGAAGCTGTGCTTTGAGGCGGGCCGTTTCCTCATCGATTCTCTGCTGCAAAGACGGAACGTCGACTCCCTTCTCGGCATTGATCACGATATCTACCGAAGGCTTGCCGTTGTAGAATACTTGTTCATTGACCTTCTTCGTACCCATTTTCACTTCGGCCACATCTTTCAACTTCACCGAAGGTCCTTGCTCGGGCGACCGGAAGATGACCGTATCCGCAAGATCGCTTGCCGATTTCCACTCTCCCGTCAATTGAACGTAAATGCGCTGGTTGTCCTTTTTGACGTCGCCAATAGGAATCCGGTCGTGCGTATTGGTCAGCGACTGCAGCACAACACCCCAAGGAAGCCCAAAGCCCTCAAGCTTCTTCTTTTCGAGGATCACTTTCATTTCCTTATCGGGCAAACCGGCAATTTGAACGTCACTGACTCCGGAGATCGTGCGAAGCTGTTCTTTCCAGTTATCCGCGACCGGCCGCAGCTTCTCCATATCTTCCGGACGATCGATGACCAGATGTACGATTTGAGCAGCCGTCTTGACCAGATCGTCATCCACTTCTGATTGGTAGGCGTCGGCCGGCAGTTTGCTTCTTGCAGCTTGCACCTTTTGCCGTAAGGTGTCCCACGCTTTCTTGTAATCGACGTCAGGGACCAGCTCTACGGTAATGAGCGAGACATTGACCTCGGAGGTCGATTCGATCTTTTCGATATGCTGCATTTCTTTGATCGCTTCTTCCAGCGGCTTCGTCACGAGCTGCTCCACTTTTTCCGGGGATGCCCCGGGATAGATCGTTTTGACCAGTGCGACGGAGGTCGTGATTTCGGGATTTTCCCGCTTTTTTAAGGTCGCAAGGCTAAAAAAGCCCACGAACACAAGCATGATGAAAAACAGCAGCGTAATTTTTTTGTATTTCAGCGCTTTGGCAATCAAGTCATGTCATCCCCCTTCAACAGCTCGACTATATGTAACGTATGGCTATTCGACCACTTTGACTTTCTCGTTGTGTTTTAACTGATGCTGTCCGGTAATGACCAGTATCTCGTCCACATGCAGTCCGTTCAAAATTTCCTGCTGATCCTTTTTGGTGCGGCCTGCCTTTACTTTACGTTTCTCCACCTGATCTCCGTTAGCGACAAAAACATACGCTTCCCCTTCTTCTCGAACAATGCTGCTGACAGGGACGGCAATCGTTTCCTGCTGCCCGTCTTCGGCAAGAACCAGCTGCACGCGCATGCCGGATTTCAAGCGTCCGTCTTCATTCGGAACTTCCAGCTCCAGCGTGTAGGTCTTCGTCTGGGTGTTCGCCACATTGGCCAAGTAGCTGATTTTTCCCGTAAATTTATCTGGCGTATCCGGGATGTAGAAGGGCAGCTCTGTTTTTCCCTGCACGTGACTTAAGCTCGTGTCGGTCAATTCAGCGCGAATCTTGATCGGGCTTTGCTGCTGAACGACGCCGATTTTCGTTCCGCGGGCCAAGACCATGCCTTCCAGAATGGGCATCTCGACAAGGACGCCGTTAGCCGGAGCCTTCACGTCGTAATAGGTCATGCTGCGTTCGACGTCTTGCAAGTTAATTTCATTGGCCTGGATCTGCAGTTGAAGCGCAGCGAAGGAATTGGTGTTTTCCAGCGTTTCGAGTTTTTTCTGCATGATCTCCAAGCCTCGCCGCAATTTGTTCACCACGCTCTCCATCTGCTCCATCTGCTTCTTGTCGGCGAGTCCGCGATCGTAATTGTTGCGGATCGTGTTGTATTCTTTCTCCGTGTCGGTTAATTCTTGCTTCGACGTCTCGATATTGTAGACAAGCTCCGTTCTGCCGTCTTCGAAATCTTTTTTGGCCTTGGACAGTTGCTCCTGCAGGCTGCTTTGTTCATAAAGCAATTTTTGTTTTTGCCTTAAAATATCTTTCTTGTCCAGCTCCACAATCACATCATCTTTATTGACCTGCGCCACCCGCTTCTTCACAACGTTCAAAACGTCACCATCCGTCTTCAGCACAACATCCAACTGCTGCGAAGGAATGACCTCCGCGACCATTTCCTTGGTTCCTTCCCAGCGTTGTTTGGCCACTTTCATGGTTTTGACGGTTTTCAAGGCCGCCGGTTCAGCCGCTTGTACTACTGCGTCCGAAGGCGAGGAGCCCTGCGAGCAGCCGGCAAGCAGTGCGGTAACCGTCAGGAACACGACACCCAGCTTTTTAGAAAAGGTATTACCCCGCATTTTGGGCCGAAAAAATTTCTTGATGAATCGCATATTGTCACTCTCGCTTCCCCATCTTTGTACTATGAGTACTATAATATTTTTTTGGGTACTCACGCTCTTTATTATACCGACATTTTCCATCCTGTAAAGCTCAAAATTAGGGCCGGCCAACCTGCGCGTAAAACAAAAAAAACCGAACCGCATCCCGCCAACCCGCAAGGTCGCCGTTCTGCTGCTCAGCTTTCACGAATGGAAACGCTATATTTTTGCCTTAACTCTCTTTTGAAATTCCGTGCAGGATGATGTCCACCATCGTCGAAAGAGATTCCTGCAGCGTAACCTGATTGGTGGCCAAATACGGCTGTTCGAAAATCGCTTCGAACGATGCCTGGAGAATTTGGATCAACGTCGGAACGTGCGTCGGTCGAAAGACTCCGCTGCTGATGCCGTCTTCCACCAGCTTAGTGATGATCTCCCACTCTTCGTCGATGGCTTGATCCAGTTTACTCCACTGTTCGGGATGGTAGCGCTGCAGTTCAGCAAACAAGCGTACATAGCTGTGTTGAAAATCCTCAGGAACAATCAAGAGAATGCCTTTCAGCTTTTCGGATATGGTCAAACTCGAGTCTTGGGTAATTTCCCAAAAACGTCTTTCCGTTTCTTCGTTTGTTTGATCAACCACGTAACCTACAAGCTCGTCCTTAGACGGAAAATGCTCGTACAGCGTGCTTTTGCTTACCCCTAAATAACTGGCCAAGTCGCTCATCGTAAACTTGATCCCTTTTTCATGAAACAGCGCGATAGCAGCTTTGGCAATCCGTTCTTTCATCCGATGTTCACCTCATGCCAAAATAGTCAGAGTCCGTATTGCTAGAATACGTTTACGGTACTCCGGGTACAAAGCCTAGTTTAGCGTGTTAGGTCGTGAAGGTCAAATGGAGTTGGCTCGCCGGTGCCGGTTGTTCATGATGCCCTAGTGTTGTTTTTTACAACCCCGCATCGGCAGCAACGGGTGAAGGCGGTGAAAGCCCCGACGAAGATAAAAATGGTTCATACGACTCAAGATAATCAAGGAGGCAATCCTCTGGCAACTACGTTGAAGTCCAAGGAAAATGGTTCCAATCACTATGAAAATGGGCCACGCCCCGAAGGCATGACCCACTTTCTTCATTTATTCAAACTTAGAATCTTAGAGCAACCTCACGCGCTTGTTGAATAGCCTTTTCTTTTATCGCAGGTTCTTGCTCGGGTTTCGCAGCCATCCCTTCAACAAATATCCCCTCAATGCTGGGAACTCCAACAAATTCCATAATGACCTTCAGGTGCCGGTGAGCCATTTCCAAGTCTGCATCCTCCGAGCCTGGTGACAAGAAGCTTCCGCTTGCTTGAATATGCACGGCTTTTTTATCGCTCAGCAAGCCAACCCGGCCGATATCCGGTAAATACTTGAAGGTTTTCCCTGCTATGCAAATGGAGTCGATGTATGACTTCATAACGGGTGGATACGAATAGTTCCAAATCGGAGTAACAAATACGTATTTATCTGCGGCAATAAATTGGTCAACCAACTCGCCGATACGGCCTAGCTTCATTTTCTCCGGTTTAGTCAAGTTTTCAAAGGCAAGCCCCTCCTTCAGCTTTCCCCAACCGCTAAAAACATCTTGATCAAGCTGCGGTATATCCATTTTATACAGATCAAGATGGACCACTTCATCATGCGGATTTGCCAATCGATACGCATTTACGAACTCTTTGCCTACTAACATACCGTATGATTTTTCATCACCATGCGGATTTGCCGTAATATATAACACGGTTGCCATAAGGGAAGTCCCCACTTTCACTAATTTTTTTAGTTGCGATTATGTGCCCGCGGAAACGGCAGCGATCTGCCTCGTAGAGACGTTTAGTCGATTCCAGAGGTTGGCTGTGGCGATCCCGGCGATCGGCCCAGGGCTTGTAAAGCTTGGGACGCATCGGGTACGATCATAACAGGACTATCCATTCTTGATTCCATGCGCAGCACTCCTCTAATTTGGATTAGAACCGTTTTTTGGCTCGTTACTATGCTGACGGATCGCCCCATGGGAAGTGTGACAACATTTTTTCGGGAAAAGAAAAAATCAACAAATCATCGGCGTCTTGTCGCATTGTTCCGGTTTCATTCGTCAGTACTTATAGAGGCTTTTATTGTGTGCGAGGGGATTGAACGATGAACGAACAAGTTGGATTGGCGAATACGTTCGAAGCACACCGGAATCACCTTCAAGCCGTGGCTTATCGATTGCTGGGTTCATTGAGTGAAGCGGAGGACGCAGTACAGGAGGCTTGGTTGCGTCTTAGTCGCGCGGATGGAAGAGGCATCGAGAACATGGGAGGATGGTTGACCACCGTTGTTTCGCGTATATGCCTGGATATGTTACGATCGCGAAAATCCAGGCGTGAAGAATCGATCGAAACTCATTTGCCCGATACTTTGACAAGCCAAGAGTATATCATCGATCCCGAACAAGAAGCCGTATTGGCCGATTCTGTTGGTATTGCCCTGCTGGTCGTGCTCGGTAATTTGAATCCTGCAGAACGCATCACGTTCGTGCTGCACGATGTCTTCTCCATGCCCTTCACTGAGATTGCTCCTATTGTAGGAAAATCGGAGAGCGCCACAAGACAACTTGCAAGCCGGGCACGCCGCCGAATTCGCGGGGTGAAAGCCATGCCGGAAGCCGACTTGGATCACCAACGCAACGTTGTTCAAGCTTTTCTCGCGGCGGCTCACTCCGGCGATTTCGATGCTCTTGTCAATGCGCTTGATCCGGACGCTATCCTTCACGACGACCGTCAAACCGGATCTTCGAGAGTAACGCGGGGAGCGGCCGCACTAGCAAAACAAGTTTCGGGACGTGCTCAGAAAGCAGCACAACTCGCCCTCGTGAACGGACAAGTAGGAATTATAGCGGCTCCACGAGGCCGATTGCTCTATGTACTCCAATTTACAGTGCATCATGGAAAAATAACCGAAGTCGACCTGATCTCCGATCCCGAACGCGTAAGCCAGCTTGATCTGGCCGTATTGGGCGATTGAACATGCGCCCCATACAATACACCATTTACAGCTTCCGATTGATGATAAGGCAATGAAGGATGAAACTTTCCCGTAGATCTTACCTCATTCAGATACCGGTCTTGCATAGTTGTCGGCTTGGCCAGAGAAGGTGCGGCAAAAGATGCTGAAGAGAGGGATGATTCCATGGCCGTTAACAAAACAGAATTCTTCAGGTTATATAAGGTTTTGTGGCCTTTCGTTCGGGCAGGGAATAAAGAAACGACCATCTTTGTACTTATTTCATTCATTATAGAAAATGGTTATGAATCGACAAGCTTTCCACTCGACCGGGTTTATAGTATGCTAGCTATATAAGGGAGGAGAGGGAATCTATGGTGAAACAACTGATCATCGGAGACGCCATGCATGAGCTGGCCACTACGCGCCGCATCCTGGAGCGCTTGCCCGAGGAGCATATGACATGGAAGCCGCACGTGAAATCGATGACGCTGGGCGGGCTGGCCACGCACCTGATCAACCTGCTAAACTGGCAAGCCGCGATTTTTCTTTACCCGGAATTCGATCTTTCGACCGTACCGCTTCGGCGGGAAGCTTTGGAAAGACGCGAAGACGTGCTGGAGGAATTCGACGCAAACGTCGCCAAGCTTGAAAAGCTGTTAGCCGAATGCGACGAGAAAACACTCGGCGAGGAATGGACCTTGCGGAACGGCGACCATATCATCCTGCGTCAACCGCGGGCGATCGCGCTTCGCACCTTCGGATTAAGCCACATGGTCCACCACCGGGCGCAGCTCGGGGTTTATTTGCGGCTTCTCGATCTTCCGGTGCCGGGCCTTTACGGTCCCTCGGCCGACGACGAAGGCAAATGAACGAACGCAGCCAAAAAGTCGCAGAGCATCGGCATGACCACCGTGCTCTGCGGCTGCTTTTTTCGGACCCTTAATATACGCAACCGCATCTACGAGAACACCAGCTTTGATCCCACCCCCGGCGACCCTCGGCAAGTCTGCAACGACACCTCCATCTCCGTAAGCGGGCATCACTGGCACAAGAAATGCAAACGAAGTCACGGTCCCGGGTCTCCCTTCAGCCCTTGGTTTAGATGATCGATCATCTTCTGGGAAAACTTCAGCACCGCCTGCAACTCTGTTTCCGAAAACGAGTCCAAAATGCTTAAAAATCGGCGATTGATCTTTGCGTGCATCGCTTCGTGCGCTTCGAAAACGTGTCTGCCCTTGGATGTCAGACTGAAGTACACTTCTTTTTTGTTGTCGTTCAGCCGGCTTCGCTTGATGTATCCTTCTGCATGCAGCTTGGTGCAGATTTTCGTAATACCCGCTTTCGACAAGTTCATCTTGTCGGCAATGGACGTATTGTTAATCGGCTCGTGGTTGCCGATGCACTCGATGACGTGAATGCTGGTCAAATTGTTCGGAAACGCGGCAAGTCCCAGCAACCTCGCCTGATCGGCGAACTCATCCAACTCGGTTTCGACCGTTTGCTCGATCAAATGAGAAAAATGGAGAAACTGGCCGTAAATCAATCGCTTAATTCCCTCGGAAGAATCCATTGCGCATCCCTTTCCTTCGAAGTTTTCCATTTTGATACGTTTACTCAAATACTATATCACAACCGGTCATCATCTATCGCAGCAAACCGTCGAGAACAGCCACAATTCTTCTTTCCTTGTCCGGCACGCCGAGCCTTCGGCAATATTCACGGTCAAACACCCATTCATCGAAAGAAACGTTTACTCCGAGCTTCCTTTCCCGTGCGGGCAGCTTGAAATTTTGAATGCTCCGCCGTAAATGATTCTTGTGCTTCGTCATCGCTCTATGAAGACACCCCAAAATTGTTAACTTATAAACAAAAATAACAAAATCGACAGTGACAATCAATAGCGGTTCGTCAGTCGTTACAAGTGCTCTCATCTCTACCACTCCGTCTCCAATGAGGTTGATTGTTACATGAAATGAAAAAATTGACAGAGTGCGCTGTGTTCATTTATTATTTACTTGTAAACAATATTAAGCGACGTAGACGTTTCCCCTACACCTAACAGCATTCATGTCGTGGATTGTATGGTTAAGCATCGTGTGGAAATATGATTATCGAGGAGTGGTGGTAATGGAATTATTCAATCCAAAAACCGTGATCGACACGGTCGAAGCACTTGAGGCGGTCGTGGGCGAGATTCCGCTTCTGATGACGTTAAAGGCAATCGACCATCTTGACGAAGGCGCGATACGTTGGATTGCCGCATCGCCACTTTTATTCGCCGGGTTCGGCGAAGGCGAACAGATCGGAGTCACCCTAGGCGGTGGCGATTCCGGCTTTGTAACTGCCGATACCCACGAGCTTCGAGTGCCAGCCGCGATGCTCGACGACCCTATACTAGCTCGACCCGGCACGGGTTTCGGTTCACTGTTCCTGCTTCCTGGCACCGGGGAAACGATGCGCGTCAATGGCCGGGTTGTAGATGTAATCGACGGTGAGATTCGCATTCGCGTTGAGGAGTGCTTTGGTCATTGCGCAAAGGCGATAATCCGCTCCAATTTCTGGACGGCCACACCCGACGAAAGCTCGCCGCAGGACGCCGTTAACTTCGTTAGCGCCAGCCGCTTTATGGCACTGGCGACAATCGATGCAAACGGCCGTGCCGACCTGAGTCCGAAGGGCGATCCAGCCGACAAAATGGCGCGTGTTGAAAAAGGCTGCGTTTGGTTCGCCGATCGGCCTGGAAATCACCGCACGGACAGCTTCCATAACATCATCGTGCAGCCGCATGTCTCGGCATTGTTTTTGATCCCAGGGTCGTCCTATGTTGCCCGCATCTCGGGAACCGCCCGGATGACGACTGACGAGGCAATACGCGCAAGCTTCGTCGTTCAGGGCAAGACACCGGCTCTGGCTATCGCCATCGAAAGCAACAATATCGAGTTGAGCCGGAGTCCCGCTCTCTTGCGTGCCAAGCTCTGGCCGGTACCAGAGCCTGCTCACGGTATCCAGCCCACAAAGATATTCCTCGAACATATGAAGATGAACAAGAACAAGAGTTTAGAAGCGAAACTCGCGAGCGAAGCCCTGTCGAAGCCCGGGTTTCAGGATCAGTTGGAGAAGGATCTGAAGAAGGAATACAAGGACAACCTCTACTAATCCGGCGCTATCGGTTTGGGCCTTTCATTTGGGATATTTTCGCTTGCTCTTCCAGATGTTATAATGCATACGACAACGATGCGGAAAGGCCGTGATTGGCTTGTGTTTAATCTTGTTCGCTTATCGGATGCATCCCGTTTATCAACTCGTCCTGGCCGCGAACCGCGATGAGTTTTACGCACGTCCGACGGCGCCGATTCATCATTGGACGGATCACCCTCATGTGCTGGCCGGACGGGATTTGCTCCGGAACGGGACGTGGATGGGTGTGACAAACAGCGGCCGATTCGCGGCCTTGACGAATTATCGCGATCCTGCGGAGCAAGCCGAGGGTAAGCGCTCCCGCGGACAGTTGGTCTCCAGCTATTTGGTCGGGAACGAATCGCCCCAGGCTTATGCGGAACGCGCCGCCCACGAACGGACGGAATATCCGGGCTATAACTTATTGGTTGGCGATCCCAACGAGCTGTATTATTATTCGAACATAGGTCATGAGATTCAAAAGCTCCAACCCGGTGTGTACGGCGTAAGCAACCATCTGCTGGACACCGATTGGCCGAAGGTAACGAAAGGGAAGAAAGAGCTGGGAGCGCAGCTGGAGGACGTTCGGGAGGACCGGGTCGATGCGTTGTTTGAACTGCTTGAGGACGCGGAGCCGGCACCTGACGATGCACTGCCTGCCACCGGCGTGCCGCTGCAGTGGGAGCGTCTCCTCTCTTCGATTTACATTCGGAGCGATCATTATGGTACGAGAAGCTCTACGATTTTATTGATGACGGACAACAAGCTTCACTATGTCGAACGAACACGTTCCGGCGAACGCATCCAAGACCGCAGACATTCGATTACGTTCTAATCGCCGTAAAGCCTCTCGAGACGATCTCGAGAGGTTTTTTTGCTTGCATTGTTCGGCCGCGCCACGGCGCATAATCGAGCGGAATGACCTCCACTTGAGCCCAGGTTCATTCCTTCAACGAAATATTGGTCATGCACGCCATGCTCACTATACTGGCTGAATAAAGCGGCGGAGTTTCAATTCCTCATAGGTACGTTCTAATCTAAATAATCTGCCAGTCAGGAACTAGTGCAGTTTGTTTGTTTCAGTTCCTTATAGGTACGTTCTAAACGCAAGATGGCGAGATTCAGGAAGGCGACGGGCATATGATGTTTCAATTCCTCATAGGTACGTTCAGAACGATACACCCCGTGGATATCATCCACATTAAGTGCATCAGGTTTCAATTCCTCATAGGTACGTTCAAAACTGATGAGTCCAAGCAATTCATTCAGGAGACGACCCGGTTTCAATCCTCATAGGTACGTTCAAAACTCAACTTCGAAGTTAACATCGAACCAATGGGTGCGGGTTTCAATTCCTCATAAATTGAAATGTACCTATATTGAATCCGAGTAAATCTTTAAAACCCTCGATAATCGAGGGTTTTTCCCGTTCGTATCTGTTCGTAATCCGAGTGAATTTTTGTGAATCCAAGTGAAGTTTGTCCCCAATCCGCCCCCAACTCCACCTTGACGCCATGGTTCTGGATTCACATTGAACCGTACATCCGCCACCAGTTTTCCCTGTCCTCACGTTCCCACGCTTGGATCAACGTGATCCGTTCAGGATCGGCCGGGGTCCAAGAAATATAACCTTCCTTCGCCAGCTCCGCCAAAGTCTCCAATAGCTTTTTTTGACTCTTTCCCGTTTTCCTCTCTAACTCCAGTAATGAAGGCATCCTTCGACGGCCAGCCGAATAATTCGCAATGATCCGCAGCACTTTCCTTTCAGCATCAGCCAGCATGGCGCACCACCTGTTGTACGGCGAGGATATTCTCCAGTTTGAACACTCGCGGCGCTTGCCGCTGGAAACAAAACGCTTTGACCCTGCCTCGTTCAACTGACCGAACTGCAATCCTTCGCTGTGTCACGCTGCCGTCATTCCCAAGGTAGATGATTTCGACCTATTGGCCAACATATGGAAACATTTGCTTTTCCAATGTGTCCGCCTCCTTATAGGAACATTTGTTCGCATTAATTATACGCGAACAAAATGCAAACACGCAACAAAAAAAGACAGTTCCTTATCCTTCCTCCGCCGCAAAATCGAGATAACCGTCAAATCCGTCTCGCTCCATTTTTTCTTTGATCGCTTTCAGGATATAAGCGTTCCTGCTCATTCCGGCCTGCTCCGCAGCGGCATCGATCGTGTCCCGCCCGCCCTTTTTGACGACGAATTTAACCTGGTCGTAATGAGCGGCATTGTATTTTTCCTTCGCCCGCGTGGCGGCGTTCTGCTTTTTTTCCACCATGATCCGTACCTCCTTTCTCTTACATTCTTACGGCGCTGATCCAGCTAGTAACAGCCATCATTTCATTAAAAAACGGCAGCCGCAAGAACAACAAAAAAGGAACCAAACGCAGCCACCCCGGCAAACGTAAATAGGTTCCTCCGAGAGGGTCGGATGCGACCCGGCCCTCTCCTCCCAATCTTAACATAAAGCAAGATTAAAATAAATGGAGGGATTAGGCGTGGACAAACTCTTTTGGATCGTTGGTTTCCAGTTTTAGTCCTCTCGGTTGTCGGTCTTATTCAGGCTTTACGGAATCGGAAATAGTTGCAGGAGGTTACGGACCATGAATGAAATTCAGCAAGCATATGAGACAGCAAAAGCAGTATATGACGCGGCGGTTGAATCTGAAAATTGGGATCTGGTTGAGCAAGTGGAAAATGCTTACCTTGATGCTGAATCGAGCCTCGTAAATTGGGCCTTGGACGTAGCAGAAAAGACCGGCAGGCTTTCCGCTAATGAAATGGATCTACTAAGAAAAAACTGGGTTCAACATAATGAACGAATCGTGAGTCTCGCAATGAAGCTTTCAGCATAGGCCGGGGACTTGGGTCCGCTAAAGGAGGCACACAGTATCATGGTCGATGAGCTGCGAAAACTTATAATGACTTGCAGTTCCTTCAACAATTTTGGGGAGCTGAAGCATCGGAACGGACCGACGAAGCCGGGCAGGAATTTGCCAAGGGCGTAAGCTACGGATTTAAGATCGCAGCGGCGATTGTTGAAACGAAGGAGGAAATATAAGCGCGGGGGCTTCAGCCCCCAAATAATGCGGGAAGCGAGGTTCGTAGAATGAAGATAACACGCAACGATACCGGGAGAAGACGGAATCTGTTTCCGGCTTCATGCCCCTGCGTCGAACTGGAGGCCATCGGAATGTAGCGCAGCGTGGTAGCGGGAGAACTTGTCTTGCAAAAGCAGGATACAAAAAGACATCTCTAGAATGAGATGCCTTTCTGATAAAAGAATCTATTCACCGGCCCAGTCGAGTTTCACTGTGCCGTTGGTGATTTTACCACCTGGAGCACCGTTATACCACAATTGAACTCGGTAAGTACCCGCTTTAAGTTTAGAGAACGTGTGTGCCTTCTTAGTATTGGTGAAAATGTCCTCTTCGACCATATCCCAAGAGCTTCCATTTCGTTTTTGAAGTTGCATGTAGAGTTGAGTGTCTTTTGGATATGTTGCATAAGCAGTCACTGTTACATATCTACCCTCATCAACAATCATATTTTTTTTGACGACGAGATTAGTAGATATTGAAGCAAAAGTGCCTTCGTAATGCATGTTTGTTGACTTCGCTTGTGGGGTAATCAGATTCGATTCAGCATTAACTGTTGCGCTTGGATTAATCTCGCGAGACGATACTTGTTCTGCATTTGCAGCAGGCACAATAGATACGACCGAGAAAGCCGCCAGTAAAGCCAAGGATGCAATTTTCTTCATAATAATGGCTCCCTTCAGAATTTTGTCCAGACAGTCTGGACATGACCAATATACAATATTCCCCTTTTGATCTTGATCTTTTTGATTATCTCGCAGAAAAGCGACATTATCCTGCGCAAAATAAGTCGAAATAAGTCGAAATTTCCTAGAATCTCGTCGGATGCACTTACCTAGACTTCCTCTTCAATTCGTCAATAACCTCTCGCATGTACCGCCCGATCTTCTCGCCAATCAGCGCTTTCGCTTCCTTATGATCAATATCGATCTTCTGTTCTCGTATCCCGCGCTGCAGCAGCTCCTTCCGAACACCGACTAGCTGATTCGTCAGCCGGACGTGAATCACCTTCGCGACTTAGATGTACAGCCGTCGGGTAGTTGTTTACGATAAGGGTTAGAGACAAGTATCTTCGAAATTGTAATGATTGGCCGAGCATATTGTCGTCGACCCCCAATCCCGCAAAAAAACCGGGGGATCGACGACAACATAAACCGTGTAAAATAATGAATCTTCTTGTTCCCCACGTTCACTTATACTTTGGCGTTTAGTTCCCTTGCGGTTTTGAACCTACCTATGAGGAATTGAAATACCGAAGTTCCCGCGTAAACGTCGTTTACGGTTGATGTTTTGAACCTACCTACGAGGAATTGAAACATCGACGAGGAAGCACAGGCATTTTGGGCTCAAAATAAGGACTCCCCCAGGCCCAAACAAAAAACGCCGCGGCACAGGACAAACCTGACTACCGCGGCGTTTCCGCTACACTCCCGCTTTTTCCGCGGTCGATTTCATTCGCTGCGCGCTTTCATAAAGGATGCGCTCTTCGTCGAGCGTCAACACTTTCCGCTGCTTCATCACCAGTTTTCCGTCGATGATGACGTCCTCGACATCTCTGCTCGTCACCGATTCGACGATCATGTTGATCAAGCTGTGGGACGGCGAGATATGCGGTTGATCGATATCGATAAGAATAAGGTCCGCTTTCTTGCCGATCTCGACCGTCCCGATCTCATGCCCTAGCAGCACGGCTTTCGCGCTGCCGATCGTGGCCATCTTGATCAATTCCTTGGCCGGGAGCACGACCGGGTCGAACACCGGAAGGCCCCAAGACATGTGGATGCCTGAGCGGAACACCCGCATTTCGTCGAAAAGACTCAGATTCGAAGAGGACGACCCGTCGCTTCCCATGCCGATGTTCATGCCCATTTGCATCATTCTCGGCGTTTTCGGAATGCCGTGACTGTTGAAGTTGACCCGCGGGCAATGCACGATGTTGACGTTCCGTTCTTTGAGCAAGTCGATCTCGCCTTCGGAATAGACCACATTGTGCGCCGTCAGCAGGTTCGGGCCCAGCGCCCCGAGGGAATCCAGATATTCCGCCGGTCTTTTCTTGTACTTCTCCAGACAGTACCGCACCTCGTCGCGATGCTCCGCCAAGTGGGCGTGCAGGCCCGTGTTGTATTGTCTGGCCTTCTCGGCCGCGGCTTGGATCAGCTCGGGCGAGCAGGACATCACCTGCCGGATGCCGAACCAAATCTGGATTCTCCCATCGCCCGCGCCGTGATATGTCTTGTACAACCATTCGTTGCTGTCGATAATGTCTTGCATCGGCTGTTTCATCGAGTCCGGGAGAAAGTCCCCGATATCGATGGCGGAACGCGTGATCGCGGCCCGCATGCCGGATTGGACGGCCGCCTCCGCCGCTTGATGCATATGCACGCCGCCGGCGTCCGCAAAGGCCGTCGTCCCCGACTTGATCATTTCGAGACAGCTCAGCTCCGCACTGACTCGGACGTCCTGCTCGTCCAGATTTCCTTCGAACGGAACGAGGATGCGCGACCAGATCATCGGCAGCTCGTCTATCGTCCGCCCCTTCAAAAGCTGCTGACACGTATGCGTATGCGCATCGACCAAGCCGGGCATGCACAGCTTTCCTTTTCCGTCCAGAAGGTGCACCGGCTCGTATTTCGCTTTCAGTTCGTCATAGGCGCCGATCTCGATGATCCGCGAGCCGTGAATCGCAATGGACTGCCCTTCCGCAATCTCGAAATCGGGAGTCATCAAGGCGGTATGTTTGATCAAAATATCGCACTTCATAAGCATTTAAGCAGGCTCCCCTCACATTCTCTATTTGTCCTCCATATAAGAACATCGTTCTCCTACCCATACAAAAAAAATTTTAGCCGTTCCCCTGCCGTTAACCTGCCGAACGTTCGTACACGTACCATACCGGCGGCACGCCCGATTAACCCCCGCGGCGGCGCTGTCACTTATGCCCTATCATCGCACCTGCCCACGGCGAAGCCCTACCCGTCCCGCCTCAGACAACATGTGCAAAGAAATCCTTCATGAACCGTTCCGCGTCGACTTGCATGCACACGAGCGTCGTCGGCTCCGTTGTCCGGTACAAATCCTCCGTCGTCCGGCCGAGTGCGTTGTCTTCCAGATCCACCTTAATATTCATCGGCACCGTACGGACCAGATCCGGATAGACCGCGACGCCGACGGCGAGCGGATCATGGAGCGCGCAGCCTTTCAGATAAGGATGGAGCTTGCTGTAAGCATCCAGATAAAACTCGGTAAATTGGGCAAAAAAGGTGCTGGCCGGCGTGCCTTTTTCCCGCCATTGCTGCGCGTCCGCTCTCGTGAGCAGCGTTTTTCTCGTCACATCCAGCCCCACCAGCGTGATCGACATTCCCGACTCCAGTACGATACTAGCCGCCTCCGGGTCGATGATAATGTTGGCTTCGGCGAATTTGGTTACGTTGCCCGGGGTCGTGACGGCTCCGCCCATAATGACGACTTTGCCGACCATTCCGGCAATTTCGGGCGCTTTCATAAGCGCGGCAGCCAGATTCGTCAGCGGTGCGGTGGCGACGATCGTCAAGTCTTTCTTATGCTCATAAATTTGCTCGATGAGGAAATCTACCGCATGCTGCGAAGACGAGACCGGACCTTCGACCGGACCTAACGTCTCGCCGAGCCCGTCGGTACCGTGAATTTTGCCGTTGTATTCCCGGGTGCGCTGCAGCGGTTTTTCCGAGCCTCGGAACACAGGAATGTCCGTTGCACCCAGCACTTCGAGAATTTTGCGCGAATTGCGGCATGAATAATCCACCGGGGCCATTCCGTAAGTCGTCGTGACGCCCAGCAGTTCCACCGTCGGCAGCGAGACGGCATAAGCAGTCGCCAAAGCATCGTCAATCCCGGTATCTACATCCAGAATCATTTTTTGCATGATATTCTCTCCCTTCTATTCTTCCATCCTATACGGCCTCTTGCTCCACGATCGTTTCGCTTGCCAGCCTTTGCCGCTCTTTTCTCCCGTAGAACACCTCGAACAGCACCATGCCTACCACCAGCATCAGCGAGAATAGTAAGCATACGTTGCTGTACAGGTGCACATGCTTCAAGCCTTCGGGCACGGGCAGCAGCTTGAAGTCCAGCGTGTCCTGGGAAATGAGAATGCCGACCAGCGCGACGAACAGGGACAAAATAATTTTGGTGATCAGATTGTAGACGCTCATACTGATTCCTACCCGATCGTCAGGCAGCAGACCTGTAAACGAAGTGTAAAACCCGGAGTAAATGATCGTGTAACCGATCCCAAACAAGGCCAGCGCAATCCACATATAAATGATATTCATCCCGAGGAAAATACCGAACATGAGCATCCCTGCCAAGACGATGCTTGTTCCCACATAAAATGCTTTTAGTT
Source organism: Paenibacillus oleatilyticus (assembly GCF_018998565.1). Classification (GTDB taxonomy): domain Bacteria; phylum Bacillota; class Bacilli; order Paenibacillales; family NBRC-103111; genus Paenibacillus_G; species Paenibacillus_G oleatilyticus. Next base: position 1,238 of record NZ_JAHNZO010000019.1, on the reverse strand, counting down.
TCCCGATTTTATTCGTGATTTTTCCGGCAAGCATCCCCGAAATGAAGGCCCCGAAGTTCGCAGGAACGAACATAAGCCCGATCACTTCGATCCCCGCGCTGTACACGTCGCGAATGAAGAAAGGGAAAATAAAGAAAAAGGCGGACTGCACGCAATAGATCAGAATCGACACCAGCAGCAGAGGGGTGTACGTTTTAATGCGGAACACCGACAAATCCAGGATCGGGTCCGTTCGTTTCTTGGAATACAGAATAAAGAAAGCAAGAATCACGAGTCCGATCAGGCCGATGACCATATCCTTTCTCGTCACCGCCAGAATGAGAACGGTGGAAAGCACGGTCAAAATGATCGCGCCGATGATATCGAGCTTGCCTTTTTTTCCGGTTTCGTCCGGAAGATACTTCAAGAATACGGGAAGCGTTATCAGAACGACGAGCGGAAGCAGGAACGAGAACGTCCACGAGAAATATTTCGCGACGTAGCCGCCGATAATATGGCCGATGCCGGCCGATAACTGGTACATGGCGGTACCGTAGCCGAGGTAGAGAGGTTGTTGTTCTTTCGGAGCGTATCTCCGCACGAGCACGATGAAGCAGCCGGGAATAACCGCCGCCCCCATGCATTGAATGGCTCTGGCCAGGACGACCAGCACAAACGAGCCCTGAACAATAAAGCCCAGAAGCGAACCGGCCACAAAGGTAATGACGCCAAAGACGAACAGCTTGCGGAACGAGATGCTGTCGGAGAGCGCCGCATAGATGGCTCCGCCGACGCCAAGAATGAGCCCGCCGATCGTGACGACCCAACTGACGGTCCCCGGCGTGATCGCGAAATCTTCCGCGATTTTCGGCGTGACCAGCGAAAAAACGTTTTCATTAAACACCTGCATGAAGAGTAAAAAGATGACCCAAGGCATCGCGATGAGGATGACCTTGGAATTCACGCTGCTGTTATCCGGTTGTCTGTCTTGACCCATGTTCTTTCACTCCCCCATAAAGTTTAAAAAACGTTTATCCGTGCCGCCGCGCCATCGCTATACCGGGCATATGACATAGGATCACCTCCTTGTCTTGGTTTAATCAAGAAAACGCTATCATATTTCCTTGTCAAACGGGCAAAATCTTTGTTCTTATATGCGGAACAATGTTCTTGATAATTTCTAAAAAAACTACAGCGGAATAACCAGCATACTATGTTTGTTTTCAAGCTCCCGAAGGTAAGCTAGAGGATTTCTTCTA
>NZ_JAHNZO010000198.1 GCF_018998565.1 Paenibacillus oleatilyticus | reverse complement strand
GCCTCGGCGCCATCGTGCGCGCCTTCGACACCCGCCCGGAAGTGAAAGAGCAGGTGCAGAGCATGGGCGCGGAATTCCTCGAGCTGGATTTTGAAGAGGAAGCGGGCAGCGGCGACGGTTACGCCAAAGTGATGTCCGAAGCCTTTATCAAGGCCGAGATGGCGCTGTTTGCCGCACAGGCGGCGGAGGTTGATATCATCGTCACCACCGCGCTGATCCCAGGCAAACCGGCGCCGAAGCTCATCACCAAAGAGATGGTGGCGTCGATGAAGCCGGGCAGCGTGATCGTCGATCTGGCGGCGCAAACCGGCGGCAACTGCGAAC
>NZ_JAHNZO010000197.1 GCF_018998565.1 Paenibacillus oleatilyticus | reverse complement strand
CGCTACAGCGTCTCCGGCCCCACCGCCGCCTTCGTGGTGATCCTCTATCCGGTCTCGCAGCAGTTCGGCCTGGCCGGCCTGCTGGTCGCCACGCTGATCTCCGGGGTATTTCTGCTGCTGATGGGGCTGGCGCGCTTTGGCCGGCTGATCGAGTACATTCCGCTGCCGGTGACGCTCGGTTTTACCTCCGGTATCGCCATCACCATCGCCACCATGCAGATTAAGGACTTTTTCGGTTTGCAGCTGGCGCACACGCCGGAAAACTACGTCGGCAAGCTGTACGCCCTGCTGCAGGCGCTGCCGACGTTGGATCTCGGCGATACCC
>NZ_JAHNZO010000196.1 GCF_018998565.1 Paenibacillus oleatilyticus | reverse complement strand
AGACAGCTTCGACGTGCTGTACGCTGAGGGCGAGGAGGCGCCGAAGATGATGTCGGTGGGGATGCACTGTCGTCTGCTGGGCAGGCCGGGGCGTTTTCGCGCGCTGCAGCGTTTTCTCGACTATATCCAGCAACACGAACGGGTGTGGGTCTGTACGCGGCAGCAGATAGCGGACCACTGGCGCGAGACCCATCCGTACCCGGGAACATGACGCATGCCTGGCGGCGTTGTGTCGGCTCCACTGCGCAGCGTGTTTTCGTATGGCCAATAACGCTGCCGCTCAGCTCGCTCCAGTGCTTTGATGGATCGACAGAGCGGCCGTAGGG
>NZ_JAHNZO010000195.1 GCF_018998565.1 Paenibacillus oleatilyticus | reverse complement strand
ACTCAGTGATCACCCTGTTCCGCGAAGAGGCCAACAGCCGCTCGCTGGCGCTGCGCACCTGGCGACCCAAGCGGCGCATCAGCGTGATGGGCGATCCGCTGCTGGTGCGACAATCGCTGATCAATCTGATCCAAAACGCCCTGCGCTACACGCAACGGGGCGGCGTACTGATCGCCATCCGCCCACGCGGCGCCGAGTGCCTGGTGGAAGTGTGGGATACCGGCGTAGGCATCGCCGACGAAGAGAAAAGCAAAATCTTCTCCCCTTACTACCGCCCCGAGCTGGCGTGGAAGATAGACAGCGCCGGGCACGGGCTGGGGTTGGCAG
>NZ_JAHNZO010000194.1 GCF_018998565.1 Paenibacillus oleatilyticus | reverse complement strand
ATCCTCTTCAGCCTGCGGTTCCCGATCGCACAATAACCGTTGTGCCGTGTTAACGCGGCGGAATGGCGAAGCGGAAGCAGGCGCCGCTTTGCGCTTGTTCGATCAGCTGAATATCGCTGTCGTGCAGCTGCAGAAAACGCCGCACGATCATCAACCCCAGTCCGCCGGAAGGGCGCCGGGCGCCGCTCAGGACAGACGGGCGCACGAACAGATCGGCGCGCAGCGTCTGCGGAATGCCGGGGCCGCTGTCGCTGACCTGGACCATGACCCGATCGTCCTGCCGCCACAGCCGCACGCCGATGTCGCCGCCGGGCGGCGTATGGCGAATGG
>NZ_JAHNZO010000193.1 GCF_018998565.1 Paenibacillus oleatilyticus | reverse complement strand
AGCCGGATGCTTCTCACTGTAGCGAATGGCGCATTGCCGCCATAACAAAAATACGTTATGGATAAGCTAACGAATTCTTAGCGATAGTCCTGCCCATGCCGCCACCGTCCCGTGCTCGCCTGCCCAAGCTGAGCGCCATTCTGGCGTTCGAAACCGCCGCTCGCACCGGCAGCCTGGCCCGTGCGGCGGATGTGCTGGCGCTGACCGCCGCCGCCGTCAGCCAGCAAATCCGCCAGCTCGAACAGCATCTGGGCATCACGCTGTTCATTCGCGCCAAAAGCGGCGTCACGCTGACCGAACAGGGCGCGGACTACCTGGCCTACGTGCATT
>NZ_JAHNZO010000192.1 GCF_018998565.1 Paenibacillus oleatilyticus | reverse complement strand
CCATCGCACAGGTCGAAGCCCGCCGTGAAGCTGGCAGGCGGCTATCCGCCTACCGGTATGCCACGGCGTTTTTCCGCCAGTTAACCGGGCGGCCCACAATTTCAGCCAGGGACATCCGCATGATAGACGTGACCTACCGGCCCGGCGATCGTCGCCGCGCCACGCGCAAGGAAGACTATATCGACGCGCTCGACACGCTGATTGCCAGCCGGGGCGAGCACTGTTATTCCCCGTTGCCGGGCGACACCCGTGACACGCTGTTCCCGGAAGTGAACCGTCGCCGCCGTCAGCGCTTCGAACACCGGCTGACGATGAAACACACCCGTCAGG
>NZ_JAHNZO010000191.1 GCF_018998565.1 Paenibacillus oleatilyticus | reverse complement strand
ATGATCGACAAGGCCTCGGCCGGCCCGCTGCGTGACGGGTTCAAGTCGCATCTGGAAGAGACGCATACCCATGTCGACCGTCTGGAACAGGTGTTCCGCATCCTCGGCGAGGAACCCAAGGGCGTGGAATGTGCCGCCATCGAGGGCATCATCCAGGAGGCCGAGGAAGTTGCCGGCGAAATCGGCGACCAGAAGGTGCTGGATGCGGCGCTGGCCTCGGCCGCGCAGGCCGTCGAGCATTACGAGATGACGCGCTATGGCACGCTCATCGCGTGGTCCAAGGAAATGGGGCGCGACGACTGCAGCGAGCTTTTTGCCGCGACGCTCAAGGA
>NZ_JAHNZO010000190.1 GCF_018998565.1 Paenibacillus oleatilyticus | reverse complement strand
GCGTTAACCCGCTGAATTTCCCCATGTCGCAGGGTTTTATCGTCCAAAAAAACGCGCCGGCCGCAGAGCCTGTCATCACCCGGTGCGCCTGTTTGCCGCCGGCGGGCGAATAAGCGTTGCAGCCATGGGGCGTGAGTGATAAAACCGAAGGGTTGGTTAACGCGAGCGTTAACTTCGGGCGTCTTTTCGACAGGTCGCTTTTCTGCGGCGAACAGTGAATGTGGTGAGGGGAAATGACTCAGGTTTATAATTTTAGCTCTGGCCCGGCGATGCTGCCGGTGGAAGTGTTGCGTCGTGCGGAACAGGAACTGTGCAACTGGCACGGCCTGGGAA
>NZ_JAHNZO010000189.1 GCF_018998565.1 Paenibacillus oleatilyticus | reverse complement strand
CCTTTACCCTGATCAACGCCCCGTTTTTCAGCGATAACGGCGAATACCTGACGACGGCCGCCGATTATACGTTCTCCGAGAACCGCTACGCCAGCGGCGAAGAAGGAGAGACGGTTCATCGCATCGACTTTACGGTTATCCCGGCCGCTACCGTCTTTCGTCCGCTGACGGTGACGCCGTGGCCGCGCACCTATGGCCCGCAAACGGCCAAGGTGGTGGGGCCCGTCGGCGAGAATATCTGGACGGACAAATACGGCCGGATAAAAGTGAAGTTTCACTGGGATCGCCGCGCCAAAGGGGATGATACCAGTTCGTGCTGGGTGAGGGTCTCGAG
>NZ_JAHNZO010000018.1 GCF_018998565.1 Paenibacillus oleatilyticus | reverse complement strand
AGCATATCCACCAGCCATTCAAGAATTAATAATGGGGAAATCCCTACCAAAAGAAATCTTGATTAGACAGACTAAATATCTAAACAACATTGTGGAGCAAGATCACCGATTCATTAAGAAAATCACAAAACCGATGCTTGGTTTCAAATCGTTTCTTACAGCGGATCAGACGTTAAAGGGAATTGAGGCTTTACATATGATAAGGAAAGGGCAGGCCGATGATAATTCGACTGTCCTCACTGCTGTTGAATGGCTAAATAAGATACTTGGTTTAGTGGCATAGTCAAAGTATAGTTTGTCGTGTAACTGCGACTTTTTTAAATCCTTGCACCAGAACCACATTTATTAATTGAAATAAGGGATGTAGAAACGGAAGGCCCGATTGAATGGGGGGAGACAAAATCCTATTATTCGAACGGTCCTTATTTGTTTTTGATAGTATAATGGGAAAGAATGTGACGATGATAATTTAAATGTGAAACGGGCAGGCGAATGAGATGCATGAAGTTTGAACTCGATCGTAGTTTACTAAGAGAACTTGTATCTGAACGGTATGAGATAGTTTTTTATATGATATAATTAGAAAATAACTCCAAAAAATCAGGATGGCGAAAAATCATGCAGAATCATGTTCGGCGTATTTTTGAAAGGCAGGCCAAAGCTGATCCTGTGAAGATAACAGCAAAAGATATCGAACTGGACATAGATGGTTTTCGGTGTATTATTGATGGGATGAATATCGAATTAACGCAAAAGGAATTTCATTTGCTACAAATTTTAATGCTTAACGAGGGTCGTACCATGACACGCGATTATCTTCTCAATACGGTCTGGGGTTACGACTATTATAACGAGAGCCGTGTTGTCGATAATCATATAAAAAATATACGACGTAAGCTTGGGACTTATTCGATATCTATCAAAACAGTCATTTCTGTCGGGTACAAATACGAGAAAAACATATGAAAATTAAGAAATCAATAATGCTTCAAATATTTTTTACAATCTTATCTAATATTTTTACTTGTATTTGTTTTGCAATTTATATTTTTTGGCAAATATTTCACTTCCCTATATAGCAATTTTTTATTAAGAGATATCCGTGCAGAATTTCAAAGTGCGGTTGAACAATTTTCTAGCAGCAAAAATGAGCAGGCCAATTCTGTTTTAAGTACCTATGCTGTGTCTTATGACGCACCTGTGTTTGCTTTTACCGAAGATTACAGCGTTATTGGGCAAGGGCTTTTCAACTACCTAAGCATTTTGACGGTTCGAGTACCCGGAGTTGGCATTTGTCGTATTCTTATCAGCGGTTTAAATGAAATGCCAAATATTAATTTAAATGATATACTCACGATTGAAGCGGTACGTGTGGGTGAAAGCAATTACTTTGAACCCTATTCGATCCTCTCTACGAACAATATCTATCTATATCGACAAACAGAGAGAGCAAAGAGCACGAAAACAATGACGGCAACCAGTAACTGGTATACTAAAAATGAAGGAAGTCTTTTAAACAACCGTGCACGAATCATCTATGATCTAATGAAAGCTTGCCTGATTAAAAGAAAAGATATAAAAACTTATCTTGCTGCGATTACAAAAGAGCCGTTTACAGATAAGAGAGGAACTTCGTACTATATTATTTCAGAAAGCAGGCGTAAAGACGGAGTTGTGACTTATTTTGTAACGATCCGGCCTATTGTTGTATCCAATAGTGAAGTGCGATATTTTAGCAATTATTTTTATACAGTGTATTGTATTCTTGGCATCCTTTTAATAGCCGCGGTATTTATTTTGTCCAGGAAGCTAAGTGCACCTATCGTGCGTCTTTCAAATGTAACCAGTAAGCTTGCTTCCAAGGATTTTTCAGTCAGGGCAAATGTCAACTTACAGAACGAAGTTGGACAACTTTCAGCAAGCATAAATGTGATGGCAGACAACCTTCAAGCAGCAATGGAAGAATTGCAGCAATCGGCTGAGATAGCAAAAGTAAACGAAAAACGTATGAAGCTGCTGCTTGCTGACCTGGCACATGAGTTTAAAACACCGCTTGGGATAATTTCACTTTATAGCGAAGTCATTGAAAACGGAATGTTTGAAAAGGAGCCTGCATACTATTTTGGAATGTGCCGCATGAGAAATTAGATTACTCATCTTTCAACTTGAATCTCAAGTTACTTGAGGTTTTATAATAACTTTGGAGGTGTTGCAACGTGCACTCAAATTCGAGGAACAGCGTAGACACCACACAAGATCAACAGACTGATCCGACAGCAAAAGAAGTGAAGTTTTCCATCGGACAAGTGGCGAAAATCACAGGATCTACTGTACCCACTGTCCGTTATTACGACGAGATCGGCCTGCTCTCACCTGCAGAGATAACGTCTGGCGGTCATCGTCTGTATACAGCAGCGGAAATATGGCGGTTAAAACTGATCCTTACGCTCCGTTATCTGAATTTTGGCATTGATGAGATTCAGAAAATGATATCTGGGGATACACCTGTTGATACAGCAATAGACTGGCAAATGGAAGTGTTGGACAACCAAATGCGTACGCTTGCCAGCATGAAATCCATTTTGGAACAGACCAAGCAGAGTAAGGGTGGCACAGATTCTCTCCGCTTTATGTACGAGCTGGTTGAATCAATTTCAGCAAATACATTGGCACGGGAAAAGTTTATTTTGGAAAAAATGTTCTTGTCCGTTTTCCCTGAACAATTTCCGGTTGAATGGCGAGAGATTTTTTTACTTGGGATTAAAGTCTCTACTTTGCTGGATGGTAAGCTTTCGGCAGCACAAACGGCTGCATTAGATGAGTTGGAGGAAATGTTTAATGATTCACAGATTGTTCGGGAGTTGAAGAAAGATTTTCTGTCCTACCTGGAAGTCGTTCAGCTACCGAGAATCAGCGTTGAGATGTGGAGCGCCAAAATGATGAAAAACCATAAACAGTTGTTGAAGTTAGCGGAGCAACATGCAACTCCTGACAGTCCTTTCGTACAGGCGAACGTTCAAGAGTATGTCTCGCTGTTTGCCGATGTTGACGAACCCCTTGTCTCGGAGTCATTTTTCCGGCGGTTTGCAGAAAAGATGCTTTCAATGCAGTCAGAAAATCTCGAACGTTTCAGAAGAATTAGCTTTATCTTGTACCCAAGTCTGCAATCGTATATGAAAACAAATGAGTTATTCTACCAAGCATTAGTGTGGAAGCTTCAACAACTGGATAAAGAGTAATAGAACTCTTTGTCTTTCACTTTCTTTGGAAGCGTTAACATGATTAACGTACAGTTTGCAAAGGAGGTGAAATCATAACAATCATCGGAAGTACTTTCAGACAGAAAAGTGAAGTAGGGGGGACTGTAGTTATATGAAGAAAAACAAGCGAAGAACGTTCAGAGTCTTTTTGGGGGGATTTGTGACTCTCTGTATGTTTATGGTGGTTGGCTGCAGCAGTCAAAAAAATGAACCAGCCGAGCAAAAAGAGAGTGCCAAACCAGAGATGGGCGGAACCATTACAGTAGCGTACCCTTATGATCCGGATACGTTAGATGTCCAGAAGTCTGCTGGATCAGCTGAGGTCTATACCTGGTTGCTGGGTGGATCCCTGCTCTATAAGGATCCTGCCACAAACGAATACAAGCCCTCTCTTGCAAGTGACTATAAAATTTCAGAGGATGGCAAAACGTTGACCTTTACCATTCGTTCCGGGATTACTTTTCACGATGGGACACCTCTGACCGCAAAAAGTTTTAAGGAAACCTTCGATCGCGCTCTCAATCCGGAGACGAAAGCAATGACAGTCGGTGAATTAATGACTCCAATAAAAAGTGTGAAAGCGCCAGACGATCATACTCTCGTTCTGGAACTATATGAACCCAATGCTACCTTTCTCTATACGTTAGGGATTAATTCCTCGCAGCCGTTATCGTTGAAAGCGATTGAAAAGGCAGGAGAGGCTTACGGCCGGAATCCTGTAGGAGTAGGGCCGTGGAAGTTTGAGAGCTGGAAAGCGGGCAAAGTCACCTTGGTTAGAAATGAAGCTTTTAAGTGGGGAGAGGCCTATTATGAAAATCAAGGACCTCCAAGAGCGGACAAACTTGTCATAAAATCGATTCCTGACACCAATCTGAGGATGTCAGCGCTAGAGAGTGGTGCGATTGATGTAGCAACGGAGGTACCTGTTAAAGAAGCGAAAAAATTTCAAAACAATCCGAAATATCAAGTTATGGAGCGTGTACGTTCTGGAGTGGGTATGTTGCTGGAGATGAATCTGAGAAGACCGGAGTTTCAGGATATTAAGGTGCGTCAAGCATTAAATATGCTCGTCAATAAAAAAGCCATTATCCAAGCTGTTATGCAGGGAGATGGGGAAGTAGCCCAAACGCCGTTATCTCCAGCAACGCTAGGGTATGACAAATCTTTAGAGAAGTATGGGTACGAGTATAATGTGAACGAAGCAAAGAAATTGTTGGACGACGCTGGTTGGAAAGTTAACGGGAGTGGTGTGAGAGAAAAGGACGGGAAAACATTTAGTCTGGATTTGCTTAGTAGTACAGATATTGACAAAGAAGCCCAATTGGTACAAGCAATGCTGGGGGAAGCTGGTATCAAAATTACGATTCAGAAGCTAGAACTAGGGACGTATTTGCAGGAAGCAGTCAAAGGGAATTTTGATCTAACGCTAATGACCGGTGCGTATGATGATCCAGATATTTTATACTTTTACTTTTATTCCAACGGTGCCTACAACATGACAGGTGTAAAAGATGACAAACTGGATGCTCTCCTTTTGAAAGGGCGTACAACCATACAGATTGATGCCAGAAACCAAGTGTATAAGGATGTACAAAAACGTATAGTTGAGCAAGCGTATGTTGTCCCAATCTATTTCGATAAGGTCTTTACCGTCATAAATTCGCGAGTAAAAGGAGTGAAGTGGACATCTATCATGCCCACCTATAATGACAGCTGGATCGAGAACTAACAAGCAATTAGACGATCTATATGTGAAAGAAGGGAGAGTAGCGAATGCAAAATAACGGATGGGTTGATTCTTTTGAAACGTATGCGGAAAAATTGATAACTAAAGGTCAGGTTCCTGGTGTAGGTTTGGGATTGGCAAAGGATGGACAACTCTTTTATCAAAAGGGATTTGGCTTCCGAGATGTAGAACAGCAGGTAGGCGTTACGATCGATACGGTATTTGGAATTGCATCCATAACGAAATCTTTTACTTGTGTGGCGATCATGCAATTACAGGAAGCCGGTAAGTTATCCGTACATGACCCTGTAGTGAAATACTTGCCGGAATTCCGATTGAAAAATATTGATGTTGGGCAAATCACGATTCATCATTTTATGACGAATACGAGTGGCATTCCTCCCTTGCCAACAATGTTTGCAACGGTGATGCGAAGTTTGGAAGCGAATGGGGCAGAAGACCATTCATTCCCGGAAAGCAATAGAGGTGTTACGGTACCAATCGATACGTACGAAGAATTGATGCATGTTATTTCTACATTAGATGTAGAGCTTTTAGGGCCTCCAGGTACAGAGTTCAGTTATTCTAATGATTGCTTCGCCTTGCTGGGGGCGATCATCAATCGCGTCAGCGGCAAGTCGTATGAGTTGTATGTCAAAGAGCACATCCTTGAACCAATCGGGATGGAGCACACTAGCTTTTTCTTGGAAGAGCTGAATGGGTATGAGAATATTACAAAACTGTATATCATGCGTGACAGAGGCGATCAAAAGGAAGTGATCTCATCTCCGAATTGGTGGGATTTTCCCGCTTCCCGGGGGGCAGGAGCATTGAAATCAACGGTGCGGGATATGCTGCGATATACGGACATGTTCTGCAAAAGTGGGCTTACAGCCGGGGGAAACCTTATCCTGACACCTGAAAGTGTACAACAAATGATGACTCCTTATTTCCCGACAGATATGACACCTGGTCAGTTTTACGGGTACGGCTTGATCATAACGTCTGATTATTATGGAAAAAAGTTTGTTGAACATAGTGGTGGTTTAAAAGGGGTTACCAGTCAGATGTGCTTCTTTCCCGAAACAGGACTGGCCGGAGTAGTGCTGTCCAATATCGAATTGTCGCCGGCTTTGGCGATCATGTCGGGTGCGCTAAATAGTTTGGAAAACCGCCCTCCAGAATCCTCACACCTGGATAGCAAGTATGATTCCGTATCTGAGGAAGTAATGCATCAATTCGTGGGGGATTATCAATCGAGAGAGATTGGGACTTTGCCGGTCAGATTGGATAATGGTCAACTGATGCTCTCCTTTTCGGGAGAAAACTATGTGATGAGACCATTTGCTGAAGATCTTTTTGTCATCCGGCTTTTTGGAACTGATGCCTCTGCACGGTTTATCAGAAACGGAAAGAATGAGATTGTTCGAATGGCTTTTGCGGGGAGACAATGTTCGAAAGAGGTAGCTGCGAATACGTTTGGAAATAAGGCGAGTGGGGGAAACGAAAAATGACACAGCGAGCCAACGCAAGTGATGTGAGATGCCGCCAGCTTGACGAGCTTCTTTCAACAATTGCTGAAAAAAACAATTGGAGCGGGAACCTATTGATTTTGGAAGAAGGGAACCCTTTCTATCAAAATTCCATAGGGATGGCCAATCGGGAAACAGCTGAAAAATTGTCACCGGATTCGGTATTTGAACTCGCATCGGTTTCCAAGGCATTTACAGCAATGGGCATCATGATCCTGCAGGAACAAGGGAAGCTCGATTATTCAGATAAAGTTGACAACTTCTTCCCGGATTTTCCCTATGCCGATATTACCGTAGAGAATCTACTGGTGCACACATCCGGTTTGCCTGATTACATGGAGCTATTTTCTCATTGCTGGGATAAAACGAAAATTGCTACGAATCAAGACATTCTCGATCAGCTACAAAAGCATCGACCAGACGTCTTGTTTCAACCGAATGAAAAGTATGAGTACAGCAATACCGGCTATGCTTTATTGGCTTCCATTGTAGAACACGTAGCAGACACACCATTTGCAGATTTCTTGCAAAAGCATATTTTTCAACCACTCAATATGCACAACACAAGAGTGTACAACCGAAGATATTCTCCTCAGTTGATCCAGCATTACGCCTATGGTTATGTATATTCTGCCCCATCTGAAGCATTTGTGTTGCCCGATGAATCAAGTGAGCACGATTTTGTCATTCATCTGGATGGCATTCAGGGAGACGGTGCTGTCAACTCAACTCTGGATGACTTACGCAAGTGGGACAGAGCGCTTTACACAGAAAAACTGGTCAAGAAAGAAACGCTAGAAAAAGCCTTTTCCCCAGTGCGACTTTCTGACAACAGTATGTCTAATTATGGTTATGGCTGGCGACTGCAAGAAGATCAGGTGACAGGAAAAGTGGTCCAACACGGCGGAAGCTGGCCGGGGTATCGAAGCTGGTTACGACGATATATTGGGACAGATAAAACGATTATTTATCTTACAAACGTGGATCAGGAACATCAGTGGACGGAAAAGACTCTTGAAGCAGTCGAAAATATTATATTTGAACGACCGTACATCATTCCATAAGGATGGGGGTGAACACATCATGAAGCAATACATTTTCAAGCGACTCATTTCGGGTGTCATTGTTCTCTTTGGACTCTCGATTTTTACCTTTATGCTCATTCATTTCATCCCTGGCGATCCGGTACGTATTATGCTCGGTCAGCGGGCAACGGTTGAACAAATCGAGGCGCTGCGAGAAGAGCTTGGGCTCAATAAGCCTCTCGTGACTCAGTATCTCAGCTATGCGTCCGGGGTAGTAAAAGGAGATTTGGGTACGTCACTCAAGACAGGAAGACCTGTAAGCACGGAAATTGCAGAGCGCTTTCCAGCAACGGCGAAAATGGCAGTGGCAAGTCTAGGTGTTGCTGTTGTTGTCGGAATAGGCATGGGAGTCCTTGCTGCGAGATGGAAAGATACGTTTATTGATAGCTTCGTCATGACGTTGTCAACCTTTGGCATGGCACTGCCGGGTTTCTGGTTAGGTCTTCTTGTGATTTTGGTGTTTTCTGTGCACTTGGGCTGGTTTCCGATCGCAGGAGGCACCGGATTCATGGATATCGTACTGCCTGCGTTCACGCTCGGTATTTTGATGGCGACATCGCTCAGTCGTTTGACACGTGCAGGCATGGTGGAAGTTTTATCCAATGATTACATCCGCACAGCTCGTGCAAAAGGCATGAGTGAGCGACTTGTGCTAATGCGGCACGCATTTCGCAACGTGATGATCCCGATTGTTGCGGTAATCGGACTAGAATTCGCGGGACTGTTAGGCGGGGCTGTCATTGTTGAGCAAGTATTCAACTGGCCGGGGATAGGGACATTGGCGATTCAAGCGATCAGCTCGCGAGATTTCCCCATGATACAGGGAACGACATTGTTTATCGGTGCGATTTACGTTCTTGTCGTGATCGTAATTGACGGGTTGTACGCCATCCTCGATCCACGTATCGACTACACGGTAAAACGAGAGGGAGTGTAGTATGGGTCAGGTCAACAAAACGATTTCCGTCGATTCGATAGGGCGTAAAGAAAGGTCTCTTCCCCGTTTTGAATTGCTAGGAAAGATTATGCAACAAAAGAAAGCACGATTTAGTTTCATGATGATGCTGGGTATTATTGTAATCGGTATCATCGGTCCTTGGATTGCTCCACACGATCCGACCAAAACGTATTACGAAGCTTTTATGCAAGGTCCATCGAAGGAATTTTGGCTTGGGACGGATGCGATTGGCCGCGATATATTATCGCGTTTGCTGTATGGAACTAGGGTGACGTTGACAGTAGCGGTGATGGCGTCTGCAATGACGTTTGTAACCGGAACGCTCATCGGTGTGACAAGCGCCTATTTGGGAGGATTATTTGATAACGTGATGATGCGGATCATGGATGTCTTGCTCGCGTTGCCAGGGATTGTATTGGCTTTGGCGATCGTAGCAGTCCTTGGGCCCAGTCAGGAAAATGCGATGATTGCAATCGGCATCGCGTCCGTACCCGCTTTTTCTATCCTCGTCCGAGGGGCAGCTCTAACCGTCAAGGGAGCAGGGTATGTGGAAGCAAGTCGGTCAATCGGAAGCTCCAACTGGTGGATTATTATCAACCAAATGATACCGAATATTTCAAATATACTAATCGTGTATACGACTATGTTCATTGGAAGCGCAATTTTAGGTACATCCGCACTCGGGTTTATCGGCCTTGGAGCGCAACCGCCTACTCCTGAGTGGGGAACGATGCTGAGTGAAGGCAAGGATTATTTGGGGGAAGCATGGTGGCTGGCGACGTTTCCGGGAATCGCGATAACTGTCGTAGTTTTTACTGTATACATGCTAGGCGATGCCCTGCGCGATATTTTTGACCCGAAAACATAGAAACGGTAAAAAATCAGCTTTCATTCAGTAGCAAGGAGGGGACAACATGACTAACGTACTGGAAGTGTACGGTTTGACAACTACGTTTACAAAAAATAATAAAGAATTCAAGGTAGTGGATGATCTTTCTCTGTACGTCGGGAAAGGAGAATCCCTGGGAATTGTTGGAGAGTCTGGGGGCGGGAAAAGCGTTACCTCCCTCTCTATCATGCGCTTGCTCGGGAAGAACGGAAAAATTGAAGGAAGCATTCAGTTAAACGGTACTGAAATATTGGCGTTTAACGAAAAAGTGATGCAAAAAATCAGAGGAAAAGAAATGGCGATGATCTTTCAGGAGCCGATGACCGCGCTTAATCCTGTTTTGACAATCGGCAAGCAAATGAGTGAAGGACTCGAAAAGCATGAAGGTATGAAGCGCGCGCAAGCAAAGCAAAAGTCGATTGAGCTACTTACACAGGTAGGGATTTCACGAGCGAATGAAATCTACAACGAATACCCTCATCGTTTATCTGGAGGGATGAGACAGCGGGTCATGATTGCGATGGCGATCGCTTGCAGCCCGAAGCTATTGATTGCGGATGAGCCGACAACAGCTCTCGACGTGACGATTCAGGCACAAATTCTGGATTTGATTCAAAAAGTCCGCGTGGAATTGGGCATGTCTCTGATCATGATCACACATGATTTGGGAGTTGTTGCCGAGACTTGTGACCGGGTGATGGTGATGTATGCGGGGCAGGTCATTGAATCAGCAGATGTCCGTACGCTGCTGCGTAACCCGAAGCATCCATACACCATCGGCTTGATCCATTCCACTCCGCATAAGGCAAAAGGACAGAAGCGTCTGAACAGCATCGCCGGAAGTGTACCGGCCCCAGACGAATATCCCAAAGGCTGCCGCTTTGCTCCGCGATGCGACAAAGCCATGCCCATTTGTGCCGAACAGAATCCTCAGTTGATGGCTGTGGACGATCAGTCCCATTGCCGGTGCTGGTTGTATCAAGATATAGGGAAGAGATCGGCGGTGAATGTATGACGACGCCTCTTTTGGAAGTGAAAAATTTGCAGAAGCGGTTTCTTACAAGCAAAGGGTGGTTCCAACAGCCAACCTACGTACACGCTGTCAACGACGTGAATGTGACGGTAAACGTGGGAGAGACCTTAGGCATTGTCGGGGAGTCAGGATGCGGCAAATCGACGCTTGGAAGGTGCATTCTGCGCTTGGTAGAGCCGACTGATGGCGAGATCGTGTTCCAAGGCAACAACATCCGTACTTTCAACAAAGCGGACATGCACAAGGTACGGCGTAATATGCAAATGGTGTTTCAAAATCCTTTTGATACGCTGAATCCCAAGCTGACGATTCAGCACGTCTTAACAGAACCGCTGATTGCCCATGATATACCAAAGGAACATAGACAATCGCTGATCGAAGAGACGATTGAAATTGTCGGTTTGAGCAAAAGGCACCTCTCACGATACGCGCATGAGTTTTCAGGGGGACAAAGACAAAGGATTGGGATTGCTCGTGCCTTGATGCTAAGGCCAAAGCTAATTATTGCCGACGAGCCGGTTTCCGCTCTAGATGTATCGATTCAATCCCAGATTCTTAATCTGCTTCAAGATTTGCAGGAGCAGTTTTCTCTCACATACCTCTTTATTTCTCATGATTTACGTGTCGTCGAACATATTGCTGATCGAGTAGCGGTCATGTACTTGGGGGAAGTTATCGAGCTGGCGAAAAAAGAAGAGCTATTTCAAAGGCCGATGCATCCGTACGCGCAATCACTTCTCTCAGCCGTTCCCGTTTCTGATCCAGATGAAAAAAGGGAACGGATTATTTTAACGGGGGACTTGCCCTCACCCTCCAATCCTCCCAAAGGGTGCAAGTTTCACCCGCGCTGCTGGGCATGTATGGATGTTTGCAAAACAGAAACTCCTGTGTTGAAAGAAGTAGAAGGAAGAATGGTCGCCTGTCATCTCTATTCGATGGCGGGAAAATAAAAAAAGATGGCGGAGGTGTCAGTGATCGATGTTGGACTCACGTCTTACCAAATTGGCGAATGTGCTGGTGAACTACTCGACTCATGTACAGCCAGGGGACAATGTACTGATTGAAGCGATTGAAATCGACACGCCTTTGATCAAGGAGCTTGTGAAAGCTGTCCATAAAGCGGGAGGACATCCTTTTGTTAACTTGCGAGATATCAGCATACATCGCGAGCTTTTGTTGAGAGGAACCACAGAACAGTTTCGGACTTGGGCAGAGATTGATCGTTATCAGATGGAGAAGATGCATGCTTTTATCCTCATTGATGGCGGAAACAATATCAACGAGCTGTCCGATGTGCCTGATGAGCAGATGAAGCTGTCCGCTTCCTTTACCAAATCGGTGCGAGAGGTTCGTCTCCAGAAAAAATGGGTCTATCTCCGTTATCCCAATCCTTCTGTGGCTCAGCTGGCTAACAAGAGTACAGAAGCTTTTGAACAGTTCTACTTTGATGTCTGCACGATGGATTACGCCAGAATGGCCAACGCAATGCTTCCGCTAAAGGAACTGATGGAAAGAACAGACAGAGTGAAAATAATCGGACCAGGCACCGAGCTTACCTTTTCGATCAAAGGCATCCCAGCAATTCCGTGTGCGGGAGAAATGAACATACCCGACGGAGAAGTATTTACTGCTCCGGTACGAGATTCGGTGAACGGTGTCATCACATTTAACACGCCATCTCCTTATCAAGGCTTTACGTTTGAAAATGTTCGTCTGGAGTTTGCAAACGGGAAGATCGTGAATGCGACAGCTAATGATACGAAGCGATTGACGGGCATTTTGGATACGGATGAAGGTGCGCGGTTTATTGGCGAGTTCGCACTGGGGGTACATCCTTTCATTCGGGAACCCATGAAGGATATCTTATTTGACGAAAAAATTGATGGCAGCTTCCACTTCACACCGGGACAATGCTATGACATTGCTCCAAATGGTAACGATTCCATGATTCACTGGGATATGGTCATGATCCAACGTCCAGAGTATGGTGGGGGAGAGATCTGGTTCGACGATCGGTTGATTCGAAAAGATGGACGGTTCGTGATACCGGCAATGGAACCGCTCAATCCTGAAAACTTGAGATAAAATCGGCGCAGCACAAGAGAAGCGAGTAAAGATAGAATGCCAAGGAAAAGGAGTGGAAAAAGCGCATGACACACGTTATTGATGCTCATTTTGATCTGCTGTTGGATGTGGCAGTCCAACGGGAACATGGCAAAAGAAACGTCATTGTATCGGACTATTTGCCTGGTTTTGTAGCAGGCGGGGTACATACCATCGTCGCTGCAATTTATATCGACAACAAATTTTTGCCAGAGATGGGCCTGCGAAAGGCGCTCCAGCAAATAAGTGCGCTACATGCAGAGGCGCATGAATCACCTGACAAAATCATGGTATGTAAAAGTGTGGATGATATCGAAAATGCAAAAAAAGCGGGAAAAGTCGGCTTTGTCCTTTCTTTGGAAGGAGCCGAACCGTTGTACAACGATCTGAGTATGCTTCGAATCTTCTATGAGCTGGGCGTGCGTTTTATGGGACTCGTGTGGAGCCGACGCAACTTCGTTGGAGACGGCAGTCACTTTTCGCCAGTGCGTGAGGGAAAAAAAGGGGGAATTACCGAATTTGGCGTGCGACTGGTTGAAGAGGCAGAAGCAATGGGGATGATCATCGATGTGAGCCATCTAAACGATGAAGGCTTCTGGGATGTTATCGAAATCGCCAAAAAGCCAATCATCGCCTCCCATTCCAACTGTCGGTCACTTGCTGACTCTATGCGCAATCTTACAGATGAGCAAATCAAGGCGATTGCTTCCACCAATGGGGTGATCGGCATAAATGGTGTCAATATTTTTGTAGCAGATAACGATGACGAGTCAGATCTCGAACACCTGCTGAACCATGTGGACCATATTACATCACTCGTTGGGGTAGAGCATGTCGGAATCGGCCTGGATATAATCGAGCCATTCATGAAGTACGATTCGCCAGATGCAATCGCACAGGCATCGCGCAAAGATTTTGACGTTGTAAAAGGACACATCCAGGTACCGGAGATTGCCAGGGCTCTTGCTAAAAGAGGGTATACAGAAGAAGCGATCGAGCTGATCATGGGCAAAAACTTTATCAGGGTCTATAAAAGAAGTCTGGAAATAAGAGAGAAATTGGATTGAACGACGATATAACATGATGCGCGACTTAAAATGGCTACATCTAAAAAGGAGGTCCGTAGTGTTACGAAAGCGCTTGGATTTGCACATAGGGTATTTGCTGTTTGTATGTTTACTCGCCATTTCTACAGTGGGATGTACTTCTGCACCCCCACCAGTAGAAACGGCCGATCAACAGTCAAAAACGAATGTCAGCCTGACGCCAAAAACAGGGGGAACAATCACAATCGGGTACCAAGCGGAGCCGGATACGTTAGATCCGCAAAAAACAGCTCTTCCAGCCGGCAACTTCGTAGGCGGTTTACTGGGAGGAGCCTTGATGGTTATGGACCCATATACCTTTGAGCTGAAGCCGAATCTGGCTGAATCGTACACGATCTCCAAGGATGGAAAGACCTGGACGTTCAAGCTTCGCCCGGGGGTGAAGTTTCATGATGGAACACCGCTGACCGCATCTTCCATCAAGCAAAGCATGGAGCGGGCAATGGACCCCAAAACTGCTTCACCGCTTACCGGACAAGAGTTAGCTTTGATCCAGTCCATTTCTGCACCCGATGATTCTACTCTAATTTTTCAATTGAAACAGCCTTCTGCTCCGCTGCTTAGTGCTTTGTCCTATGGAGGATACCATCAGCCTTTATCGATGGAGGCGGTGAAGAAATACGGAAATAATTATGGACGAAATCCTGTGGGAGTGGGACCGTGGAAGTTCGAGAGCTGGAAGACGGGGGAATCCATTACGCTGAAACGAAACGATGACTATCAATGGGCGCCTCCGTTTGTGGAGAACAAAGGCCCTGTACGGCCAGATCGGCTCGTCATCAAGTTTATCAAAGACAATCAGACTCTGATGGCTGCGCTTGACAGTGGAACAATTGATATCGCGAACGTACCTGCAAAAGACGTGAAGAAGTACAAGAATGATAAGAAATTCACCGTCGTGGAAGGGACGCAGCCAGTTGAGAACTTCATCGGAATGAATTTGGAAAATGAGATTTTGCAAGATATTAACGTACGCAAAGCTCTTAATCTGGCGATCAACAAGGAAGCGCTGATCGCCGCAGACCTGAAGGGAGAAGGAGTGCCTGTCTACGGACCTATCCCGCCTACAATGATTGGGTACGACCCGGCAGTGGAGCAATACGGCTACAAATACAATAAAGAGGAAGCGATGAGATTGCTGGAGGAGGCCGGTTGGAAGACCAAT
Source organism: Paenibacillus oleatilyticus (assembly GCF_018998565.1). Lineage (GTDB taxonomy): Bacteria > Bacillota > Bacilli > Paenibacillales > NBRC-103111 > Paenibacillus_G > Paenibacillus_G oleatilyticus. Next base: position 149,025 of record NZ_JAHNZO010000018.1, on the reverse strand, counting down.
GAGCGAGGAATCAGGGAAAAAGATGGAAAAGGGCTCAGCCTCATGATGATCATCGACACTCCAAAGCCAGGAAATCAACTTGTGCAAAGCATGCTGAAAGAAATTGGTGTCGATTTGAAAATTCAAAGCTATGAAATGGCCACAGCCACAGCGCAAGCAGTAAAAGGCGCATTTGATTTGATGGCGACTGATCACGGAAGCAATGACCCCGATATTTTGAATCTGCTCTTGAATTCCAATCAAATCGGCGGCTTGAATTTTTTCCGCATCAGCAATAAGAAGCTGGACAGCCTGCTGGAAAAAGGCGCCACAATAATGGATAGCGGGCAAAGAAAGAAAACTTATGCAGCAATACAGAAGCTTGTAGTTGATGAAGCTTACTGGATTCCGCTGTATTCTGCGAAGATGTTCCAGGTCATCAACAATCGCATTCAAGGGGTCAAACCTAACCCGTTGGCGACTTTGAACATCCAGGATATGTGGGTGAACGAATGACATTCGTGCAGTTAGGCGAAGGATTTCGCTTTACCATGAAAATCGAAATATTGATCTGTATATGCTTCCGGGAATGAAGTGGACTGGCTTGGTCCGGCAAATGCCGTTGATGGTGATGGAAGTACAAGATGAGGGGTGTGGGAGACACAAGAACACCGGTGTACGTCACCTTTAATATGAATATAATCAATGTGGTCTTAAATGTTTTTCCTTCTTTAACTGACGAGTCCAGTACGCTGCATTTAGCTTTGGAGAAGGGAAAGGGAACTAGCGAATCGATTCAAACTTATGTGAACATTAAAGGAAAAAAATTACGGCGATTAACAGCACCTATCCTCTTTATGAAGGAAACAAAATCATAGGTGCAGTTGAAATAGCCAAAGATGTCACTAAGATCATGAATATGCATGATGAGATTGTAGATTTGCGCCGACATTTAATAGAGACGAACAGGAAAAAAAATTATCCGTCGGTACTGCAACCTATCACTTTGATGACCTAATTGGATCTGACCCTACCTTCAGGCAAGCAATATCATTAGCTAAAAAAGCCACACGAACCCAGTCGCCGATAATGATTTGCGGAGCAACCGGAACAGGAAAAGAGCTCATTGCCCAAAGTATTCACAATGCAAGTATCCGTCGCGATAAAGCTTTTATAGCGATTAATTGCGCAGCTGTGCCGAAGGATTTAATGGAAGGGCTATTGTTTGGAACCCAAAAAGGAGCTTTTACAGGTGCGGTGGATCGACCTGGTTTTTTTGAACAAGCGGATGAGGGCACGTTATTTCTTGATGAATTGAATAGTCTTGATATTTCTTTGCAGTCCAAATTGTTGCGAGTGCTGCAAGATAGGAAGATTCGTCGGGTTGGTGGCGATGTTGAACAAGAAGTCGATGCAAGAATTATTACAGCAATGAATATGATGCCGAGTGAAGCTTTACAAAGTGGTATTATTCGTTCTGATCTGTTTTATCGCTTAAACGTAGTGACGATAGTTATGCCTTCACTGCAAGAACGTAAATCAGATATCCCTGAATTAGCAAATCATTTTATCCAGCATTTTAATAATTTGTTTGGCATGGATGTGAAAGGGATTAGTGATCCGGCTATGCAAAAAATGATGCAGAATCATTGGTCTGGAAATATACGTGAACTTGAACATGCTATAGAATCGGCTTTTAATATGATGGACGGCGGGCAAGATCTGATCCAGGAGTATCATCTGCCGGCCTATGTTTTTCAAACGAAAAAAGAAGAAATATCCCTAGCCTCTCCGGCCGATTTCTCACAAGAGATCGATTTGCCCAAAATGCTTGAAGAACTGGAACGGGATGCAATTATGACTATGCTTGATAAATGCCAGGGCAATGTAAGCAAGACGGCTGAAGCGCTAGGTTTGAGGAGGCAGGCGCTGCAATACAAATTAGACAAGTACAATATTCAACGGGTGTTTATTCAGAAAAACAAAGTGGAACCGTCCAGCGATTACATTTGATCTATTACCAACCTTGCAGGCCGCCGACGAAGGACACATCGCAAGTACCGAGACCGTAAGCAGTGTTAAGTGCGCGGGCGACGTCTGCGAGGTGCTCCAACTTGATGACGAAAGACATCTTGATCTCGGACGTGCTGACAAGCTTGATCGACACGCCCTGCGATGAGATCACCTCGAAAATTTTGGCGGCTACACCCGAAGTACTCTATCTCGTGCGTCGCTTGGCGGTATCCAAGGTCGGCCTGGATGCTGTCGATGACGGTGAGCGCTTTGTCGAAGTCGATCAGCGCCGTCGTGAATGAAAAGTCGGCTACTCCGTCAAAAACCATGCCCTTCGTGATGATGTCCACATTGATCTGTTCCTTTGCCAGTGCGGTGAACACCTTCGCCAATTGATCCGGCTTCTCTGGCACTCCTAGAATGTTGATTTTTGCGATGTTCTTATCATAAGCGATGCCTTGAACGACAATGCCTTGTTCCATGACCGCTTCCTCCTCCACTTCGTCTAATAATTCCACTCAGTTATTGCTCTAGATTCTGTTTACAGATCATAGGGTCCTCATTTTTTTGCCCATCTTTCTTTAGATATCAAGGGAAAATTGCATGCTCAGCCCACTGAAAACATTACGGGTCTTCCTCTCAACAGAGCTCAGTAATAACCAGTATACTAGAAGACATATTTGTGTGTTAGTCAAATTATCTGGCACTGTGTTAGAAAAAGGAGGGCTGTTCACCCTCTTTTTTCTATGTTTTCAACGATTCGATTATTGGCACGATTATTGCTTTATAGAAAAAAGTTCATACCTTGGCGGAAGTAGACACTATCGGGAAATTGACTTGTGGAAAGATGTAACGGAGGAGCAATGGAATAATATCTTAATTTTTGCTTCTATGCCAGCTGCTGTGACTGTACGACAATTAGTATCCAAGTGTATATTTTGGATTGCATTCGCATCTTTCATTGTTTTGCCAGTCATGATAAAGATGCTTGACTGAACCTTTTCCCTTTTTCATTATAAGCTTGTTTTGTGGTGATGGTTATGGTATAAATGAATAAAAAATGATAAAATAACTTCATCAAATAGAAAAATTGAAGTTGTAACTTCAATATAACCGAGGGAGGTGTTAATCACGAGTTCTTTAGTATCGAATAATTACTTCGATCAGCAGCGAGAGTATATTATTCAAACCTATCGCGATTTGCATGATTTGGCAGAGCCCAGTTGGCAAGAAGAGAAAACATCGCGCTACTTGCAAGAACGCTTGCAACAGGCTGGTTTTACGGTTCTGACATTTGCGGGGCACTACGGTCTTGTAGCGGAGATTCAAGGGGAAACAACGGATGTCGTAGCTCTTCGTGCTGATATGGATGCATTGGTACAAGAGGTTGATGGGATAGTGAAAGCCAACCATTCTTGTGGTCATGATGCTCACAGCACAATGGTCTTACACACCGCAATGGCTCTCAAAGACTGTCAAATTCGTCCTCATAAAACGATTCGCTTTATATTTCAGCCCGCAGAGGAAAAAGGAGAGGGAGCGCTACAAATGATCCGCGACGGCGCCATGGATGGAGTAACGATGCTCTTAGGGGTGCATTTGCGCCCAAGCATGGAAGTGCCGTATGGCAAAGCCGCTCCCGTTATTGTGCATGGGGCGTCTACGTCCATTCGGGGAGTGATATTGGGTCTGCAAGCCCACGCTGCTCGTCCGGAAAATGGTAAAAATCCTCTTGAAGCAGCAGCCTTGATCATTCAAGCATTACAGGGAATTCGCCTGCAAGCACGGTGCCCGTTTTCTGTGAAAATCACGCAATTGCAAGGAGGCGGTGAAACCTCCAATGTCATACCGGAGAGAGCTGAATTTACGCTCGATCTGAGAGCCCAGACCAATGAGGGAATGGTCGAGTTAAAAGAAAAAACCGCTCATGTTCTTCACACGGTTGCCACATTAACGGGTACTAACGTGGAGTGGAAGTATGACGGCTACGTACCTGCAGCAACAGTAAATGAGCAGATGGTAAATCTCGCGAAAAAAGCTATCAGCAAAGTGCTTGGGCCTGAAAATATGGCGGATCAATGCATGACGCAGGGAGGGGAGGATTTTCATTTCTACCCTCTGGAAAAGAACGGTCTAGTATCGACGATGATTGGACTCGGCTGCGATTTAAAGCCCGGCCTGCACCATCCCCACATGTCGTTTGTATTGGATGCTTTGGTGTACGGCACACAAATTTTATCAAGTGCAGTGTTGGAAGCTGCCCAAGCATAAACTTTAACTTACAGGAGCTGTTAATAGAGAATATGTCGTTTGAACAACTGGTCAAAGAAAGGTTTAACGAATTATCACCGGGTCAGAAGAAAGTAGCTGAGTACTTGGTTCAACAACCGGAGGAAGCTGTATTTAGCAAAGCTGCTCAGATCGGGCGTAAAGTGGAAGTAAGCGAAACAACTGTCATTCGGTTATCGTATGCGCTCGGTTTTAGCGGATTCACAGATATGCAGGAAAAAATCCAACGACAATTATTTGTAAACAATCATCAGTCTCCTATATTATCCGACATTAACAGTTCGGTACACTTTGAACAGGCAGACAGAGAGATCAGTCCATACGCTGAGGTTATCGAAAATGAGATCTTGTATTTAAGACAGATGATTGAGCAATTAAAGACAGAAGAAATGGATAAAGTAATTGACCGTTTGATCAACGCTGATCAAATCCTGATCGCCGGGTTTGGTTCGTCTTATGCTCCGGCCTATTGGTTTTCTTACACGCTTGGCATGCTTCGGGAAAACGTCACGGTTTGTCATCAGACGGGGGAATTTTATCAGAAGGTATGCAACCTCACAGAGAAATCCGTGGTCCTTGTCCTGTCTTTCCCGCGTTATAGCAAGGATGCCTTGCGCGTCGCTGTATGCGCAAAGGAACAAGGTATCCCATTGATTTCCGTGACTGACCGCATACTTTCGCCTGTAGGGCGTATTTCCGATATCACGCTGCCAACAAATGTGGATCCCAACTCCATTGCCACCGTCTTCAGTTTTCTTTTTCTGATTATTGAGGGGATCAATCACAAAGACAAAGCGAGAATACAAACGAGACAGCAAAAATTGGAGCAAATGTACTCAAGCTATGAAGTTTTTATCGAATAACTCATTTCTATTTTTGTCAAAATGTCAAGAAAGGGGATTGACATGTTGGGGAATAATAAGTTGGAGACGCACATTTCTGTACGACTTTTACATTCCTTCGAGGAATTGACCTTGGTGCAGGAATTGGAGGGAATGGTCTGGGAAGCAGATCATCCCCTTCCGATTCATCAAACCATAACGGCAGTAAAAAATGGAGGAATAGTGCTCGGAGCCTATGACGAGGATAAGCTCGTCGGATTTCAGTACAGTTTTGCTGGATTCGACGGAAAGAAAGCCTATCTATGCTCACACACGCTTGGCATACATACTGACTATCGAAAATGCGGGATTGGGGAGATGCTGAAACGTGCACAGCGAGATGAAGCTATAAAAAAAGGCTATGACCTGATTACCTGGACGTATGACCCGCTGGAAACTGTCAACGCGAATCTAAACATTAAGAAGCTAGGGGCCATATGCTCTCAATACATCGAGAACTGTTACGGAGAAATGCCGGATAGCCTCAATGCAGGAATTCCATCTGACCGGTTGCTCGCGGAGTGGTGGATTATTAGCGATCATGTCGCTGAAACCTTAGGACATAATGGCGGAGCACAGGTTACCGTTACGGATTGCTCAACCGTAATTAAGGTGAACATCAATGATCAAGGATATCCTGTTCCGGTGGAGACGATTACAAGCTTGACTACCAAAGACGTAAGACTTCTTGTACCGGTTCCTGCTTTCTATCAAAATATCAAGGGGCACGATTTATCGTTGGCATTATCGTGGCGAATGGCCACACGTTCTGTGTTCACTCATTATTTTCAACAAGGATGGCAAGTGGTTGGTTTTATTAAGAATGAAGTAGCGGAGCACGAAAAAACCAGCAGCGTTCATTATTATGTGATGGAAAAGAACAAGTAAAGATAGGTGGAGGAATTTGACATGGAGATCGAGCACATTGTACTGCGACATTTGAAAATGAAATTGTTGCAACCGTTTACAACGAGTTTAGGCAAGGAACTAGATAAAGACTTTATACTGGTTGAGATCAAATCCAAACAAGGGATATCCGGTTGGGCAGAGTCCGTAGCCAGTATTAACCCTCTGTATAAAGAAGAAACAGTAAAAACGAACTGGCATGTGATGGAGGATTTTTTAATTCCGCTCTTGTTTCAGAAGGAAATCGAGCATCCGGATGAAGTGACGGAACGCTTCAAGCATATCCGGGGCAATTACATGGCCAAATCTGCCCTGGAAGGGGCGATGTGGGATCTATACGCCAAAGAACAGGGCATTTCACTTGCCAAAGCATTGGGAGGCATAAAGGAGAAAATCGATGTCGGTATAAGCATAGGAATTCAGGATTCCGTTGGGCAATTGCTGCGGTTGGTAGATGAAAACGTAACGAAAGGCTATAAAAGGATCAAGGTGAAAATACAGCCTGGATGGGATGTCGACGTCATCCGGGAAATCAGAAGACATTTTCCGGATATTCAGTTAATGGCTGATGCCAATAGTGCCTATACGCTGCAGGACTTGGAACACTTGGCTGCTCTGGATGAGTTCAACTTGATGATGATTGAACAGCCAATTGCTCATGATGATATCATTGACCACGCAGTGCTGCAGGCGAGACTGAAAACACCTATTTGCCTAGATGAGAGTATTCATTCTGTAGACGATGTGCGAAAAGCGATCCAGCTGGGCAGCTGCAAGGTAATCAACATTAAAATCGGCAGAGTAGGGGGATTGACGGAAGCTAAAAAAATTCACGACTTGTGTGCAGAACATCAAATCCCGGTATGGTGCGGTGGCATGCTGGAGGCGGGAATAGGCAGAGCGCATAACATTGCGATCACTACATTGCCCAACTTCATAATGCCAGGAGATACGGCAGCTTCCTCAAACTATTGGTCACAGGATATCATTGATCCGGAGGTAACCGTGGAAAGCGGCGTTATTACGGTGCCAACCACGCCTGGGATCGGCTATGAACCCAATCGCGAACGGATTGCAGAGCGCACGCTGTACAGCAAATATTATCGGGCTTAAGAGGGACGATATCCAGTCGCTCACAGTACGAAGGAGGAAGTTATTATGTGACGGACTTATAAGTAATAATTTTTCTCCATCAGTGGCTGCTTTAGGAAATCAGAAAATGATTATGAGAACCTATTTATGAGGGGGAAAGATATTGAAAACAAAATCTACGAGTCTGTCAAGAATTTTGTGTAAGCTCTCAAAATCGATCTATTAAACTGCGGCGCCGCGGCTTGACATGGAGCCGGCCAAATAGCAGGAGTGAGAGAATGAAACCTGTTCTTCATTTTGCAATAGTAACCGAACCAGCGCACATGTCAGATGTCGAAGAGTTGCAACGTCAAGTTTGGGGAAACAAGGCTACAACGCCGCTTGCGCAGCTTGTAGCGGCAATTCACAATGGCGGGGTCGTCATTGGAGCGTACGATCAAGACCAATTGGTTGGTTTTTGCTATGGGTTTGCCGGGATTAAGAACGGTGAAGTCTCGCTATGTTCTCACATGATGGCGATAGATCCCGAATATCGCGATCTAGGCTCGGTTATCAGCTAAAACAAAAACAGCGCATTGGGCAATTGATTACGGCTATAAAAAAATCATCTGGACGTTCGACCCGTTGGAGACGCGAAATGCATATCTCAATCTATGCAAATTAGGCGGTACGATACGGACGTACCTACCTGCTTTTTACGGAGATTTGGCTGACGAAGTGAATAAAGGATTGCCGTCAGACCGCTTTTTGGTCGAGTGGGAACTGGAATCTGTGCGAGCAGTTGATGCCGCAGCAGGTAAATCCATTACCAGTGAAAGATGGCAAAGCTATCCGTCACTGGTGAAGTGGTTGCAATCAGGGAGCTTTGCCCGCCCTGTTCTTGGCCAAGTGCTTGGGAATGAGAACGAGTATATCATTCCGGTGCCACGCTATCTTCATGATATGAAACGAGATCAGTTAGATTTGGCGAAAGAATGGCGATTTATCCTGCGCGATCAATTTCAACATGCTTTGGCAAACGGATATGTAGTCACCGGGTTATTACGCAGCGAGGATCCGGTTCATTATTATGTGGTTGAAAAAATGACCGTTTGAGGAGATCTCGTTGTCCGCTCATAAAACTGATTTAGCATGGTAGGGATATAAAAAAAGCGATTTCAAAGAATGGAGGGTCGAAATGGAAATTTTTCAATCTATGGTGAAAGACGATTACGAAGAGGTTTTGTTCTGCCAGGATAAGTGTTCGGGATTAAAGGCGATCATCGCTATTCACGATACCACACTGGGTCCGGCACTGGGCGGAGCGAGAATGTGGAACTATGCTTCCGATGACGCTGCAATTGAAGATGCTCTGCGGTTGGCCAGAGGAATGACCTATAAAAACGCCGTATCGTCGCTTAACTTCGGTGGGGGAAAAAGTGTCATTATAGGTGATCCGAAAAAAGATAAAAATGTAGAAATGCTGCGTGCATTCGGACGATATATTCAACACCTGAACGGACGCTACATTACTGCTGAGGATGTAGGCACTACGGTCGAGGATATGGATATCATTCAACAGGAAATGAAGTACGTGGCAGGTAAATCCGCTAAACAAGCGATTGTCTACAGCCTTTGACAGCGTCACCTTGTATGGGCAAGACCCTGATTACCGTCCCGACATTTATGGGAAAATCGGCAACAGCGGTGTGAGCATATGCACATTGGACGACATGAAGAAGCTGTATGAAGGTTTTGACCTGTGTCATCCTTCCACAGTGTGTCCATGACCATCAATGGACCGGCACCGATAATCTTGGCGATGTTTATGAATACTGCCATTCATCAGCAGGTCGAAAAATTCGTCGGGAAGAACGGAAGACAACCACGTCAAGAAGAATACGAGAGCATCAAAGCGTATACGCTGCAAACGGTGCGCGGCACGGTTCAAGCGGATATTCTCAAAGAGGACCAAGGGCAAAACACATGCATTTTCTCTACCGAATTTGCGCTAAAAATGATGGGGGATATCCAGCAGTATTTCATTGATCAGAAGGTGCGCAACTACTATTCCGTCAGTATCAGCGGCTATCATATTGCCGAAGCGGGAGCCAATCCCATTAGCACGTTCGACGGAAGAAGAAAAGCGAACCCAGATCGATAATCTTCAAGCTTTCTGGTCGAAGCACGAAGTGCAAGGCCCTATAGCGCTTGAACGCCTGAAACAGGTTGCCCTTCAAGATGGCAACATTTTCGAAGAACTGATGGAAGCCGTTAAAGTAAATTCCCTTGGACAGATTACCACCGCTTTATATGAAGTAGGGGGACAATATCGTCGAAATATGTAGCTTGTTTTGTGGTAATGGTTATGCTATAAATGGTAAGAATGACAAAATAACTTCATCAAATGAAAAATATGAAGTTGTAACCTCATACAAGGGAATCTTTGGTGTACGGCACACAAATTGATAATTTCGTTATGTCCATCGATCACAGAAACGTTGTATGAATCGCAGCTTTCCGACCAGATCGTAGGAAGAACGAGGTATTCCATCCATCCTGCCAATCAAATTCAACAAGCCATTCGTTAAAAATGTAGCAGGTGCCAAAACAATATTGGTTGACGGAGAGAGTTTCAGCTGGTACGGGACGCACATGATAAAGGCCGCTAGCTATTTAAATCTGCTCATTAATGGTTTAAAACAATGAAAAGGAAGAAACATCGAAAGCGAAGCGAGGGATAAGTCATGTACAACAACAATATTCTGGGGAAATCGTTGGAACGATGGATAGAGGAATTTCCTTTGATAACGCAATTGATTTCCACCGAGGAAGTATTTTGGAACAATCCACATTATCGACCATTTGAACAATGTGCTGGTGAGCTTCCCTTGGAAGAAAAACATGTACAGGATGCGGAGCAGAGGCTACAACGGTTTGCTCCTTATCTGGCCAAAGCTTTTCCTGAAACAAGACAAATGAATGGGATCATTGAGTCTCCTCTCGTGCAAATTCCAGCTATGCAACAAGATGTGGAGGACAGGTACGGTCAAAAAATTCTTGGGCAATTATGGCTCAAATGCGATAGTCATCTGCCCATTTCAGGATCTATAAAAGCAAGAGGCGGCATTTATGAAGTATTGAAGTATGCTGAGGATTTAGCCATCCATCATAACATGCTTACCGTTGAAGAGGATTACTCTATCCTGGCTGACCAAGCTTTCAAGGATTTCTTTTCACAATATTCTATCGCCGTAGGATCAACGGGTAATTTAGGGATGAGCATTGGAATTATTAGTGCCGAAATCGGGTTCCATGTAACTGTGCATATGTCTGCGGATGCAAAGCAGTGGAAAAAAGATTTGCTTAGAAAAAAAGGCGTGGTTGTCGTTGAATATGCATCGGATTACAGCAAGGCCGTAGAAGAAGGACGTAAACAATCGGAGCAAGACCCTACTTGTTATTTCATTGATGATGAAAATTCCCAAGATTTATTTTTGGGGTATTCGGTAGCCGCCCCCCGATTAAAGAAACAACTGGAAGACAGGAAGGTCATTGTAGATGAAGACCATCCGCTGTTTGTATATCTCCCATGTGGAGTAGGTGGGGGACCGGGCGGCGTAGCTTTTGGCTTAAAGTTGCTTTATAAGGATCAAGTACATTGCTTTTTCGGTGAGCCTACCCATTCACCATGTATGCTGCTTGGTTTAATGACGGGTATGCACAATAAAATTTCTGTACAAGATTTTGGGATAGACAACATTACAATTGCTGACGGACTAGCAGTGGGAAGGCCGTCCGGTTTTGTTGGAAAAACCGTCGAAGGTTTATTGAGTGGAATTTATACAGTGAGTGACGATCAGTTGGTTGAACTGTTACGTGCGCTAGTCGATACGGAAAACATTCACCTAGAGCCTTCGGCATTGGCGGGTGCTTATGGCGCCATTCAATTATTCAAGAGCGAAGCCGGGCACAATTATGTGGAAAAGCATGACTTGCGAAAAAAACTAATGAATGCCACACACATCATTTGGGCAACCGGAGGTAGTATGGTTCCTGAAGATATCATGGCATCCTACTATTCCATGGCCAAATCGTGAGTGTCAATATTTTATTGAGCTATTCAAAGCATATCGGGGAGCAGCTCTCATATGCAGAAGCCACGCTTCAGACGATGCACGGGGAGATTCGAGCAGGGTGGAAGAAACTGGATCATGCTCGCGTTCAATTAGCCGTCGCGATTCCAGCCAATACGACAGCTGAAATCATCCTCCCGCCCGTACCAGCCAAACAAGTATCGGAAAGTAGAAATCCCATCATGAGCATGGAAGGTTTGCATTCCTCGTAGAAGGCGATGATGGATTGATCATTCGCATAGGTTCCGGAAGTTACTGTTTTGATTATTAAAGTGAAATTTTGGATAAAAAACCCCCGATTGGAAACCCTATCCTTATTCAATAGAAGGATGATTCCAGGAGGTAACGACAATATGTTAAATAATGAACAAGGAGAAGTAATACTTTTTGACCTTGAATTGGAACCATACTTCATTTTGATGATGATACCGGTATTACACATTAAATGAGTTACCTACAAAGTTTTCAAATTCTTCGCGCAAAAAATTAAAATTAGAAGAAAGAAAGCTCCTATGCAAATTATAGTAAAAGTAACCAAATGACTTTCTTAGTCCAGTTTTATTATCAGTTTCATTGGTTTCGTAGTTTTTAAGGAATTCGTAATAGTTTAGGGGCCAGTTTGTAAATATGTGCAACCTTTTTAAAATCAAACCCGCACTTACAAAAGTCAATTATATTCCTGCCCTGCCAAGATATCGTTTTTTTGCAAGAAGGGCAACTATCTATTAGAGAAATTAAATGTCTTTCGCAAGCAGTATAAAAGGCAAGTTCCCAGACTTTTCTGCTATACATAGGACTTTCACTTAAGCACATTGGACAGACTTTTGATTTAAGATTATGTATAGCATTCTCAGGTATAGTCTCATTTCCGTAAATTACAAACCTACCTTCTGATTCACAAAACGTTAAATTCCGTAAAGAGTCGCTAGAATAATTGCACAAAATACTTAGTCTTTCAAGGCTTTGAGTGGCCTCAATATCGTTGTACAAGCTATTCTGCTTAAATATCCCGGCATTGTTAATCCAGAAAGTTGGAACATGGGAAGTGGATTCTCGAAATGATTAGCGGATGCCAGTCGAAAAATGTAACCCGAGAGGCTTTCATCGAAAAAGGGAATAGGTCGTTTTGGAAGAATCAATATTGTAACTCCATTCAATTAGAAAACGTAATAAAATAACTTTAATTCAAATTATCATTTTTTCATTATTAACATAAATATCCATAATTATAACTCAGGCTAAAGGAACAAAAATTGGAGTACAGCCTACTGGATGATCTTCCATTAATACTTTTATCAGCCTAAACGTAAAATACTGTGTTTTCCTTGTTCAAGCCAAAAACAGCTAAGTTCTTTGGGTTTCTGCACATATTTAGAAACGCATTGAAGTTTATAAGGCCAGCGGACTCACTATGGTAACATGGTGCAGTACCAATCAAGTCAATTTGGAACAATTGAAATATTGGACACGGAAACTCAAAAAAATCGCCTCGTCAGACATCGTTTCTTCGGCCCGCTTTATTCCGGTTACCGTCACGGAGCTCGCCGCTCCTCTTGCCTCTTCTTCGCTTGTTATTCATGTCGGGCCTGCCAGCATCACCCTCCAAAAAGGATTTGACCGGCAGTTGCTACGTGAAGTGGTAGAAGCCTTAACCTCATCATGCTTACGTTTTCAAACGCACACCCTGTCTATCTGGCTTTCGGCGCCACGGACTTGCGTAAATCAATCGATGGACTCGCTGCGCTCGTCCAAGAAGATTATGGCCTGAATCCATTCTCTCCGAGCTTGTTCGTGTTTTGCAATCGCGAGCGTAACAAGCTCAAGCTACTCTTTTGGGAGGTCAACGGCTTCTGGCTTTTTTACCGTCGTCTTAAATTTTGAAGGTCGACGATTCTCAATCCCATATAGCCCGTTAAATCAGGCTTCTCAGTCTAAAACTTTATTTTCACTGGTCACTAATAACTACTTCAACTATTCGCCAGTTAGTTTAGCGGCCGGGGGCGAAAAATTAAACAAATTTAATATATTTAAACGACTTTATTATGAATTAAGCAACTTAATAACAGCTCGCATCTATCTTACGTGCGCGCGTAACTTTCAGCTGCGCAAATGATTTCATGAATCCCGTCGCTTTTCTAGGTGTGCGGGATTTGACGCTTACTTATCAGCTACCGCTACGTCACTGTTGTCCATCAATCATCGAGAGGGATTAGGCAAAAGTGTTGGTCGTGTTGTAAAAATTACGCCATTACTAATTACAAACATTCATAAAAAAGACATTTTAAATTACAATAAATGTCGTTTTTGCTTTACAAATTAGCCATGAAACAGATAATTAAAATAACAAAACAAATTACAATTCACAGTGTGTTTGTTGTAATTAAAAATGTCGCTGGCCCTTACCTTGATGGTGGGGGCTTTTCTTATGTTTTCATAAAATTCTATATTTGCGATTTGTTCAGAAATGGAATATTATTTGTCGTTTTTCAGGAATTTCAGATAGCGCCAAAAAGTTTGTGTATGGAAGTTGTAGGGTCTTCATCGGAAGGCGGGTTCAGATTTTCCTGCAGAGGAGGTAAATCAGTTTGCGAATCCACGATTGTGTCTCCCAACTAACATGGCCTGACTACATGAATGAAAATGTCTTGGCCTGTGCATCTACAAGTTCTATAATGGAACTGCAGGTGACAGGTTGATACTTTTTTTGGTAGATATAACTTTGAGTCCCAGACTTGCCGATTGTGATATCGGCTCAGTACAGCTCGAATCGGTTCGCTTCCTTCTTGAAGAGATGAATCTAATGTCACTCGAGTTATTCGACGTTATAGTTACCTTTTATGAGGCAAATGGTTCATAATTACCCTGGCCGCGCAGCGACTCTACATTCCTATTGAAAGCAGGTACAGAACATGAGCAATGCCAAGGAGACCCCCATACATAAGTTGATTGCCGATATTTTCAATACACTGGCTTTTACTCACAGGCAAGTGTTCATTTTCGAGCTGTTGTACAAGGCACTCACGCTATTCATATTTATTCCGGCGATTTCTTTCATCTTCCACAGGCTTCTCCGCTTGGGCGGATATGTCGGTGCGACGAATTATGAGCTGCTGAATTTCGTTTTGAGCCGATACGGTTTCCTATGCATGCTTATTTTGATCCCGGCCGCTACGGTATTGATATTTTTGGAATTTTCGGTTCTGGTGATCATTTCGTACTATGGGCAAAAGAAACAAAGAATCGGGCTTATCCCGGCATTTCTGCAATCAGTGGCCTATCTTCCGTCGCTTTTCAAATACGGCTTTGTCGGCTGGGCCTTTTACTTACTGCTGGTTATTCCTTTGCTGGGTTCGGGCGGCGGCTCCACCCTGTTGCCTACCCTGCAAATTCCGAATTTTATTTCTGGAGAGCTGTTGAAAACGGGCTGGGGCACGCTGCTCTATATAGGGCTGTTCGTCGTCATGACCTTTTTCAATATCCGGTGGATCTTCCTGCTCCATGTGATCGTCATTGAGGGAACAAGCAGCTTCCGGCAAGCCGCTAAAAAAAGCGCAGCTATCCTGAAAAAAAGCTATATCCGAATGTTCGTGGTGCTGCTGTGCATTTCTCTTTTGTTTGCAGTCGTCGTTGTCTTGATTCTGGCCGCGGTGATTCTCATTTATATCGTGCTGCCTCAAGAGACAGTTTTTGCTGAAATTGCGTGGTTCGTCGTATCGAAGAGCGCCGTCATTTCTTTGTACCTTGCTACCTTGTTTGTAACGCCGCTTTACATTACAACGCTCACCAGAATCTACATAGCCAAAGCGGACCCGGATCATGCCGTCCTGCAAATGCCCGACTGGAGCGCCATTGAAAACCGCTCCTCCCAAAGCTACGGTCTACTTCACAAGCATAAACGAAAGCTGATCGTACTCGGACTGATCATCGCCTTCGCAACGGCACTCGTGCTGGTTCCGACTCTGAGCGATATCCAGCCAAACGATCAAAAAGCGACGGTGATGGCCCATCGCGGCTATATTTCGAAAGGCCCCGAGAATACGATCGAAGCGATTCAAGGTGCTATAGACGCCCATGCGGATTATGCGGAAATCGACATATTGGAAACGAAGGACGGGGAGCTCGCCGTCATTCACGACACCAATCTGAAAAGACTGACAGGCAGCAACGCGGAAGTGTACGATTTGACGATGGCTGAACTACGGAAGCTGGAAGTTAAACAGGGGAATTTCACAAGCCAAATCAGCAGTCTTGCGGAAATAATGGACGCCGCTCGCGGAAAAATCAAACTGAATATTGAAATAAAAACGCACGGAAAAGAACGTAATTTAGTCAATACGTTCATTAAGACCATTCGTGAAAATGATTTTCAGACACATTGTGTCGTGCAATCGCTGGATTATGAAATCGTGCAAAAAATCAAAGCCGCGGAGCCGGCGCTTCAGGTCGGCTTCATCATGTTCGCCGGAGTCCCCGATATAGGACAGATCCGCGCCGATTTTGTCGTGATGGAAGAATATATGGTCAACGAATCGATCGTCGCTTCGGCCAAGCTGCATAACAAACCGATCTATGTATGGACGGTGAACGACAGGGATAGTATGGAACGATTTATCGGCATGGGGGTCGACGGGATCATTACGGATTATCCGGAAGATGCGATTTCCGTTGTGGAAGAACTGCGCAGCGGATATCTTGTTCCCCTCCTACGGTGGCTCAACACCCTGCGGATTTAAACATTCAATATAATGCATAAACATTCACGTGTGTATATTGGTGAATGCTTATGCATTTTCTTTTATGTCCGGATGAATAAACAAGTTCATTTAGTGCGTTCTTCTCCTGGTAAAAAGCCAGCCGCCGGCTACGAAAACGAAATAAAGCATAAGGTTAAATCCGACGCCCGCCGGCAGCGAGCTGTTGAATAACAGTGCTTTGAAAAAATAGACGACATGAACGCGCAGCGAAGGAATCGCCGTTCCAATCGGGATTGCAGCAAGGAGCAGCGCCCACAGCAGCCAACCGACAGGGTGGTAGTAACCGGAGATCAGCATGCTTAGAAGCGCCATCGCCATCAAATAAAAGGCGATTTGGTAAAGAAAAGAACCTGCCAAGCCAAAGTCAACCCAATGAAACGCTTCAATAAGATCAACGGTGTTCGTATAATTCCGGATTACATTCACTTCCAGCACAAACCATAAAGAATTGAACAAAGCGATGGCTGCTGCCCAGACGGCAAAGACGAATTGAAGTCCCTTAAAATATTGCTCGCGGCTTGCGCCCAAATGTACGATGCGTTTGTAATAACTGAGCGGCAGCACGATAGCAATAAGGAGCAAAATGAGAATCAGCATGTTACCGTCCGAAAGGCGGGTATTTTTGCTGCTGTCCGCAAAGAGGCTAACAATGAAATCCGCAAGCCTTCCAAGAAGGATAAGAATAATGACGCACCAGATATAAATTCTCATTTGCAAATAGGTTGCCTTTAAATGAACGGCCCATGCGCCCAACTTAGTGACCTCCTTCGATCAAGTACGAGAAAAACTTTTGAAGTGTCAGATGTTCAATCGAAATGTCCATCTCGCGCGCCTGCTGCAAGTCCCCATCGTCCAGCATTTCGTAAATAGCGGCAAGTGTGCCGCGGCCATAGGCTTCCGTATGTAATACTCGCTTTCCGGCTGTAAACGAAGCCACCGCTTCTGAATTTCCCCGGATCAGATGAGCTGCCATACGTATCCGATCCATCTCATCATGAAGCAGGAGGGAGCCGGCTTCAATGATGTACACTCTTTCTGCGACGGTGGCGATTTCGTCAACCAAATGCGTAGACAGTAAAATCGTGCGAGGGTGATTGGCGTAATCCTCCAGAAGCGCCTTGTAAAACCTTTCCCGCATCAAGACATCGAGTCCGAGCACCGGCTCGTCGTATAACGTCAGCGACGCCCGGCTGGCCAGACCGATGATGTTTCCAACGAGCGATTCCGTGCCTCTTGAGAGCTGTCTGATTTTTTTGTGCGGATCGAGCCGAAACGTCTCGAGCAGCTCATGAGCGAACGT
This sequence comes from Paenibacillus oleatilyticus, assembly GCF_018998565.1. Classification (GTDB taxonomy): domain Bacteria; phylum Bacillota; class Bacilli; order Paenibacillales; family NBRC-103111; genus Paenibacillus_G; species Paenibacillus_G oleatilyticus. The sequence goes on along the minus strand of NZ_JAHNZO010000018.1, from coordinate 131,696 downwards.
CCAGTCCCAGTTTGGATGAAAATTCGCAGCAAGCTGCAAAACCTCGATAACCCGCGCTCCTCCGAAGGGTTTGTTTTTCTCGCGTACGAAACAGAAATCCTTCGGAAGTTCTCCCTTGCCCAGCTGTTTTCCTCTTACTTCAATTGTGCCGCTGTCCGGGAAGATTCCGCCTGCGATCATGTTAAGCAGCGTCGTTTTGCCGGCGCCGTTTCGCCCAAGCAAGCCGTAAATGACGTTTTCCTCCAGCTGCAGATCCAGATTCCGCAATGCGTCAGTTCGACCGTATTTTTTGTTTAGATTGCCGCAAGTCAATGCAATGCTCACGGTTCGTTCATTCCTTTCTCAACTGTTTGATCATGTCCATAATCTCTTCGGTTGTCAGCCCGAGCTTGTCGGCTTCATTCAGCAGATTGGACAACAGTTCCTTGTAGAAACGATCTCTTCGTTTCATCTGAATCTTCTGTTTCGCATCGGTCGTGACATACATGCCAAGCCCTCTTTTTTTGTACAGAATACCTTCGTTGACGAGCAGGCCGATCCCCTTCACGACGGTCGCCGGATTAATTTGAAACAGTTGAGAAAACTGAGCCACGGAAAGAATTTGCTCGTCCACGCGGAAAGTGCCGTTCAAAATATCGTCCTCAATGATGTTGGCTACTTGTTGAAAAATCGGTTGTTTATCGTCGAAAGTGATGTTCATTGCCCCACCTTCAGTGTATCGGTATGTTATCCATCCAGCATACGATAATTTATATGCAAACAATTGTCAATAAACGATTCGTTCGATCGGGTAGAGGGGGGCGAACTGGACGATTTCGAACGTATGATTGGTGATTGACAATAATTTGAACATGAATTATAGTGTGCTACATGAGTAACATACCGATATGCCGAAAGAAAAAAAATTTGGCAAAGAGGAACGGACAAAGTTTCAACAATTGTAGTCGAGGAGAGGTCGGAAGTGAAAAAGTTAATCGAGTTCAAAAAAGTAACGAAACAATACAAAATAGGAGAAGTGCCAATCAAGGCGCTTGACGGTGTTGATTTTTCCATTTCAGAGGGGGAATTCGTCGTTATTTTGGGAGCAAGCGGCGCGGGTAAAAGTACGATTTTGAATATCCTTGGCGGTATGGATACGGCTACCTCAGGCCAAGTGTTTGTCGGCGATCAAGAAATAACAGGATACAACGAAAAAAAATTAACCGAATATCGCGCTGAGAAGGTTGGTTTTGTCTTTCAATTCTACAATTTGATTCCGAATTTAAACGCACTGGAAAATGTCGAATTTGCCGCTGAAGTATGTAAAAACCATCTGGATGCTCAAGATATTTTACATCGAGTCGGATTAAAGGATCGAATCAAAAACTTCCCTTCCCAGCTCTCCGGAGGAGAACAACAACGAGTGGCAATTGCTAGAGCGGTCGCCAAAAATCCTTTGCTTTTACTCTGTGACGAACCGACAGGAGCTTTGGATTATGTTACCGGTAAATCCGTCTTAAAGCTTCTTCAGGATTTAAACAGGGAAACGAAAAAGTGTGTTGTATTGGTCACACATAATTCCGCAATCGCTCCGATGGCCGATAAAATTATTAAAGTAAAAAGCGGAAGGATCGAAGACGTTACGATCAATGAGGTGAAACAAAGTGTGGAAGGAATTGAGTGGTAATGATGAAATTAGTATTAAAATTAATAAGGGACATTAGACAATCGATAGGGCAATTCCTAGCCATTGTTTCGGTTATTGCGGTAGGAGCTTTTTTCTATGCGGGGCTGACCACGTATAGTGATACCCTTAGTGCTTATACGAAGGTATACTTTAAAGAACATAATTTAAGCGATTTGAATGTGTATTACAGTCAAATTTCCAAAAATGATGTGGCTCGTTTAAGTGAAATTGAAGGGATCAATAAAATAGAAGGACGTTATACATTGGACGCCACGCAATCGTTTGAAGGGTATAAAGCTTCAATAAAAATCCATTCGATCCCTGTAAAAAATGAAATCAACACGCCTACGATGGTGGAGGGCAGGATCCCGTCAAAAAAAGATGAGATCTTGTTAGACTCCCATTATGCCAAAGAACATCAGGTTCATGTTGGCGATAAAATCAGGATAAGTTCGAATAAAAAAGACTATAGCTTTACGATCAGCGGTTTGTGCGAAAATGTTGAATATGCCAAAAAGAACGAAATCCAAGACCATAAAACCTTCGGAGTAGCTTATATGGCCGAAGAGACGATCCCTGAAATGGCAGACGGCTTTTCCTATAACGAAGTTCTGATTGATGCCAAGGAAGGTTACGATCTTGACCAATTAGGTAAATCGGTTGAAGCGAAATCCAAACCACTTCCCTATTTAAACCAAGTAAGTAAAGAAAGGACTTTCAGTTATTCTAAAATAACGCAAACAATACACAACAATAACTTAATGAGCAAGGTTATCCCTTTCGTTCTCTTTTTGATAGGAGCGATTATCCTGTTCCTGACCATGTCGAGGATGATCGATTCTCAAAGAAATCAAGTAGGGATTATGAAGGCTTTGGGTGTAAAAAACAGAACGATCATGCTTCATTACATGGGATACCCTTTGCTGGTTGCGATGATAGGCTCAATTCTAGGTTGCTTCATAGCCGCTATGGTATTTATTCCTTTAGTAACTGCGTCGAGTTCAAGGGCTTACTCTCTGCCAGGAATAAAATACGCCCTTGATTTGTATTCGATCTTTCCTCCCATTCTATTCTCTAGTGCCTTTGGACTCCTTTCGTGTTACTTAAGCGGCAGAACCGTATTAAAAGAACGTGTGGCTCAAGCTATGCGTCCGAAACCGCCAAAGAAGATGAAAATGCTTCTCATCGAAAGAATTCCGGGTGTTTGGAGTCGTATTTCCTACAGTTACAAACTCATTTTGAGAAATATACTGCTGAATAAACAAAAAGCTTTAGTGAGCTCGGTCGGTGTTGTGGCAAGCACGGTTTTATTGATAACTGCCTTCGGCACGCACACGGCCTTGCTAAAAGTAGCTGACCAGATTGAAGAGGTTTATGCTTATGATTTCAAAGTAGATTATGCGATAGGAGCATCTTCCGAGGCGTCAAAACTCCCCTCCGGTATTAAACAAAAATTTCATTTATCCGCCTTTCCTGTTGAATTCATCAAAGATGATAAAAAAGAAAAGGCCACTTTAACGGTTACTGAAAAAGAAAACAATCTCATTCATTTCTTTGACGAATATAACAATAAACTGTATTTGGAGAATAACGGTGTGTTGGTGCCTAAATCTTACGCCGACAAATATCATATTGGGGAAGGGGACCTCATCCGGATCAAGTTTACAGCACCAGAGTTTAAAAATAAGACGATCGAGATGAAGGTTTTAAATATATCCACCCAGTATTCGAATCCGTTGTTTTATAGTACGCCAGCCTACTTAAAGAGCTTTGACATCGACTACCATCCATCCTCGCTTTTAGTTGAAGCCAATAGCTCTACAGATCTTGTAAGCGTTCGTAACTTCTTGGAGCAAGATCCTCACGTAGATAAGATTACAGATAAGAATGATCTTAAGAAATCAGGTCAATATATTGTGAAGCAAAACAGCTTTGTGTTTATCATGTTTATCATTTGTGCCGTCATTCTCTCCTTTGGCGCCATTTATACGATATCTTCCATAAACATTTATGAAAGGAATCGTGAGCTTGCCACACTTAAGGTACTAGGCTATCCAAAATATAAAATAAACAGACTCATATTTTTGGAAAACATCATCCTAACTACAGTTGCGGTAATTGTAGCATTACCGATTAGTGGATATATGTACACCATTATTGTAAAGGCGCTTTCTAGCGCCCATCAACAAATCCCGGATCAATTAAATATTTTTACAATTTTAGTAGCTATTATTCTTTCATTCATACTTACCATTCTGGCAAACTTGCTGCTTAGGAAAAAAGTAACCCAGATCCATATGATTGAATCACTAAAAAGTATAGAGTAACGGGAGTTCGGTGCATTCAAGAATGAGACTCTTATCTATGAATGGATCTCATTTTATTTATAGTCTCATTTGTAGACCATGAAGCGCTAGCAATCATTCGGAAATTTATTTTTGCGGCTTTATCTCCATCCAAGCCGTTCATTTTTGCGGAAGCTGTGGCATCGTAAACCACGGCCACCTCAAATCCTCGTTCAATGAGTTCACGCATATGAGATTCAACGCACAGGTTCCCGGACATTCCTGCAAGAATGACGCGGGAAATACACTGTTTTCGCAGTTGCAAAACCAAGTCGTTGGCTTCGGGTCCGAAAATTTTATGCGGACTGCAGATGACGGTTTGACCATCTTCAATATAGGGCTTATACCTATCCAAAAAGTCGGCTCCAGAACCTGTAAAGCCTTCAAGCGATAATGGACTTTTTCGTTGATACATCTTGAGATCGTGCATCAAATGTTCTAAAACTCCCCCAAACTTCCATTTTTGGTCATAGGGATAATACCAGTGGGGCGACACAAACACTTTAAACTTATTTTCCTTGGCTGTTTTTAATAATAATTCAATGTTCTCGATCGTATGATTTTCAGCCACGCTGTCTTTAACTAAATTCCATGCTGCACCTTTTGGACTTAAAAAGTCATTTTGAGGATCTGTAATCACTAAAGCGGTATTGTTTCGATCCACCTTCATTCCCTGTGCTGGAACTGGTGCGGTTTGTGCTGCTGCAGCATTGTGATGAAAACTATTGTAAAACTGAGGGACCATCTGCTTTTCCGAGTAAATGTGGTGAGATGTTCTAACGTAAGGTATGGATGGTTGCTGAAAGGTAATCGGATAATATGTTAAATGTTGGCGTAATAAGCGATGATTTCCATAGCCCTCCCATTCAAAAGGGCTTCCAAAACCTCCGTGCCCAAAACCGCCGAAGCTACAGTGAAAGCACATAACAGTGTTATCCTCCGTTTATGTTGGCATACCGATGATTTAATGTATGGGCATCTATCATAAAAAGTTCGTAGTTAAATGTTAAATTATCCAGTAAAACAGCGCCACTCTCATGGTTATCCATCCTCGTCTCACTGAAGTTGAAAAAAGTGAGTACTTGATTTTAATGATACAATATAACATAATAATCACTCTGCATGCTTAAAGGAAAAACTGGGGATCATGACGAAGTATGTAGCCATTATATCAATGAGGAGAGATCAGCATGGATTTGAAAAATAGAACAGCGATTATTACCGGAGCGGGAAAAGGCATCGGCAAAGCGATCGCCGTGGAGCTTGCCAAAGAAGGAGTAAACCTCGGTCTGACGGCCAGAACCTCGTCCGATCTGGAATCGCTTCGCACGGAGCTGGAAAGTACATATGGCGTGAAAGTATATACCGCGGCCGCAGACATTGCCAAAAGAGAAGCCGCCGAGCAAGCGGTCGGATCGCTCATCGGCAGCCTCGGTTCGCTTGACATTTTGATCAATAATGCAGGGATCGCGCAGTTCGGCACCGTGGCCGATATGGAACCCGAGTTATGGGAGAGCATTATTCAAACGAACCTGATGGGCACCTACTATGTCACTCGCGCCGCGCTGCCGACGATGCTGGCGCAAGCGAGCGGCAGCATCATCAATGTCTCGTCCACGGCTGGAGAGCGGGGCTTCGCGACCGGCTCCGCTTACTGTGCGTCCAAGCACGCGGTGATGGGTTTTACGGAAGCGCTGATGCAGGAGGTACGCAAGTCCAACATCCGCGTAACCGCGCTTACTCCAAGTACGGTCAACACCGAGCTCGCAACGAATGCCGGTCTCAAAATTGGTGACGAAGACCGGATGATGCAGCCGGAGGACGTGGCGGATCTTGTGCTCGCCACTTTGAAGCTGCCGGCACGCGTTTTCATCAAAAACGCCGGGATTTGGACGACCAATCCGCAATAGTTCCGGTCGCGATCGCCCGTGGTATGATGCGGAGTCCGTATTGGCAACGCATGCGGAATGGAAAAAGAAGATTTCAACTTTTCATGGAGTCATTCTTCGAAATGGTGAATATGTTATACAAAACGGAGTCTCGCGGGTTTGCGGGCTCTGTTTTTTTATTATTAATGATGGAAATAAATGCATGGTTTGGACTATAGTAGAGTAATAGGGAAAACATTTCTAAAATCCCTCTTTTTATTGGTACTTATTTTCACGAGGGTAGATGTGCAGAAACAAAGAGAGGAGATGAAGAACCGATGACACCTGCTGACGGAACAGCCCTGAATGATACTTTGGGCGGCAGCCGATGTTGCTTGCCGCTGTTTTCGAATAACAGGGGCCAGGGCGAACCCGTGGGCGATTACGTTTTCCATAAGATCCGTTTGGGAAACCGACAATTCAAAGTAACGACGGAATTTGTCCGCAGGCATCAGCTTTGCATGCCTTCGTTTCTTACGGCGGTATGGTCTGTTCTGCTATCCCATTATGCCAATCAATACGAGGTGCCTGTTTTGTATTCCGTTATGCCGGATGAAGTGGGAGGCGAACCTAACTATCCGCTGCTCGTCAACATTCGGAAAGAAGATGGTCTTCTTGATTTGGTGCGCAGGGTCAAGACGCAATTGGATGATGGGAAAACAGGCGGCGGTTCCTGGAGCGGCACGTTAACGCAGCAAGCCGAAGGGAGTCGTTCCGCACCAGGGCACGGGGACTATTGTAAAGTCGGCATCTTGGAAGCGCACGGAAGGAATCTGCTCCCCGAGGTTCATACGAAAAACTCTCCGCGTGGTATGGGCCAGCCTGAGATTGTACTTCGTTATCGTTACAGCCTCGACGAATTCGAATGCGCGATTCAGTATGACGGCAAGCGCTTCGGCAAAACGCAGATTTCCCGGCTCGCAGGGCAGTTCCGGGTATTGCTGACCAACGCATTGAATGGCCCGGAGAAGCCTGTACTTTTCCACCCGTTCCTCACGGCAAACGAAGGGAAGCAATTTCTCCGATGGAACGATACGGACAGGGCATATCCTGCACGTAAAACCGTCCATCAATTGGTCGAGGAACAAGCGGTCAGGACGCCGGAGGCGGTCGCCTTGGAGTTTAATCAGCAGAAGCTGACCTACTTCGAATTAAACCGCCGGGCTAACCGAATTGCCCGCGTCATTATGGATGCGTGTCGGAGGAACGAGCAGAGCGATCTGCCGCGAGGGACGCTGATCCCTATCATGCTGGAACGAAGCGCGGATGTGCTTCCGGCCATGCTGGGCGTGATGAAGACGGGAGGGGCTTACCTTCCGATCGATCCTCAGTATCCGGAGGAACGCATTCGGTTTATTTTGGAGGACGCTCAAGCCCAAATCATTGTGACAACCAGCCAATTGGCCGCCAGGCTGGAGCCGGTCATTTCTCAAGCCGGTATGGAGGCGGTGACGCTTATTTGTATCGACGAGTGGCTTGCGCAACCTTGCGATTCCGCTGAAAATTTAAACGTTGAGGTCAAACAGGACGATCTGGCATACGTCATCTATACGTCCGGCTCCACCGGAAAACCGAAGGGCGCGCTCATCGAACACGCCGGACTTGTTGCGCTGATTCCTTATCTTATCGACAAGTTTGGGCTGACTTCGGAGACGCGCGTGCTGCAATTCGCTTCCATCAGCTTTGACGCGTCGGTTTACGAATGGATCGGAACGTTAACGGTCGGTGGAACAATCGTTGTCCTGTCGGAAGAGGAACTGCCTCCATATGCCGATATTTCGGACGTGATCGAACAAAAAAACATTCACCTTGCCATGCTGACCCCGGCCGTCTTACGAACGATGAGTAAGCGGGAGTTGCCCGGCTTGCGAACGATCGTATCGGCCGGGGAGGCTTGTACGCCGGATATTGTGAACGATTGGGGAAAAGACCGCTTTTTCCTGAATGCATACGGTCCGACCGAAGTGACGATTATTTGTTCCGTAGGGCTCTGTCGGCCGGGGAAAAGAGTGACGATCGGACAGCCCGTTTACAACAAACGCCTGTTTGTCCTGAATCCGTTCGGCCAACCGGTTCCGGTCGGCGTTCCCGGTGAGCTGTGGGTGGGCGGCGTCGGGGTGGCCCGAGGCTACCTGAACCGCGAAGAGCTGACCCAGGAACGGTTCGTTTACAAAGAGTTTGTGATGGGGGATGGGCACGCTCCACAAATTGAGAGGTTATATAAAACCGGAGATATCGTGAAATGGACGCCGGGCGGGGAATTGATTTTTATCGGTCGTAACGACGATCAGGTCAAGATTAGAGGTTACCGCATTGAGCTGGGGGAAATCGAGCATCGGCTTCGGCAATATCCGGGCATCCGACAATGCATGGTCCGGGCGTGGCACGACGGGCATTATCAGAAGCTGGCGGCGTACTATACTTCTTCCCAAGAGCTGGAAGAGGCCGAATTGACGCTGCACTTATCCTCCGTGTTACCGTCCTACATGGTTCCGTCTTACTTTTGTCGACTGGAAGCGTTTCCTTTGAATACTAACGGCAAAGTGGACCGGTCGGCGCTTCCTCATCCGAATACGGTGTGGGAGCAATCTACCGAAAAGGCGCCGGAAACGGGCGAAGACGAAATGGAAAAGCGACTGCTTCACATTTGGCGGCACCTGCTTAAGCGGCAAAATATCGGGGTCAACGATCATTTTTATGCCGTTGGGGGAGACTCGATCCTTGCCATACAGACGGTTTCCATGGCCAGGGATCACGGAATTGTCGTGACGCCCAGGCAAGTGGCGGAGCATCCGACCGTGAAGGATTTGGCGGCCGTGGCCGCTTGGGTGGACGGCGGGAAGCAAAAGGAGCAGGCCATCGATTTGGCGGGCGAATTCGGGCTGACGCCGATTCAGCACTGGTTTTTCGAGCAGCGGTTCGAAGAGCCGAACTACTTCAATCAGTCGCATATGCTGCTGCTTAACCATTGCGACCCGACGAAGCTGGAGACGTCTCTTAACCGGCTGGTCCGGCTGCATCCGGAGCTGGCGGCGCAATTCGTAAGGCACGGGTCTACGTATGTGCAGCGCTACCGAACGGATGCCGTCGTGCGGCTTGCTTCCCACACCATTCGGGAGACAGAGCGCCCCGATCCGGAAGTTGCCGCCGTCTGCGCGAAATGGCACGGCCAACTGAACTACGAGTCGGGAACCATGCTTCGTGCCGGCTGGATCGAAGGTCACCCTGACGGTAAAATTCGTCTGTTCCTTACCGTTCATCATCTGGTCATCGACGGAGTTTCCTGGAGAATTTTGCTTCAAGAGCTGTATCAGTTGTATCACGGTGCCGACCTCCTCCCGGTTCCTAGCCCGTTTAAAATATGGCAGGCTGCGATCACGGACTATGCTCAAAAAGAGGACCTGCGCGACCATATCGGCTATTGGAGCGATGTGCTGAGCCGTTCCGCCGCGTTCCAGCTACCCGTAGACCGTTGCTCGGATCACCGGGGCAGCGCCGAATCCGCGGAGCTTGTTGCAACGCTGCCGCCAAACGATACGCAGCGGCTGCTGCACCGGTGCGCTCACGCTTACCATACGCAGATCAACGATCTGCTGCTTACCGCCTGGTCGCTGCTGCTGTCCGCCTGGTCCGGACAGGGGACAGTCGCTTTCCGGCTGGAGGGCCATGGACGGGAGCACTCCGTATCCGACATGAACTTGACCCGAACGATCGGCTGGTTCACGTCGATGTTTCCCGTATGCATCCGTTTGTCGGCTGATGCTTCCTTGGGAGAAGCGATCAAATCCGTCAAGGAGCAGCTGCGCCGCATTCCTGACCGGGGCATCTCGTACGGAGCTCTGCGGTACTGCCATCCGGACGAGGCGGTTCGAACCGCTTTGACGGCTTCCGAGCCGCAGGCGCTATTCAACTATTTGGGCCAGTTCGATCAGGCCGAAACCGGGGAAGCGAACGAATGGTTAAACTTCACGCGCGATGCCGCACAGGATCATAGCTCGCCGCGGAACCACGGAACGAGTCTGTTGGAGCTTAACTGCTCCGTCGTTCAGGGCCAACTGCATTTGTTTATGAAATACAGCAGACGTCATTACGAGGAAGCGACGATTGCCGGCTTGATGGAATCTTTCAGCTCTTATCTGCGCTCCATCATCGAACACTGCGAGGGGAAAGAGAGCGAAGAGTTTACGCCGAGCGATTTTCCACTAGTTTCCATCGAACGGCATTCGCTGGACCGGATCGTAAACACCTACCATGCGCAACACGGTCTGGATAAAATCATGCCGCTTAGTCCGCTGCAGAAAGGACTTTTGTTCCATTATTTGGATCATCCGTCCTCCGACCAATATTTCGTGCAGACAAGCTGGAAATACGAGGGCAGGCTCGATGTTACCCGTTATCGGGAAGCGTGGCAGCATGTCGTTGCCGAGAACGATTGTTTGCGGACGTGCTTCGTCTGGGAAGAGCTGGACGAGCCGGTACAGTGCGTCGTTCAAGCAGCGGAACCGGATTGGACCGTGGTAGATATCGCCTCACAGCCTGCGGATCGACAGCAAGAGTATTTCGAACAGTGGATGACGCTGGACCGCGAGCGCCGCTTCGACCTGCGACGGCCCACGTACCGCCTTGCGCTGATTCGCAGCAGTCCGGAGGAATGGACGGTGGTTTGGAGCTACCACCATATTTTGCTGGACGGATGGAGCCTCCCGCTGCTGCTCAATCGGGTTCACGACCTCTATGAATGCAGCTTGCAGAACATAATGCCTCACCGCAATCCGTCGCTCCCTTTCGAGCCTTACATGCGGTGGCTGATGACGAAGGAGCGGACGGAAGCCGAAACCTTCTGGAAGGCTTATTTGGCTGACGTTACCGAGCCGACCCTGCTGCCGATGGAGAAGAGCGGCATGTACTTCGATGCGCACCAACCGATCCGCAAGCAGCAGATCGAAACGCTGCAATTGGATTCAAGCTTTACCGGGCGCATGGAGGCATTTGTGCGGCAGATGCAAATATCGCTCAATACGTTGGTGCAGTTCGCTTGGGGAAAAGTGCTGCAAGTGCTTTATGATGCGGAGGTCACCGTATTCGGCATGGTCGTGTCCGGCCGTGGGTCCGATCTTGCCAAAGCGGACCGTATTACCGGCTTGCTGATTAATACGCTTCCTTTGGTGATGCATTGGAATACGGAGCAATCCGTCGCCGGCTGTATGAAGGAGCTTCATCACACGATTCAAAAGCTGAACGATTACTGCTGCGTCAGCCTGAATGAATTGAAGGGCTGGAGCTCCGTGCAAGGCCATACTTTGTTCCACAGCATTGTCGCGTTCGAAAATTATTTGAACGACTACCGTCAACCGGCAAGCGGACTGCACATGTCGGCGATGGAGGAACGCGAGAAAACGAATTATCCGCTGACGATCACCATCGCAAGCGACTCAGACCGGATCTTCATCAAGCTGATTTACGATGCCGACCGATTGGAGCGGGAAACGGTGCGCCGGTTGACGGAGCATTTGCGTCTGGTATTGCATTTTGCGGTGGAGCATCCGGATACTGCTGTAGGAGACATTTGTTTAATGACCAAAGACGATTACAACCGGATCGTCTACGATTGGAACCGTACGTTCACGGAGTACCCAAGGGAAAGCTCGGTTCCCGAGCTATTCGGGGAACAAGTCCGGCTCCGGCCTTCCCAACCGGCGGTAATCACATGTGATCGGGTCGTGACTTACGATCGGCTCGACCAACTGTCCCGGCATGTGGCAAGCATACTGGCGGAGGATGCGCCTGTTCGCGAGAAGCTCATCGGCGTCTGTCTGCCGCGCTCGCTCGAATTTATCGTTTCCATCCTGGGTATCTTGAAGGCGGGCTGCGCTTATGTGCCGATCGATCCCGATTTTCCGGCGGAACGCATACGCGACATGATCCGGGACGCCGAATTGGACACGATCATCACCTCGCGCAGCGGAGCGGACAGCTTGGCAGAAGCGTGCCAGGGTGTGAGCTTAAAGCTGATCTGTGCCGATGATTTCGACAACATGACTTTTGTGGAACAGGAAGAAAAAGGGAGACGTCCCGCGGCCGCTTCCGATCTTGCTTATCTGATGTATACGTCCGGTTCGACGGGCAAGCCGAAGGGGGTAATGGTGGAGCATCGCAGCATCGTCCGTCTGGTGAAGCATACGAACTATTTCCCGTTTTCCCCGGACATCAAGCTGCTTTATACCGGTTCGCCGGTCTTTGACGCTTCCACGTTTGAAATTTGGGGCACGCTGCTGAACGGAGGCCGATTGTTCGTCGTTTCCAAAGACGACCTGATGAACGTCCGCCTGCTGGAGCAGCGGATGAAGGCATGGGGCATTAACGCGTTATGGCTCAGTGCCGCATTGTGCAATCAGTGGACCCAGGAGAACGAAGCGATGTTCGCCGGACTCCGTTGGCTGCTTGTAGGCGGGGAAGCGTTATCGCCGAAGCCGATCAATCGTCTGCGGATGGCGTATCCGTCGCTTACCATCCTCAACGCCTACGGTCCGACGGAGAACACGACCTTTTCGACGAGTTATCCGATCGAGCGGCCCTTTGAACGCGACATCCCCATCGGCAAGCCGATCAGTAATACGACGTGCTACATTTTGGACAAAAGGGGACATGTCCAGCCTGTCGGGGCCGTCGGAGAAATCTTCGTGGGAGGAGACGGCGTCGCGCGCGGCTATTGGAAGCAGGAGGAACTGACGCGAAAAGCGTTTGTTCCGAATCCGTACGCTTCTGCCGAGGATCGCGCAAAAGGAAGAAATTTGGTGCTGTACCGGACAGGCGATCTCGGGAGATGGCTTCTGGACGGCAACATCGAATATATCGGGCGGAGCGACGGCCAGTTGAAGCTTCGCGGCTTCCGGATCGAACCGGGAGAGATCGAGCACCGTCTTGGCTCCTATCCCGACGTCAAGCAATGCCTTGTCATCGCCCGCAAGCTCCATGGGGAGCTGCGGCTGATCGCTTATTATACATCGGAGATGGATGAACAGGACATCCCGGAAGAACGGTTTCAAGCCTTTATGGCCGACGGCCTGCCTTCGTACATGCTTCCTTTCCGGTACGTTCGGCTGGAGTCGTTTCCGTTAACGGTAAATGGCAAAATCGACCGGGCGAGACTGCCTCTGCCGGAAGTGCGTCGTACCGGACAGACGTCCGACCCCGATGCCGCAACCGCTCTGGAGCAGCTGATGGAGCAGATCTGGCGCACTGTGCTGAAGCTCGATCATATCCGCAAGGATGAAGATTTTCACGCATTGGGAGGCCATTCGCTCCATGCGCTGCGCATCGTCAGCCTGCTGCAAAAGAGCGGCTATCCGGTGACGGTGAACCAAATTTTTCGGGAGCAAACGATCGAACGTTTGGCCCGCTCCTTGAGCGGAACACTTTCGGCGCCGGATTCGGCTTCGGCTATGGAGGCCCGCCCGGATACGGAAATGGCTTCGGCTTCGGGACAGCGGACGTACCCGAATAACGGATTTCCGCTGTCGGCGGTGCAACGACGGTTTTTCAAACGCGACTTGAAGAACCGCAACATGTTCAACGTGCCTTATCTGGCTTTGCTCAAGCTGCGGATCACGAAGCAAGAGATGCGCCGTGCGCTGCAGCTTCTGGTCGATCGGCATGCGGCACTGCGGCTAACCTTCGCCCGGCTCGATCACGGAGAATGGTACCAAGTTGAGCTGGACATCGATATGGACCGGGCATTTGCCTATGTGGATTTGCGGGAGCTCTCGGCATCTCACAATGTCTTCATCTCGGACTACTGCTCGAAGCTTCAGCATGAATTTGATATCGGGGAAGGTCCTTTGTGGAAAGCCGTATTGTTCGACCATTATGGCGCCGGAAGCGGGCAGGTGCTGCTTCTCTTGTTCCATCATTTAATTTTTGACGGGATGTCGATGAACATCTTTCTGGATGAATGCAGACAGCTTCTCTACACGGGGGCTGATGAAGATCTCGACAGGGAAGCGGGAAGCAGCTACCGCGATTGGTGTCTGGCGTTAACGCAATACGCAGCCGCAGGTGTTACTGCCGAGGCGGCGGCCTATTGGAGGGACGTTGTCGAAGGCGGCAAGTCTTTGCAGGTCGACTGGGAAGCGCAGCAATCGCCGGTTCACCGCCACATGGCGACGATGACCTATGATTTGCTGGAAGGCGTGGAGCAGGTCGGCCTGCTGAAAGCATTGGCGGCACAGCGGCACACCACCCCGCTCGGCGTCCTGTTAGCGGCTTTGTCCCGGGCCTGCTTCGACTTGAAAAAACAGCCGGACCTGCTGCTGCATGTGATGTCCTACCAGCGCGAGTCCTTTTTGCCTAACATTGCGATATATCGCACGGTGGGATTTTTTGCCGGGGCGTATCCCGTACGAATCCGCATCGGGAAGCAGGAGCTTCTGGGCGATGCCGAGGCACTGCTGGAGCATGTCAAGCGGACGCTGAACGCTATTCCCAAGGAAGGCATGGACTATTTTGCTTTGCGACATATCATTCCGGAGCTTCATCCGGAGGCGGAGCCGCTTATCGATGACAGCCGCATGCTGTTCCACTACCAATCGGAGGAAACGGCTTGGCAAGCCGACGATTTCTACGAGCCGTTGACCCTTCCGTACGGAAATACCAGCGCGCCGGACAACCCTTCCGCTTATTGGTTAAATATGACGGTTAGCTTGAAGCGGGACAGGCTGAGCTTGACCTGCTATTACAGCACGCTGCACTACGAAGAACAAACGATTGCCGGGCTGGTGCGCCGGTTTACCGAACATTTGCGCCATGGTATCGAGGTTAACACGCTGACAACGACAGGAGAAGGGAGCTTCCGGTCATGAAAATTTATGAATTTTGCCCGTTTTTCAACGAAAACCGGGTGGCGGAAATCAAACTGAAAGAAGATGCCCGCTGGGTCGACGAGCTTCACGTGATTGAGGCCAACAAGACCTTCAGCTATGCGGACAAGCCTCGAAACTTCGATCCGGCTCATCTCGGTCCGAAGGTGATTTACCATGCGCTGCAAGCCGACAACGCGTTTCGCAAGCCGGAGCGGCACCAATTGTATTTTAACCCGGACACGTGCCAAGCGGCGAACTTTGACCGCTGGTATTGGCGCTTGCTGAGCTACAACAGCGCGTTTCATAACGAAGCGTACCAAAGAAGCCGATGCGCTGACATTTTGCGGGAGCGGGTCGAGGATGACGATGTGATCATTCTGGCCGACTTCGACGAGATCATCGATAGCCGAATGGCGGACCGGATTGTCTCCGAGGTGAAAAGACGTCAAGTCATTACCGTCAAAATGCACTATTCCGTTTTTTTCCTGAATCTATTTTGCCGCTCCAATCACGGCGCTCCTCACTGGAGCTATCGCGTCTTTGCGATGACCGGACGATTTTTCAGAAGCATGCCTTTCTCGGCGGATTATCTAAGGAAGAAGGGGATTGCCGAAGGGTTATATCCAGACATCTACTGCCTGGAGGAACCGGCCGGATTTCATCATTCGTGGCTGGACTATCGCCAAACCGCGCTGCCCAAGCTTCAAGCGTTCGCAGCCAATGTCAAGGACAAAAGTATCGTGAACGAGGATTACATCAAGCAGTGTCTGGATGATAAAAAGCTGTATTACCTCGACACCGAGCTGTACGTGGATAACGAAAAATCGTTTTTGGCCGCTCTCCAGGACATCCAAACGGCGGATCTGTGGTATTGAAATCTAGCGAAGAACCCGAAGCTTTCGGGTTCTTTTTTTGTATTGTTACAAAAAAGGATTGACAACGCTTACATTTTCGTGAATGATGGACATAGAAAACAAATCTGAAACAAACCAGATGTGAATTTTATTTAGTCAAATTTATAATTTTTAAACCAGTACATAACCAGATTGAAAAAGATGTTACAAAATCAAAGTGTAAGCAATCGGAGGCCATACCATGTTTCAACGATCAAATCTGGAAAAGATGCTTGCTTCCTGCCCCAGCGGCCGCTGCCGCCGGGAACCCGTTCATAGTAGAGGGGGGTGATCATGCGGAGCTAGTTACTGCATCGAAGAGCACGACGATCAAGTTCAAATCGGAAAACGGATACCCGGCGAAAAGGAGCTGTTGAACGATGTTCTACTCGGAAAATGGAACAAACGGCAAGGCGAACGAAGCGATCAGCAGACGAAAAGTGCTGAAAACTTTGGGAATCGGAGGGGCGATACTGGCCGGCAGCGCCTTCGGCGGCTCGCGGTTTGCTTCGGCAGAAAGTCTGCAATCCGACGGCAAGGGGGATCGTCAAACGTTATGGGTCGCCAGCGTGGAGGAGCTGATGTCGCTTCCGCCCGGCCAGCTCAAGGACGGCTTGCATGTATTCGTTGGCGGCTACTACAAGAGCGGCGACGGGGGAGGCAAGCTGGTTCGCTATATGGCCGGCAGCGCCAAAGCCGATAACGGCGGCACGGTACACAAACCGGCAAAAGGCCAAGGTTGCTTTGAAGTCGTGCATGACGGCGTGGGGGATTTTCGCTGGTTCGGCATTTTCGATGCGAAGACGAATGCGGACGGGGCGCTGGACGCGCTGGTCAACGATCTGTCGATCCGCCGGGTCGAAGCATACTCGGATTTGAATTTCGTCAAGCGCCATGTATTTCACCGCAGCGATATCGAGATTGATTTTCAGGGACATACCGTAACGACCGAGGGGATCGAACTGAACAAGGTAGACAACCCGTTTGGCGCCGTTATGTTTTTCCAGGGAATCAAAACCGATATGGTCCACACCGTGACGCTGAGCGAAGAACTGCCGGAGTACTCGGATATTTTCGAGGTCGCCGATTCGTCCGTTTTCGCGGTAGATAGCTGGTGGCATGCGCAAATCAAGAACAACCCGGGCGGAAACGCGCAGCGTGAGCTCGACTACCTTCTCAAAGTAACGGAAATTCTCGACTCTACCCATGTCCGGTTCAATTATAAGCTCGGGTGGCCGCTGGCGAAGGGACGCCTGCTAACCTACCGGAAGATCAGCCCGGCTTTTCGCTGCCATGTGCGGAATATGAGCTTTATCGGCATCCCGGTGCCGCCCAACGGCACGAGCACCCGGCCGTTCCCGACTTGGGACCAGATCGGGTCGAATCCGGTCGCGTTCGAATTCGCGGTCGAATGCGACGCATCGGGCATCACGGCGACCAAAGTGTTCTGGCCGGTCGTGATGCGCAGGTACAACACCCATTATGTGACGGAACGCTGTCAACTGATCAACCCGGAAGAACGCGATTGGGGCGGCACCGGCTATTTGACGCAGCAGATCAACGTGCTGTACGGCCACGTCAGGGATTGCAACACGAGCAATGCCCGTCACTTGAACGATTTTACGTGCGCGGCCTACTGCATGGTTGAGAACTGCCACGGAGATGGCGACGAGTACGGCCCGTTCGTCACACACGGTCAATTCGAGCACGATCTGACGTATATCAACAACTCCGGCCTGTTGTCGTTCGCGAATAGCGGCTCGACTTGGGGCGACAGCGCCAAGCGGGTGACCGTCAAGAAGCATATCGCGTCGCGGATCGTCGCGCACAAGCGGCTTACCGACCTGACGCTTGAGGATTGCCATGCCGTCGTGACGTATACGAAGCCCGGCGTGAAAATGGCGAATTCAGGCTCGTTCTGGGTCAACATGGACGGGTTGCAGATGAGAGGCTGTACGGCGCAAGAGATGGTAACGATTTCGAAAAGCTCCTCCCGGGGCACAAGGAAAAATATGATCGACAGCTGCTCCTTCGGCATGCTGAAGGGCTATGAAATCGCCCGTCCGATCCGCTCGGGAACGAACCAAGTCGGTTATATGCCGTGCAGCGGGGATTTGACGATTCTCAACAGTGAGTTTTACAACGTCGAGGATGTCAATTTGGGGAGCATCGATAAGCTGACCCTTATCAATACTTGGTTTAAGGGACTGCCACAGGCAGGAGGCACGGTTAAGGTCGGCGCGCGTGAAATCGTCATGCAGGGCGGCGGACTTGTGGATTGCTGCTTCTTGTTCACCGGTGCATGGGACAAGGTCGGCGACGTCAACAATCCGAAAAATAAAGCAGACCAGTGGATCGCAATCGACGGCGGCGCGGTATTCAGCGGAACGAACGGCGAGAAGGCGTTCCTGAAGAGCATCGATCCGACGAACGTCATCACGTGGAATTTCGGAAACTGCAGGAGCGCCGCAGTGGACGCGGACACGGCACATTTCCAGATCCAAGGCGGGACGAACAAGCTGAAGGCCGTCGGCGCTCACTTCACGGGTGGCAAGTATGAAGCGGCGGATGGCGCTTTCGGAAGCGGAGGCTACTTCTTCATGACATCGTGCCTGGAAGAGAAGGTCAACCGGACGGCGCTGCCGGCGGAAAACGATACGGTAAAACACAGCGCCGGCAACTTTTCGCTTTCTTAAGCGTGACGGGATTCACGGTATAGCGGCATCGTTATGCCGTGAATCCTTCGTATGTTGACATGGAATATTGGGACCTTGTTATAATAACAACGAATAGAGCGGATACAGGATTTGTCCCTATTTCCTGTTCTTTACCGTGTATCGGATGGAAATGAGGTCTAAGGATGGAAGAAAGGACAAGCCGCAAGAAGCCCCGTGAGCGGCTGAGCGAATTCGTCAGCGCGCTGCGGGAAGACATATTGACAGGAAAGTGGGCGATAGGAGACTTTTTGCCTTCCGAAAAATCTTTCGCCGCGGAATTTCAATTAAGCAATCAATCGGTGCGAAAAGGGCTGGACGTTCTCGTGTCAGAGGGGCTGATCGAAAAAATACCGCGCGTCGGTACGAAGGTCATCGGTCCTCTGGACGAAGCTTTCGTCACAGTAAAGCTGGGCTTTCACAGCTCCGTCACCGGAGAAGCGGGGATTCATCAGCTGTTGTCCATCTTCCAGGAGGAAAACCCGCATATCCGGGTACAAGCCGTGCCTACATCCAGCACCAATTACAGATATATCAGCGATTACTTGTCCGGCGGCATCCTCGATGTGGTCATGATGAACTTTATGAATTTTCAGGAATGTGTGGAGAACGGAGCCGAAGGGCTGCTGGAGCCGATGGAACGCAATCCGGAGCTGTATTCCTTCCTCTCGGACGCGTTTCAAGTGAATGGCCGCCAGCTCGTGCAGCCGTTTATTTTTTCCCCGCTCATTCTTTGTTATAACCGGGAGCACTTTCGGGCGGCCCATTTATCTGAGCCGGATAGCAGCTGGCAGTGGAACGATCTGATCGACTATTCGTCGCGGCTTGCCATTTCGGGCGAACGGCTTGGCTTTCACTGCGACCTGTATTCGTCGAACCGCTGGCCTCTTTTGCTGCTGCAGACCGGAGGAAAGTTCGAGCGGCACGAAGACGGCCGGCTTAAGCTTGCCGGTACGCCGATGATGGACGCGCTTCGCTACTGCGGGGAGATGAAGCATAGTATTCCCTCGCTATCCGAAGGGGTGACGACCGGCGAATCGGAGCTGCTTCTGGCCAAGGGCAAAGCGTCGATGATCATGACCAGTTATTTTTATTTGAATTATTTGCTTGGCGAGCAGGTATCCTTTGACATCGCGCCCGTACCGCATCTGGGTACGCCGATGACGATGCTGCTGAATATCGGGCTTGCGATCAATCGTCAGTCGCGCGTCAAAGCCGCCGCCGCCAAGCTGGTGGAATTTTTGACCGCCTACAAAGCTCAGCTTTTCGTTCGGCAGAACACGTACAGTCTTCCTGCGAGAAAATCCGCCGCCGAGTGGCTAGGGGAAGAGAAACGGTATCTTCCGTCGCGGTTTTCGCTATTTCGTGAAACGATTCCCGGCTTTCGATATTTTACGGACTTGGCGATCAGCGCAAGAGAGCTGTCCGTCATCAACCAGGAGCTCAAGATGTATTGGGCGGGCTTGGAAACCGAGGAGGCAATGTGCTCCCAAATCGAGGAGCGCCTGGCGGTCGCTTCATTATTGTAATCCGAAAATTTCACGCAATAAGATAGGTATTGAACAAGAGCCGTGTTTCCCAAAAATAAGGGAAGCTGAAACGGCTCTTTTTCTTTTTGAAGCACAGGGTTAGTCAACGGATTGACATTCGATCAAGTGCAAGCTACAATGAAGTTTAGATTTAGTAATTTAGTAAATTAGTAAATAAGTGATTCGATAAATGAAAAGAGGTCATAACATGAAAATACCGACTACGTTAAAGCATAAGCCGGTTGTTGTTTCCGAAAATTATGAGCAGGTTGATGGCAGATTCGCCCGCAATTCGGATGCCAAAGGTCTTTCCTTGGGATTGGCCCAATGGAATGACAGGGGGAAAATCGATATTTCGGCCAAGGTATGGCGGTACACGGGGGAAAAATGGTCCCGGCAATCGGAGGAGCTGCCGCTCCATCGCGTTCTCGATTTATCCATTCTGATTTGCCGGACGATGGCGCATTTTCGCGAAGCTTACCGGTATGAGCATTTATATGATCCGCAGGAGCCGGTCATCGACCGGGTCGGTCTGCAGGGGGACGCCATGACCGTGGCCATCTGTACGGACAATGAGCGAATCAATGAAGATATCAAGCTGTTCAATCAGGCGCTGAGCGATGACGACGAGCTGATCGGGGAGCGGTTGCGCACGTTATCCAGAATTTTGAAGGATATGGGGTATTAACCTGGATTAGGGGAAGTGGTTAGGAATGAGTCAGGAATATGTGTTGTCTCCTGCAAGACAACTGAGCGATGCGGAACAAGCGCTTGTGTGGCAAAAGCCGTCAACGCATAAGGCCAGCGAAGAAGAACGGCGCATCTGTGCGGAGGTCAAGCGCAACTGGCACCGCGGGGAAATGAAAATCGCCAATATTTTGTTGGAGGGCGACGCAGGCTCGGGCAAAACGCAGCTCGCCAAAGCGTTATCGGCGAATTTCGGGCTGCCGTATACGAAGGTCACCTGCTTTGCGGACATGGATAAATCGGACATTATCGGCGCGATTTTGCCCGTGATTTCTTCGGAACGGCTGGAGAAGCTGGAGCCTGCGGACCAGGCAGCGTTGAAGGCGTTATACGAGAGCGACGGTTTTCAGAGTGCAGCCGGGGTTTTGACCGATGTTCTGGGGATAGCGCCGGAGCAGGCTGCTTATAAGATGAAGCAGCTGCTAAAGCTGGCTGCGGAAAACACCGACGGCGAAGCGGTAGAGTATCGTTTCTACCCTTCCGAGATCGTCCGGGCTTATCAGAAGGGGTACGTTCTGGAAATCCAGGAGCCGAATGTCATTCGGGATGCCGCGGTGTTAATGGCACTGAACTCTGCTCTAGAGCTGGATGGCAGCATCAATCTTCCTACGGAAATCGTGCGCAGACATCCGGATTTCATCGCGGTCATCACGACAAACCGCAGCTACGCTGGAGCCAGGCCGTTAAACGAGGCATTGCGCGACAGAGTTCAGCACTCGGAAAAGATGGATCTGCCGACGAAAGAAGTGATGATGGAACGCGCCATGGCCAAAACCGGTTACAGAAACGAACGGGTATTGGACATTTTGGCAGACACCATTATTATTTTGGACAAAACCGCCCGGGCCAATGCGATTAAAGGGGTGGCCGGTATGCGTTCGTATTTCTATTGGGCGGATGCGGTCGCCGGAGGGGCTTCCGTCAAACAATCCCTTTATCATAAAGTCATCTACAAGATCACAACCGACTCCGAGGAAATCAAGCTGCTGGAAGATGCGCTTGCAAGCCATGGCTTGACGGCAAGCTTGGAGGACGTTGAGACTCAAGTAAAAAAAAACGGGATTCTGAAGCCTTAGAGATCAGGATATGGGGAGATGTTGACAGTACCGGCTTGGATCTGGACCGTCCTGCGGACGATGACGCGATCGCATTGAAAAAAAGCGCGGATAGCGAAGAGAGCTCGTCCGATGCTGCCAATGATTCCGATGGTTCCGATGACGACGCCGGCATGGAAAGCTCGGATTTGGGGGAGAGCAGTGCCCCGGCCTATCATCCTGCCGACCCTGAACCCGTGTCAGAGGAGGCGAAGCGGCAAGAGCGCGATTTCCGCAAAAAGCTGAATCAAGACGCTCGGGAAGTGGTGTCCCATACCATTCATCATAAGGTAAAGCTCGTCGTCCATCGTCCGGATTACGATCAGGCAAATCAGCAGGAATATGTCCGGCTGAGCAAGGGACTGATGCCGATCGTGCAGGAAATTGCAAGAAAGACGCTTCCGCTGCTGGAGCACGAGGCTTCCTTTGACTTTGCCAAGAATCATTACTATGGCAGCAAATTTCAAGCGGACAGCGTGGCTTACCGGGATTTCCGGTATTTTGCCAAAAAACGTCCTCCGACGGAATCGCCTTCGCTTGTGGTCGGTCTGAGGGTGGACGAGTCGGCATCGATGAAGGCTTTTGGCAGATTGGAAGCAGCCAAACGCGCAGTGATCGCCGTATATGAATTTTGTCAGGTGTGTCATATCCCCGTTTTGATCTATGGCGATACGGCGGATGCTTCCAGACTGGAGCAAATGTCGGTTTATGCCTATACCGACTTTGAGCGAACCGATGCGAATGACCGTTTCCGACTGATGGGGATTCGGGCCAGAAGCAATAATCGCGACGGGATGGCTTTACGAATTATGGCCGAACGGCTGGCTGTTACGCCGCAAAAGACGAAGCTCTTAATCAGCATTAGCGACGGGCAGCCGAAAGCGATGGACGATTATACCGGAAGCTATGCCATTCAAGACATGCAGCAGACAATCGCCGAATACGAGCGGAAAGGCCTTACATTTCTTGCCGCCGCGATCGGTCAAGACAAAGACGTCATCAGTCAAATCTACGGGAATGAGCGATTCCTGGATATTACCAATCTACATGAATTTCCGGCCAAGCTGGTTCGGATTATCGCCCGGTATTTATGATGTACGGGCCCGGAAGGAGAAGCAAAACAATGGATAAGAGCAAACGCAAGGAGCTGCTGGAGGAATTTAAGCAGATTAAGACTTACATGGGTGTCATCCAAATTACAAACAAAGTCAGCGGCAAAATTTACGTGGACAGCTATCCGAACTTGAAAAACAAATGGATGACCATCAAGATGCAGCTGGATATGGGGAGATTCGCCAATTTAGAGCTGCAAAAGGATTGGAAGGAGCTCGGGGCTGAAGCCTTCACCTATGAGGTATTGGAGGAGCAGAAAACGGACGATGTGACGGATATGAAGTGGGAGCTCAAAATGATGGAAAAACCGTGGCTGGAGAAATTGCAGCCCTACGGGGACAGAGGATATAACAAGCCGCCAAGACAGTGAATCCGCTTCCGGTCGCTGCACCGCCCCGCAAAGCAAGGTTGAATCAAGGAAGGGAAATCCGGGCGCTTTGCGGGGAGCCCGGGAATGCAGGGAATTTTAACTGGGTCCTAAGTATTTCTGTATAAATTGGAGGAATTAGGAATTGAGCATCGAATCCTAAATTATGGTGTTTTAATCATGAAATAGGAGGATGTTCATGAGCGAAAAGGCCGAAGTCCGTCAAATTAGCTCCTTAACCGAGGGATATGAGGAACAAAAGCCAACTTTTATGCAAGCGATACAAGAAGAGATAAGTATCCCTTTCCCGATCGATAAGTTCAGATTTTTAATGAAGGAACTATCCGTTCAGCAAAAACGAGCCATAGCCCATTTCTTAAATTTCCCCATCGTTTTCTCCAGGTATAAGAAATTTCCCGATGCACTCTTTCAAAAATTACTCTTCCAGCTGCAAAAACATTACCTCACTTCCGATCGAGAACGACTTTGTTGGGTTATCATATTCACCGTGTTCGATTTGTTGAAAAACGAATCTTCTGGCTCTCTGGAAACATTTCTGGCTACGAAAGAGGATAATATCTTAAAATTTGGGCGATGGCATGTTTATTGGGCTCTTCGGTTTCATCCTGGCCGCGCGACAGGAAGAACATCTTGGGAAGAGGCCATAAGAGAGTTTGAAGAAGGCATAAAAGAGAAGGCTCCGGAAGCGAAGAGCCCGCAAGATGACCGTTCCAACGACGAAAAGTATTCTGTTATTGAGCAAAAGCTGAAGAATGAGTTTGCCTTACGCCAGACCAGGGAAAAGGAAGCCGAGCAGTTGCGCAAGGAGCTTGGAGCTCAATCGAAAAAGCTGGAGCAAATCGAAAGAGAAAAGCAGCAATTAGCGGCGGAGCTGCTGATTTTGAAAGAAGAAGCGCAGAAGCAAAAGGAGGAAGCGGAAGCCTACCGGAATCAGCTGGAAGCACGGCTGCATCGTCTGAATAAGGAAAAAAACGAATTGCAAGATCTGGTGAAAAAAGCTGAGTTGAAAGTCCAGGAAATGAAAGCCAATGCGGTAAAAGCGGAGCATGAATTGGAACAATGGAAACAACGGCATGAGCGGAAGGGGCAGGGGAACACACAAGAGCTTATCGCGCTTCTTTTAAAATCCTTGCTGCCGGAGTCGGACAAGCTTTATTACGAGCTTCGACGAGCCAATCCGGAGAACGCGTCTGTTCTTCGGACGCAGATAAGGAAAATTTTTGACTTGACCGATCTTTTGGAGCAGTTTCGGCAAGAAACCGGGCAGGCGCAACCGCAAGATCCTGTACAGGTAAGCGATCCTTCGTTTGAACCGGTTCCAAGCGAACCCGAGGCGAGCCGGCAATCTTGTGTCGGTACGTTCTATCGAAGGGATCATGGCGGGTACGTCGTACTAGAGGATGGAAAATCGTTTAACGTTACGGAATCGATGGTCCATCAACACGGACTTGAGCATGAAGCCGAAGTCCAATGCTCGCCAGGCAAGCAACAAAACGGCATGACACTCTATGAAATTGAGCTCTTGCTTCAAGGAGACGATACTTATGCTCCGATCCGCCAATTCGATGGATATGTCGAGCTCGGGGATTATTTCACCTGGTACTGTGTAGACATTAACAATGCACAAAATCGATATCCATTGCACCGACGGGACATTGAAATCCAACAGCCTAACGACGGAGATCCATGTCTATTCAATGTGGCTGACGAAGGGCGGTTTGCCCGATTATCCCGATTGTACCGGAAAACAAAACAGTCTGTGGCCGAGCAAGAATTTAAAGCGTATAAGCCATCTTTACTCCGGAGGCAAGCCGAGAAACCGAAGCCCGTTCCATTCTTGGAAAACTGTAAAATTGTCATTGTCGGCGGTTTGCGGAAATGGTTCGAGGGGGTTGTGGCGGAGACGGGCGCAAGCCTCATCCATGATAGCGGTGATGCCCCGGAGCGAATTCACGCGGATTTAAGCAAAGCCGATGCCTTATTTTTTCTACTGACCGCCACATCGCATCGAGCTACCTGGAGCTGCGTTGAAATTGCAAAGCAAAAACAAATTCCGCATTTTGTTATTCAAGGATCTAAATCTAATTTGCGCATGCTTCTGTGGGAAAATCGGGAGTTAATTAGACGGAAGCAGACATGAATGGCCAGCCTGGATGGCAAATATTACGGGAAGAACCACCGAAGGATGAAAAATCCAGTGCGGTGGTTCTTTTTTTCTCTCGTTTTCCATGCCATCATTAGAGATGGGGGCGATGAAGGATGTTCCAGGATTTCAAGCTCGTCGGTGACCGTCCGGTCGCGATACAAGTAAAAGAATACGTCAAACGTTTAATTATAAAAGGGTCGCTTCAAGGGGATCAGAAGCTGCCCTCCACACGAGAAATGAGCGGTCTGCTTAAGGTGAGCCGCAATACCGTCATTGCCGCCTACGAAGGTCTGGAGGATGACGGGTTTACGTATGCGATTCCCGGCAAGGGCAGCTATGTGGCCGCCATGGTGGGCCAGTCGGCTGCAGACCACGGAGGAGCTGACGGCTCCGCCGCCTGGCAGATCGACTGGAAAGCAAGAATGAACGAGTATGCTGTATCGGCTGTAGAGCTGGATAGGATGAAGCAGGGCATTCGCGGCAAAAAAGGAGCCATCTCGTTCACAAGCATCGCTCCGGATGAGCAGCTGTTTGATCTGGGGGATGTCAGGCGAGCCTTTATGGACCGGATGGCCATCGAAGGGCAGGTGCTGCTCAACTACGGCTATGCCAAGGGCTATAAGCCGCTGATCGATTACCTGATGCATTATATGGAGAACAAGGGCGTCGATATAAGCGGCAAGGATATGCTGATTACAGGCGGGTTTACAGAAGGCTTTGACATTGTACTATCGGCATTGCGCCCTTCTGCGCGCCGCGGAGCGGCCATTTGCGAAAATCCGACCCATCATACGGCGATCAAAAATTTGAAGCTGCAAGGATTTGAGATTACCGGCATTCCGATGGAGCGTGACGGAATGGATGTGGAGCGGCTGGAGGCGGTGTTGCAGAAGCAGCCAAACCGCTTCGATCTGGCCTATTTGACTCCTTCTTATCACAATCCGACAGGCATCGTCATGTCGCCAGCCAAGCGCAGCGCCGTTATGAAACTAATGATGCGCTATCAGATCCCGGTAATCGAGGATGGATTCAATGAGGAGCTGCGTTACTCGGGAGCACATGTTGCGCCGTTAATAGCGACAGCAGGGCAAGGGAACGGAGTCATCTATATTGGCAGCTTCTCCAAAGTGCTGTTCCCTGGCTTGCGAGTCGGCTGGGTGCTCGGAGACCGGGCGCTGATCGGTACACTGGAAAGCATTAAGCGTGCACGCACCATTCATACCTCAACCATCGATCAATCGATTTTATACCAATATTTGCTGAACGGAAATTTCGATAAGTATGTAAAAAAAGCACGTACGGAGTATAAACGCAAATATGAGCTGACAAAGGCATGCTGTGAAGCGCATCTTCCTGAGGCGCAGCTGTCCGGCGACGGGGGCTTGCATTTGTTCCTCACCTTCCCGACAGGCGTAAATACACGCCGGCTGCTGGAAGCCTGCACGGAACAGGGCGTTATTTTTACACCGGGAGACAAGTTTTTTATTCATGAAGGCGAAGGGACGAATACATTGCGGCTTGGGTTTTCACAGGTAACGGATGAAAATATCGAGCGGGGAATTCAAATCATCGGCAAACAGGCGCGCAGCTTTCTTGAGATATAACGATGAAGAAAAGAGCTAAAATGAGGTGTCATGATGAAAATTGGCGTTATTATGGGCGGTATTTCCTCTGAGCGTGAGGTTTCTCTGCTGACAGGTCAGGAGATGATCCATCATTTGGATCGCAGCCGCTATGAGGTGGTTCCCATTGTGATCGATCAGCGAGCGGATTTAATCGCACAGGTTCAGCAGGCAGGCATCGATCTCGCGCTGCTGGCGCTGCATGGCCAATATGGCGAGGACGGTACGGTGCAGGGAGCGCTGGAGACGCTGGGCATTCCATATACAGGCAGCGGTGTCCTGGCTAGCAGTCTATGCATGAATAAGCACCTGACCAAGATGCTGCTGAAGGCAGCGGGTGTGCATACGCCTGCAGGCCTTTGCTGGCAGGGGATGGACGATTATGATCCGCAGGCGGTGGAGCGGCTGGGCTATCCGGTTATTGTGAAGCCGAATACGGGGGGATCCAGCATCGGCATCCAGCTTGTTCATAATGAGAAGGAGCTGCTGCCGGCTGTTCAGGAGGCTTGCAGCTTGGATCAAGCGATCTTGATTGAGCCCTATATTCAAGGGACGGAGCTCACCTGCCCGATCGTGGATGGCGAGGTATGGCCGATAATCGGTATTCGCTCCGCGCATTCGGAGTGGTTCGACTACAAAGCGAAATATGAGGCCGGCGGCGCTGAGGAAAAGGTGATCCAGCTTCTTCCCGTTATTGAGCAGCGTGTGCGCGAGGCGGCGCTGACCAGCTACCGGCTGCTGCAATGCAAGGTTTATGCAAGGGTCGATATGATTTTGTGTCAGGATACGCCTTACGTGCTGGAAGTGAACACTTTACCGGGAATGACCGCGGGCAGCCTGCTTCCGAAGAGTGCGGCGGCTGCGGGTGTAACCTTTACCCAACTGCTGGACCGTATTATTGCCAGCTCGCTTCATGAGCGGGAACTGGAATGGGGGATGGTGCGGCATGCTTAGTAAAGAGGGTACAGGGCGGTTTTTATCCTCGCGTGTACGGGATATTCGGCCATCGGGCATACGCGCTTTTTTTGATCTGAATGCGGCAGGCGGAGATACAATCGCCCTTGGAGTCGGAGAGCCAGATTTCGTTACCCCGGAAAAGGTACGTGAAGCTTGCATTCAGGCATTGCGTGAAGGGCAGACGAAATATACTTCGAATGCCGGCCTGATGGAGCTGCGGGAGGAGCTCTCGGCTTATTTTGCCAACAGCTTCGCGCTTTCCTACGACCCCGAGCAGGAAATCATCGTGACAGTAGGGAGCAGTGAAGCCGTCGACCTGGCGCTGCGGGCAGTGATCGATCCAGGTGACGAGGTGCTGATTCCGGCGCCAAGCTACATTGCCTATGAACCGATTACCCATCTGCATGGCGGTAAAATCGTGGAGGTGGCGGCTGCGGCAGAGGAACAGTTCAAGCTTACCCCGCAAGCGCTGCAAGCGGCAATTACGCCTCATTCAAAGGTTTTGATGATCAATTATCCGTGTAATCCGACCGGAACAGTTATGACAGAGCAGGATTGGCTGCCGATCGCAGAGCTCGTTATGAAACATAATCTGGTTGTCATTTCGGATGAAGTCTATGCCGAACTAACTTATGGGAGGAGGCATGTCAGTATCGCCTCCTTGCCAGGCATGAAGGAGCGTACGATTGTCATCAGCGGCTTTTCCAAAGCGTTCGCGATGACAGGCTGGCGGATAGGCTATGCGTGCGGACCGCGTGAGCTGATTGCCGGCATGCTGAAAATTCACCAGTACACGGCCATGTGTGCTCCCACCATTGCACAGATTGCCGCGCTTGAATCCTTGCGTCATGGCTTGGCTGCCAAGGATGAGATGATGGCGAGCTACAATGAACGCCGCAAGCTGTTTGTGGCCGGCTTGAATGCAATCGGGCTGGTCTGTCACGAGCCTGAGGGGGCTTTCTATGCTTTCCCTTCCATGGCTTCTACCGGCATGTCATCCGAGCGGTTCGCTCTTCGGCTGCTGGAGGAAGCGAAGGTGGCGGTTGTACCGGGACATGTATTTGGATCAGGAGGAGAGGGTTTTATTCGCTGTTCCTATGCAACCTCGCTCGTCGATTTGGAGAAGGCGCTGGAACGGATGGGAAGGTTTATGCAGGTGATGCAGCCGGTTTGATGATAATTCAGCACATGGAACTGGAGAGAGCTTCAACTTTGAAGCTCTATTTGTTCATTATGAACATGTGCCTCCATCCAATGAGTACCATGATGACAATACGCGGGTAGTTGTCGATCGGTTGGAAATGTGGGCGTAGATTTGAAAAGCTTTTCATTCATTTCGCCTCGAAAAACGGGAAATCCGTGGCTTCTCTCGATAGTGTTAAGCTAACACGGTCCAACGGCAAAAATCAAAGTAAAACCCGCGAAAAAAACCACTTTACAACTACCTGCAATCTCACTAATAATAGAGTGGAAGGATTCGATAGGCTTGATGACATGCTTTGGTTGAATTTGAAAAGCTTTTCAAATACTAATTTTACGTTCCGGGAGTGATAAGCGGTGACATGGACATTGACGAACAATGAATTGACTCCGAAAGCTTTGCTGAATCTGGAAAGCTTATTTTCTTTAGGCAACGGGTATCTTGGCGTTCGCGGCAACTTTGAAGAAGGCTACCGCCCGGAGATGGTCTCGATTCGGGGCACGTATCAGAACGCGTTTCATGATGTGATCGAAATCCCTTACGGAGAAAAGCTTTACGCCTTCCCGGGGACCCAGCAGAAGCTGCTCAATATCATCGACGCGCAAACGATCAAGATCTATTTGAGCGACGACGAAGAAGAGTTCTCTGTATTTGCCGGGGAAGCGGTTGCTTACGAGCGGCGGCTTCACCTTGACCGCGGCTATTCCGAAAGAACGGTGCACTGGCGTTCTCCGGGCGGCAAAGAAGTGAAGCTCCACTTCCGGCGCGTCGTTTCCATGACCGTGAGAGAATTGTTTGCGATCGATCTTCGGATCGAGCCGGTCAATTTCACCGGACGGGTCAAAGTGGTGTCGACCGTCAACGGAGACGTGTCCAACTTCGCCGATCCGAACGATCCCCGGGTCGCCTCCGGCCATTCCAAACGTCTGCAAGTGGAGGAAGCTGGAGAAAAGCAAGGCTACGTCTACGCAGTGGACCGCACCCTGGCTTCCGGCTTGAAAACGGCTTGCGTCAGCCGTCATTCGGCATCCGGCGCGGCCGAAGTCAGGAGCGCAAACGGCGAAACCGTGCTGACATTCCATTTGACCGAACCGGTTCGGGTGACGAAATGGAATGTATATACGGATACTTTGCGCCACCGGGACAATCTCGTTGAACAAGCCATCGGCATACATGAACAGCTCGGCGGGCTGACGTTTGAAGATCTGCTGGATGCCCAAAAAACGTACCTCGACGACTTTTGGGCAAACGCCGACATCCATATCGAAGGAGACGGCAGCCTGCAGGAAGGCATCCGCTTCAACCTCTATCATCTGCTCCAGTCGGTCGGCCGGGACGAATACAGCAATATTTCGGCCAAGGGCTTGTCCGGGGAAGGTTACGAAGGCCATTATTTCTGGGATACGGAAATTTACATGTTCCCGGTCTTTCTGATGACGAAGCCGGAAATTGCCCGCCAACTGCTGATTTACCGTTATTCGACCTTGGATCAGGCCCGGGCCCGGGCCAAAGAAATGGGGCATAAGCAAGGAGCCTTGTTCCCATGGCGCACGATTTCCGGGACGGAATGCTCGTCGTTCTTCCCGTCGGGCACGGCCCAGTATCATATTAGCGGGGATATCGCCTACAGCTACATCCAGTATTATCTCGGCACCCAAGACGACGAATTCATGAAGACGTATGGTGCCGAATTGCTGTTCGAAACGGCGCGTCTGTGGCTGGATATGGGCCATTATTTGAACGGCGAGTTCCGGATCGACAATGTGACCGGTCCCGACGAATATACGTGCGTTGTTAACAACAACTACTATACCAACGTCATGGCCAAGCATAATCTGAAGTGGGCGGCCAAGGCATACGGACTGCTGGCCGAAATTGCCCCGGCAACATTAGACCGGTTGTGCGCGCGGCTGAATGTGACGAAGCAGGAGGCGGAGGCATGGCAACAGGCGGCGGAATGTATATACCTGCCGTACGATCCGGCGCTGAACATTAACCCCCAGGACGATACGTTCCTGCAAAAAGCGGTTTGGGATTTTGAAAACACGCCGGAAGAGAAATACCCGCTGCTGCTGCATTACCATCCTTTGACGCTCTACCGTTACCAGGTGTGCAAGCAAGCGGATACGGTGCTCGCGCATTTCCTGTTGGAGGACGAGCAGGAGCTGGAGACGATCCGCAACTCTTATACCTATTACGAGAAGATCACGACCCATGATTCGTCGCTGTCTTCCTGCATTTTCAGTATTATGGCCTCCAAGCTGGGATACGATGCCAAAGCTTACGATTATTTTATCGAAACGGCTCGTCTGGATCTCGATAACACGCATGGCAATACCAAGGACGGCCTGCATATGGCGAACATGGGCGGCACCTGGATGTCGATCGTTTACGGCTTTGCCGGCTTGCGCTTGAAAGAGAGCGGGCTATCGCTGGCTCCTGCAATTCCGGGGCAGTGGGACCGGTACTCGTTCCGGCTTCAATACCGCGGACGCAAGCTGGCCGTGGATGTCGACCGTCAAAGCATCCGGCTTACGCTGGAAGCAGGCGAAGCGCTGACGCTCAAGCTGTACGGGGACGACGTGACGCTGCAGCACAATCGGCCGTTGGAGCAGGCCTTGAAAGCAAACTAACCGAGCGGCCCAAGCTTGATTTATGGAAAGGGGAAGCAGAACATGAACACACCGGTGCAAGCGGTTATTTTCGATCTTGACGGCGTCATTACGGATACGGCCGAATACCATTACGAGGCATGGAAGGCGCTGGCCGGGGAGCTGTCCATCCCGTTTACGCGCGAATTCAACGAGGAGCTGAAAGGGATCTCCCGGATGGAATCGCTGGAAAAAATTCTCGTGCTCGGCGGCAAAGCGCACGATTATACCGAGGAACAAAAAAACGCGCTGGCGGACAAAAAGAACGAGCATTATTTGACCTTGATTCAAAATATTAGTCCTGCGGACGTATTGCCGGGCATCAACGAATTTATTGCCGAGATTGAGGCCCAAGGGCTCAAGATCGGACTGGCGTCCGCCAGCAAAAACGCGTTTGCGGTTCTGGAATCGCTCGGTCTCAAAGACAAGTTTCACGCGATTGTAGATGCCAAGACGGTGCTGCGCGGCAAGCCGGACCCCGAAATCTTTTTAAAAGCCGCTCATTTGCTGGAAGTGGAGCCCGGCGCTTGCATTGGCGTCGAAGACGCGGCAGCAGGAGTAGAAGCGATTAAAGGAGCGGGCATGTTCGCGGTGGCAATCGGCGCGAAGGAGCTGTTCGCCCATGCCGACCTGGTGTACGAAAGCACGGCCGAGCTTTCCTTGGAAGCCATCTTGCCGCTGGTTCGCTAAACGGATAGTCACCTTTCGGGCGATTTGACGACGAATGCCAAATCATTTACAATGAAACAGGTATGAAAACCTTTTCATGCTCATTCCCCTGAATCGGGAGAGTAGTATATTATGGCTACGATAAAAGATGTTGCAAAACTGGCGGGCGTGTCCATAAGCACCATTTCGCGGGTGTTGAATGCGCCGGACAAAGTCTCGAAGGACAAAAGGGAACGGGTTCTCCGCGCGATCGAACAATTGAAATATCACCCCAATGCTTTGGCAAGAGGCCTGATCCATAAGAAGACGAAAACATTGGGGATTTTAATTCCTGATATTTCCAATTATTATTACGCCGAAATGTTCCGCGGCATGGAGGATGCGGCGCAGGAATTCGGGCATAACATTATCATCTGCAACACCGATAAGGACAAGCAGCGGATGATCTCGGCGCTCCGGAGCATGAAGGAAAAGCAGATCGACGGCTTCGTGTTCACCAGTGAGCCGGTCTATCCCGATTATTACGACATCTTCAATCAGCTCGGCTTGCCGGTCGTGCTGGCTTCCACGCAAAGTCTGGAATACGCCATTCCTTCGGTCAAAATCGACGACGAGCAGGCCGGCTTCGATGCGGCGCAATATTTGATCGATTGCGGGCACCGGCGGATCGCCATGATTAGCGGACCGCACTTGGACCCGATCGCTGGAATGTCCCGTCTGCAGGGCTTCATGCGGGCGATGAGAACAAACGAGCTTGACTTCGATTCCACCCGGTGTGTAGAGTTCGGGAATTACCGTTATGACGACGGCTATGCAGCGATGGAGAGACTGTGGACCAAAAATCCGGAGCTGACCGCCGTGTTCGCGGCAAGTGACGAGATGGCGCTGGGGGCGATTTATTTTCTTTATCGCAGCGGTATCCGGGTGCCCGACGAGGTGTCCGTCCTAGGGCTGGACAACACGAGAATCGCCAGCATGTCGCTGCCGCGGTTGACGACCGTCGCCCAGCCGATTTACGAGATTGGCTACAAGGCCGTGCGAACGCTTCAGGAAGTGCTGGACGGAGCGGGTCCGGCCACACTTAGAACGTATCTTCCGCATCAAATCGTCGCCCGCGATACGGTAAAAAATGCAAACGGCGAAATTTTCTAAAAAAATTAATGTTGCAAATTCGGACGGTTGTGTTTTAATATCTTTTTATACAAGTGGATAAACGGGGCAACGGTGCCTGGCTGCAGAAGTGTGTAATTTCGCTTCTGCTCCAAGGCATTTTTTTGTTTCCGGAACGATTGGGATCAGAACCAGAAAGGGCGGGAGATAAAGTATGAGGCTGGCCGAACCTAAGAGAACGGAAAGACCATCGGGAAGCGTCAAAACAACCAAAGCGGTCGTTTCGATATTAGCCGCCGCATTCGTAAGCTTGTCGGCAGGCTGCAGCCCATCGACCACAACGCAGCAGGAAGTCAAGACCCAAGCGGAACAACCTGCGCCGTCCCCTTCGCAACAACTGGCCCTTCTGCATTGGGCCCCGGCCAATCACAAAGCGATTCAAGCCTTAATCGACGACTACGGCATCCGCAGCAAAAGCTATAACAAGGACAAAAGGCCTTACGCCGTCTTCGATTGGGACAACACCTCCGCATTCAACGATGTCGAAGAAACCTTGTTGACGTACCAGCTTACGAACTTGCAGTTTAAAATGACGCCGGAACAATTTGTAAGCGCAATCAAAAAGAATATTCCGAAGGATAATTTCAAGAAAGAATTCAATAATAAGGCTGGGAAGCCTGTCCAGATCGACCTCATCAGCGAAGATCTGGGCGCGGATTACAAGTATCTTTATGAAAACTACAAGGGGTTCAAGGGAACCAAATCTTTGGAGGAAATCAAAGCAACTCCGCAATATCAAGATTTTGTCGCCAAGGCCAGATATCTTTACGAAGCGATCGGAGGAACTTTCAGCCCGGATGTCAGCTATCCCTGGGTGACGTATTTGTTCGCCGGGATGACGGAGAAGGAAGTGCGTCAATTAGCGGGAGCCTCCATCGATTACAATCTGCAGGACGCCATCGGCGAAAAAACGCTGACCAGTCCGGGCGAGCTGCCGGGTCAAGCGGGCGTTGTCGAAGTGAAGATCAAAACCGGCTTGCGGGCGTTCGCGGAGCAGCAAAATCTGTATAAAACGTTCATGGATAACGGAATCGACGTCTACGTATGCTCGGCTTCCTTCATCGATGTGGTCAAAGAATTTGCGTCGAATCCGAAATACGGCTATTCCCTTCCGGAGGATCACGTTCTGGCAATGGAGCTGGAACGGGATTCGGCGGGCGTCATCCAGCCGGAATATCGCAAAGGGTACGACCAGACGCAGGGCAAAGGAAAGACGAAGACGATCGAGCGTTTTCTGGTATCCAAATACGGGCACGGGCCGATCTTCGTGGCCGGAGATAGCGACGGCGATACGGCAATGCTGTCGGATTTTAAAGACATGAAGCTGGGATTGATCGTCAACCGCTTGAAGGGAGGGGAACTCGGAGAATTGTCGAAAACGGCGGCTAACGGCATAGGCACAGGAAACGCCAAATATTTGCTGCAGGGAAGGGACGATAATACAGGAGCCTTCCGAAATAGCGAAAAAAGCGTTAGTTTAGGATCGTCCGAAGAGAAATTGCTGAAATAGTCCTCATAGCCCACATGAAGGAGAGAACTGACGTATGGAAAATCATGAATTGAAAAAGACGTTAAAGCCGATTCATCTTTGGGCAATTGCGGTCGGGATGGTCATCTCCGGTCAATATTTCGGGTGGAACTACGGGTTTGAGCAGGGCGGAATTATGGGCCTTGCGATCGCTTCGCTGCTCGTCATCGTATTTTTTACCTGTTTTATATTCAGCTACTCCGAGCTGTCCACGTCCATTCCTAATGCCGGCGGGCCTTCGGCTTACGCGGCAAGGGCGATGGGGCCGTTCGGCGGCTTTATTGCCGGGATCGCGTGTCTGTTGGAGTTTGTGTTTGCGCCGCCGGCCATTGCGGTTTCGACGGGGGCGTACGTGCATTTCCTGATTCCTGCGGTTGAGCCGGTCTACGTGACCATCGGCGTGTTCGTATTTTTTATTCTGATCAACTTGGTGGGCATGAAAGGCGCCGCGCTGATCGAGCTTGGCGCAACGATCGCCGCGTTGATCGGGCTTGCGATTTTTTACGCAGCGGGGCTGCCGCATGTGAAGATGGAGAATTTGGTGAACGCAAATTCGTTTATCGGGGGAAGCGGCGGCGTCATGGCGGCCATCCCGTTTGCAATCTGGTTCTTCCTCGCGATCGAAGGCGGCGCGATGGCGGCTGAAGAAGTCAAGAATCCGAAGCGGGACATTCCGCGCGGCTTTATCTCCGGCATTTTAACACTGACCGTAGCAACGCTGTTGACGCTGTTCGTGACGGCCGGTCTTGGAGGAGGCATCGGAAAACCGGCAGATTACCCGCTTCCTCAGGCGCTTGGAAGCGTTTACGGCGAAGGCAGCTGGCTTGCCATGAGCGTGGCAATTATCGGATTGTTCGGCCTGATTGCCAGCCTGCACGGCATTATTATCGGCTATTCCCGGCAGACGTACGCGCTGGCCCGCGCCGGCTACTTCCCGCAGTTTCTGGCTAAACTCAATTCCAAAAGCGTACCGGTATGGGGGCTCATCGTCCCGGGTGCGATCGGCGTCATTTGCGCCGGCTCCGCCGATTTTGCCAACGCGTTGATCCTGCTTGCGGTATTCGGAGCCGTCGTTATGTACGTTCTCAGCATGATTTCCTTGTTCATTCTGCGCGTGAAGGAACCGAATATGGAGCGGCCCTTTAAAGTGGCCTTTCCCGTTGTTCCGGCGATTGCGCTGCTTCTGGGGCTGGTGTTCCTCTATTGCGTGATCCGCTACAGCCTCATGACGACCTCGCTTCCGCTGTTCGGCATGAATGTTCCGCTCTGGGGCGTCGTTGTCGTCATTTTCGCAGTAGCCGTGCTTTATTATCTGGTTCGCGTAAAGCCAGCGGATGCTCCCGCGGGGGAAAGCACCGTACTGGATTAGAACTCGTGCAGCCGACGTTTTCGGCCGGGCGGCAGCTTCAAAATATGAGGCTGCCGCTTCGGTTCAATCATCGGAGCGTTTGCGCAGCATATGCCGAAGCAGCTGCTTCAAGTCCTGATCGCTTTGTTCCGTCTTCGGATAATCGAGCTCGTAGGAAAAAATCATTTTGACCAACATAAACGCGGTAAGCGGCAGCGGCACCTGGGCATAGTGCCCTTGCTGCTGCCCTTCCCGGATCAAGCTGCCGATCAATTGAACGGCGGCTTCTTCGGATTGGACGAAGCATTTTTCAATCTCCGCGAGCCGGAATTCTTTGTATTCCTCGAACAAGGTGGAAACGAAAGGGTCCTGATGCACCTCTGCGCTTAAATAGCCAAGAATGCTTCGTAGACGCACCAAAACATCGCTTTCTTGTTGAAGCTCGGCGAAAGCCTTCGACCGCATCTGGTTGACATGCCTTATGTAGCAATCCATCAGAATTTGGGTCTTATCCTCGTAATAGTAATAGATCGTTCCTTTGCCGATCCCCGCCTTCTCCGCAATCTTGCTCAACGTTGTCCGCCGGACCCCCAAACCCAGGAACAGCTCGGTTGCCGCTTCGATAATTTTTTGTTTTTTATCCGGTTGTTTCATTGACCCGCCCATGCCCCCATAATATATAATCTGCTATCTATTATTCATTAACCTAGTTAAATAGTCAATATTTGCCAAAATCGTTGGAATGTCCTATTATTGAATTATGACCAATGGATAAATTTGGTCGATTTTTTCACTCAAATTTCGACCGTTTTATGCATTTGGTCGAATTTAAGGCGGTGTGATGTCAACAATAGAGCCGAAAGGCGCAGCAAACTAAACGATGAGGAAGGAAGGTAGAACATTATGTGCGGAATTGCAGGATGGGTGGATTGGTCCCAAGACCTTTCCGAAGAACGGGCGGTATTAACGGAGATGACGAGGTCCATTGCGCATCGCGGGCCGGATGCCGAAGGTTTCTGGTATTCGAAGCGGGCTGCTTTCGGGCACCGTCGCCTGATCGTCATCGATCCCGAAGGCGGGAAGCAGCCGATGCTTTATCGGGACGGCGAGCAGACCATTGCCTTGACTTACAACGGCGAGCTCTACAATTACCGGGAGCTGAGAAGGGAACTGGAAGGAAAAGGCCACCGGTTTGAAACGAATTCCGATACGGAGGTGCTTCTGCATTCGTATGTCGAGTGGAAGGAGGATTGCGTTAGGCATTTTAACGGCATCTATGCGTTTGGTATCTGGGATGAGCAGCGTGGACAGTTGATGCTCGGCCGGGACCACCTTGGAGTAAAACCGCTGTTTTTTGCCAGAAGAGGAAGCGCCATCATTTTCGGGTCGGAAATCAAGGTGCTGCTGGCCCATCCGTTGGTAGAACCCGTCGTCGACCGTGAAGGGCTGGCGGACCTTTTCGGCATGGGGGCGATGCGAACTCCCGGGCAAGGGGTGTTCAAGGACGTCGAGGAGGTCAAAGGAGGCCATTACGTGACGTTTACGGCGGAAGGCAGCCGCAATATCCGCTACTGGAAGCTGGTAAGCCGCAAGCATACGGATGACACCGAGACCACGGTCCGGACGATCCGCTCGCTTCTCGAAGATACGGTGAAGCGGCAGCTCATCGCGGATAAGCCGGTCGTCTGCATGCTGTCCGGCGGGCTCGACTCCAGCGGATTGACGGCGCTGGCGGGCCAAAATTTCCGTGAACAAGGGAAGAAGCTCCACACGTATTCCATCGATTTTGCAAACAACGACCGCGACTTCGAAGAGGATTTTATGCGGCGCGACAAAGACGAGCCTTGGGTCAGGCGGGTATCCGAGCATGTCGGCACGGAGCATCATTCCGTCGTCTTTGGGCCGGAGAAGCTGATCGAGCATCTGCTTGAGCCGATGCGGGCCCGTGACCTTCCGAGCGTCGGCGAGATCGAAACGTCGCTTTATTTGCTGTTTACGGAAATGAAGAAGGATGCGACGGTAGCGCTGTCCGGCGAGTCCGCCGACGAGGTGTTTTCCGGGTATCCGTGGTTTTATCAAGAGCAGTTTTTGAATGCCGAGATCTTTCCGTGGCTGATCAATTTCGGCTATACCTCCGGCATCCTGAAAACGGAGATTCGGGATATGCTTCAGCTCGAAGCGTATCGCAAGCGGCGTTTTCAAGAGGCTGTCGGCGAGATTCCGTTCCTCGAAGGGGAAGCGGAGCTTGAGCGGAAGCAGCGGCAGATGTCGTACCTGTTCATCATGCGGTTCCTGCCTTATATGTTGGACCGGAAAGACCGGGCCAGCATGATGACGGGCTTCGAAGTGCGCGTGCCGTTCTGCGATTACCGGCTCGTGGAATATTTGTGGAACGTGCCGTTCGAGCTGAAAAGCATCGATCATATCGAAAAAGGGATTTTGCGCCGTGCCTTCGAAGGCGTTCTTCCGGATGATGTCCGAAACCGCCGCAAGAGCGCTTACCCAAGCACGAAGGACAAAGCTTACCTCGACCTGATCAGCCGATGGATGCTTGACATTCTGGACGACCCGAACGCTCCGATTCATGCGCTGATCGATGTCGCGAAGGTGAGGCTTATTGCGGAAGGCAAGAGCACCGCAGAGAGCGGAACCGATGCCCGCGCGATTCTTGATTACCTGGTGCAGGTGAATTGCTGGCTCAAGGAATATGGTGTCAAGCTGGAGCTTGGGGCGTGAAGTGAGGGAGTCTGTGCATAGTATTCCGTCCGCACTGGATATTCTATACATGTCGAAAACAAAACGACCGACAAGCGAGGGAATCCGATGGCAGAATACAATGCCCCCAAGGAAGAAAAGCAGACGCAAGAAAGCAGCACGGAGTCATTTAGCGAAATGAACGAATTCGAGCACAACCGGAATCCGGTTGCCTCCGCGCAGAAGCAAATGGCATCGCAGGAAACGGCCGGCGTCCTAGAGCAGGAATAGCCCGGCTTCGGCGGCGGAACGGAGTGGCAGGCGTGCAGTCCGCGTTTCGGCGCAGGCTGCGCGTCAAGCTCCGGTCCTGCAATCCGGGCGTCCGGCCCGCTTTATTGAGATACTCGCCCCAAATTCTTTAAGCCTCGTCCATGTCCCTTCGCGTTGCCTCATTCCACGATCCCCCCCTTTCGATCGCAGTATCCTCCGTTTCATGATTTTCCCGTTGAGCCTTCAGGTACAGCCTTGGTCTAATATGACAATAGATGTCATGTGCGGCACGTATACTTGATCTAGGAAGATACGGTACCCAAGACAGATGGAAACGAGGAGGATACACGATGGAAGGAGCTATTGTCATCCAAGGCGCCTATGAAAACAATCTGAAGCATGTCTCGCTGAGCATTCCGAAGAATAAGCTCGTCGTCTTGACCGGATTGTCCGGTTCCGGAAAATCGACGCTGGCGATGGACATTTTGCAGAAGGAATGCCAGAGGCAGTATATGGAATCGATGGGCATGGTCACGGATGCGATCGACAAGCCGAAGGTGGAATCGATCACCGGGCTTTCCCCGTCGATTGGGGTCGGCCAGCAGATCGCCAACCGGAACCCAAGGTCTACGCTGGGAACGGTAACGGAGATTTATACGTATTTGCGGGTTTTGTACGCCCGGCTCGGGGAGCGGCCATGTCCGTCGTGCGGCGCCACGATAAGGCCCTCGTTCGAACCGGTCGGGGAAGGAGCGGTCCCCGGGGCGAAGCTTCTGGAGGAGAGCTATAGCTCGGAAACGGACCGCTGTCCCCAATGCCGGGGCGCGGTTCCTAAGCTGAAGATGGCCCACTTCTCCTTCAACAAGCCGGAAGGCGCCTGTGAAGCGTGCGCCGGGCTCGGAATCGTGACAAGCCTGGAGACAGGCTTGGTTTTCGATGAAGAACGGAGCTTTCGCGGGGGCTGCGTCACCTTTTGGGACGGCATGTTCATCGACTATTATTCGGACGTGCTGCAGGCTGCGGCGAAGCATTACGGGTTTGCGTTTGATCCGGACGCGCCTATGAAGGATTATAGTCCGGTTCAGCGGGATTTGCTGCTTCACGGCGTGGAAAGCGAGACGTTTGCGGGACGTTTTCCCGGCATCAAGGCGCCCAAATCGGTCGGCAAAGGCCGGTTCGAGGGCGTGCTGACTTATTTGGACCGGCGGCACCGGGAGCAGACCGGAGATACCGCTCAGTCGAGGAAGCTGGCGGGGTATTTCACCCGCCGCCTATGTCCTACTTGCGAAGGCACGCGCCTGCGAAGCGAGAGCCGCATGGTTACGATCAGCGGGCAATCGATCGCCGAAATTTCGTCATGGCCGCTTCACCGCTTAATGGGGTGGCTGGAAGAGGTGCGGCCCGCCATATCCGAAGCGGGACAGCACGTGTTGGACCCGATCCTCCACGATATCGCGGAGCGCATGAGGCGGGTTACCAAGGTCGGCTTGGGGTATTTGTCACTTGATCGGCAGGCCAATACGCTGTCTGGCGGGGAAGCGCAGCGTCTCCGGCTGGCCTCGCTGTTAGGCTCGGGTCTGACCGGCGTCTTGTACGTTCTGGACGAGCCGACGGCAGGGCTGCATCCGAAGGATACCGCTTCGCTCATCGGCGTGCTGCAGCAGCTGCGCGATCTGGGAAATACCGTGCTTGTGATCGAGCATGACGTCGAAGTGATGGAAGCAGCCGATTATATGATCGATATGGGGCCGGGCGCAGGCCGGCAAGGAGGGACGATCGTCGGTACCGGAACGTTGGAGGAGCTGAAGTCGAATCCTGGCTCGGTCACCGGACAATTTCTGAGCAGCGATCATGGACGGCCGCTATCCTCCGGGCGAAGGTCCGGCAACGGTGCTTTCTTGACCGTCCGGGACGCGGTTGCGCGAAACTTGAAAAACATTACGGTCGAGCTTCCTTTAGGCACGTTTATTGCCATTACCGGCGTTTCCGGCTCTGGAAAGTCGACGTTATTGTTCGACCTGATCGATCCGGCCGGCCGACAGCACTTTCAGGGGCGCACGGAAGGCGGCTTGGATTGCGGAAGCATCGACGGGCTCGGGCATATCGACAGATTGATTACGGTCGATCAAGCGCCCATCGGACGTATCCAGCGCTCCAACATCGCCACCTATACCGACGTATTTACACTGATCCGCAATCTGTTCTCCGAGCTGCCGGAAGCCAAGCGGAGAAAGCTGTCGTCGAAGCATTTTTCGTTCAATGTGCCCGGAGGAAGATGCGAGAAATGCCAGGGGCTGGGCGTGCTGCTGCTGGATATGCATTTTTTGCTGGACGTGGAGGCCGTGTGTCCGGATTGCGGCGGAAGGCGGTTTAAGGACGATATCCTGAGCGTCACGTACGAGGGCAAAAACATCTCCGAGCTTCTGGATATGACGGTCCGGGAAAGCCTGCACTTCTTCGGCGGGCATCGCGAGCTGGCGGAAAAGCTGGCGCTGCTGTGCGAAGTGGGGCTTGGCTATTTGCAACTGGGCCAACCGGCGACTACGCTTTCCGGAGGAGAAGCTCAGCGTCTCAAGCTGGCCAAGGAATTAAGCAAAAAAACAAAAGGGCATACCGTGTACCTGCTGGACGAGCCGACGACGGGACTGCATCCTTCCGATGTGCGTCAGCTTCTCCTCCTGCTGAACAAACTGGTAGATTCAGGTAATACGGTTATCGTTATCGAGCATCATCTGGACCTGATCCGCGAGGCGGATTGGATCGTCGATCTGGGACCGGACGGGGGAGAAGCGGGCGGCTATCTTGTCGCGCAGGGCCGGCCGGAGCAAGTCGCGCAAGCGGACGGATCTTATACCGCGGTCTTTTTGAAGCGGGCGCTGACCGGATAAAAGCGGTTCTTGAAAAATAGCCTCTTTACCTTGACGCTAATGTCATAGTTTATAATGAGGAACGGAGTATTTTGGGTAAAGGAGGCATTTGCCATGAAAATCAGTCAGTTATCCAGAGCAACCGGCGCAAGCCCGCGTTCCATCCGGCATTATGAGAAGAAGAAGCTGCTGACGGCACACCGGCTGGAAAACGATTACCGCGAGTACGACGAGTCGGCTGTGGATCGTGTGAAAACGATCCAAATCTTCTTGCGCTTAGGTCTGAGCACCGAAGAAATAGAACAAGTATTGAACTGCAAGGACAATTATCCGGAGTATGCAGAGGA
The DNA here is from genome assembly GCF_018998565.1 of Paenibacillus oleatilyticus. Classification (GTDB taxonomy): domain Bacteria; phylum Bacillota; class Bacilli; order Paenibacillales; family NBRC-103111; genus Paenibacillus_G; species Paenibacillus_G oleatilyticus. The sequence goes on along the minus strand of NZ_JAHNZO010000018.1, from coordinate 88,951 downwards.
CGAATATTGCGATGAAATGCTGGCCGTCTATGAGGAGAAGCTGAACGAGATTAACAAGCAAATGAACGCGTTGGCCACGGTTCAGCAGCGGTTGGAAAAGCAAATCCGTCAAATGAAAGAAAAAGGAGTCGCGACGGGCGGCAGATGTTAGACCGCTCGGTTTATCGCGATGGATTGATCCCGGTCCGGGGAACGGACCGGGATCGTTTTTATGAAGTCGTCCGGCTTCTGCCCGATTACGCAGACGGCTTGCTGAATAGCTCGGTCAGAAGCGAAAATCCGTCGGTGCCTTGACCGGCGCCAATGGCCCGCCTAGCGACGGCATGAGCGGCGCTCAGTACGCTGGCGTCGATCCCGCGGGCTTCTGCGGCATGAATGATATGCTCCATACTGGCCGCAGCCGACTGGATATTGGACTTATCGCCGGGATAATGGCCGTCGTCGACCTGCTGTGCGAATTCCGCCATAATGTCCGGCATGATGCTGACAATCCCTTGAGCATACGCCGCAAGGTCCTTGGCTGCGATATTCTCCGCCCGGGCCAGGGCAAGGGCGTGCATATAGCCGCTCATGGACGTCCAGAAGATGTCGAGCAGCGCCACGTCATAGGCTGCCGCCCTTCCGGGGTCCGCACCCAGATGTGCGGCGGTGCCTCCCAGACTGGCCAAGACCGGTCGATTGACCTCATATACGGCTTCCGGGCCGCTGTACAGGGTGACTGCCGAGGGCTGCCCGATGGTCGGGGTAGGGGACATGATCGCGCCGTCGAGATAGTCGATTCCCCGCGCGGCCGCCCATGCGGCCATTTCGCGGGCCCGCTCGGGGGTATCGGCGGTGAGGTTGACCAGCGTCCGTCCCTTTAAGGCTTCCCCTGCAGGGGCAAGAATGGCATTCGCGGCGTTGTAGTCCAACACGCAGATGATAACAAGCGTGCTGGCGGCGACGGCGTCAATCACCGTGTTTGCGAGAATTGCTCCTTGTGCGACAAGAGCGTCCGCTTTTCCGGCCGAGCGGTTCCAGACGGTCGTCGGGTGGCCTGCCTTCAGGAACGCGCCGGCTAACGCCTGACCCATCGGACCCAGGCCGAGAACCGTTACCGGTGTGCGGTTTTCATTTGCAGCATTCGTATTCATTTGGGATTACCTCCTCGTAATCGATTTATACCAGTTGCGGCTTCTTTAGCAGCTCGACCAATCTGGTTAGGCCGTCCGCTCCATAGCCTTCTGCGACCGCCCGATTGACAAGAGCTTGAATCGGGGCGACCAATTCAGTGCTGACGCCCTGCTCTTGGCTGGCTTCGATCAAATTCACGAAGCCCACTTTGTTGATGTAGAGGCTGGAGACATCGGTCGTATGATTGTTCGCGTCAATCGCTTGCGCTTGCGAGGGCAGAGAGGCAATCATGGCCTGCAACCACGGAATGACGAGCGCCGTGAACGCCGCCGCTTCGACCTTTTCCGTGCCGACCATCGCCACGGCGTGGAAAAAGCCGCCCATCAATCCGTATGCTGTAGTAAGCAAAGCCAGGTCGTAGAGTGCAGCCAGCCCGGTATCTTCGCCCAAGTATTTGCTGGCGCCGAGAACGTCCAGCTCCCTCCGATGCGTTTCGAAAGCCTCCAGCGATCCGCTGTAAAGCAGGAAGGCCTCAGGCCCCGCAATCATCTGGGGCACCGCCATAATCCCCCCATCGAGGTAGTCTGCCCCCTGTTCGTTAGCCCACTTCGCAGCCTTGCGCGCCTGCTCCGGCTTTCCGTTGGTGAGGTTCACTACCGTGCGTCCGGCCAATAGCCCGCCAGCGGGACCCAGGATCTCGTGTACGGCCTCATAGTCCAATACACAGACGACGATGAGCGGGCTGGCCGACACCGCTTCGGCTGGCGAAGCCGCAAGGATGGCTCCTTTGGCGACGAGAGCGTCGGCCTTATCGGCCGAGCGGTTCCAAACGGTCGTCCGGTGGCCTGACTTCAGGAACGCATCGGCGAGTGCCGACCCCATCATCCCCAGACCGAATACCGTTACCGGCGTTTGGCCGGCTGCTTCTGTTTGCTCTTGTTTTTCTTTTTCGTTTGGGCTGTTATTCATCAGTTCAAGCACTCCTTTCAACGTCTTCGATCCTTATTCTAGAGATTGACACTAGTGACAATGTCAATAAAAATTTTTCTTGAAGTTTTCGACGGAAACATCGAAAAATCGACTATTTTTGTACGGGATAAGGCGGTTTTTCAGCGAGATCTTTCCAAAAACTAAAAAGAAGCGGGAAGTAGGCTATGATGAATGTGTTCAGTCAATCAGAATAAGAAAATAAAAAGGAGCGAGTATCATGAGAAAAATAGCAACCTTGGCATTGCTGTCGGCGTTGGCTCTTAGTTCGATTGCACCTGCTGCGTATGCGAAAAGTTCCTGCTCTGATTATGACGAATTGATCAAAGTTTCTGTAAATTCGCTTGGAGGTCCCGTTTTCGGAGATACAGGAACCATTGAACCGGTCAGGGGCTGGCCTGATATTTTTGACTTGAAAGTAAAGCACCACGGAACTTACGATTCCGCGCAAGTAAAAGGAGTAGAAGTTGGAACGGGCTGCGTTGTTTCGAAGCATAATGGTTCCAATTATTATTACAAGATTAAAGTAACCGATTGATAAGGCCAACAACGTGATTTATGTAAAACAGAACCTGCTAGCCTTGTGCCGGCAGGTTTTTTGTTTTGAAGAAGGAAGCGCACTTTTGTCCGCCGCTATGCAGCCCCAACGCAAAAAATTGTCGTTGACAAAAAATGAAAAGCAGTGTAATTTGAAATTGACTGATCCAGTCAATCTAAAAAAGTCAGGAACAACGTCTTAGCAATTTTCGTCCGGCTTTGAGGTGACTCGATAAGCCGCAGCCTTTTGCCACAAGCCTAAGGTTTATGAGCAGGCTACAGGAATAGCTGCGCCTAATTATTGACTGACCAAGTCAATCTATATCAAAAAGGAGCGTTATTTATGAACAACATGTCAAAAAAGGGAACAGCCCTCATTATTGGAGGAGGCATTGCCGGATTACTGTCTGCACGGGTGCTCTCGGATTATTACGAAGAGGTCGTGATCGTGGAGAAGGACAATTTTCCCGCCGGTCCGGAAGACCGGGCGGGCACGCCCCAGTCGTTTCACCCGCATCGCTTCACCCAGCGGGGCAAAGAGATTATGACCCGCTTCTTTCCCGACTTCGAACAGGATTTGGCGGAGCAGGGAGCCCGGTCGGTGCTGAACAAGACCGTGCACAACATGAATCAACACGGAAGCGTGGTCGTCCAGTATCCGCGCAACGATTACAAGTTCAGCCGGGCTTTGCTGGAGTGGGTCGTTCGCAGGCGTGTCCGGGAAATTCCCGGCGTCCGGTTTCTTCCGAAGCATGAAGTGCTGCGCTTATTGACGACGTCTGATCATGCCGCCGTTACGGGGATTGCGGTCCGGGATCGGGGATCGGACGGGCAAGAAAAGGTTCTGATGGCCGATCTGGTCGTAGATACCAGCGGGCGGTCCTCCAAGCTGACCGTATGGCTTGAGAATCTGGGATATGACGTGCCGCAGCCGGACCTGCTGAAGGTCAATCTGGGCTACAGCACCCGGCGGTACCGGATTCCTCCGGGTCAAGCCCATCTGATCGAAACGTGGGATACCGTGATCATCGGGGGGCAGCCGGCAAACGGCACGTTCTCGGGCGTATTTTCGATTATCGAGAATCAGATCGCGGAGGTGCTGCTTTATCGCCCGGGCGGACATTACCCGCCAACGGATGCGGAGCAATTCGAGCAGGCGGTCGCCCAGCTTCCGAGCCCGCTTATTGCCGAGCTGCTGCAAGAGCTCGAGCCGATCACCAACCCGCGCGGATTTCGCGTGCCGGCCCTGTACCGCCATCATTTTGAACAAATGGAGCGGTGGCCATCCGGACTGCTGGTGTTGGGAGACGCTTTCTGCATCTACGATCCGATCTTCGGTCAAGGCATGACGGTCGCTGCGATTGAAGCGGAGGTGCTGGAAGCTTGCCTGCGCGAGCAATGGGAGGCCCCACGGCCGCATTTCGAACAACGGGCGCTCCGAAACATTCAGGCTGCGATCGAGCCCGCCTGGTGGTTGAACTGCGCGAACGATCTGCAATGGGAGGGCGTCGAGTATGAGGGTGCGGAGCCGCTAAAGGGCATTTCGTTCGGCCGGAAATATCTCGATCTGCATCTGGAGCGCGCGACGGCCGGGCCTGATTTTAAGCTGTTCGGACTATATTGGGCCGTGAATACGCTGTCGATCTCGCCGCGGGAAATGCTGAATCCGCATCTGGTCACGAGCGTGCTCGCGGCGACGGAGGAAGGCCGGCAGTGGCTTGACGAGCTCACGCAGCAGTACGGTCAGCCGCTGGAACACGTCTGGAACGACATCGTGCCCTCCTTCTCCGAGGCGCCTTATCCGTCCGTAAGCCGTTAAGGACCGTTATCATCCGGCGACCGGGTACAATAGCCATCGGATCATGAGAAATGGTATACTCATAGGCGACGTCTATCTATCCATGAATGGCCGTAAGATTTTCAGGCAAAGGAATGAATAATCATTGGCGCCTTTAAACGATGAACAATTGCACCAAATTCGCGACGAGCGCAAGGAACAGATTATGGAGGCCGCGCTTAAGGTGTTTTCCCGGCGGGGCATCGCCGGAACGAAAATGAGCATGATTGCGGCCGAGGCCGGTATCAGCCATGGCTTGCTGTACCACTATTTCAAATCGAAAGACGAGCTTTTCACGACGCTTGTTCAAATGGCGATGCTGGGAGCGCAGGACGCGATGAAGAGCATCTATGGCCTGCAAGGCTCGCCGCTCGACAAAATAAAATATTTAACGAAAGAGATTCTCGACGAAGGCGGCAGGCCTTACTTCATGCTGATTCATCAAGCGCGCACGTCCGAAGGCGTCCCGGAGAAGGTGAAAGAACTGATTGCCCAATATTCCATGAAAAGCTTTGTGGACGAACTGCTTCCTGTTTTCAAGGAAGGCCAACAAACGGGCGAAATTGCGGCGGGCGATCCTGCGGAGCTTATTTCCGCTTATTTATCGGTGCTTTCCAGTCTCATGATGCTGAATGCCCAAGACGAAGAAATTTACCGGATTCCAAGCAGCGACATTTTAATGCGGATGGTAACCGGCCCTTAATCGGGGAATGCCAGAAAAAAAGCAGGTGGAACGATGCAGCACGATATTCGAATTCTTATTGCCGATGACGATCGGGAAATTCGCGAGCTGGTGAAAACGTATTTGGAAAGAGAAACGTACCGGATCGATACGGCGGCAGACGGGGAAGAAGCTCTCCGTCTGTTCGAATCGCACCGCTATAACCTGATCCTACTCGATTTGATGATGCCCAAGGTCGACGGCATCGAGGTATGCCGGAGACTGCGCATGAAGACGAACGTTCCGATTCTCATGCTCACGGCCAAGGATCAGGAAATCGATAAAGTATTGGGGCTGAGCATCGGGGCGGACGACTATATTACGAAGCCGTTCAGCGTCCATGAGCTGGTGGCCCGGATTAAAGCCCATTTGCGCCGCTTCCTGGTCTTGGGCAGCGAAAGCGGCTCGCCGCAGGAGACGGTGCTGAGCTTTAAGAACCTTTCGATTCATTTGCAAAAGTATACGGTCACGAGAGCCGGGGAAGAGATCACGCTGACGGGCAAAGAGTTCGAGCTGTTGAAGTTTATGGCTTCGCATCCCGAGCAGGTGTTTACGAAGACGCAGCTGTTCCGGCAAGTATGGGACAGCGATTATCTGGAAGACGACAATACCGTGATGGTCCATATCCGCAAGCTCCGGATGAAAATCGAGGAGGACCCGTCCGATCCGAAATGGATTCAGACCGTATGGGGAATCGGGTACAAATTTGCAGGTGACAAAGATGAAGCATGACAAAGGCGCCTTTCTCCTTATTGTGCAGTTCATCGTCTTGTCCGCGCTTTTCATTCTGGATTGGATTTACCAGCCCCAAGGCATCGTCCGCGGGGCTTTATTCGCTGCGCTGTTTGCCGTGACGGTCATCCATTTGTACGTCCGGTACCGCTTCACGGCGAGGCTGAAGGATATGGCGGCTGCTCTGAGGCGTGCCATGCAAGGAAATACGAATACACGCCTGCTTGCGAACGACGACCGTCACTTGGACGAGGTGATCTTTTCGATCAACGAATTGATCGAGCAGCTGGCCAAGGTTCACGTCCGCACGATCCGCTCCGAGGCGGCGAGAAAAAGTCTGCTGTCCAACATCTCCCACGATATCCGGACTCCGCTCACGTCGATCATCGGCTATGCGGATGCGTTGAAGGATGACATCGCGGCTTCGAGCGAAGAGAAGGAGCGTTATTTGGACATTTTGTCCGGGAAGGCCGTCGCCTTGAAAGAGCTGATTGACGAAATTTTCGAGCTGGCCAAGCTGGATGCGGACGAAATGCCGTTGAAGCCGGAAACGCTGGATTTTGCGGAAATTGTCCGGGAATCGGTAATCGGGTTTTTGCCCGAGCTGAAAAAGTATGGCATCGAGTTAAAAGTCAACATTCCGGAAGAAGCCTGCTCCATCGTGGCCGATCGGGTAAGCGTGCTGCGGATCGTCAGCAATCTGATCAAAAATGCCGTCGAGCACGGAAAAGACGGTAAAGTGCTGGGCATCGAACTGGCGGAAGCCGGAGGCAAGTACCGGCTGCTGGTGTGGGACCGGGGCAGGGGGATTGCGCCGGAGGATTTGCCCCGTGTGTTCGAACGAATGTACCGCACGGACCGGGCAAGGAATCCTGCCGCTCATGGAAGCGGGTTAGGTCTGGCCATCGCGAAGGCGCTCGCCGAGAAGCATTCGGGCACCCTCTGGGCCGAAAGCGAGCCCGGCGTGAAAACGACCTTCGGCTTCGCCATCCCGAAGCGGGGCGCTGCGAGCCGGGATTAAGAAACAATTAAGAACTTATTAAGAGGCATTTAAAATCGCCTGCTTATCATGAAATTACGATCTGATGAAAGCAGGAGGGGTTACGGTTTGAGTGCGGTTATTAAAACGACGCAGTTAACGAAGATGTACGGGACGCAGAAAGCGGTGGACAACCTTGACATGAATGTGCGTCAAGGGCAGATTTACGGTTTTCTCGGCCAGAACGGCGCGGGCAAAACGACGACGATCCGCATGCTGCTCGGTTTAATCAAACCGACGCACGGGGAAATTGAAATCTTCGGTGAAAGTCTGCACAAGCACCAGAAAGAGATTTTAAGAAGAATCGGGTCGATTGTCGAGTTCTCCGGATTTTACGAGAATTTAACGGCTCGCGAGAATCTGTTGATCAACGCCAAGCTGATGGGCGTGCATAAGAAAAACGCCATGGACGAAGCATTGGAAATCGTCGGTCTGCATCAGGAAACGAAAAAGCTGGTCGGCAGCTATTCCTTGGGGATGAAGCAGCGGCTTGGCATCGCCAGAGCCATTCTCCATCATCCCGAGCTGTTAATTTTAGACGAGCCTACCAATGGCCTGGACCCGGTGGGCATTAAAGAAATCCGCAGACTGATCAAGTCTCTCGCCGAGGAACGGAAAATAACGATTCTCGTTTCCAGCCATATTTTGTCCGAAGTCGAGCAGCTGGCCGACCAGATCGGGGTCGTTCATCAAGGGAAGCTGCTGGAGGAGATTTCCTTCGAAGAGCTTCGCAAACGGAACCGCAAATATCTTGAGTTTCAAGTGTCCGACGACAATAAGGCGGCGATGCTGCTGGAGAAGCACTTCGGCATCACGGATTACGAGGTTCACGACGAACGGGTGATCCGGATATACAGCCATATCGGCGAGCAGGGCAAGCTCAATCGGATGCTGGTGGAGCATGGGATAGAAGTCACAAAAATGACAATGAGTGTAGACAGATTGGAAGATTACTTTATACAATTGATAGGGGGCGGGACGATTGGTTAATTTGCTCTATACCGAACTGATCAAACTGAAGCGGGCCAAGATGTTTATGGTCAGCCTGCTTGGAGCCGTGTCGGCCCCTATCATGATGTTTCTCGCCTTGATGAATATGAAAAGCAAGAAGCCCGAGACTCCGATTGAGTTCGAAGTCGCTTTCATGAACACGAATATGTACGTGATTTTGCTCGTGGGAACCCTTCTGTACGGGGTCATTACGGCGTATCTGTTTCATCGGGAATATGCGGAGGATACCTTGAAAAACCTGCTGACCATCCCGGTATCCCGAGTCAGTCTGATCGTGAGCAAGCTGATTTTGCTATTTTTATGGATTATGGTCCTGACGCTTACCATTTGGTCGTTGACGCTGATTCTGGGGCTGATCGGGCAGTTTGAAGGCTTGACTGGGGCCTTGCTGCTCCAATCCTTGAAGCAATTTGTAGTCGGGGGCGCGCTTTTATTTCTTCTGTGCACGCCGACGATGCTGATCACCTTTTTGTTCAAAAATTACGTTCCCACCATCATTTTTACGGCGATGATCACGATGGCTAACGTGGTGCTTTCCGAATCGGAATACAAGGCTTTATTCCCATGGTCTGCCTCGTACGTGATCGCGAACGAAGGCTTCGTTCCCCAGTATCCGCCGGCTTTTTCTTACGCCGTTATACTGGCAGCTTCGCTCATCGGACTTGCGGCAACGATTATCTACTTCAAGAAGGTAGATATTCATTGATATAAATACACAGACGAGAAAATAGGAGTGTGGAGCTGTTGAATTTGTGGGAATTGTTTGTTGGATTCATTCTTGGACTCGTGGAGGGCCTTACCGAGTTCGCGCCGGTTTCTTCGACCGGCCATATGATTATCGTTGACGATTTCTTATTCCAGTCCAAGGACATCTTTTCCCCGAGCGTAGCGAATACGTTCAAGATCGTCATTCAATTGGGATCGATTCTGGCGGTCGTCGTCCTGATGTGGGACCGGTTCATGAACTTGCTCGGACTTAAAAAAATGCCGGGGCAAACGTCTTCCGGTCCGCGCTTGAATCTGCTGCAAGTTTTCGTCGGACTGGTTCCGGCCGGTATCCTCGGCGTGCTGTTCGACGATTACATCGATGAATATTTGTTCTCTACGAAAACGGTCGTCGTCGGTCTGGTGCTCGGAGCCGTTCTTATGCTCGCGGCCGATTGGTTCCGCCCCCGCCGCCCGAAAACGGAGACGGCCGACCAGATTACATACAAGCAGGCGTTCCTTGTGGGACTGGTGCAATGCTTGTCCCTGTGGCCGGGCTTCTCACGCTCCGGGTCGACCATCTCCGGCGGCGTTCTGCTCGGGATGAGCCATCGCGCGGCTGCGGACTTCACCTTCATTATGGCCGTGCCGATTATGGCCGGGGCAAGCTTCCTGTCGCTCCTCAAGAGCTGGGACTCGATCACGATGGATGCTATTCCGTTTTTCGTCGTCGGATTTATTAGCGCCTTCGTCTTCGCGCTTCTGTCGATCCGCTTCTTCCTGAAGCTGATCAATCGCATCAAGCTCGTGCCGTTTGCGATCTATCGCTTGGTGCTCGCGGCTGTTATTTATTTTGTATTTTTGTAAGCAAAGAGGTAATTTTAGAGGTGTACGAGGGGGTGGGGTATCCACTTCCGACCGCTCCTCCAGTGGATACCCCACCCACGTATGTATCTCTATTCTTGTCCAAAACCAAATTTCTCAACACCTAGCCTCCCCCCGTCATATATGGGGTCAGGCTTTTTTTGTGTAAAAAAGCAAACCATAAATGTACTATGAACAGCAGATTACGGCTTTTTCCAGTTGGGATTCCAGGATAAAGACGTTCCCCGATGTATCAAGCTGATAAGATATATGGTTTTGTTCTAAGCGGCTCGTAAGAGCCGTCGTAAGTTCTTGATTCAGGTTGGTCACATGCGCGAAAACTACGTAAGTATCGGGGCGATCGGGCATGGAGAGCCAAGATACCAAAATGCCAAAACCTATAGCTAAGCTAATGGCCATTGCTATTTTCACATCATCACATCCTTTTTATTGGACGTTATACAAGTATATTACATCGAATTCGTACCAAATTAAAATTGCCTGGCGGCGGCGATCCTGCTATCTTGGTAGTGTCTGTTGAAAATCTGGGAGGAATCGCTATGTATCGCATTTACATCATAGAAGACGACGACAAGATAGGAGCCGTCCTGAAAAAAAATATGGAGAAATACGGCTTCGAAGCGGCGTGCGCGACGCAATTCCGCGAGCTGATGCCGGAGCTGGAAGCCTACGCGCCGCATCTGGTGCTGCTGGATATTAACCTGCCTTATTTTGACGGCTATTACTGGTGCAGACAAATTCGCACGCGTTCCAGCGTGCCGATCATCTTCATCTCCGCGCGGGCCGGGGAGATGGATCAGGTGTTGGCCATTGAGAACGGCGGCGATGACTATATTACGAAACCGATCCCGTTGGATCTTCTTATGGCGAAGATTAAGGGGGTGCTCCGAAGAGTCTACGGGGAGTATGCCACTGCTGCCGGACATGACGGCACGGCTGCGGGAGCTCCGGAAGCGGAGCTGAACGCGCGCGGGTTGCGGCTGCACCTCGGACGGGGCGAGCTGGTATGGCAGAAGCAGAAAGCGATGCTGACGAAGAACGAGCGGCTGCTGGCGGAATGCTTCATGCGGCATCCGGGGCGGATCGTCTCCCGGGAGCAGCTTCTGGAGGCGCTGTGGGACGATGTGCAGTTTGTCGATGACAATACGCTGACGGTCAATGTGACCAGGCTTCGGAAGAAGCTGGAGGAGCTGGGACTGCCGAAGGCCATCGAAACGGTGCGCGGCCAAGGCTATATGCTTCACTTACGCGACGAGCGGGAGGGGGCGGACGCATGAGAGGAGCGTCGGCCGTTATGTTTTTGCGCGATCGGCTCGTTTATGCGCTTGTCTGCCTGCTTCTGATCGGACTCGGCGCCGGTCTTATGTTGCTGGAGCATGCACGCAATCCGGCGGGGATTGGAACGGGCACAATCTCTTATTTTGTCATCCTCGGATTATGTGTTGCCGGCATGTGGCTGGCCGTTGATTATATTCGCCAAAGAGCGTATTACAAGCAGTTGATGCATGCGGTGGAGCGGTCCGGCGAGCTGCAGACCGCCGCGATCGTCCAGTCCGCGGTTACGAGCGAGCAGCGGCTTGTCATGCGGTTGCTGCGGGAGCAGCACAGCGCCTATTTGAACGAGCTTGGGCAATACCGCCGCCAGCAGGAGCAGCACAACCATTTTGTGCTGCAATGGGTGCATCATATGAAAACCCCCGTATCCGTTATCGACTTGTTGGTGCAGGATGCGCTGCATCAGCTACCTGTTGCGGAAGAGGAGCAGAAGCAGCTTGCGCTCAGCCTGCAGGAGGAAGCCGAACGCATGACGAGGGGACTCGATCTGATGCTGAATACGGCGCGTCTCGATAAGTTTCGAATGGATCTCCATTTCCGGCAAACGGCGCTTCACGAGCTGGTGCGTACCGTCATGAATGCGCATAAGCGGCTCTGTATCCGGCACTCGATCTTTCCGCAGATCGAAGGCGAAGCATGGGCGGAAACGGATGGAAAATGGATGACGGTCGTCCTGAATCAGTTTGTCAGCAACGCGATCAAATACAGCAAGGGCAAGCCGGGAACCAAGAAGCTTATTTTCCGATTGAAGCCGGATGCGGACGGGGGCAGCAAGCTGATCGTGACGGACGAGGGGATTGGAATTGCGCCCCACGATCTGCCGCGAATCTTCGATCCGTTCTTCACCGGAGAGAACGGACGGGAGGCCGGAGAGTCGACCGGCATGGGACTTTATTTGGCAAAGCAGGTATGCAGCGGACTCGGACACCGGTTGACCGTGGAGTCGAAGCTGGGCGAGGGAACGACGTTTACCGTTCTTTTTCAACCGCGGAGCATTCATACGTTAGGTGACAAGGATGAACGGGACACGCGATTCAGGTGACAAGTTTGTAAGGTACAATGTCATGCAAATCGATGGGACCGGCGTTTCCTTCGAGCTATACTAGCGCTATAGGCATCAAAGACAGCAACGAAGGAGGAACGGAACAAACGATGAATGTACTAAGAGCGCAGGGACTCGGCAAAACGTACAGCTCCCCTGGAAATATCGTTTATCAAGCGTTGGAGGATATTGATTTAACGATCGAGACGGGCGAATTTGTCGGTGTCATGGGGCCGTCGGGAAGCGGGAAGACGACGCTGCTGAATCTGCTGGCGACGATTGACCGCCCGACGTCGGGACGCATCGAGATCAACGGGGCTGACCCGGCAGCGCTGAGCGACAAGAAGTTGGCGTTATTCCGGCGGCGCGCGCTTGGCTTCGTATTTCAAGATTTCAATCTGCTCGATACGTTGTCGATCAAGGAAAATATAATTTTGCCCCTCGTTCTGGAAGGGATGGCTCCGAACCTGATCGAGCAGCGGCTGGAGCCGCTTGTCGAGAGACTGCAAATCGCCGGGCTGCTCGGCAAGCGCCCGTATGAGGTGTCCGGCGGGCAGAAGCAGCGTGCGGCGATTGCGCGGGCACTCATTCACAAACCGTCTCTGCTGCTGGCCGACGAGCTGACCGGCAACCTCGATTCGAAGGCGGCGCCAAGGATGTCATGGATGCGCTTCAGGAGATGAACGAGCACTTCCAGGCGACTGTTCTGATGGTCACGCACGATCCTTTCTCGGCCAGCTACTGCCGGCGCATCGTGTTGATTAAAGACGGCAAGCTGTTCTCGGAATTGCGGCGAGGTACGAGCCGGCAAGTGTTTTTCCAACAAATCTTGGACGCGCTCAGCGTGCTGGGAGGGAATTTCGATGACGTTTCGCTCGCTCGCGCTTAGCAATACCCGCGGCAATTGGCGGTCATACGGCGCGTTTTTTATGAGCAGCGTGTTTTCCGTCATGATTTTCTACATCTATGCCGCGTTTCTTGCTCATCCCGAGGTGGCAAGCGGCCGGCTCGTGGCTGCGGCAAAAGTCCGACAGGGCATGGTGTTCTGCGAATATGTCATTGTCATCTTCTCGTTCCTGTTCGTGCTGTATTCCAACTCCGCGTTTCTGAAGACGCGCCAGCAGGAGTTCGGCCTGTTCTCGCTGTTCGGGATGACCCGCGCGCAGCTCCGCAAGCTTGTATTGTACGAGAACGCAACGATTGCGGCGCTGTCCATCGGAGCGGGGATCGGGCTTGGCATCCTGTTTAGCAAGCTGTTCTTTATGGGGCTTGGCGTGCTGCTCGGGATGAGCGATACGATCCCGTTTGCCATCCCGCAGCAAGCGGTGTGGGTTACCGCAGGGGGCTTCTTCCTGCTGTTCACGCTGATTTCGCTATGGACGACGCTGCGAATGAGCCGTACGGAAATCGCCGATCGGCTTAAAGCTTCGCGCAGGCCGAAAGGGCAGCTCGTCTATTCGCGCTGGCTTGCGCTGCTTGCGGTGGTTTGTCTGGGGACGGGCTACAGCCTGGCGCTGACGTTGAACGAGGCTTATTTTGATCTGAAAGTGCTGCTGATTCTGCTTACGGTGGTCCTCGGCACTTATCTTTTGTTTACACAGTTCAGCTTTCTGTTTCTGCGGCTGATCCGGAAGCGCGCCGGCATCTACTACAACAGAACGAATATGCTCGTCTATGCCCAGCTTGGCTACAAAATGAAAGACAACGCCCGCGTGTTGTTCATCGTATCGATTTTGAGCGCGGTTATTTTAACGGCTTCCAGCGCGGTGTATATGCTTGCGGTCGCGGAGCAATACCAGGATCTGAAGACGCAATACGATAATGTCAGAGAAGTGATCGCCCTGACGATGTTTATCGGGCTCTTCATCAGCCTGCTGTTCTTTATCGCGTCCGGCAGCATGATGTATTTCAAGCTGTTTACGGAGCTGCAGGAAGACCGGGCGCAATTCAAGGCTTTGACCCGAATCGGCATCACCGTGGATGAAATTCGCGCAATCGTCGTTCCGCAGGTCGGTGTCATGTTCTTCGCGCCCTGTCTGATCGGCATTGCCCACGCACTGGTTGCGATGAAAGCACTGGATAACCTGCTTCATTTATCCAATTGGCTTTGTTCGTTCGTCGTCATCGGCGTGTATATGGCCATGCAGACGGTTTACTTTGTCGTCGCGTGCAGAGGTTATATGAAAAGCGTGCTGCGCGGCGCAGCTTCGTAAGGGACATAGACAAACTGAAGGACTGAACGAAGGAGACAAGACGAGATGAAAACTTTTTACGCAAAATATTTCCATATTTTTCTTTTAATTATAATTATTTCTGGATTGATCCTATCCCCGCTGTCGGCCAGGGCCGAAGCGAAAACGTTTCAGATCGATCCTGCCAAAATCGATGCCTACGTTGAAGCGGCCATGGACAGGCTTCACATTCCGGGCGCGGCCTTGGGGATCGTCAAGGGAGACCGGACCGTCTACCTGAAGGGCTACGGCATCTCGGGCCCTGACCAAGCGCCTGTCACGCCGCAGACGCCTTTTGTCCTCGGTTCCACCAGCAAGTCGTTTACCGCCTTGGCGGTCATGCAGCAGGTAGAGGCAGGGAAAATTGAGCTTGATGCGCCGGTGCAGCGGTATTTGCCATACTTTCGAACCGCCGATGAGGCAGCTTCATCCCAAATAACCGTACGCCACTTATTGAATCAAACCAGCGGATTTTCCATCTATGCCGGCCGTAAAGGAATGGTAGAAGGGGACAAGCCGATCGAGCAGCATGTCCGGGAAATGAAAGATACGCCGCTTGCCAAGCCCGCAGGCTCGGGTTATGAATATTCGAATATAAACTACAATATTCTTAGCGGGATCGTCCAAGCGGTCTCCGGAAAGCCGTACACCCAATATGTGAGCGACCATATTTTCAAGCCGTTGGCGATGAACCACAGCTACGCCGATCCGGAGCAAGCCCGGAACGACGGTTTGGCAGCCGGATATCAGCCCGTTTTCGGCTATATGGTCCCAACCAAGCAATTGAATCACGAGGCGACCGTCGCGTCAGGCTACTTGATCTCCAGCGCCGAAGACATGTCGAATTACTTAATCGCTCAGCTGAACGGGGGTCGTTTTCAAGCCCGGACCGTCCTGTCCGAGCAAGGCGTCAGGCAAATGCACGAGCCTGGGGCATCGATTGCTGACGGCTTATTTTACGGCATGGGGTGGAGTATCAACAATAGCGTCATTTTTCATAACGGCATTACGGAGAATACGTATTCGTTTATGGCGATGGACGGGGATTACGGCATCGTCCTGCTGATCAATGCCTACGATTTTCTCTCATCCTACGACGGCATCGTCTCGGGACTTAACGGAATTGTTCACGGTCAGGAACGCTCGGCAGCCGAACTGCCCGATTATACGAAATCCTATGTGATCCTGGATCTGATTATGGCGGTTATTCTCGCTCTGATCCTCAGGTCCGTTTACAGCTTGTGGACCTGGAAAACAAAATTTAAGGCGACGCCGCTGCGCATAACCGTGCATGCCGTGTCTGTCCTGTTCCTGAACGTGCTGCTTCCTTTGGCGGTATTGATTTATTTCCCTAAGCTGGACCCGGCTCCATGGTCGATCGTCACGTTGTTTTTTCCCGGCGCGGGACACGCGCTTTTGTTCGTCCCGATCGTGTTGCTGGGTCTGGGGGCGATCAAAACCGTTTTGCTCCTCCGCAGCGGCTTAGAGAGAAAGAGATCTGCCGTAAGGAGGGTGACCGGATGATAAAGGTGTTGGAGAATCTGGCCGCCGCCGCGATGACCACGGCCATTGTCAGCTTGCTGCTTCACGCTCCGTTTTTGAACGGCCGACCGTTAATTGATGTGCTTCGGGCTTTGTTTTCATAGACTATTTTGTTCCTGGCGGATAGTAGAGTTCCTTTCTTCGTGATTCGGCTCATAGCCTTCGCAGACGAAAGGGAGTAGGGTGAATGTATCCGAGGGGGGGCAGGTCAGTGGGGAATAAAGGTAACGACTACGGGATTCGAATCGATTCGTATCGGGCGGGAAACGATTATGTGTTTCTGATCACCGGGGGAGAAGCGCATGTGGGCGCGGTCGCCTGCGCTTACCGGCACGAAGGGGAGGTCCGGTCGGAGACGATATCCGTGCCCGGGCACCGGGAAGGGGAGCTGGTCAAGGAGTTGGCCAAAAGCGCAGCGTCGAAGCTGCGCCATCGTGCCGTCGTAATTATGGGAATCCACATCGATCACGCGACGAAGCAGGATATTGCACAAATTATCGCTCTCGTCCATGAGAAGATGAAGGCCGCTCTCGAAAGCTGCATCCAGGACAACGGAGCCGCACAGTTGAAGCTGTGACGGCTCTTTTCGTCAAAAATGATCTCCCCCATGAGGCGAGGGTCGATGAGCGCGCCTAGTCATCAGGCGGCCGCCTTTTGCCGGTTTTGCAAACCCAGAATGAACAAGAACGTTACGATGCTTAAGGCAATGCTGCACACGAGGGCGATGACGAAGGCGTGCATGTACGGCTCTGTGCCGTGTCCGGTCAGGAAGGAGAAGAAAATCGTGCCGATGACCGCGACCCCGAGTACGTTGGCGGTCTGCATGCAGGTCGTGAGCACGCCGGAGGCGGAGCCTGCATACTGGCTGGGAATGCCCGACAAGATCGTCTTCATCAGAGGAGACGCGACGAGCCCTTGACCCCATCCGATCAACAGAAACGGAATCAGCAGCGGCAGCCAATCAAGCGCCGCGCCGCCTGCGTTTATGAACCAAATCACGGCGGCATAACCGGCGGCCATGAGCCATGCGCCCCACTTAAGAACGGCCGTCCCTGCGCGATTCAGCCATTTCGGAGCCAGCAAGGAAGCCGCGAAGAAGGCGATGCCGATCGGCATAAAGGCCGCGGCGGATTGCATGGGAGACAGCATCAGCCCATCCTGCAGCGTGATCGAGACGGTGAGAAAAAAGCCCGAATTCCCTAACTGGAAAGCGATAAGCGCCAAAACACCGACGGTAAACGACCTTTCCTGGAAGATGGCGATCGGGATGAGCGGGGATTTCCCGCTGCGAAGCAGCTTTTTCTCATGCCAAACGAACGCGAGAAGAAACGCAACGCCTCCCAGAAAGCTGGCATAGACCCAAAGGGGCCACCCGGCTTCCCTTCCGATAACCATAGGATAAATGCACAGCAGCAAGCTGCACGTCAGGAGGACGATCCCCCATACGTCGATATTCTTTTTGTCGCTGGAACGGTTTTCCCGGACTAAGGGATGATCAGCAGAACGGCCAGCAGACCGATTGGAATATTGATCAAAAAGACGCTGCGCCATCCCAAGCCGAGCGCATCGAAGTGGAGCAGCATGCCGCCGACGATCTGTCCGGCGATTAACCCCAGACCGCTAACCGCACCGTAGAGACCGATCGCTTTGCCCTTTTCCTCCGGAGGGAAGATGACATGGATGATGGACAGCACTTGCGGGATCAGGATCGCTGCGCCGATCCCTTGAATTACGCGCGAGAAGATCAGGAACGGGGCTCCCGTCGCGAAACCGCACAAAGCCGACGCCGCGACGAACAGGATCATGCCGAGAATGAAGCTTTTTTTCCTGCCGATCCAGTCGCCGATCCGGGCCCCCGGAATGAGCAGCACCGCATAGCTGAGAACGTACGCGGCAACGATAAACTGGATTTGGGTAGACGAGGCTTGAAGCTGGCTTTGGATCGACGGGATGGCGACATTGACAATAAACGAGTCGAGAATAACCATAAACGTGCCCAGCAGCAAAACGGATAAGGCCCACCATCTTTTCGCTTCCAGAGGTTGGGAAGCATTAACTTTTGCCTGAATCATAGAGGAATCTCCTTTGAAGTGATTTGAGTAGTATTTTTAGATACTACTAAAGATAAGGCGGAAAAATGCGGTCAAACGTCTTCTTAATAAAAATTTAAAACAACACCATATGCATGAGTAAGCCTCCTTTATTTTTAGTAGTGTTCTATAATACTACTTATATTTAATTGGTTTGTCAATGACGTTCCTGCGGTTTTTTAAGCGGATTTTCATGCAAAACCGTGGAGTTAGCGGGAATTCCGTTTTGTACAACCCCCAAAATACTTCGTCGCTATAAAGCAAAAATGCTTTAAATCATGTACTTGTATTTCATGCTTGTTTCGTTATAAAATGCATCTTAATTAAATCAACTGAATGTTCTGACAAGCAATGAAGGAGAGAGTAAGCGAAGAACGCTTCTTGCCAGGGACGGCGTGCCGGCGACTGAGAGCACCCGACGAAGCACTGCGCTGAAGTTCACTCCCGAGCTGGTGCCTGATGAGTGGCCTGAATCAACAAGGCTTCTTGTAGGGTTACCCGTCGGTCCTGCGTTAAAGGATGGAAAGTGAGAAGAGCACTCCGGTTCGTTTGGTGAAGGGAGCGCACTTCTAATAAGGGTGGTACCACGGCTCCTCGTCCCTTGCGACGGGGGGCCTTTTTTTATGTTCCAACAAAAAACAATTCAAGGAGCGGATGAGAAATGAACCAACCAAGTTTAGAACCTTTACGCCAAAAATTGGACGAAACGAACCGCCAGCTTCTGGAGCTGTTGTCGGAACGCGCCCAGATTGCCCAGGAAATCGGGAACATCAAGGAGAAGCAGGGCATTCCGAAATTCGACCCTGTACGGGAGAAGGAAATGCTGACGGAGCTGGTAGCCAGCAACAAAGGGCCTTTCACCGACGATACGATCCGGCACCTGTTCAAGCAAATTTTCCAGGCTTCGCTGAATCTTCAGGTAACCGATCATAAGAAGCAGCTTCTGGTCAGCCGGAAGAAGCAAAAGGAAGATACCGTCGTTACGTTGGGCGACGATGTGAAGGTCGGCGGAGGAAGTCCCGTTCTGATTGCGGGACCTTGCTCGGTGGAGAGCTACGACCAGACGCGGACGGTAGCCGCGGCGCTGAAGCAGGCGGGCATTACCGTGCTGCGCGGAGGGGCGTTTAAGCCGAGAACTTCCCCTTACGATTTTCAGGGGCTGGGCATCGAGGGGCTTAAAATATTGAAGGAAGTCGGTGACGAATTCGGTCTGAAAACGATCAGCGAAATCGTTGATCCCGCTCATGTGGAATTGGCATGCGAGTATATCGACGTCATTCAGATCGGCGCTCGCAATATGCAAAACTTCGAGCTGCTGAAAGCGGCGGGCGAGGTGCGCAAGCCGATTCTGCTCAAGCGCGGACTGGCGGCAACGATCGACGAATTCCTTCATGCGGCCGAGTATATTTTGGCCCGCGGCAATACGCAGGTCATGCTCATCGAACGGGGCATTCGCACGTACGAAAAGGCGACCCGCAACACGCTCGATATTTCCGCCGTGCCGATCCTGAAGCAGGAAAGCCATCTGCCGGTGCTGGTCGACGTCACGCATTCGACAGGACGCAAAGACATTCTCGCCCCATGCGCCAAAGCGGCTCTAGCCGCCGGTGCCGACGGGGTTATGGTCGAGGTGCATCCGGACCCGGCCACGGCATTGTCCGATGCCGCCCAGCAGCTCAATATCGAGGAGTTCGGGAATTTTTACGCTCAGGTGCGGGAGTCCGGTCTTCTTGGGTAGATGATATCGATTGGCAAAGAAAAACCGTCTGGAGATGTCCAGACGGTGAGCTTGTTGAGAAACCCGCTTCGCGTAGAAAACTCTCTGCATACGCCGGTGGGATAAATCCCTCCAGCCGCTCTTGAAACCCGTGAATCGGATTAGAATTAGCGGTATTTTCACGGGTTTCAAAGGCGGACGTAAACTCTTACGGGATATACCCCACCTCTATTTGTCTGAGTTTTTCTACTACTAAGGTTTCTCAACACTCTGACCGTCTGGAGATGTCCGGACGGTTTTTTCTTTTAATTAACGGCGGCTTCCAGCGTGGGTGCCTCGACCTGCTTCTGCTGCCCGGCAAAGTAGTCGACGACGAAATCGCGAAAGTTGCGGGCCGCCTTCGATAAATAACGCTTCTCATGCCATGCGAGCTGGAACGTGCGCTGACAGACTGGCTGTTCGATATGCAGCAGCGTAAGCGGCGTTGAGGTTGCATTTATATTGCATCCCCCTGCAAAAGCGACGCCCAGCCCGGTGCGCACCAAGCTTGCTATGGCGGCAGGTTCGTCTACGCGGCACACGAAGTTCGGCGAGATCCCCGCTTCGCGGCAGAACGCATCGTTCATCTTTTGGAAAATGAATCCTTCCTTATACCCGATAAACGGCTCGTTGGCCACCTCGCTTAACGCAACGCTGCCACGGTGCGCCAGACGGTGCCCTGGAGGCACGGCCAAATACACTTCTTCGTGCAGAACGGCCACGGCATCGATGTCCGGCCCTTCGATGGGCATCGCCGTAAAGCAAAAATCGACCTCTCCGGCTTCGAGTAACTGCGCCATTTCATCCATGGAAGACTGGGTCATGCGAAAGTTCACATTCGGGTAAACCGATAAAAACGCGCTTAAAGGGTCCGTCAGGCGATTCAGCGTGGACATGGCCAAGCTGATGCTTCCCTGCTCGCTGCCGGCCATATCGGCCACTTCACGGCGGCCTTCCTCCAGCGCATTCAGCGCCGTTTCCACTTTGTCCAGAAACGCTTTGCCGAACGAGTTGAGCCGGATTTGCCGGCCCTCGCGGTCGAATAACGGCACGCCTACATCGGCCTCCAGCCGGGAAATCGTTTTGCTCAGCGCCGGCTGCGCGATGTGGAGCTCTTGCGCCGCTCTCGTCATATGCTCCAGCTTGGCGACCGTCCGAAAATAATGGAGCTGCAGCAGTTCCATTCTCGTTCACTCCTTTTCATTCCCATTCATTCATATACTCAAGGTTATATAATCTATGAGATCAGATGTATTTTTGTTTATTTATGTTCCAGTATAAAATAAATGCTGCAAGCGGGCAAATTCCGCGGAAAAAGGTTTGCGGATAGGCGCAAAATGAAGCTGCGCGGGAGCGGGCTGTTCTGCGGACGGGGCCAATAAAAAGGAGGGGTTTAGTATGAAAGCAGCGGCGTTTTCTTCTCCGGGCACACCGGATGTGCTGCAAACGATGGAATTTGACGATCCCCAAGCGGGAGCGGGACAGGTAAGGGTACGCGTCAAGGCGGCAGGCGTGCAGCCGTTTGACTTGGCGCTGCGGAGCGGCTGGAGCCCTCCGCCCGGTATCACCGTACAGTTCCCGCAAATTCCGGGCAACGAATTCGCCGGGGTTGTCGATCAAGTCGGAGAAGGGGTTAACGACTTTTCCGTCGGCAGCGAGGTGATCGGCTACAAAATGCTGACCTGTTATGCCGAGTATGTGACGGTCGATGCCGGTCAAGTCGTCGTCAAACCGCAGAGCATGCCTTGGGAGGTGGCGGGCGGTCTGTCCGGGGCGGGACAAGCGGCGTATACCGGGCTGAAGGAGATTGGGGCAGGCCGTGGCGACATCGTATTGATCCATGCCGCGGCCGGCGCTGTCGGTACGATCGCCGTGCAGCTGGCCCGGGCTTGGGGAGCGACGGTTATCGGTACCGCCAGCGAGCGTAACCACGACTACCTGCGTTCGCTCGGCGCCATCCCCGTCGCCTATGGAGAAGGCTTGGCCGACAGAGTGCGGGCCCTCGCTCCGCATGGAATCGACGCGGTGCTTGACGGGGCCGGAGGCGACGCCCTGCGCGTCTCGGTGGAATTGGTCCGGAACCGGGAGCGCATCGGCACCCTCGTCGGCTTCGAATTGGCCCAGGAATTGGGCATCCGCCCGATTCGCAGCCAGCGGTCGGCTGCCCGGCTGGCGGAGCTGGCCGATCTGTACGAGCAGGGCAAACTCCGCCTCCACATTCGCAGCACATTCCCCCTGCGCCAAGCCGCCGATGCCCACCGCGAAGTCGAAACCGGACACGGGCGCGGTAAAGTTGTTCTAACGTTTGATTAGAGGCGGGGAAAAAGGGCGGGCGGATTCCGCAAGTTTTTCCGTTTTTAACCGGTTTTAAACTCTCCGCGTTATGCTGTTAGGGTTAGCTTGATCATTAACAGGCGGAGAGGAGTTGTCGAAGACGTTGTTGTCGAAACAATTAAACGGAAGAATACGGGGCCGGCCGGCGGTCGTTCTAGCGGCTGCCGGGGTGCTGATGCTGGCCGGATTGTGCATCGAACGGCCGGTGATGGCGGCAGAGGGGTACCCGCCCCATCCGCTGCCCAAGTACATCGTCACCCAAAATGATTATACGTTGGGGCTTAATCCCGACGGAACGGTGGCCGGTGAGGGTCAATTCCAATCCTATAAGTTGAGTGGCTGGACGAACGTAGCGTCGCTCGATGCGGGACTGATGCATGCCGTCGCGGTCACGACGGACGGGCGGGTGTATGCGGTGGGGCAAAACGATGACATCGCTTGCTTCGCCAGCAACGACCGGACGCAAAGAGCGACGCAGTGGACACAGATGAAATCTGTGGCTGCGGGAAATTGTTTTACGGTGGGGTTGAAAAACGACGGAACCGTCGTCGGAATCGGCAGGATGAACGGTTACGGGCAAATCAGCGATTTGTCGGAATGGTCCGGCATCAAGCAGATTGCCGCCGGCGATATGTTCACGGCCGGTTTGACCAACAGCGGCAAGGTTGTCATGAAAGGCGACACGGCTTACGGGCAGGGAAATGTCGGCGGCTGGGCCAATATTGTGCAGATCGCTGCCGGCGATACTTTCATCATGGGGCTTCGAGCCGACGGAACGGTCGTATCGACGGGAGGCCCCGACGTATCCGGATGGAGAGATATCGTATGGATTTCCGGAGGCTCTTCGGTTGCGGCAGGCGTTACGAAGGACGGCAAGGTTGTCACGGCAGGCTATGTGTTCCCCGAAATTCAAGCGGAAATGAATAAGTGGACGGACATCATTCAGGTCTCGATCCGCCGTCAATCTCATGCCGTCGCCGTTCGTAAAAACGGACTGGCGGTGGCTGCTGCCCAAGCGCAAGGCTTCAATTACAAACCGAAGGTGAAATGGACTTTGAAGCAATATGCGCCACAGACGCCCGGCTCGTTTGCTACTCCGTCATCCCCTCGAAAAAAAGGGCCTGTCTCGCTGCAGTGGACATCTCCGGAGTGGGGGCTAGGCAGCGACCGGTACTATCAGGTGGAGTTTTACGACGGGAGCGCATGGACGCTAATTGGGGATCGGGTGACCGGTACGGAATTCACCTATGATATACCCGCAAGCGTCAATACATCCGTCGCCCGGTTTCGGGTGCGGGCAGGAAGCGAATACGGCTTGTCGGAGGATGTGACGACGAATCCGATTGTGATCGACAACCAACCGCCGCAAGCGCCGGTGATCACGGTCGGCTCGGAAGCATGGAGCGAGCAGCCTGTCCAGGTTACGATTGCGGAAAATCCGGCTGTAAGCGGAGTGGACCGCACGGAATACCGGCTGAACGGCGGCTTGTGGCAGACTTACACAGCGCCGTTCATCATCGAAGCGGACGGAGAGACGAAGGTCGAGGCGAGAACCTGGAACAAGCTGGGAGAAGTCAGCGAAGCAAGCGCCAAGACGGTCCGGGTCGACCGCCTTGGACCGAAGC
This sequence comes from Paenibacillus oleatilyticus, assembly GCF_018998565.1. GTDB lineage: Bacteria > Bacillota > Bacilli > Paenibacillales > NBRC-103111 > Paenibacillus_G > Paenibacillus_G oleatilyticus. The sequence continues at coordinate 65,429 of NZ_JAHNZO010000018.1, read as the reverse complement.
CCCCGGTCGTGACAGCGGACGCTTCCGGCTGGACCCGCGCGGAGCAGATAACGGTTACCGTGGCGGACGGTGCGGATGCGGGAATCGGCGTATTGCGGTCTGAGGTTCAGCTTGTAGCCTCCGATGGCACCGTTATATCGGATTGGGCCCCTTACGTTTCGCCCTTGACGATCCGGGAAGAAGGACGTTGGACCGTTCGTGCGCGGACCGTCGATAAGCTGAATCATGTAAGCGAGGAGAGCGGCTTAGACGTATGGATCGACCGAACCAAGCCGAACGTTCCGGTCGTGACCCCGCAAACGTCCGACTGGATTGACGCGCCAAGCGTGTCCGTGGCCGTTTATGGCGAGGACGGATTGTCAGGCTTGCAGCGTCTGGAGTATAAGCTTAGCGGCGGTGCGACTGAAGACTGGACGGAATACACCGGCGAGCTTCGGGTCGAAGCCGAAGGCGAAACCGAGGTACGGGTGCGCGCCATTGACAAGGCGGGCAACATAAGCGACGAATCGTCCGCCATCGTCCGAATCGACCGGACGGCCCCGGATGCGCCGATGGTTTCGGTCAGCGAATCCGGATGGACCCGCCGGGACGTCAAGGTTGACTTCTCAGGCACGGACCGCCTGAGCGGGCTGCTGAAATATCAGGTTAAGCTGGGGGCGGACAGCTCTTGGCAGGATGTAACTCCCGGCGATTCCGTTACCGTTACCGCCGAAGGCGAAACGACAGTCACGGCACGTGCGGTGGACCGGCTCGGCCACATCGGCCCGGAGGCTGCCGTCCGGGTCCGGATTGACCGCACGGCGCCCACAATTCCGATCCTTACGACCGACGCACCCGGCTGGACGACCGGCAATGTGACGGTAGTCGTTTACGGAAGCACGGATGCCGTTTCCGGGGCGGTTAAGTATCAGTTTAAGCTGGGCACGGGCGGCGCATGGACCGATGTTCCGGGAACCGGCTTCACCGTGAGTGCCGAAGGCGAGACTCCCGTCTACGTGAGGGCATCGGACGAAGCGGGCAACATGAGCGAAGAGGTTTATACTGTCGTTCGCATCGATCGGACGGCTCCGACCGCCCCGGTCTTGGCGCCAAGCGCGACAAGCTGGACAAACGATAAGGTTACCTTTACCGTGAGCGGCGGTGCGGATGCGGACAGTGGAATCGCGCGCTTGCAGTATCGAATCGGCCGCGGCGGGAGCTGGACCGATTACATTGACGCTGCGGTGACCGTCGAGGCGGAAGGCGAAACGGCCGTCTTTGCCCGGGCCATGGACCGGGTTGGCTTGATCAGCGAAGAGGCTGGCGCGATCATTCGTATCGATCGGACGCCGCCGAGCGTGCCGATCTTGTCGTTAAGCGAAAGCGGCTGGACGAACCGTCCCGTCACGTTCGAGGTTTACGGCAGCACGGATACGGGAAGCGGCCTTGCGAAGTATCTGGTGAAGCAAGGCGCAAACGGACCTTGGATGGAATACCCGGGTACCCCGGTGGAAGTAAGCTCGGAGGGAGAGACACCGGTATTTGCGCTGGCCGTCGACGCGGCGGGCAATCGAAGCGCCGAAGGCCGCGCAGCAGCCCGCATCGACCGGGGAAAGCCGGTCATTACGCTAAAAGGGGAAAATCCGCTGCTGCTGGAGGTCGGCACGGCTTATACTGAGCCGGGCGCTGAGGCTCTGGATGCGCAGGATGGCGACCTGACCCGGCAAATGACGGTTTCGGGCAATGTCTATTCCGCCAAGCTCGGCACCTATGAGCTCCGGTACCGCGTGTCGGACCGGACGGGGAATACCGCGGAAGCGGCAAGGATCGTGCGCGTTGTCGATACGACGAAGCCAGTTATCGCGATCAGGGGAGCGAACCCGGCCATCGTCGCTTTGGGAGACGCCTACACCGATGCGGGCGCGACGGCGATGGACAATTACGACGGCGACTTAACGAGCCGGATGACCGTGACGGGCAGCGTATATACGAAGCAAACGGGAATCTACGTGATCCGTTACAGCGTCAATGACAGCTCTGGCAATGTGGCGGAAGCCGTCCGCACCGTTCATGTCGTGGACAAGGAAAGCCCTTATATCGTGCTGCTGGGCGAAAGTTCGCTGGATTGGCAGGCCGGTACGGCCTATGTCGATCCGGGCGCCAAGGCGTTCGATCCGCAGGACGGAGACCTTACGGGCCGGATCGCGGTAACGGGCCGTGTCGATGTATCGCGGCTCGGAAGCTACGTTCTCCAGTATGATGTGACCGATCGGGCCGGAAATCCGGCGCTCCCCGTAACCCGTACAGTACGGGTGAAGGATACGATCCGGCCGGTCATTACGTTGCAAGGAGAGCCGGAAATGTCCATAAGCTACGGCGTCTCCTTTGTCGATCCGGGCGCTATAGCCATGGATAACTATGACGGGGACATCGGCGGCCGCATTCGGGTGGTCGGGACGGTCGATTCCCGCAAGCCCGGAGTTTACGAGCTGCGCTATCAGGTCGATGATTCGTCCGGCAACCGAGCGCTTGAAGTCGTACGCAAGGTCCGGGTACGTCCGGAAGAGGAAGAGAGCGGAGGCTCCGCTCCAAGTTCGCCGACACCCGCCGCTTCGGCGCCAAGCGTATCGGGACCCGGACCTGCGGGCCAGCCCGAGGTCGCCAGACCCGGCTTGTTCGAAGTCAACAGCCCGGGGGCTGAGCAAGATCTGCGGCTAACCGTCCGCAAAGAGGCATTCGCCGAGGCGCTCGCGCAAGCCCGCGGGACGGACGTGGTGCTGCCAATCGACGCTTCGTACTTAGCGGGGAAACGTTCGGTACGCGTCGATCTGCCGGCGGAATCGGTCGTGGCGGCCGCGCAGGCGGCAGGGAAGAGGATTGTACTGCAAGGCGCGGAAGCCGGCTATAGGTTGACCGCAGACGCCGTCGATCTGTCGTCGCTCGCCAAGCGGCTCGGGAGCGGCATCAAAGAATTGACGATCTCGGTGACGATGAGACCGGTCGCGGACCCCGACAGGCTGCAGAGCTTCAAGCGGCAAGCGTCGGAAGCTGGCTATCGGCTTATAGCCCCGGTCGTAGATTTCGACGTAAGGGCCCGTGCCGGTGGATCTGCTGCGCCATTGGACATTTACCCCGTTTATGTTCCGAAAACGATAAAACTTCAGGATACGGCAAACCCGGATGAAACGACGGTGGTTCGTGTCCTGCCGGATGGTTCGATCAGCTTCGTTCCGGCGGTATTCTCCGGCGGTCAGGCGACCGTATTCAGCCGGACGAACGGCACTTACATGGCGCTAGTCCGGGAGAAAGGGAAGTTCCCGGATATAGCCGGTCATTGGGCGGAAAAGGAAATCGACCGATTGACGGTCAAGCTGATCGTTCGGGGGATGCCGAACGGTTCCTTCAACCCGGATGCGGAAATCACCCGGGCGCAGTTTGCGGCATTGTTGACGCGTACGCTCGGATTGCAGCCGGTACCGCCGCAAGGACGGTTCAAAGACGTTGCCGGAGCCGATTGGCATGCCGGAACGGTCGAGTCCGCGCTCGAGGCCGGATTGCTCGGCGGCTTCGACGATGGTACGTTTCGGCCGGATGCGCCGGTAACGCGGGAGCAAATGGCCGTTATGATTGCCAGGGCGATGACCCTTTCGGGGCTTAAGTCGGATGGGTATGCCGACAAGCCGGAGGAGACGCTGCAGGGCTTTCTGGACCGTGAGCATATCTCTTCGTGGGCCCGGGACGGGGTAGCGAGAAACGTGAAGGCGGGCGTGATTACCGGCTTCACCGATACGAGCTATGCTCCGGATCGAAAGGCGAGCAGGGCGGAAGCTGCGGTGATGATCAGCCGTTGGCTTACCCTTGCCCAGTGGATCAATTAACGGCATACAGCAAGCATAGGATGAACGGAAGCGACGGAGCCCGCAGATTTGCGGGCTCCTTTTTTTCGTTGGGAGAAAGCTCAGCGTTCGTGCAGGCCTTCTCATGCTGGCGGCAAAGCAAAAAACCGGCGTCCGCCTTGGCGAACACCGGTTTTATAGAAACAGTTGAAATATAGTCGGTTTTGTGTTAGAATGACGGTTAGCAGTAAAAAAATATGTGATATTCATCACTAATATCCAATTTTATACTATCACATCTTTATGGCTTTGTCAAGAATTAATAAAGAGTGGGTTCGGAGAAGAGGGGGCAGCATATGGCGAACGATCAGCACAAGGAAGCGGAGACAGAGCTTACGATTGATCGGGTGAAACAGCAACTCATCGCGCAGGGCAAAGAGCAAGCTTCGCTCGCTTACAAAGAAATTACGGAGAAACTCGCTCCTTTCGATCCCGATCCGGAACAAATCAACGAGTTCGTCGAGCAGCTCAGCGAGCTTGGCATCGAGGTGGGCGGCGAACCTGACGAGGGGCCTGTATTCGGAACGGATCACGAAGAACATGATCTGCTGCATGACGATCTGTCGCTCCCGCCGGGGATCAAGATCAATGACCCGGTACGTATGTATCTGAAGGAGATCGGACGGGTGCCGCTGCTTTCGGGAGATGACGAAATCGAGCTGGCGGAACGGATTCAGCAGGGCGACGAAGAAGCGAAGCGCAGACTGGCCGAGGCGAACCTCCGACTGGTGGTCAGTATCGCAAGACGCTATGTCGGCCGGGGTATGCTGTTTCTTGATTTGATACAGGAAGGCAATATGGGTTTAATCAAAGCGGTGGAAAAATTTGATCACACCAAAGGCTTCAAATTCAGTACGTATGCCACATGGTGGATTCGTCAGGCGATTACGCGCGCGATTGCCGATCAGGCGAGAACGATCCGGATACCGGTACATATGGTGGAAACGATCAACAAGCTCGTACGCGTATCCAGACAGCTGCTGCAGGAGCTTGGCCGGGAAGCGACCCCGGAGGAAATTGCGAAGGAAATGGATTTGACGCCCGATAAAGTGCGGGAAATTATGAAGATCGCGCAGGAGCCCGTGTCGCTCGAAACGCCGATTGGCGAGGAGAACGATTCGAACTTGGGCGACTTTATCGAGGACCAGGAGGCGCTTGCGCCGGCGGACGCGGCGGCTTACGAGCTGCTGAAGGAGCAGCTTGAGGATGTGCTCGATACGCTTACGGAGCGGGAAGAGAACGTGCTGCGTCTTCGTTTCGGTCTTGATGACGGCCGCACGCGCACGCTGGAGGAAGTGGGCAAGGTATTCGGTGTGACCCGGGAGCGCATCCGGCAGATCGAAGCCAAGGCGCTGCGCAAGCTCAGACATCCGAGCCGCAGCAAGCGGCTGAAAGACTTTATGGATTGAGCTTTATTCGCGGGGCGAATGCAGGAAGTCGTGCTCTTGGAGCACGGCTTTTTTTTGTCAATAAGCAAAGGTTAATAATTTCTCATTAATTTCTAATAATAGCTTCTTATAGCAGGCGGGGCGCGGGGAAATTGATTTTCTGGAAAATCATGTACTTTTTAATTGTGTTATGGTGTTCTTGGGGCGCTTGCCCAATCGCCAAACCAAGGAGGAAGTCATGATTAACACGAAGAAAAGCCGGATCGTCAAAGCGTTACTGGGAGTAACGATGAGCCTATCGATTGCCGTCACAGGAAATATGCTTGCAGTGCCGCAATCGGCTCAAGCGGCTACCGTATCTAAAGCATCGGTTGCAGATAAAATCATAGCCACGGGGAAGCGTTATTTAGGAGTCCGCTATCAGTTCGCGGCGCCTGCGGGAAGAACGGATGTATTTGATTGCTCTTCATTTACTCAATATGTATTCAAGCAGAACGGAATCAAGCTTCCTCGTTCCTCCAGACAACAAGCCACGGTTGGCACCAAGGTTGCCAAGAAGGATCTGCAACCGGGCGATCTGGTATTCTCGGACACGAATCGGGACGGAAAAATCAACCATGTGAGCATTTATATCGGGAACGGCAAGCTGCTTCATACGTATCGGGTCGGGGTCGGCGTTACCATTTCCAACTTTAAAGGCAGCACATGGGACAAGACCTTCGTTACCGCCCGTCGCGTTATCCGCTAAAACAGGAACGGCTTGCCGGCAGCATGCAAGCGGCTGCCGAATAAGCTTGTATAAGAAAATCCTTGAGCCAATCAAGGATTTTCTTGTTTTTCGGGGGAATAGCCTTGTGAAGCGGCTTTTCAAGGATACATAAACATAACACCGACATCTAGTATAACTCAATAACTCAAGGCTGCTGCCCGTATGGCGGGGACTCCCGCACGGAGACCGCTGCTTTTTTTGCGGGTAAGGACATTTCTGTTTGGGAATTCATTTCAGCACTCCGGTGCTTTCGATGTGCAAATGTTTGTGTTTGCTTTTATTTATGATAGACTACTTGCATAGAGAAGTGCGGCGTGCCCGTCATTTCACGGAGAGGAGGGAGCGGGTTGTTCGCTGAGCAAAGGCATCAAGCGATTATTCAAAAAATAAACCGCGAAAAGTCGATCAAGGCGTCGGATCTGATGGAGCTGTTCGGTGTGTCGTTCGAAACGGTCCGTCGCGACCTGGAGCATTTGGAGAAGGCGGGTTACTTGAAGCGCGTCCACGGCGGCGCGATCCTGAAGGAGTGGGATTACCGCGAAGAGATTCCGATGACGGTCCGGGAAAAGGTCCATTTGGACGGAAAAAACGAGCTGTCCGAAATTGCCGCGCGGTATGTGACGGAGGGGCAGTCCATCGCCCTTGACGTAAGCACGACCAATACGCAATTTGTCAAAGCGCTGAAGAATAAAATCGAACGGTTGACGGTCATTACGAATTCGCTGCCGATCGCAAACGAGCTGGTCCATATGCCGGGATATACGATCATTTTGATCGGGGGCGTGATCCGCAACGAAGAGCAGGGCATGATCGGGGATTTGGCCGAGGAGTTCGCTTCCCGGTTCCATGCCGATTTGTTTTTTATGAGCATGAGCGGCGTCACGTTGACCGAAGGCGTCACAGACTATGGTCTCGGCGAAGTGCAGATGAAGAAAATCATGCTGAGGAACGCCAAACGGACGATTGCGCTCGCCGACAGCAGCAAGTTTGAGGCGGTTTCGCTGATCAAAGTGTGCGGCTGCGCGGAGATTGAACGGTTCGTGACCGACTCGAACATCGATCCGGCTATCGTGGACAAATATAAAAAGCACGGCGTCGAGATCGTCTATCAATAGCGGGAACCATCCCGCCGGTTACAAAAGTATGTCTGGAGTCCCGGAGCTTGTCCGGGACTTTTTGTTTTTGATGTGGCAAGTCTTAGTTTGTGCAGAGAATTATAAATTGTTGTAAATGTGTGTATATGTGTGTTATTATGTTGGAAAAGTTGAATATCTCGGGAGGTGCTTGAAAATTGTACTTTCATTGTTGCTTGTGATTGGTTCGGGCATGACGCATGCGGTGTGGAATTTGTTCGCCAAGCAAAGCGAGGACAAAAGCGCGTTTCTGTGGGCGATTTTCATGCCTACGACGATCGCACTCATTCCGTACCTGGTTCTTGAGCTTGTCCAGACGGGGATTCCGGCCGAAGCCTACATGTTCATCGTCGCATCCTTGCTGGCGCAAAGCGCTTACGCTCTGCTGCTGTCCCACACCTATAAACTTGGAGATTTATCGCAGGTGTACCCGGTGATGCGGGGAACATCCACGCTGCTCATTCCCGCGACGGGAGTTCTCTTCTTGGGGGAATCGCTTCCGCTCTGGGGGTGGCTCGGGATCGGGTGTATGCTTCTGGGCTTTGCGGTCATGAGCGGGCGGAAGCGGGATACGGAACGCGCGCCTGCGGCCTGGAAGCCTATCCTGTTCGCGCTGTCGGTCGGACTCTGCATTACCTGCTATACGCTGATCGACAAGCAAAATTTGCAGTATTTGTCGCCGCTGTCGCTGCTCGCCGTCTCCAATATCGGATTCGTGCTCGGTCTGACCCCGGCCGTCCTGTCCTCCGGAAGATTGAAGCGGGCGGTTCGCGGGCAGGGGAAGATCGTGCTGCTCGGATCGCTTTTGTCTCCCGGCTCGTATTTGCTTTTTTTACTCGCGATGAGGCACGCTCAAGTGTCCTATATCGCGCCGCTGCGGGAAATCGGCATCGTCTTCGGCACGCTGCTGGGCCTGATCGTGCTCAAAGAACGGCAGGGGGCAAGAAGGCTCGCCGCATCGCTCATCGTCGTCGCAGGGATCGTCATGATCGCGGGTTCCGGGTAACGGATAACCTCATTTCGCTTTGAAGGGAAGCGCTGGATATGAAAACGAAAACCGTCTATGAAACGAAGGCCGAGCCGCAGCTGCCCGACTATATGAACGCCGAAATGGAACGTGTCATTAAGCGATGGGACGAGCTGCCGCAGGAAGAAGCGCTCCGGCTGCTCTTCGTCACCGACCTTCATCATTGGAAGGGCGGGAACCAGCTTCGCACGGCCCGGGCCATTCAGGAGCTGACGCGCCGGCTGCCGCTTAAGGGCAATCACGTCGACAATTCGATTCACGACATTTTGAATGCGTATACGAAACAAGATATCGAAGAGGCTCCGGCGCGGGCGAGGATCGGGTGACGGATTATCGGCTGCACGGGCGGTAAAATGAATAAGCCATTCGGATTAGCTTTCTGCGTCTGACCGGGGATGGACTCCCGGGGGTTGTCCATATTCCATTCGGAAGACCTACAGTTTTCGACAAAAGAACCTATTTTATCCTCCTTCCAAATTTAGTATTGTTTTAGCTGAGTTACGAAACTGGAAGGAGGAACGGTCGTGCAGGAACGCAGAAAATGGATTGACGTAGCCAGGGGGTTAAGCATCATCCTGGTCGTATTGGGGCATTCGGGGAATGAAGTGATCGACGATTATCTCGGTTGGTTCCGTATGCCGTTGTTTTTTCTGGTCAGCGGGCTTTTGTTCAAAAGCGTGATGCCGGACAAGTACATATCGTGGGCACTGAAACGTATTCGAGCGTTCATGATTCCTTATTTTGCTTACGGGATTTGCATTGCCGTGCTGGTCGCAGCCAAGCTGAGAGATCCGTTATCCGTTCCCCGCGATATTTGGAATCTCATTTACGGGGGAACGGTGTTAGGCGGGTGGTACGGCGTCTTCTGGTTTATCACCTGTTTGCTGCTTGTGCATCTTTTGATGGGTTTTCTTTCCCGATATCCGGTTAAAGTACAAGCGGCAGCGGTGCTTGCGTCCTATATCGCCGCTCATTTCGTCAGCATGACGCCTTTGGCCGAAGTGGACATCCCTTGGAACGCGGATGTGGCGCTTATGGCGATAGCGTTCTTTTTTCTGGGCTATACCTTTAAAGCCCGGTTGGCTGCCGGATTGGAGCGGGGGATCTGGTTTATTCCGGCGTTGTTGATTGCGGCAGCTACCATTGTTCTCAATAAAGAACAAATCTTGATTTTCCGAATGGATATGAAGATGAAGGTTTATACCCAGCCGGTGCTGGATCTTATTATTCCGCTGTCGTGCGTCCTCGTCGTGCTTCAATTGTGCTACTGGATTTCACGCTGGCCGGTGTCTTCCGTTCTGGCATTTTTGGGAACCGTGACCATCACGATCATGTACCTGCACATTCCGGTCAATATCGTGCTACAGTACGGCCTAGGCTTGGAGTACGGCTCGTTTGTCTTTACGCTGGCCGGCGTGCTGCTTCCGTTAGGAGCGGCTTGGATCATGTCCAAATCATCCTTGCTGACCATGCTTTTCCTGGGCCAGCAGGGCTTCGGGAGGAAGGAGAAGACTCAAGGCAAGCTGAAGGCGGCAGGTTGAACGAGCAAGGCCAGCCTCTAGGCTGGCCTTTAATCGTTCAACTTACTGGTACGTGTCGCCGCCCTCGCCGTTCCAGGTCATCTCGGTGAAGGCGGACGGCGAAACCGTGGTGATCGTGGCGGAGCCCGACGTTTTAAGCCCACCCGCAACGCCGGTCATTGTATAATCTGAATACAGCTTCGTCGAGCCGAAGTTCGTATGAATCATCGCGCCGCCGAGATTCGAAGCGGTCACGGCTTTGAGCTCAAGATTGCTGCCGTACGATGCGCCGTCGGAGGCGGTTATTTTATTGGCGCGGAAAGCTTGGCCGGTCCCGGCGTTGTTTTTCACCGTCGTGCCGATCACCTGCACGTTGTTCGCGCGGATGAACAAGCCGTTGTTTCCTACGGTGGACTCCGGCACGGTGTTCTTGAAATCGACCGTGCTTCCGATCACCTTGATGTGGTGCGTGCCTTCCTTGAAGTCGAATCCGTCGTTCTTGGTCAGAATGGCCTTGCAGTTCAGGAACGTAATGTACCCGCTCCGGTCCGCATCCGGCTTCGTCTGCCAGTTCTGATCGGCATCCCCAACGTAATACCCTTCCCCAAATTTCCCGCTTTGCCCGGTTGACTCTGCCGTGCAGTCTTCGAGCAGCCAGTACTGGCTGTTTTTGCGGATTTTGAACGCTTCGCCCAGCGTATGCTTCACCGTCACTTTCGTCAGATAGCCGTGAGAGGCTTCGATTAGGATGCCTTTGTTCGATTTGGCATTCGAGTTAATCGTGACGTTTTCCAGTTTGTAATAATTGTTTTTGATATGAAAAGCCGCATTGCCCGCAGTTTCGGTAAAATTGAAGACGGCGCCGCTGCCCGTTCCCCGGATCGTAATATATTTGCCCGCGCTCCCGTTGACCGACGTCGCAATCGTGCCGTCCGATACGGCATACGTGCCAGAGACTTCAAGGATATCTCCGGGCTGGGCGCCGGCCAAGTAGCTGCGCAGAGCGGCTACGTCGCCGGGAGGCACGGTTTTGGTCGCAGCCCATGCGGTGTGCGCGGGCGCTCCGAAAGCGAGAATGGCAAAGCATACGAAAAATGCTAATGCGAGTGCTGCGTAGGTTTTGGCGAACATCAGAACACGTCCTTTCGAATGAATAGCTTACAGGCTGTGAAGCTTTGTCAAAGTTCCGCACCGATCGGCCGGTTATACTGCGGACTTTCTCACTGTCACCCCTTTCCCGAATCGAGCTGCCAAAGACGACATCTCGGAAGCGTTTTCGCTAAACGCCGCCGATTTTCGGGTCGAATCCGCCGTTCGGACCGCTTGGAAAAAACAGGTCGTCTTTCCTATAGCTTAACGGATTTGCGCGCCTGCCGAAATGGCGGAAACTCAACTACAATTGACGGATATTGCTTTGTTCATCATTTTCGTTCGAACATAAAATACACTATTCCTAATGGAATACTTGTGATATATTGATTTTTAACCAAGTTCGCCAAGAGCTGGAAGGAGGAGGGAGCGCTCGTGAATATTGAGAATCTTGAGGCGTTCGTCTATGTCATTCATTTCAACAGCTTTAACAAAGCGGCCGACGCGTTATTCTTATCCCAACCGTCCATTACCGCCAGAATCCAGTCGTTGGAGCGCGAATTGGACGTCAAGCTTTTTGATCGGGAGGGCAGACATTTCTCGCTGACGGACAAGGGCAAGCAGTTTTTGCCCTACGCCCAGCAAGTGCTGCAGACCTACAAGAAAGGCAAGCAGCAGCTGCAGCAAATGAACGCCGCGCCTCACGAGCTTCGGATCGGCTGCACCGTGTCCGTAGCCAATTATATGATCCCGGAGCTGGTGCCCCTCTTTAAGCAAAAATACCCCGATCTCCAGCTAAAAGTAGTGACGGCTTCGAGCGAGTCGATCCTGGAGAAGCTGCTGAACAAGGAAGTGGACGTCGGGCTTGTGCGCAACATTACGCATCCGCATGTGGACTCCGTCCGGTTCTACGAGGACCCGATCCGTCTCTTCGTCTACCAGGGGCATCCGTTTGTGAGCCAAGACCGTATTGCGCTGGAGGATATCGGAAGCGAGCCGATCGTGTTTTTCGAATGCGGAGCCCTCGATTGGATGAAAATTCACCGGCTATTCGACACGCTTGACCACCCTCCGAATATCGAACTACAGCTCGACAACCTGGAGACAGCCAAGAAGCTGGTGCTGAAAGAAATGGGAATCAGCTTTCTGCCGGAGCTGTGCGTGCGCAAGGAAGTGAAGGAAGGGCTGCTGTGGCCGGTCGACATTCCATCGCTCGCGGGTATCACCCTGCGCACCAATCTCGTTTCGCTCAAAGGGGAAGGCTCGGTTCTCGGCAAAATGGTGCTGGAGCTCAGCCGGGAGATCGATTGGAAACGAAAGGCTTAAATCGAATTGTTCGATTTAAGAATAGAAATCCTCTATTACGTACCCCGTTGACGGACTACAGGGGCGGTGATAGACTTTTTTTAATCAAATAAAACCGACAAAACCTATTGGATTATATTTAATTCAATAGCCGGATTATAGGAGGGATGGACGATGGGGCTGAAGCTTAGCATCTTGGATCAAAGTCCGTTTGACGAGGGGAAAACGGCAGTCGACGCGTTCCGGCATACGGTGGCATTGGCGCGCAAAGCGGAGGAGCTCGGCTACCACCGGTTCTGGGTGTCCGAGCATCACGATTCGGCGGCCGTCGCCGGCTCTTCCCCGGAGGTGCTGATCGCGTATTTGCTGGCGCAGACGGAGCGGATTCGCATCGGCTCCGGCGGGGTCATGCTGCAGCACTACAGTCCGTACAAGGTGGCGGAAAATTTCAACGTGCTCGCCTCGCTGGCCCCGGGACGGGTGGACCTCGGCATCGGTCGGGCGCCGGGAGGACTTCCCCGCTCGACGAAGGCGCTCCAGCAGGAGACAGCCGGGCAAAGCAGACCGCTGGCGGATAAGCTGATCGAGCTGGAGCAGTTTTTGACCGATACGGTTCCCGGCGACCATCCGCTGCAGGGGCTTAAAGCGATACCGATTCCGGCCGAACCTGCGGATTTGTATCTGCTCGGAACGTCGCCGGCCAGTGCGGAGCTTGCGGCAAGCCGGGGCATTCCCTACGTCTTCGCGCAGTTTATTAACGGGGACGAGGCGGTTGTCCGGCAGTCGCTGGACACGTACCGGAACCGGTTTGCTCCCCGGAGATCCCTCCAGCCGGAGGTCATTCTCGCACTGTCGGTCATTGTCGCGGATACGGACGAGGAAGCGAAACGGCTTGCCGCCGACGCCAAGCTCGTGAAAATTCACCTGGAAAGCGGAAGGACGATCACCGTCAAAACCGTAGAGCATGCGGAAGAATTCGGACGGCAAAGCGAGGAAAAATACACGATTGAAGTTAAGGAGGCCGACGTTGTACACGGCTCCAAGGAAACCGTACACGCGAAGCTGCTGGACATTCAGCGGAAGTACGGCGTGGACGAACTCATTTTGATTCTCGCCCTGAAGGAATTCGAACAGCGGCTTCAGGCGCTGTCGGAGCTCCAGGAAGCATTCGCCGAAACGGTCGTATAAACGTGGAAAACGAGGGAGGAATCGCTATGGCAAACGGAAGAAAGCTGAAATTGGGCGCAATCATCCACGGCGTCGGAGGGAATATGGCGGCCTGGAGACACCCGGATATTCAGGCGGACGCCAGCGTCAGCTTCGAGTTCTATACGAAGCAAGTCCGCAAAGCCGAGGAAGGCAAGTTCGATCTGGTGTTTATCGCCGACGGCTTGTTCATTAACGAAAAGTCGATCCCGCACTTTCTGAACCGGTTCGAACCGATCACGATCTTATCCGCGCTCGGCGCGGTCACTTCGAGGATCGGGCTTGTCGGCACCTTGTCGACCTCCTACAGCGAACCGTTCACGGTTGCCAGACAGTTCGCTTCCCTCGATCATATCAGCGGGGGCCGGGCCGGATGGAATGTGGTCACCTCTCCGCTGGAAGGCTCCGCCCTCAATTACGGCAAAAAAGAGCATCCGTCGCACGATTTGCGCTACAAGATCGCCGAGGAATTTTTGGAGGTGACCCGCGGGCTGTGGGACTCCTGGGAGGACGACGCGTTCGTGCGGGATAAAGCTTCGGGCGTGTTCTTCGATCCGGACAAAATGCACCGGCTCGATCACAAGGGACAATTTTTCTCCGTACAGGGCCCGTTGAACATTGCCCGCTCCAGGCAAGGGCACCCGATCGTGTTCCAGGCCGGATCGTCGGACAGCGGCCGCACCTTGGCGGCCAAGACGGCTGACGCGGTATTCACCGGGCACGAGTCGATCGAGGACGCCAAGCGCTTTTACCAGGATGTGAAGACGCGGGCCGCCGCATACGGCCGCAGCGCCGACGATATCCTCATCTTCCCGGGCATCGGGCCGATCGTCGGGCGGACACAGGAGGAGGCCGAGCGCAAATACGAGGAGGTCGCGAACCTCATGACGATCGAGAACGCTCTGAACTATTTGGGCCGTTTCTTCGACCATTTCGACTTCTCACCGTTCCCGCTCGATGAACCTTTCCCCGATTTGGGCGATATCGGCAGCAACAGCTTCCGCAGCACGACGGACAAAATCAAGCAGACGGCCAAGGAGCAGCGATTGACGCTGCGGCAGGTGGCGCTCCAGACGGCGACGCCGAAAGGCCAGTTTATCGGGACGCCGGAGAAGGTGGCCGACCTCGTTCAGCAGTGGTTCGAGGAGAAGGCGGCCGACGGATTTATTATTCACTCGAGCGTGCCGGGAGGACTTGACGATTTCGTCGAGCTGGTCGTACCGATCCTGCAGGAGCGGGGAATATACCGCGAGGAGTACGAGTCCGACACGCTGCGCGGGAATTTGGGCCTCTCGAAACCGGAAAACCGATATGCGCTTGCCAGACGAACGCCGCAGGATTTTGTGAAAAGCTGCTGATCGGACTAAAGATCATGGCTTGCGATTTTACGCTCACGGATTGGAGGGGGTCCCAGTGAAACGGTCACGGTTATTACGGCCATGGATGCTTGCCGCAGCTTTGCTTCTGCTTACGGCAGGCTGCGGAGGCGAAACGGGCGTCAAGCCTTCGTCAGGAGGGCAGGCGGGGGAGACGCAGTCAGGCTCGTCAGGAGGCGAGCTGACCTACGGCCTCGCCACGTCGCCGTCGGGGCTGGACCCGAACGTCGTGCCGGGGGCCGTCGATTACCGGGTGATGCGGGCGTTGTACGACAGCTTGGTCGTGCAAATGCCCGATCAAACGATCAAGCCGTGGCTGGCGACGGAATGGACGGTCTCCCCGGACGGCAAAAGCTACACCTTCAAGCTGCGCAAGGACGTGAAGTTCCACGACGGCACGCCGTTCAATGCTGCGGCCGTCAAGTACAATTTGGACCGCATCGTCAATCCGGCGACCAAATCGCGGTTTGCGGTGACGCTGATCGGACCTTACGAATCGTCGGAAGTGATCGACGACTTTACGGTCAAAGTCAACTTAAAATCGCCGTACAGCGCCTTTCTGAGCAGCTTGAGCCAAGCGTTTCTCGGCATCGTGTCGCCGGCGGCAGCGGAGAAGCACAAGGACCAGCTGGGCAAGCATCCGGTCGGCACCGGCCCGTTTACCTTTGCCGGCTGGACGGAGAATGCCGCGATTCGGCTGGAGAAAAACCCCGACTACAAGTGGGGGCCGCCGATTGCCGAAAATGCCGGTCCGGCGCGCATCGACAAGCTGACCTTCAAAATCATTCCGGAGGAAGCGACCCGCATCGGCAGCGTGCAGAGCGGGCAGGTATCGGCCGTCGAGACGGTCCCGCCGCAAAACCTCGTGTCGCTCAAGGGCGATCCGAACGTCAATCTGCTGCAGGCCGAATCGACGGGCATTCCGTATACGCTCATGCTGAACCAGCAGCATCCCCCGTGGAACGAGCTGAAGGCGCGCAAGGCCGTGCAGCTCGCCATCGACTTCGAGGCGATTGTCAAGACGCTGTATCTGGGCGCATATCCGAGGGCATGGTCCCCCTTGTCGCCGTCCATGCTGGGCTATAACGCTTCGCTCGAACAGACCGTGAAGCCGGACATCGCCAAAGCGAACGCGCTGCTCGACGAACTGGGATGGGTGCGCGGAGCGGATGGCATCCGGGCCAAGGACGGCAAGCCGCTCACGCTTCATTACATCGACGGCTCGCCCAACCGGGAGAAGCGCAACGATATCGCCGCCATGATCCAGCAGCAGCTGAAGCAGATCGGCATTGCCGTCAACATCGAGCTGCTTCCGGACACGACCCATGCGGTCATGATCAAGGGCACGAACGACCTGGTCGGCGTCAGCAACGTGTCGGGGGACCCGGACATTTTGCGCAGCTTCTTCCATACGAACGCCATTCCGACGCCGGAAAAATGGGGCCACAACCATACCCGGCATTCCGATCCGCAGCTGGATCAATGGTTGGAGGAAGGGCTGAGGGAGCAGGACCCGGCGAAGCGCGCGGAAATTTATAAAAAGGTGCAGAGCTATGTCGTGGACAACGCCTACGGATTCCCGGTTTACGTATTCCCGTACACGGTGGCTGCGGCCAAATCGGTTCGCGGACTGAAATTCGATTCCCTCGGCTATCCGCTGTTCTATGACGTAACGGTGAAAAAATAAGACAGAAGGAGCCGTTGCTATGGCTGGAGTAATCGTTCAGCGTCTCTTAACGTCCGTTTCGGTCATCATCGGAGCTTTGGTCCTCGTCTTTTTCATCCTGTACCTGCTGCCGGGCGATCCGGTCTTGATCATGCTGGCCGGAGCGCCGGCCAGTCCGGAAACGGTGCAGAACCTGCGGCACCAGCTCGGGCTCGACCAGCCGGTATGGGTTCAACTGGGAACGTACCTGTGGGATATGCTTCGCGGAGATTTCGGCCGTTCGCTGGTCAGCGACGATCCGGTGCTGCCGAAAATTTGGGAGCAGTTCCCCGCTACCGCTCTCTTAACCCTGGTTAGCTCGTGTGTCGCCGTTGGGCTTGGCGTCGTGCTCGGCGTGCTCTCGGCGATCCATAAGGGCCGTGCGGTCGATCTGCTCGCCCGAATCGTCAGTCTGTTCGGCATCTCGATGCCGACGTTCTGGTCGGGTATTCTGCTTATTCTGATCTTTTCGGTGCAGCTTCAGTGGCTGCCCGCTATGGGCTCGGAAGGCGTCCGAACGCTGATTCTTCCCGCTCTGACGCTTGGGCTTGTCGGTGCCGGGTTTATCGTACGGATGGTGCGCAACAGCATGCTGGAGGTGCTGGGCGAGCCGTTTATCGTCACGCTGCGTTCCAAGGGACTGCCGGAAAAAGTCGTCATGTACCGGCACGCGCTGCGCAACGCGCTCATTCCGGCCATTACGATGGTCGGGATTCAGATCGGCGAATTGATGGCGGGGGCCGTTGTGATCGAAACCGTTTTTTCCCGGCAGGGCATCGGGCGTTTGCTGGCGGATGCCATCACGGCCAAAGATTTGCCCGTCGTTCAGGGCGTTGTCTTTTTTACCGCGATTGCGTATGTCGTCGTGAACCTGCTCGTGGATATTTCGTACTCGATTGTTGATCCGAGAGTAAGACGTTCGTCTTAAACCAAGTAATCCGGAAGGAAAAGAGGGTTAATCATGAAAAGCTTCGTTTCGGC
The DNA here is from genome assembly GCF_018998565.1 of Paenibacillus oleatilyticus. Lineage (GTDB taxonomy): Bacteria > Bacillota > Bacilli > Paenibacillales > NBRC-103111 > Paenibacillus_G > Paenibacillus_G oleatilyticus. The sequence goes on along the minus strand of NZ_JAHNZO010000018.1, from coordinate 48,055 downwards.
CGCCAGCCCGGTTTTGTCCCGCAGGAGACCGCTCGTGTCCGCTCCGAGCCGTCCGAAGCTGTCATCGTCGCTATCCGGACCGTTCTTCTACGGGGCGATATTGGTGGTGCTCTTCATGGTGGCGTGCGCCGTCTCCCCGCAGTGGATCGCTTCTTATTCCCCGACGGACATGCGGGCGGACCGGATTTTGCAGCCGCCGGGAACGGCCCATCCGTTCGGCACCGATTATTTCGGGCGGGACGTTTTCAGCGTCGTCGTTTACGGGGCCCGAAGCTCGCTGCTGATCGGCGTCGCTTCCGTTCTGCTCGGCGGCTTGGCCGGCAGTCTGATCGGCGCGCTGTCGGGCTATATCGGCGGTGCGGTCGATACCGTGCTCATGCGGTTGATCGATATTTTGATGGCGATCCCGAGCCTGCTGCTTGCGCTTGCCATTGCCGCCGCCCTCGGCCCGAGTCTGTTCAACGTGGTGCTGGCCGTGAGCGTATCGGCCATTCCGAGATATGCACGCGTGCTGCGGGGCCAGGTGCTCAGCATCAAGGCGCGCCCTTATGTGGCGGCTTCCCGCTCGGTCGGCGCATCCCACGCGCATATCCTTTTGCGGCATGTGCTGCCGGGCTCGTGGTCTCCGATGCTTGTGATGGCGACGATTGGCGTCGGCTCTTCGATCTTGATCGGCGCCTCGCTCAGCTTTTTGGGGCTGGGCGTGCTGCGGGAAATTCCGGACTGGGGTACCTTGCTGTCGCAGGGGCGCGGTTACCTGACCGTCGCTTGGTGGATGGCGACGTTCCCCGGGCTGGCGATTACGTTGTTCGTGCTGGCTGTCAATCTGATCGGCGATCAGCTCCGCGATCGGCTGGACCCGAAGCGGAGCCTGTGAATAATAAGCGGAATCCGTACACCAATTTCCCACTACGTCAGGAGGAGGTGCCCGAGTGAAGGCATTGCTTGAGATCGAGCAGCTCACGGTCGATTTCGTCACCCCGGCCGGTTATCTTCCGGCGATCCGGGACGTGTCGCTCCGCATCGGAGCCGGCGAAACCGTATGCCTGGTCGGCGAATCCGGCAGCGGCAAAACCGTGACGGCCAAAGCCTTGATGCGCTTGATCGACTTCGAGAACGGCGTCATTACGGGCGGCCATGTGCGGATGGACGGCGTGGACTTGACGGCGCTGCCGCAGGAGGAAATCCGGCACTGGCGCGGCAAACGCATCGCTATGGTGTTTCAGGAGCCGATGGCGGCGTTTGACCCGGTCTTTACGGTCGGCAGTCAAATCGCCGAGTCGATGGTACGTCATCAAGTAGCTTCCCGGGCCGAAGCTTGGGAGCGCGGCACTGGGCTCCTGCGCAAGGTCGGCATTCCGGAGCCGGAAATCCGGATGAAGCAGTACCCCGGGGAGCTTTCCGGCGGCATGCTGCAGCGCGCGATGATCGCGATGGCGCTGGCCTGCGGCCCGGAGCTGCTCATCGCCGACGAGCCGACGACCGCGCTGGACGTGACGATTCAAGCGCAAATTCTCCGGCTGCTGCAGGAGCTGCAATCGGAGTTCAACATGTCGATTCTGCTCATTACGCACGATATGGGGGTGGCGGCGGAAATCGCGGACCGCATTATCGTCATGTATGCGGGAGAGATCGTGGAACAGGCGGCCGCGGAGCAATTGTTCCGGGAGCCGCAGCATCCTTACACGAAAGGGCTCCTGCAATCGGTCGCGACGCTGGAGAGCGACCGGGGGGCGAAGCTGTATTCGATCGACGGCTCGATCCCGAGCTTGTCCGAGCTGCCGGGCGGCTGCTGCTTTCATCCGCGCTGCCCGTTTGCCACGGAGGTCTGCGAGGAAGAACGCCCGCCGCTGGCGGATGTCAACGGTAGGCAGGTCGCCTGCTGGCACGGCGCTGCCTTAACGCACTCCGGGCGGTGGGAGACCGCCTTCGCCTCCGCGGCCTCCGAAGCGGCCGCTGCCCGGGTGGCCCGGATCGTCGAACCGGAGGACGACGAAGCAGCGCAGCCCGTTACCACCAACCTGATCGAAGCGCACGAGCTGACCAGGCATTTTCCGGTGAAGCAAGGCTTTCTTCGAATCGGGCGTGTCGGAGCGCACATACGCGCCGTGGATCAAGTGTCCTTCTCCATCCGCAAAGGGGAGACGTTCGGACTCGTTGGGGAATCGGGCAGCGGGAAGTCGACGCTGGGACGGCTGCTGCTTCAGTTGGACCGCCCGACAAGTGGTCGGGTCCGGTTCGACGGACACGATTTGACGAAGCTATCCGCCGGAAATTTACGGGAAGTCCGGCGCAACATGCAGATGATTTTCCAAGATCCGTTCGGCTCGCTCAATCCGCGCTGGAAGGTCGGCGACCTGATCGGGGAACCGCTGGCGGTGCATGAAGGCTGGAGCGGACGCGCGAAGCGGGAGCGGGTAGAGCCGCTGCTGGCTGCCGTGGGGCTGAATCCGGCATGGTACGACCGGTATCCGCACGAATTTTCCGGCGGACAGCGGCAGCGGATCGGCATCGCCCGGGCGATCGCGCTGCGTCCGAAGTTTATTTTGGCGGACGAAGCGGTGTCCGCGCTCGACGTATCCGTCCAATCGCAGATCGTCAATTTGATGCAGGATTTGCAGCACCGTCTGGGACTGACGTATTTGTTTATCGGCCACGGCCTGCAGATCGTCCGCTACATTTCCGACCGGATCGGGGTAATGTATCTGGGCAAGCTGGTCGAGATCGCTCCGAGCGAGGAGCTGTTCCGTCACCCGGCGCATCATTACACCAGGGCGCTGCTTGCTTCCATCCCTGTCCCCGACCCTTCCCGCAAAAGAACATGCTCCGCCATTCAAGGAGAAATCCCGTCTCCGGCCCATCCGCCTTCAGGCTGCCGCTTTCATCCGCGCTGCCCCGCAGCGACGGCGAGATGCCGGGAGGAGGCGCCGGAGTTAACCGAAGTCGAAGCGGGTCATTGGGCCGCATGCCATGATCCCGCATAAAGTCAGGAGGAAACCATCGTGAGTCAGAGTGTGATCGATATTGAAGCGTACTTGCACACGCATGAGCAATTGAAGCAAGCCATCGAAGGCTTGTCGGAGAGCCAGCTGAAATGGAAGGCGGCGCCGGAACAGTGGAGCGTAACGGAGGTGCTGTCGCATTTGGCCGATCACAACATCGTCGTCTCGTTCCGCATCCGCGAGCTGTTGTCGGGATCGGCGGCGCAGCTGCCGGCCTTCAAGCAGGACCCGTGGGTAAGCTCGGTCCGGGCGAATGAAAGCTCCGCAGACGATATTTTGGATGTGTTCCGGGCGCTGCTCGTTTTCAACGGCCAGCTGTTCCGCCGGTTAACCGGGGAAGATTGGTACAAGAGCGGCGTTAATTTCAAAGGTGAAACCGTGTCGCTGGAGCAGGCAGTTCAAGCCTTTATCAACCACGTGCAGACGCATCTGCGGCAGATCGACCGAATCAAGCAGGCTCTCCCGCAGAATGAATCGGTAAAATAAGAATACTTGCAGAAAAAGAAGCTGATTGGACCGCCAAAAGCTCCTGTTGATTGAAGCAGGGGCTTTTTGTCGCCAATTCATCACGATCATGGGGGTTACCATATGAAAAAAAGATTTCTTTCGGCGTCACTGCTCACCGTCCTCCTTCTGGCAGGGTGCGGCGCTCAAGCCACTACGGGAGGGGCTGGCAGCTCCAGTGCTGCGGCTTCCGCCGGGGGCCAAGCCGTGAAAAAAATCGTCGTCGGCACGGGCACGCAGTTTCCGAACATCTGCTTTATCGACAAGGACGGCAAGCTGACCGGCTACGACGTGGAGCTCGTCAAAGAAATCGACAAGCGTCTGCCGGAGTATGAGTTCGAGCTGAAAACGATGGAATTCAAAAATTTGCTGCTCAGCCTGGAAACGAAAAAGATCGATTTTATCGCGCATCAAATGGAAGTGAACGAGGAGAGACAGAAGAAATTTTTGTACAACGACGAAGCGTACAACATTTTCCCGAACAAAATCGTCGTGCACAAGGACAATAATGACGTCAAGTCGATTGCCGATTTGAAGGGCAGGAAGCTGATCGCAACCGCGACGAGCAATGCGGCGGCACTGGCCGAAAAATACAATAAGGAACATGGCAACCCGATCCAGATCGTGTATACCGGCGCAGGCGAAGATACGAGCACGCAAGTCAAAACCGGGCGGGTCGACGCCTTGATCAGCACGCAGTTTGCCATCGATTATTTGAATAAAAGCGTGGATGCCCAATTGAAGACGGTCGGCGACACGCTCTCCAATTCGAAAGTGTATTTCATGCTTCGCAAGGACGAAAGCGAGCTGAAAAGCAAGATCGACGAGGCGTTGAAGGCGATCAAGGCCGACGGGACGCTGGCGAAGCTGAGCAAGCAGTGGCTGGGCGACGACTATACCGTAGAGAAGTAAACCAAATTTCCTTACAGAAAGGTATGGGGTGGAATGGGGAAATCGTTCGACGCCGCGCTCATAGGGGAGTTCCTTCCTATACTGCTGTCTTACCTGCACATTACTCTGTTTATTTTGGTCGCTTCGCTCTTCTTCGGCGTACTGCTGGGACTGCTGATCGCGCTGCCCCGGCTGTACAACGTTCCGGTGCTGAACCGGATCGCCGCCGTTTACGTGTCGTTTGTCCGCGGAACGCCGATTTTGATCCAATTGTTTCTCGTCTTTTATGGGGTGCCTGCGCTGCTGCAGCTCGTGAACTTCGACATGTCGCGGATGAATCCGATCGTGTTCGTCATTATTACGTATGCGCTCGGCAGCGCCGCCTCGATCTCCGAGGTGATCCGCGGGGCGGTCAACGCCGTAGACCGTGGCCAGCTTGAAGGCGCGTACGCGGTGGGCATGACGGGACCGCAGGCCTTTTTCCGGATCGTCCTGCCGCAGGCGTTCGTTATAGCTTTTCCGAACTTTGCGAGCACGGTGATCGGCTTCCTGAAAGATACGTCGCTGGCCTACTCCATCGGCGTCATGGACATGATGGGACGGGGGCAGACGCTGATTGCGACGACCGCCCACACGCTGGAGGTGTATATCGGCCTGACGATCATTTATTATTTGACCGTGCTCGTGCTGGAGAAGGGCTTTGCGCTGACGGAAATCCGATTGCAGCGGCACGAGCAAAGAATCGCGAGCGCATGACCGGCTGCCGGTCCGGGGATGGAGTGAGAACGAATGAGTATCGACATCGGGTTTATTGTGACGGCTTTTTTTGAAATATTGGACGCACTGCCTCTGACGCTGGTCATTACGATCGTCCCGCTTCTGTTCGGGTTCGTCATCGGCGTGGTTACGGCGCTGATCCGCATATACAAGGTGAAGGGGCTTCACCGGATCGCCGACGCATACGTTTCCTTTTTGCGTGGAACGCCGGTCATTCTGCACGTGTTCCTCATTTATTGGGGGCTGCCAATGCTGATCGACAAGCTGTCGACGCATTACGGGTGGGGGATCAAGACGGCTTCGATCCCGATCTTGTCGTTCGTGCTGACGGCGTTCTCCCTGACGGCCGGCGCCTATATGTCCGAGATTATCCGCTCCGGTCTCCTGGCGGTAAACCGGGGTCAGCTTGAGGCCGCCTACTCCGTCGGCATGAGCACGCCGCAAGCGCTCCGACGCGTCGTGCTGCCGCAGGCGATCGGGGTTATTTTGCCGAATTTGTGCAACCTGTTCGTCGGATTTTTGCATACGTCGACGTTTGCGTTCACGGTCTCGCAGATGGAGCTGCTGGGCAAGGCCAGTGTCGTGGCATCGAACAATTTGAAGTTTCTGGAAGCTTTTATCGCGGCGGCGCTGATTTATTGGGGAATCACGGTCGTGGCGGAGCGGCTGACAGCTTATTTGGAAAAAAAGGTAACCAAATACAATCGGGGAGGCGTGACATGATTCGGCTGACCAACATTCAAAAGTCATTCGGCAAGCAGGCGGTGCTGAAAGGGATCGACTTGTCGGTGGAAAAAGGAGAGGTCGTCGTCATTCTCAGGCCCAGCGGCTCGGGCAAAACGACGCTGCTTCGCTGCGTCAACCTGCTGGAGCGCCCGCAGGACGGGGAGGTGGCGATCGGCGATTTTACGGTCAGCTGCAAGCATCCGAGCAAGCGCGACATCTTGACGCTGCGCCGCAAAACGGCGATGGTGTTCCAGCATTACAATTTGTTCAAGCATAAGACGGCGCTGGAAAATGTGATGGAAGGTCTCGTGATTGCGCAGAAAATGCCCAAGGAAAAGGCCAGGGAGCGAAGTCTACAGGTGCTGGAGAAGGTCGGCCTCGCGGCCAAAGCCGATGCCTACCCTAGCCAGCTCTCGGGTGGGCAGCAGCAGCGGGTCGGGATTGCCCGCGCCTTGGCGCTCAATCCCGAGGTGATTTTGTTCGACGAGCCGACCTCGGCGCTCGATCCCGAGCTGGTCGGCGAGGTGCTGTCCGTCATCCGCAAAATTGCCCGTGAAGGCATCACGATGATCGTCGTGACGCATGAGATGAGCTTCGCCCGCGAAGTGTCGAATCGCGTGGTGTTTATGGACGAAGGCGTCATCGTCGAGGAGGGCAAGCCGGAGGACATTTTCTCCCGCCCCCAGGAAGAGCGCACCAAGCAGTTCCTGCGGAGAATCACGCCGGAATGGAGTTATGTGATATAATAGCGAAAATCGTGAGGTGAGTTCCGTGAACGAGGTGTACCGTCAAGCGACGTTAGACGATGCCGAGCAGGTTCTGGGCGTGATTCGCAGAGCTTATCGGAGCATCGGGGAGCTTAAAATCGAATTTGCGGCGGTCCATGCGGATTTGGAGATGGTGCGGACGAATATCGCCGAGCATGCCAGCTACGTGCTGGAGATCGGCGGAACGATCGTCGCGACCATTTCGCTCCGGTCGCTGCCGGAAGTGACCGATCTGCCGTTCCTGTACAACTTTGCCGTCGATCCGGCATATGCGAACCACGGTGTCGGCAGCAAGCTTCTATCCTACGCGGAGGAAGCGGTCGTACGGGACATTCTCCTTTCGCCGGCTGTTGTGCTCGCGACCTCGGCGAAGCATCCCTGGCTGCTGCCTATGTATGAACGGAAAGGCTACGTGCGCTTCTATGAACGGGAGCTGGGACGGGACGACAAGCTCGTCTTTTTGCGTAAAAATTTGCTGCCTGAAGTCCGCGCCACCACAGGCTGAACCAAGGAGAATCTGCGCATGAACCCTGAACGTTTGCTTCAAGAGGCTGAGGAACTGAAGCCTGAATTGGTGCGGCTTCGCCGCGATTTGCACCGTCATCCGGAGCTGTCGATGCAGGAGGTGGAGACGACCCGCAAAATCCGGGAAGTGCTAAGCGGAGCGGGCATCCGGCTGCTGCCGCTCGACCTGCCTGTCGGCGTGCTGGCGGAGGTCGAAGGGGCGGAGCCCGGGCCGACGGTTGCGCTGCGGGCGGATATCGACGCGCTGCCGGTGACGGAGGAAACCGGGCTGCCGTTCGCCTCGGAAATTCCCGGGAAAATGCACGCTTGCGGGCACGATTTTCACACCGCGGCGATTGTGGGCGCGGCGCTGCTGCTCAAGCGGCATGCCGTCGAGCTGAAGGGAACCGTGCGGCTGCTGTATCAGCCGGCGGAAGAGAAGGGCACGGGAGCGAAAGCGATGATCGGCGCGGGCGCTTTGGAAGGCGTGCAGGCGATCTTCGGCATGCATAACAAGCCCGAGCTGCCGGTCGGCACCGTGGGCTTGGCGTCGGGGCCGCTGATGGCCAGCGTCGACGGCTTCAAGCTGACGGTGACCGGCAAGGGCGGCCATGCGGCCATTCCCGATGCGGCGATCGACCCGATCGTCGCCGCCAGCGCGATCGTAGGCGGCCTCCAGACCGCGGTCAGCCGCAGCATCAGCCCGCTCGACAGTGCGGTCGTCAGCGTGTGCAGCTTTCATGCGGGCAGCACGTGGAACGTCATCCCGGACGAAGCCGTTCTGGACGGCACCGTGCGGACGTTCCGCCCGGAAGTCCGGCAGAAGCTGCCGGAACTGATGCAGCGCATCGCTGGCGGCATTGCGGCGGGCTACGGCGCGGAGGCTCGCCTGACTTGGTTTGCGGGGATTCCGTCGGTAACCAACGATTCGGAAGCGGTGGAGATCGCCCGGGGAGCGGCGCAAGCCTTGAACCTCCAGGTAACGGAGGCCCGGCGTTCCACGGGCGGCGAAGATTTTGCGCACTATCAGGAACAGGTGCCGGGCTGCTTCCTCTGGATGGGCACGAGCGGAACGGAGGAATGGCACCATCCGAAATTTACGCTGAACGAGGATGCGATAGCACCGGGAGCGGCTTTATTTGCGCTTACGGCGGCTCACGCTTTGGACCGTCTGCGGGGCTAGTCGCGCCGGTACCACTCGCCGGACATCCACTCGCTCGCTTTCCAGCGCAGCACGTCCGGCGTGGCGAGGTGAATGATTTCTTTCAAGAAATCGAGCTGCTCCGTGTCGGACATCGGGCGGAACTGTTTGGCGATGGCAAGATTTTTTTCCAACTGCTCCATTGTTTCCATCCCGATAATGGTCGTGGCAACCGGCAGCGAGAACGTATAGCGCAGCGCTTGCTCGTACCACGGGGCGAGCTTCCCGAGCGCCATCACCTTCATGCCGATCACGGCGACTCCCTTTTCGACGGCCCGCGGAACGAATTCATGGGCGAAGCTGTAGATGAAGTGGTCGGCGGCGGATAGCGCAACCAAGGCGCTGTCGAAGGGGAAGCGTTCGATCGCTTCAAGCTGGACTTCCGGGTTCGTATGTCCGCTGACGCTGATCGCCTTGATGATGCCCTGCTCCTTCGCTTCGAGCATCGCTTCCATCGCCCCGCCTTTGGCGAAGCATTGCTCCAAATCGTCCATCGTGACCAGATTATGCAGACGCCACTCGTCAACGCGGTCGGTTTGCAGCCGGTTCAGGCTGGCTTCGAGCAGACGCCACGAGCCATCTCTTGTCCGGTCGTGCGTCTTCGTCGCGATCCAGACGTCGCTGCGGCGGTGCCGGAGCGCCTTGCCCAGCCGTTCCTCCGACTGGCCGTCGGAATAGCTCGGGGCCGTATCGAAGTAGGTGATGCCTTCGTCGATCGCCCGGTTCACGATTCGTATTGCTTCTTCCTCCGTGCATTGATGCTCGTCCACGATGCGCTGGGCGCCGAAGCCCAGAATCGGAAATTGCTTGTCGGACGCGCCGAAATATCTATGTTCCAAAAAAGTTCACTCCTTCGGGAATGTAGGTGGTCATAGTCTGATTATACCTAAATATAAGGCGGTTTAATATACGATTGGGAAGGAGTGACCGTTATCCGTACCTCTTACGATGTCATCGTCATCGGCGCAGGCTCCATGGGCATGAGCGCCGGGGCGCATTTAGCGCGGCGAGGGATAAGCACGCTGCTGATCGATGCGTTCGACCCGCCCCATGGGGGAGGCAGCCATCACGGGGAAACGCGGCTGCTCCGTCATGCCTATGCCGGAGGTGGCCCTTACGCGGCCATGGCTGTCCGGGCGCACCGCCTTTGGAGCGAGCTGGAGGAGGAGCGCGACCGGACGCTGTTTTTTCGCAGCGGCGTGCTGAATATGGCGCCGGCCGGGCATTCAGGGCTCCGCGACAAGCTTGAATCGTCGGCCGCGCTTCACTTGCCGGTCGAGCTGCTGCGGTCGGAGGAGATTGCGAAGCGTTGGCCGGGCGTTCAACTGCCGGACAGCTACACAGGGCTGTTCGAGCCGGAGGCCGGCTATTTGCTCAGCGAGCAATGCGTGCAGGCGTACCACGAGATGGCGCTTGCGCATCGGGCGGCGCTGCTTCCGTATACGCGCGTAACGGAGGTCGTGCCGTGGAACGCGGGCGTCACTGTAAAAACCGGGGTCGGCGACTTCCATGCGGACTGTCTTATTGTAAGCGCGGGCGCCGGCGTCGGCAGCGTGCTGCTTCCGTCGCTTGCACTGCCCGTGGCGCCGGTCCGCAAAGCGGTCGCCTGGTTTCAGGCGGACGAAGCGTTGTTTGCTTGCGAGCGATTCCCGGGATTCACGTTAAGTACCCCGGACGGCGGCTTTTACGGCTTTCCGAGCATTCAAGGGTCCGGCGTGAAGATCGGCCGGCACGAGACCGGTCTTCCGCTCTCGCCGGTCGAGCAGCCGGCTGACTTCGGGACGCTGCCGGAGGATGAAGGCGATCTCCGCCGGGCGCTGGAGACGTATATGCCGGCTGCGGCGGGCGCTCTGCTGCGCGGCGGGGTGTGCAAATACGAGCTGTCGCCGGACGAACATTTCATCATCGACCGGGCGCCGTTCGATCCGAACATTCAGATCGCCTGCGGCTTCTCGGGTCACGGCTTCAAGTTTGCCAGCGTCGTCGGCGAAATTTTGGCCGACCGGATCGAAGGAAAACCGGACGCGTTCGATCTAAGCATGTTCCGGCTGTCCCGCTTTCAGGAACAGCAGGTGGTGATCACTTAAGAGAAGCCAATATAAATACAGGCTTCCCGAACTTGTTGAGAATATTTCCCGAAGACAAAGGCGGCCGCTGTCGATTTTCCAGTGGATACCCCACCTCCGTATGTTTCTGTATGCCAGTAAAGAACACTTTCTCAACACTTGAGCACAGACTTATGTGCACGTAGTAAAGTACACAAGATAACGGAACTGCCGTGCGCTATTATTGTCTTAGATAGCCTGTTTTCAAAATAGCGAACATACGTTCCTTTATTCATGTCGAAACATAGTTAGGAAGGTTAATATCAGGCATTTAGCGCATCTGAGTTCCTCTGTATTTGCACGAAGAGGTCAAAAAGCCGATTTAGAGGAACTTTTCTGCATCTATTTTGCTGACGCGCGATCCCGCCACAGAAAGGCGGCTCTGCTGCTTACCTCCCCGATGTTTCCTATCGGTACGGGCTCTTGAACAAAACAAAAAAACTCTCCACAGAGAGGCAGAGCGTTGAAAAAGGAGCGATAGCGTTCGCCTTTGTCTGTGGGAAATGTCCGCTGTCAAGCGGCTTCAAATCAAAATTTCCTGCGGACCCGGGGTCCCCACAAAGTACTCGGACTAGGCTTCCCTGATTCAACTTCACTTTGTGGGGTGGAGCAGCGACCGGAAGTAGATGCCCCACCCCTCGTACGCCACTATTATATTCAGTAACCACTTTCTCAACAAGCTCCTCTCCACAGGGAGGTTAGAGTATCGAGAAACTCCAGGAGTAAAAACTCAGAGAAATAGACGTGGATATTTCCCGTAAGAGTTTACGTTCGCCTTGAAGCCCGTGAAATTACCGCTAATTCTAATCAGTTTCACGGGTAGATGGGTCCCCAGGAAAGTATTAGAATATGCTTTTAAGAGTTGCATCACTTTCTGGGGAGGGGCAGCTGCTGGAGGGATATACCCCACCGTTGTGTGCACCGAAATTTCTACGAGTATTGGGTTTTACAACAAGCAAAGCTCCGGGAACCCCCGGAGCTTTACATCATCCCTGACTATTCCGCTTATAAAACATAACGAAGAGGGTACCACCTAACGCCACGAGCGCCATGAAAATCAGCATCATGTTGCTGTAAAGTCCAGCCGTTTGGCTCGTTACGGTCCCGACAAGAGGAGAGTCCAGCCAAGGCTTCGTCAGCAGTCCGCCGACACCGGCGATGCCGATCCCTTCCGCGAGGAAGCAGGCGAAGTTGAGCATGCCCATACCGGAGCCCGCTTCATTCTCTTCCAGCGTACCGGCGACACTTGCGGAAACGGCGGTTTTGACAAACGACAGGCCGCCAAACGTTAGAATCATCGCAGCCGCGATGAACCACGGCGCCCGGTCCGTATAGAACAGGACGACCAGAAAACCGGCGGCAATCATGCTTAATCCGGTCAGCATCGCGGCGATATGACCCCGGCGGTCGGCCAGCATCCCGCCAAGCATCCCGAACAAGATGACGCTCAAGGTGCCGGGGAACAGAATGGCGCTTCCGATGAGGCCGGTCGGCATATCGTACACCGCTCTCATCAGATAAGGCACCATGGAAAAAAAGCCGGCGACCGTGCCGAGAAGCAAGGCGCCTAGGATCACACCAACAAGATACGTTTTCTTCCGGAACAGGAACGGCTCCAGGAACGGCTCCCGGTGCCGACGGATATGAAGAGCGAGAATCGCGAATAAAATCAGACTTGCAGTCAGATAAATCCAATGATACAGCGTCGTAAACAGCGCAAACGACAGAATGCCCGCGGACAACAGTACCGCTCCGGTCATGTCGAATGCTTTTCCCTCCGTCGTCTCGTCAGGCAGCGTCCGCAGTACGAACGGCAGGGCCAGCAGCGACAGCAGCGGCAGCGCGAACAACAGCGACCAATGCATATAGCCGGAAACCGCGCCTCCGATGACCGGACCAATCCCCTCGCCAAAGGCAACGACTGAGCCGATCAGGCCGAAAGCTTTGCCCTGTTTCCCCGGCTCGACAACCTTGACGATCATCACCATAATGAGCGACGGAATGGCCGAAGCCCCGATTCCCTGCAAAAAACGCGCAGCCAGCACGCCCGGATACCAGGAATGACCCAACAGGCCGACGACCGAACCGAAACCGTAGGTTAACATACCGAACAACAGCAGCTTTCGCATGCCTGTATGCTCCGATATTTTGCCATACACAGCGACGCCGATCGCGAAAGAAAGCGAAAAGCAGGTGTTGGTCCAATTGGCCGCCGACGGCGCAATATGGAAATAAGCGGCAATGTCCGGTAACGAAACGTTAAACATGGTTTCGTTCATGACGCTAAAAAATGTCAATATGCTCAACCATAGGATGAATCGCGATGCTTGAACTTCATTTTGGTGTTGCACTTGAATAGAACCCCTTTAAAGGAAGGGGAATCGCAGTTTATAGGGTCAATGATGCGCCTTCCCCTAAATGTTGTACCCTTGCGAAATTGTTTTGCCGCATGATATGCTACGCCTCCAAATTAGTAAAAATGAGAAAATAAACCAATCCAATTATATCATAACCGCTCGAATGACGTAAGCGTCATTTCATTGGAATAATCCGTAAAATCCGTATATACTGGGGTTAATACAATAGATTGGAGTGATCGGAATGCGGCAACTTAACCACATTCGAAAGGAGAATAATATGAACGGAGAAAAGAGGATTTTAACGCATGCATACTATGAATATAGGGATTCTGGCGCACGTCGACGCTGGAAAGACAAGTCTGGCTGAGCGTATCTTATATGATACGGATGTTATTGACGAGCTGGGTAGGGTAGATCAAGGAAATACGCAGATGGATGCCATGGAATTGGAACGGAAAAGAGGCATCACGATTAAAGCATCTGTCGTTTCTTTTGATCTCCATGGGTTAAAAGTGAATTTGATCGATACGCCGGGCCATGCGGATTTTATCGCGGAAGTGGAGCGGTCGCTGAGTGTACTGGACGGCGTTATACTGGTTGTTTCGGCTGTGGAAGGCGTGCAGGCGCAGACCAAAATTCTGTTTTCCGTCCTGAAGAAAATGGGACTTCCCACGATCTTGTTCGTGAACAAAATTGATCGTCTGGGCGCGCAATCCGACATGGTGATTGAACAAATCCGTGAAAAGCTGACACCGAATGCGTTTCCTCTGTGTCAGGTTGAACATGCAGGTACGAAGCAGGCGTCCGTTGTTGAATCCCGTTTCGATTGGGCTGCGGACCCCGATTTTATGGAACGATGCATCGAGCTTGCGGCAGCGCATGACGAGCAGGTGCTGGAAGCTTATGTAAACGGCGAGGCCGTGACGGCAGAGCAAGTGAAAGAGGCATTCGGAAAGCAAGTAAGGCAAGCGAACATCTACCCGGTTTATTTCGGGTCCGCTATGACGGGCGTGGGCGTGTCCGGCCTGCTCGCTGGTGTGGCCCAATGGTTTCCGGTGAATGAACACGCCGAGGGAGAGCCGTTGTCGGGGGTCGTATTTAAGCTCGAAAAAGAACCGTCCGGCGAAAAAATCGCCTATGTCAGACTGTTCTCGGGCAGCTTAAACCTGAGAGAACAAGTGAAACTGCAGCAGAAAAACGGGCAGGGCGAAGTCGAAGCGCGCACCTGCAAAATCAAAAAGCTCTACGCTTTGATTAACGGAAAGGCTGTTCCTGCCGCCAAGGTAACGTCGGGGGATTTAGGCAAAGTATGGGGGCTGGAAGACGTCCGGATCGGGGATGTCGTCGGTGAGCACTCCGATCTAATCAAGCATTTCAGCTTCGCAGTTCCCCAAATGGAGACGCGAATCGAAGCGACGGAGCCAAGCAAGGACCACCTGCTGTACAAGGCTCTTATCAGCCTGTCGGAGGAAGATCCGTTAATCCAAGTGCTGAAAAATGATGTTCATCAAGAGCTTTATATCCGTATTTTCGGCGAAGTGCAAAAAGAAGTGATCGAAGCGGCCTTGAAGGAACAGTATGATTTGGAAGTCAGGTTTTCGGAGACTAGAACGGTTTGCTTGGAAAAACCGGCTGGAACGGGTCAGGCGCTGGAGATCATCGCGGAGGGCGATAATCCTTTTTATGCGACCGTGGGGTTTAGAGTCGAGCCCGGCTTGCCCGGAAGCGGAGTCGCCTACGCTCTGGAGGTTGAATTGGGCTCGCTGCCGCTGCCCTTTCACAAAGCCATTAAGGAGACGGTCCACCAAACCTTGAAACAAGGGCTGTACGGCTGGGAGGTTACCGATATCGTCGTGACCTTGACTCATACCGGATACTTCAGTCCGATATCGACAGCGGGCGACTTTAGAAAGCTGGCTCCTCTTGTCTTGATGGAGGCGCTGGCGCAGGCGGGTACGCATGTTTATGAGCCTATTCATGCATTCGAGTTAACGGTGCCCGCCGCTATGATGAGCAAAGCGACCTACAAATTATCCGCGATCCAAGCGGTGATGCACGATACGGCTATCCATAACGATATGTGTCTTATAACAGGTACCATTCCTGTAGCCGCAACGGAGAGCTTCAAGAGAAGCGTGCATGCGTTCACCCAAGGGGAAGGCTTTATGCTCGTCGAACCGGCCGGATTCGTAAGAATGCATGGCGACGTGCCGACAAGAGCGCGGACCGATTACAATCCGTTAAACCGGAATGAATATTTGCTTCACGTTCTGCGCGCTTATTAAGGCTAGTGCTAAACCCGACAGGAGTTGAAAGCTCCGGTCGGGTTTTTCTTTGGCGATAGTCACTAATGGGCAGGTGCAGCAATACTCTGTAAGTATCATAACGATTACAGAGGTGACATTATGGCCGTTGTCAAGCCAGACAGCAAGATGTCGATTTGCTGGCCCGACTGCTCCACGCGGAAGCGGAGGGAGAAGGGGAAAAAGGGATGATCCTGGTCGGCAATGTAGGAATCAACCGGATTCGCGCAAATTGCTCGGACTTAAAAGGGCTGCGTACGATTCCGCAAATGATTTATCAGCCGCATGCGATTGAAGCCGTCATCCACGGGTACTTTTATCTGGAACCCAGGGACCGGGAGAGACGCTTGGCGCGCCGGACCATAAACGGCGAACGGCAATGGCCGGCCAAGTTCAGTCTGTGGTATTTTCGGCCGCAGGGCGATTGTCCGCCGAAATGGTATAACCAGCCGCTTGTGGCTCGGTACAAGAAGCACTGCTTCTACCAGCCGACCGGGGAAGAGACTCGTATTAGCAGCGCAGCGGACGTACAAAGCATACAAAAGCTCGCTCCCGAAGGCCCGGGGCGAGCTTTTGCATCTGATGCTTTTTAGGGAACGGAGGCCTTTATCATAGAACATTTTGACAAAGCGGCTTTCCTTGTTTCCTGAGAGCATCCGCTCGCCGCGCTTTACTCCAGAGAACGTATCGAATCGATAATGCCAAGCGACGCGATTTTTCGGGCCGGGACCATCGTGGCCGCTACTCCCAAGAATATACCTCCAATGCCGGCAGCCGCAAGCAGCGTCCAGGGAACCGCCCAGGCTGTCAAATAGGTCATCTCTTGAATTAGAAAGCTATGGAATACCCAGGATAGAATCAGACCTGCAGCAATAGCGAGGAGTGTTGAAAGCACCCCGTAATACAAACCTTCTACTCGGGTCATCCGAACAAGCTGCCGCCGCGTCATGCCAATGGCACGCAATGTGCCGAATTCCCGGATTCGCAAGAGAAAATTCGAATAAACGGTATTGACGATATTCATCAAACTAATGAGCATGATGATCGCTACCAGGCTGTAGCCGAGAAAGAGAATGCGCATCTTGAAATCAGCGATCTTCTTTAGCTCGTCCAGATAAGAGAAAAGCATGCCGGAAGGGGATGCGGCGGCAATTTTCTTCAAAGTTTCCGCAATTTTTTCTTGATTTGCTTCCTTGTCGATTCGTATATCTATACGTTGGAATGTTTTGGACCCTGTTATTTTCTGGTACAACCCCTGTTTTGTAATCAGCCGAAAACCAATTGTTGTGTCTTTGGCTTCAAGCGGAAAATCCTTGACGACCGCCGCCACCTTGAACCGGTAGACAGGCCCGTATTTGATTTCATCCCCTTTTTTTTGCGTGGTCTGAATTTCAACTTCATCCCCGGCTTTCACTCCTGATTTGGCATCGATTCCGGGAATGTTCTCCGCGACAATGACAGAAGGCTCCTGCCGGTTTAGAAATGATTCGATTTGTGCCGAATCAAGTTCCCTTTCCAGCAGACGAATAGCGTCGTCCGTATACCCGTATAACTGGGAAGGCACGTAATAGCGTCCTGTTTCGGGATCAGGCTTTTGCTTGTATATACCGGCAGCGATCGCTTTTAATGACGGCGGCAGCTTTTCATCCGTTCCGGATACCGCGATCTGTTGGGAGTATTGGGTTTCCAGAATGTCAGTGACGCCGGGAATAGCCCTTACCGTTTGAAGGATGTTGTCGTTGAAGCCTCCGCTCGCGGCCTCGGAACGAATCATAAATTCGCTCTTCACCGCATCGCCGACCTTGGTCGTCGGTTCAATACGGGCAACCAGATTGCCGAATACAATCATCAACACCAGACCAAGGGTCAAGGAGAAGACCGAAGCATTGGTTTTCCTGCGATTACGCTTCAGGTTGAAGTAGGCCAGCTTGCCGGCCGCGCCAAATAACCGCTGCATGACGACGGGGCTGAGCCGTTTCCGGCTGATCCTTTTGGGAGCGTTGGTGTCCAGAGATAAAATGGCTGCCAGCGGCGTGACCTTCCCGGCCATCCGTGCGGGCTGAAGGGCGGATAGGAATACGGATAAGCCGCTGATCAAGGCGGACACGATCAGTACGCGAACCGAAATCTTCGTCGACTCCAAGCCGCCTTCTGCGAATACGCCAACGAATTTAGTCAGCAAGGCCGAAATCAATGCTCCCAGCAGCAAGCCGATGGGGATGGACATCAAACATAGCCATCCGGCCTCTCCTAACACGATGAAGCTAATTTGCCGTTTCGTTGCTCCGATGGCCCGGAGCATACCAAATTGCTTCATTCGTTCCACCACGGAAATCGAAAAGATATTATAAATGATTGCTGTAGAAGCGATGACCACAAGCAAGCCGGGAATCCAGATGGAAGCATTCGAAAGGCCGGAATCCTCCAGCACACTTAGAACCCCTTCATTCACGGTGATGCTGCTGTCGGGAATGGAATATTCGGCTTGGAGCTGTTGAACGGTTTGGCGAATAGGCAATCCTTCGGCGGTGCGAATGAACAAAACAGAGCTAATCAAGTCGGCAGGAAGAATCGTTTGCACGGCCTCTGGACTGACCAAGCCCAAGGAATTAGCGGTTAACTTGGATACCGGGAGATCAGGTAATATTCCACTGAGCACGAAGGTATGCCTTCCCTTATGGGAGCGGATTTCCCCGTCGTCGGTCCACGCCGAGTGTTCAAAATCTATGGGAATGGATTCCCCCACAGAAAGGCCCAAGGTCTCGGCGACCCAAGCCTCCAGCGCCAATTCATTGGGGCCAGCGGGCAATGTGCCTTGGGTAAGCTGCAAGTGAGACATATCGATGGCTTCCCGGTCGTAACCCTCCAAAGAAATGGTTATGTTTTTCTCCGGGATGGCGTATAAACCTAACGGCAAACTGGAGCCTGCTGCCTGCACCCGCCGATCATTCCGGATTTCCTCGCGACGAGGAAGCGGCACAGCCCGCATAGTCGCATAATGATCGCCGCTATCCATCTTTGCCTGTTGAAGGCGGGTATATTGAATATTTTCCCCAACCTGGCCCAACGAAGCGAGCAAAGTAACGGCAAGAACAATGCCGATGGCCCCCATAATCGTCCTTTTCCAATGCTTCAACATATATCGGGGAATGATCTGAGAAAAACGCTTCATACGTTCACCGTCTTTACATCATTGGTAATAACGCCGTCTTCGATCTTGATGATCCGGTCGGCATGATCGGCCACTTCGGGATCATGGGTTATTAATACCAAGGTTTGATCAAAACTGCGAATGGAGGATTTCAGAAGCTCAAGCACCTGCAAACGATTTTTGGAATCCAGATTTCCGGTTGGCTCGTCAGCTAAAATAATGGAAGGCTTGTTGGCAAGCGCACGCGCGATGGCGACGCGCTGCTGCTGGCCGCCCGATAATTCGTTGGGCAAGTGTCCCCGCCTGTCTTGAAGATCAAGGAGTCTCAGAAGATGGTCCAAATAAGCCGTTTCTATATTCAGACCGTCCAGGAGAACCGGCAAACAAATGTTTTCTTCTGCTGTCAAGATCGGTATCAGGTTGAAGGATTGGAAAATAAAACCAAGTTCACGCCTCCGAAATAAGGAAAGCTCGTGCTCGGGTAATGCATACATATCCGTCCCGTTTATAATCACCTTTCCTTTTGTAGGCACATCCAATCCGCCCAGCATATGAAGCAATGTGCTTTTGCCTGAGCCGCTCGGGCCGACGATGGTCACAAATTCGCCTTTGTGAATCTGAAAGCTGACGTTAGCCAAGGCATGGACGGGGTTCTCCCCGGTACCGTAGGTTTTGGAAAGCTCAATGGTTTCCAAGATGATCATGTCATTCCTCCCAAATCATAAATTTCAAGCGAGCGCGGAATCCGTACGGTTTAGTGCGTCACGGCGTGATGAGCATAGAGGCGATAATAATAAGCTCGATTGGCAAGCAGCTCATGATGGGTTCCGGCTTCGACGACCCTGCCTTCTTTCATGACATAAACCTTGTCTGCACGCTCGACGGTGGAAAGCCGATGGGCGATCACGACGACGGTTTTATGCATGAAACAGGTTTGGAGCTGTTCGCTTACATAATGTTCCGTCGTCGCATCCAAGGAAGAGGTCGCTTCGTCAAAAACAATAATGGGTGCATCTTTTAGCAAAGCACGAGCAATGGCGATCCGTTGCTTTTGACCACCGGACAGCATAATGCCCCTTTCGCCTACAACCGTATCGTACTGATCCGGCAAAGCCATGATGAAATCATCGATCCCCGCCTTTTTAGCGGCTTCTCGCATTTTCTCTACCGATAAGCTGTCGTTGGAAAGCAGAAGGTTGTTTCTAATGGTATCATGAAACAAAAAAATATCTTGCGATACAACATTTATGTTTTTTCTCATATATTTCAAATTATACTCTTGAATTTTTCTTCCATCCAGTTTTATTTCTCCGCCGTGAATATCCCAAAGCCGAAGCAGGAGATGGACCAGCGTGGACTTGCCCGCTCCGCTCTCGCCAACGATGGCCGTTACTTTCCCTTCCTCGAATACCAGATTTATATCATCTATAAAAGCTTTGTTTTCGTCGTAAGAAAATTGCGTATGCTTAAATTCAATCAAACCTTGTATTTTTTCCGGCTTGTACGCTTTATTATTTTGCGAAATCTCTACGGGCGTATCAAGCAATCGGAAAATGCGTTCAACAGAAACCATCGATTGCTTGAGCTTTACATTCAACTGAACGATACGAATAATCGGGGAGAGAAGCCTTTGCGAATACTGGTTAAAGGCAATCAAACCGCCCAGCGTGAGTGTTCCGTAGATGACATGATAACCGCCGTAACCGAAGATGAGGAGTGTGGTTAACCCGCTGAAAAGATTCGATCCGTTCATATTCAAAGAAAAGATCGTGTCAAACTTTATACCGGACCGCATGAATGACTTGGAAATCGGAATGTACCTTCGAAAGAAGTGTTTGTTCGCATTCAGGATGGAATAATGCATCACAGATGCTAGAAATTCCTGGACAACCGACATATAAGCTCCAAACTGATTCCGAAGCTCTACCGAAGTTTTCGAGATGATTTTGTTAAATCGGGATTGAATCAAAAAAAGAAGCGGCTGCAAGGCTAGAGACAGCACCAGCAAGTCAGGCTGCAGATAGAATAAAAAAATCAGCATGCCGAGCGACATCAGGATATCGGAAATGGTTTGAAAAACGATGGATGTCGATAAATCCTCAACCGTCGCCACGTCGTCATTCACCACGGCAAGCAGCTCGCCGGGTTTGGCATGCGAATAGTATCGGCCTGAAAGCTTCTGAAGATGGCGAATGATTTTGTAGCGCATGTCAAACACAAAACGTTTCCCGATAAACGAGTACATATAGTCCGAAACCACCTTGCAGCCAGCCTGCAGGATGATAAGCATCAGATAGATGATGATGTAGCGAAACAGCAGGCCCGTATCTCCTCCCCTGATCGCCTCATCAATCAGACGCATCGTCAAAAGGGGAAGGATGATCATCGACGCCGCACTGCAAAGCATGAAAAATGCCGCAATGAAATGCTGCTTCTTGTATTTGAATATCATCTTGAAAAACGGGATTGCATACTTGTAAGTGCTCATGACTTTTGCACCCCTTTCTCTTTCAAGATAAAATCAAGCAAAGAGTAGATGGAACGAAAGGTATGAAGACTGATCGCTTCATAATCCAGCCGAGTTTGAAAGACGGTTTCGGCTTCCTTCAAAATCGGATGGACATGCCAAGGCGCCAATCCGATGGCAGGGGAATAAAGCCGAGATTGATAAAGGTGCTGCATTCTTTCCGGCGAAATAGCCAGATGCTTGGCCAAAATGTTTGCAAGTTGGCTTAATTCGTGTTTGCCGGCATGTTTACCCGGATGGTTGCAGTCATGGTCCTGAGAAGCAAGGGCAATGTCGTCCTCGGTCCACTGAACACGTTCCGCCTGGCACTCAAGAATGGTCGCCAATTCCAAATGAGAATGTGTCTTGACTTGTTGCAGCTTACGGCAGATGATCCCGGTAAACAAAGCAGCGGCTTTGCTGTTGCCTCCGAACATGGCAAAGGAGCCATCGATTGCTCTGACCCCAACAGGTGTGGAGTCGGCTGCACATTGAATTTCCCGGTGCGGATTATACCAGTAATGGTGAAGAGATGGCATGGGTATGCCTTGCACGCCGATTACCGAAGGAAACGAAGCCGGGTAACTTGAGGCTTTCGCGTTGGCAAGAGAGCTGACTGCGATTTTTCCTCGATCAGCCAGTTTCTTGCAGATTTCGCTTAACTCTCTTTTGTACCGGTCCTCGGTTGTGGCGGCGCTGATATTGATAAGCTTAACGTCTGTTTCAAGAAGATAACGCAGCGATTCGATCAAGGCGGGAGAGCTCGTACGAGCATATTGGTCCAAGACTTTAACTACAAAAAAAAGAGCATCCGGTGCCATCCGCTTAATGACCGAGGCACAATACGTGCCGTGACCGTGCAGGTCGGCGAAGTCCGCGGATTCCTTGAAGCCTTCTTCGGATTTCCATATGGAAATCCCGCCAGCGACACGCTGCATGAGCGAGTCGTTGGTCGTATCGATCCCGCTGTCAACAATGGCGATCTTAACCCTATTGATATCTTTCAATGGATTCACCTCGTATGGCACTAGAAAGCAGGTATACCAGTTTTGGGATAAAACCCAAAACTGGTACGCCCGATTTATTATGGAGAGCTAAAGACAGGAGATAATTACCACCAAGGAGTCAGATAAGCGTCGATTGTAACCGTGCAGCCAGCGGGTTTGCTGCCGGAATACCCGGACCAGCGCGCGCAATCATCATTACAACCTTGTCCCTTTACGTCCAGTTTTTCAATCTTGTCCGTAATTTTGACGATTTTCAACATAGTCTCACCTCCTTTCCCGTTTGATTCAAACCGTAATCCAACAATGATTTGTCTTTAGCTCTGTCCATCTATTGGGATAGTTCCGGATATTTCCTCATGATCCGATGCCGGATGGATTCAATGTTGCATAATACGGCAGAGGGCAGATGAGGGTCGCCGGTGATAACCTCATTGATGATTTTGCATCGGGGACCGACGCATTCGGAATAGTGCGTGCAACCGGCACAAACCTCATTTTTAATCACATACTGGCTGCACAAAGCTTTATGTCTGGTTCGATCTATCCCGATTTGAACGCTACCGATCCAGTACCGGTCGCGGCCGACTGCGTACGCACAAGGAAACAAATGACCTTCCGGGTCCACGTGGATGGTTTTGGTCCCGCCTGTACATAACCCTTTCTTTTTCCAGTCAATCGTATGGACAAGTCCTACAGAAACCTCTTTGTTCCGCATCCGCAGGTCGCAAAGAAGCGCGGCAATTTTATCAAGCTCCCTGTTCAAAACTTCCATGTGCTGCTCATCCCAACGGGGATCGAACAAATCGGCGTAGGGGACAATTATTGAAAATCCCAAATCGATCAGGTGCTTAACGTTGTCATATAAGCTTCCTACCGTCCGTGTAGTTATGGTGATTCGCGCTCGGATATCGGATCTGCTGCGAAGGAACGCTGAAATTTTTGCGGTGATTAGATCATAGGTTCCTTGTCCCCCTAACAGTACTCTGTTGCAGTCGTGGCTTTCGCGAGTGCCGTCAATACTGACGGATAAGGAGTAATCAAAAAATTCGCTCAGAAAATCGATTTTTTCCCTATCCAGCAATAAACCGTTAGTTGTGAGGCCGAACATCACCTTGACCGAAGGATCATCACGGTAATATTCCCTTAGACGGTTAGTCATGTACCGAATGACCTCGTAGTTCATGAGAGGCTCTCCGCCATGGTAATTTATAATTAATCGATTATCGCCGACTTTTCTCAAATGCCAGTTCAAATATTCAATCGTCTTGTCAGCCGTTTCCAAAGTCATAAATTTATTAGGCTTGGCCATTCCTTCGTAGCAATAACGGCAGGCCATATTGCAAGAGGTAGTAACCCAAATCGCTGCTAACATCCGCTCACCACGCTTATCGTATGATTTGTGGAACGGGTTCGGGTTCGCTCCAAATGATCGAGTACAACTGTTTTTTTCTGGATTTGCATCGCCGGTTGAAGGCTTCCTCGTCATCCTTAAGCATGTCCATATGCTGCAAACAGCTCCAACAAAACAAATTTACTTTACAATCCTTGCATTTGGAATGATCCGGCCACAGCTCATCCAAGTGTTTAGTTCCGGAATATGAGGCACAGGACCTTTCAAAAACCTCGTGCCGGAGCGTTTCCAGTTCATGAACGCTGCAAAGCTTATACCTGTCCTGAATTAATAACCCGCAAGGGTAAATAGAGCCGTCATAATCGATCAGGATTTCTTTCTTTCCGGCTCCGCACGTACACATGCTGGCAGCGCTTTGCAAGAATTCAAGATCGAAGCGGCCGGTAGCCGTCTCGAAGTCCTGAATCTCGTGGAAAGGAGACAAATGATCCTTCTGGATATAGCCCCTTCCAATCGGGGAAAAATGTCGAACGATGGCCCGCGTCCCCAATTCTTTATTCAGCAGGTGAAACTGTTCCTCCAAATGCTTGTTTTGGTCTACCGATACCATCGACAATGATATTTTGTAAAAGCCTTCTTTTTGAAGCAACCGAACGCTCTCTGTCACCTTGTCAAACACGCCCGGACCTCGAATATACGCACAGGAAGCTTCATCTACACCGTCCAGACTAATATCGATGCTGTCAATAAGCCGGGCTAAAATCCGGACATTCCTGCTATGAATTAAGGTTCCATTCGTTGACAAGGTTAATTTGCCTTCATATCGCTGTCGGGTATAGGCTAAAATCTCAAAAAAATCTTTCCGGAGCATGGGCTCCCCGCCGGAAATTGTCACGATCTCAGGGCTGCATTGCACAATTTTATCGATCACGGAGAATAGCTCATCGGTTGTCATCCCGTCCGCACCCGCACCGCTCTTGGCGTTATAGCAGCAATGAATACAGCTTAGATTACAGCGGTTGGTAATGGCGAAATAAATATGCTTCCATCGTGAATTATTCTGAGGCGGTTTTCCCTGGGGGGCAAGGATATCGATATAACGTAACTTCTCAAACAGTTGCTTAAAATAATTTTGATCGTCGGGATCTTCCAGGCAATTGATAAATTGTTCTTCCGTTAGTCCAAGATCCATCCCCTGTTTCAAGGCTTGGTAACATTCCTTCGATAGCTTTATCCACTGTCCATTTTTCAGGTTTCCTATAATCACGCGATTGCCATGTTCTATCGTGCGAGATTCTTTGTGAAAGGAAATCAATCTCATTCCCTCCTAACAGCCGTTTGTTGTACAACTACAAGATATCAAGAAAACAACTATCGAACTATATCCCCTACGAGATATAGTCAATTAGAATTTTGCTAATAAACTGGGCTTTATCCCTGACATGGGTCTTTCTGTAAATGGACTTGACGACGTTTCGCACCGTTCCTTCGGTTATCCCTAATGTGGCGGAGATGAAAAGGGCGCTCTGATTTTGGAGCCAATAGTACCCGATTTCACATTCTCTGGGAGAAAGTCGATGGGAACGAAACAGGTTGAATATCCGTTCCTTTTGGATCTTCGCCAATTCATTATCCAGCTTTCTGGCAATACTGCCAGCCATGCTATTCATCAGCAGCATTGCGAACATGTAATCATGTCCGCAAGGATAAAACATGCACAAAAACCCTTTGGTCGCGTTCTCGACTTGAATCGGTGTGCCAACGCTGGTAAACCCTTTAAATGAAACAAACTGGTGCTCATCCCCGTGCACGACAGCAGGTTTATGCGTCATCATGACCAGGGCGACTGCGTTCATGCCTAAATATGGCAGCGCCAAAGATGTGCCGACACCGATATTCATCGACTCCAGTTGAAGCATTAAGTCATTCGAGCATCCTATAGCCAACAACCAGCCGTCGGGATCTGTTAGCCCTGCAATGATCGGCAGGGACGGCAAAACTGTTAAAGATTCAATCTCCCCGGTAAATGCTTTAATCAAGGCGCTGCAAAGCGTCTGCCGCTTACTAAGCCGAGCGGGGTCGCAACGTTCAGGGATTGGATTCCGGGTGAGGGGAGGGCAACTTTTCTGCCATTGAAGAAGCGTAGCTTTGTCGATATCGGCCAGACAATGCCATTCACTGTGTGAAAAAGAACGATTGGGTTTGGTCAAAAACAACATGATCTTCTCCCTTCTTATCGGTATTGGACAAGTTAAAATCATGCTGTGCCTCATCCATACAACACGTCAGAATAAAATCTTGTTGTCGTAAAATAAAGATAATATATCTCATTATGTATTATTTGGAAAAATATAGCTGTGATTTTGTTTACAAAACTCCTGTAAAATCATCCAAAGTGGTAGAAACGGCAAACCGTTTCGTAAAATTGTCATAATTATCGCTACGATGCCAACCGGCACAGCGAAGTAAAAAAGGCACCGGGTTCACCGGCGGACAAGCATGGTAATGAAGAGAATAGAACGGATAGAGAGGAGCCGGGAGAATGGGCTTTCTTTTCATTTTGATCTATTTTGTCTTGATTTTTATCGTGCTGGAAATTGCCGTCATGCTGCTGGTCGTCACCGGTCTCGACAACGAAATCGCACGCTTCCAAGCGGTCTCCATGCTGACCTCCACCGGGTTTACCACCAAGGAGTCGGAGCTGATCCTGCGGCATCCCGTCCGGCGTAAGATCGGCGTATTTCTCATCTTGTTCGGGGTGTTCTCGCTCGCGGTGATGATCTCCACACTCAGCAACCTATTGGCTCAAAGCTTCCGCGTGCCGCAGCTGACAGGCGTGACGTTAGGGTTTGGCGTCGTTTTGCTGGCAACGAAAAACAAGCGTATCGTCAACAGCTTGAAGCGGCGGTTTCACAAGCATCTCAAGCAGGAATTTGAGCTGCACGAGCTTCCGATCGAGGAAGTGTTGTATTTTACAGGCAGCGATTTATTCACGGGCATTTCGATCTGCAAGGGGTCCGCTATGGCGGGGCGCGGGCTCCGCGACGTCTGTTGTCCGGAGGAGGACATCCACGTTTTGTTTGTACAGAGAGGAGAAACGAAAATCCGCAGCGGGTGTCTGCAGCTGTCCCTTCAAGAGGGGGATATCCTATACGTATACGGCGATAAGGAAGCGATCGAACAAAGGTTTCGCCGCGAACTCGAAGCCATGCGTCAAGAGGAAGGGAATGAGAAGCATGTCACCGAACTGTGAACCGCTTTTCGTCCAACTTTTTACGAAAAATTAATCTCCTAATCTTTTACAAAATGGTAAAATAGATTTGGGTGGTATGCCCCAATATAGAAAATACTGGAGGTAACTGATGAGATCCTTTAAAGCTGTTCTTGCAAAGACGGCACTGGCGCTTTCGCTGCTCCTTCCGCTGCCGGGATGGATAGGGGAGGCGCCGAAGGCGCTGGCGGAAGGGCCGACGGACCCTGCCCCGTTCCTGAATCCTACGGTCGTGAACGAGAATGCGGGCAAAAAAATTCTGTTCGACAACACGCACGGTCAGACGGCGGGGGCCGCGGATTGGGTTATTGACGGGGGATTCTCGGATTTCGCCAATGCGCTCGCGAACAATGGCTACTACGTCAAGGAGCTTCGCAAAACGACGCCGATCACGCTGAGCGACTTGAGCAGCTACGACGTGTTCGTGGTCGGAGAGGCCAACATTCCTTACAAAACAAGTGAGCAGGACGCGATGGCGCAGTACGTCCGGAATGGCGGCAGCATCTTTTTCATCGCCGACCATTATAATGCGGACCGTAACAAAAACCGCTGGGATGCCTCCGAGGTGATGAACGGCTACCGGCGGGGAGCCTGGACCGATCCGGCGAAAGGCATGAGCGCCGAAGAGCGCGCTTCCGACGCAATGCAAGGCGTGGCCAGCTCGGATTGGCTCGCCACGAATTTTGGCGTCCGTTTCCGGTACAATGCGCTGGGAAACGTTACGGCCAACCAGATCGTTTCGCCTAATCAGGCGTTCGGCATTACCCAAGGCGTCTCGGCGGTCGCGATGCATGCCGGTTCGACTCTTGCCATCATCGATCCTCTCAAGGCAAAAGGCATCGTATATCTGCCGCAGACGAACACCGCTTGGCCGAATGCGGTGGATCAAGGCGTATATAACGGCGGCGGAACGGCGGAAGGGCCGTACGCGGCTGTCGCCAAAGTGGCTGCCGGCAAGGCGGCATTTATTGGCGATTCGTCGCCGGTTGAGGATGCTACGCCGAAATACCGCCGCGAAGAAACGGGACAAGCCAAAACGACTTACGACGGCTTCAAGGAGCAGGACGACGGCAAGCTGCTGGTGAACATCGTAAACTGGCTTGCCAAAAAAGAAAGCTACACACAGCTTAACCAAGTTCCGAGCCTGCAACTGGACCAACCGACTGCGCTGCTGCCGTTCGAAAACCCGGCAAACTCGACCGAGCCGAAGCCGGAGCCGTGGGCGACGCCGGCGGCCGGGTATAAATGGTGGGACCGTTCGACGTTCAAGCCGGGGTCGTACGGCACCGGGTCGGTGGTCGGCAATCCGGCGTACAGCTTCGTCAAGCAGGAGCCGCTCCCGAACGCTGAAGAGTTTCAGATTCGTGTCGTCGTGGACAACTTGGCTCCCGGGACGACGGTGTCGAACTTAAGTCTGGGCATTTATGTATCCGGCGGGACCCAAGTGGCGAAGATCCGCAATGCGGACGGCTCGTGGCCGTCGGGCTACGGCTACAGCTCGAATTTCTCGCTTACGGCCAACAGTCAAGGAAAGGCTACGACAGATTTGACGGTTCAGATTAAGCCGGGAACGAGCAGTTCGGCCAACCTCCGGCTCAAACAAGCGGGCAACAACTTGAAGACGGAGGCTGTCACCATCTCGAATGTACCTGCACAACCGCTGCCTTAAAGCTTGGCGTTCACGCAGCCTAACCGAACGTAACGGTTTCCGATGAAAAAACAAAGCACTCTTCGCCAGCCGGCGGCGCCATGCGCGTCGTACGGGACGAAGAGTGCTTTTTATTTAGGAAACGGCGTGCTTTTCCGCTTCTTTTTTGGCGTGT
This sequence comes from Paenibacillus oleatilyticus, assembly GCF_018998565.1. Classification (GTDB taxonomy): domain Bacteria; phylum Bacillota; class Bacilli; order Paenibacillales; family NBRC-103111; genus Paenibacillus_G; species Paenibacillus_G oleatilyticus. Next base: position 19,806 of record NZ_JAHNZO010000018.1, on the reverse strand, counting down.
TCGCGTTCCTGCCTCCGGCTAGCCAGCTTGCCGACGACGACAACCACCGCAGCCAGTGCGATTGGCAGCACGTAGTGACCGGCAGGGAAGCTTGTCTCGATCCAATGACCGACGGCTTTGTCGCTGAGCGTCATTTCCCCCGCAGTATAGCCAAGCAGTGCCGCTCCGAGCAGAACGATGACAGGAAAACGGTTCATGAGGCGCATCAGCAGCTGGCTTCCCCAGACAATCAGCGGGATGCTGATAGCCAGTCCCACTACGATTAACAGCAGGTTTCCGCCGGCGGCACCAGCTACCGCAAGCACGTTGTCGAGACTCATAACCAGATCGGCGACGATGATCGTCTGGATCGCTTCTCCGATCTTGCTGCTGGATTTCAAGGCTTCGGCGTTATCTTCGCCCTTCAACAATTTCACAGCGATATATAGGAGCAGCAGCGCTCCGGCCACTTGTACGAACGGAACTTTCAGCAGCCAGACGGCTACGAAGGTGAGGACGATCCGCAGCAAAATCGCTCCGAAACTCCCCCAGAATATAGCTTTTTTCTGTTGCTCCGCCGGCAAATTGCGGCAGGCCAAAGCGATGACGACGGCATTGTCTCCGCTAAGCACGATGTTGATCAGAATTAATTTTAGCAGCCCGACTAGCAGATCGCCTTCCATTCGCAGACTCCTTTCACATGCCTCAGTTTGCAATGCTTGAACTTGTCCATCTTACTACAAATTTATTTAATACGAAATAATTTAATATACAAAAGAACAAGCAGCGTCGTAAGCCGTCCCCCAAAAACCTGAATAAAAACCAAAAACAAATGAGAATATTCCATGTTCGGGTGTTTCCGTTTCCATATATAATTTAGGCGAGATTTATAAGCCGGCTGCATAAGAGAGGGAGCGAAGCGATGAGGGAGCTTGGAAAAGCGGAGGAACTGTGGAAGCAATTTGGCGGAGCTGCGTCGCTCTTCGAGCGGGATTGGGTAATGAAGCATGCGGAGGCTGCAATGCGGACAAGGCCCGTCGCGATCACGGATTGGCCGGCGCCGCTGAGCGAAGGAGGCCCTAACGATTATTATTCCAATGGCGATTATTGGTGGCCGAATCCGGATACGCCGGACGGACTGCCCTATATCCGGCGGGACGGGGAGAGCAATCCGGGCAATTTTGATAGTCATCGGCACCTTCTCCGCAGCATGCGGACGCGCACGGCGCATTTGGCAGCGGCCTATAAGCTGACAGGGGAAGAGGCCTATGCGGAAAAGGCGGCGTCTTTTTTGCACACCTTCTTTGTGGACGATGCGACCCGGATGAATCCGCAATTGGCGTATGCTCAAGCGATTCCGGGCATTTGCGCGGGGCGAGGCATCGGCATTATCGATACGCTGCATTTGATCGATGTGCCTGTCGCGATTGAGGCGTTGAGAACATCGCCGCATTTGACGTCGGCGCTGTATGAAGCGCTTCAGCGCTGGTTCACTGATTACTTGCACTGGATGCGTACGCATAAGAACGGAATCGAAGAAATGAACGAGGGCAACAATCACGGCATTTGCTGGTTTGTGCAGGCGGCCGTGTTCGCACGGTTTGCGGGCGACGGGGAGATGCTGGGCTTTTGCCGCCAACGTTACAAGGAGTCGCTTCTGCCGGAGCAAATGGCTGCGGACGGCAGCTTTCCACGGGAGCTCGGCCGCACGAAGCCTTACAGTTACTCGATTTTCGCACTCGACAACTTGACGACCTTGTGCCACGTGTTGTCGACGCCGGAGGACGATCTATGGCGCTTTGAGCTGCCGGATGGCCGGGGGATCCGGCGTGGCTTCGAATATTTGTTTCCGTACCTGGCCGACAAAAGCGCATGGCCGCTTCCCCCGGATGTGGAGCATGACGAAGGCTGGCCGGCGAAGATATCGTCGCTGCTGTTTGCCGGACTTGCGCTGAGGCGGCCGGAGTACGTTGAGCTGTGGCGGGGGCTGGGCTCCGACCCTGCGGATTCCGAGGTGCGGCGCAATATCGCAATTCGCCAGCCGCTGCTTTGGTTAAAGTAGCGCAAATACAAAAAAAGGACCGGGCTTCCTCGGAAGAAGCACCGATCCTTATTCGCTGCCTTAAGGCTGCATGACCTTGTCGATCAAGCCGTAGGTCACCGCATCGTCCGCGGACAGGAAGTAATCGCGGTCCATATCCCGCGCCACCTTCTCCAGCGGCTGGCCCGAGCGCTCGGAGACGATCCGGTTCAGCCGGTCCCGGGTATCGAGGATGCGGTCGGCATGAATTTTCATATCGGACGCTTGCCCCTTCATCCCACCCCATGGCTGATGAATCATGACCTCGGCGTTAGGCAGCGCATACCGCTTGCCTTTGGCTCCGGCGACGAGCAGAACGGCGGCGAAGGAGGCGGCGAAACCGACGCAGATGGTCGACACGTCGGGTTTGATGAACTGCATCGTATCGTAAATCGCGAAGCCCGCAGTGGTTGAGCCGCCCGGCGAATTGATGTAGAGATGAATGTCTTTCTCGGGGTCTTCCGCCGACAGCAGCAGCAGCTGCGCGGTGATCGAGTTGGCTACTTGATCGTCGATCTCGCTTCCGAGAAAGACGATGCGGTCTTTCAGCAAGCGGGAATAAATATCGTAGGAACGCTCCCCGCGGCCGGTTTGTTCCACGACGACCGGTACATAGTTCATGCTTGATGCCCTCCTTGTGTGGCTCAGACCGCTCAGGCGGCCAGCGCTTGAATAGTTGTGCCTCCACGGCTCAGGCCGCGTTGGCTGCGTGCAGTAAAGCCCGAGGAAACCATGATGAGAACTTCCTCGGCGCCTGACTCTCCGGTTCGCGAAGGCAGCGACCAGCGGGTCACGGTCGCTTCCGAGCGGTCGTTTTCGGCCTGCCGGTAATCGTCCAGATGCGTCACCGGCCGGTTGTTTCGCTCGGCTTCCCGGTTCCTTTGTGGCTCCGACCACTGCCATACGACGGCCGGGGAGCTGGCTCCGCCAGCTTCGGTTGCGCCGTTCTGCTTTGCTTCGTGCTTTTGTTCGCGTTCCATTAGTCATTCCCTCCCGAGGATTGATCGATCTGCGGATACACGGCCAGCACGACCTGATACGGGTCTGCCGGTTCCGCTTCGTTCGCCGGTTTGCGGTACTTGGCGGTCAACTGCCGGACAAGGGCGGCGTATTCCTCGACAAAAGCGTGCCGCTCCTCCGCATCCCGGAGAGAGACTTGAAATTGCAGCGATGCGCTTGGAATGTCCTGGCCTTCGTCCGAATGCTCCATCAGGAGCAGCGCATCCTGCTTGATGCGTTCCGCCGTTTGAACCAGATGGGACAGGGAGCCTTGGTCCTTGAGACGACGGACCGTCTCCGGCTTCATTCCCAGCTGATCGGACAGGATGAACGTCTTGGCGACGGCTTGATAAAGCACTTCGACCAGGTTGCGTACCTGCCTCGTACCGACCCGGCGCACGAGCCCGGCTTTCTCCAGCGCCTTCAAGTGATAGTTGATCCGCTGCGGCGCTTCGCCGATCGCCCGGGCCACTTCCGCCGCGGAAGCGGGTGCCGCCAGCCGGGCGGCAATATCCGCCCGCAGCGGATTGAGCAGCGCCATGGCTTGCTCCGGCGCTTCAATCCGCAAGCTTTCCAATATGTCTTCGGTCACAGTGGTTCATCTCCGTAAAACGATATTTTCTACGTAAAAATATATTATTACGTAAATGAATAGTTGTCAATAGGCCTGAGAAATATCCCTCGACAGCAGCGGAGCATGGGATGGAATAGCAAAAGAGCGACACACGATCTTAAAACTCCGTAATTATTTTCCTTTCGATCCCGTTTAAGATGAGCTTAGAACAAAAGGAAAGTCAAGATGCGCCGAAGCTTTCGAGGGAAGAGCGCCGTGCAAGCATAGCACCGCTGGCGTATAATCCGGCGCTTCGAGAAGAGTCCGGTGCGCGGACCGGACGCGGGAGCGGTTCGCGCCCAAGCAAAGGAGGGCTTCCATGAACGGGGTCGATGTGACGCATAACGAGTTGAGGGACGCCGGGCTACGGGCAACCGGGTTCTACTGCTTCGGCACCGGATGCCAGAACGAAGTGATTTCCGGCAAGAAGAACGGCGAGGCGTATTTATTGCTATTGGCATTGAAAGGCCGCGGAGAACTGCGGATGGACGCGGAATCGTTCGTCGTTCTCTCCGGCTACTATTATCTCGTCCCTCCGGAATACGGTTGTAAACTCGCGTTGTCGACCGAAGGGCGGGCGCTCGGCGTCCGGTTCGAGTTGCGCGACGGCGGATTGGAGCGGATCGTCCGGGCCATACCACGGATGGGAGCTTGCGGCTCGGCCGCGGTGTCCGACATCGAATATTGGCTTCAGGCGGGAGGAGTGCCGGGCGATGCGGACGATCCTCTGGCGTTCTACCGGATGGACGCGGCGGTCAAGACGGTGCTGCTTACCTTGGCGCGGCTGGGCACAGGGCGGAAGCCGTTGACTCACGAGGTTCGCTCCGAGCAAGCGTTATCCGGCGGCGGTCCGTTTCCGATGGCCGATTACATCCGCAATCATTATGCGGCCAAAGTCACACTCGACGATATGGCCAAGCGCTTCGGATTCCACCCGCATTACATCATACGGATGTTCAACCGGCGGCTCGGGATGAGCCCGATTCAATATCTGCAGGAAGTGCGGCTTCTCAAAGCAATGGAGCTGCTGGAAACGACGAGCATGACCGTGACGGAAATCAGCGAAAGCGTCGGTTGGACGACGTCCTACTTTTCCCGGCTGTTTCATGAGCGCAAAGGCGAGTCGCCCTCGCAATACAGGAAAAAGAAAATAAAGTCCGCGGTCTCCGCGATGAAGCATTTTTAACGGCTCCAGGTATCTTACTTCGAAAAAAAGAGAGGCGAACGGGATGAAATGGGAAATGCTGCCGGCGCCGCGACATGGCGGCTTCCGGATGGAAGGGTACTGGGTATGGTGCGGCTCCGTTGTGCAAGGAGAGGATGGAAAATATCACATGTTCGCTTCGCGCTGGCCGAAATCGCTGCCGATGCATCCGGGCTGGCTTCTGCAATCCGAGGTGGTCCGTGCCGTGTCGGATACACCGGAAGGGCCGTATGCTTTTCAGGAAGTCGTGCTGCCGGCCCGCGGCGCCCAATACTGGGACGGGCGCAGTACGCACAATCCTCACATCGTGAAGCATAATGACCGGTATCTGCTGTTTTATATGGGCTTGACGCATCCGCTCAGCGATCCCGATCCGGAAACGTTCGAAGGTTTGGGCGATCCCCGAACCATCGTGGCTCGGGCGAACAAGCGCATCGGCCTCGCTACCGCGCCCAGCGTGTTCGGTCCATGGACCCGGCAGGACGCTCCGATTCTCGGTGTGCGGCCCGGCAAATTCGACAGCTTCCTGACGTCGAACCCGGCGCCGAGCGTCGATGAGGACGGCTCCGTGCTGCTGATCTATAAAGCGCGCCAATATGAGGGCAACGTTCACGGCAAAATGACCATCGGCGCGGCCGCGGCCGATCATTACGAAGGTCCGTACCGGGTGCTGCAGGAAACGCCCGTTTTTCCGCCGGAGCGGTTCCATCTCGAAGATCCGTTTATTTGGCGGACCGAGAACGGCTATGAATTGATTGCCAAAGATATGGACGGCACCGTCTGCGGCGAAAAATACGGCGGGATTCGCGCGCATTCCCGGGACGGGCTGAATTGGGAAGTAAGCGAGGAGCCCCAAGCGTACTCGCGTACCGTTGTCTGGGATGACGGAACGGTCACGACGCTCGGTAATCTGGAGCGCCCGTTTCTGCTTTTTGATGCGAACGGCAAGCCCACGCATCTGTTTGCCGCGGTGTCTGACGGCGTGAAGGGCTTTTCGGATTGCAGCAACACCTGGAATCAGGTATTTCCCTTAAAGACGATATAGCCGGGGATAAGGATAAAAATCGGATAAAGGGGAGAAGCAAATGGCGGAATCGACATTATTCTGGCAGACGATAGCTCCGGGAATATGGCGGCTGAAGGCGGGACGGCCTTCGACGCTGTCTCCGGCTTCGGTCATGAACCGGCCTCCAAAAACGGCAGCTTTGCAATCGATGGGCGAAGCCGAATTTCCGTTCGATGGGGCGGATGTGAAAATCGAGCGGGTCGGCGGCCGTATCGTCGTGGCACTTCCGCTTGGAAGCGAGGAGTCGCTTTACGGACTGGGCCTGCAGCTTCTGAAGCTGAATCACCGCGGGCGGACGCGCTATTTGCGCGTCAACAGCGACCCGAAGCAGGATACGGGGGAGACGCATGCGCCCGTTCCGTTCTATGTATCCAGCGGAGGCTACGGGGTATATGCCGATACCTCTCGTATCGTGACCCTGTGCTGCGGCTCGTCGGTCCGGTCGGACAGCGGCCTGTCCGGGAACGCGAAGGATCGCAACCGCGATTCGTCATGGAAAGCGACGCCGGTGAGCGACCGGGTGGAAATGACGGTGGCGGACGAGGGGCTGGACATTTATGTTTTCGCCGGACCGACGCCGCTTGACGCCGTTCGCCGCTACAACCTGTATTTTGGCGGCGGCGCGCTTCCTCCGCGCTGGGGGCTTGGCTTCTGGCACCGGGTGCCCAAAAGCTACTCGGCCGACGAGGTGCGCGCGGAAGCGGCGGCGTTCCGGGAACGGGGCATTCCGTGCGATGTCATCGGACTGGAGCCGGGCTGGCACACCCGCAGCTACCCAGTAACGTACGAATGGAACCGGGAGCTGTTTCCCGATCCGGAGCAATTTGTAGGGGATCTGGAAAAAGACGGCTTCAAAATCAACCTGTGGGAGCATCCGTACGTTTCGCCGGATGCGGCCATTTACGAGGCGCTTCAGCCGTTGTCCGGCTCCCACACGGTTTGGCACGGTCTGGCGCCGGACTATACGCTGCCCGAGGCGCAAGCGATCTATAGGGAACAGCATGAGCGCGAGCACGTGAAGATCGGCGTGTCCGGCTATAAGCTGGACGAATGCGACGGCAGCGAGCTGACCCGCAATTCGTGGATGTTCCCTGCGCATGCAAGCTTCCCGTCAGGCTGCGACGGCGAGCAACTGCGGCAGCTGTACGGCTTGCTGCTTCAGAAGATGACCGATGATCTGTACCGTTCCCATAACCGCCGGACGTACGGCTTGGTTCGCGCTTCCGCAGGCGCCGCCTCGTCGCTTCCTTATGTGCTTTATTCCGATCTGTACGATCACCGCGACTATGTCCGCGCGTTGTGCAATTCGGGCTTCAGCGGCTTGCTCTGGACGCCCGAGGTGCGAAAAGCGCGGAGCAGCGAGGATTGGGTCCGCCGGATGCAGACCGTGTGCTTCTCGCCGCTTGCCATGCTGAACGCATGGGCCGACGGAACGAAGCCGTGGTCGTTCCCCGAGGTCGAGCCCATCGTTACCCGTTACATTCGCTTGCGCATGCAATTGCTGCCTTATCTGTATTCGACCTTCGCCAACTATTGGGCGGAAGGCGTCCCTCCGGTACGGGCCATGGCTCTGGAAGCCGGCGTTTCGGTGCGCGCGCAGGCCGGCAGCGGCCGCTTCGACTCGGATGAATTCGCCTACGGGGGCGCAGCGGATAAAGAATGGGACGACCAGTTCATGTTCGGCGATTCGCTGCTCGTTGCCCCGCTGTTTGAAGGAGAAACGGAACGGATCGTTTATTTACCGCAAGGTCTATGGTACGACTTCGATACCGGGGAACGCTTCGAAGGCGGCCGTACGATCCGCGTCCAGCCAGGGCTTGAGAAGATTCCGGTGTTCGTGAAGGACGGCGCGGTTATTCCGATGATGGCCGTCATGGACCATGCGCCGCGCGCCGGAGAAAAGATCGACCTGGAGCTGCACCATTATGGCACAAGCCCGGGCAAGTTCAGTCTGTTTGACGACGACGGTGAGACATTTGCCTACGAGAGCGGCGAGTACCGCTGGCGCACGGCCGAAGTCACCGTGGATGCCGAAGGCCGGAAAAGCGGCTCTGTCAGCGGCACGGAAGCCGGCTGGTCCTCCGCGTACGGCGAGTTCACGTGGGTGTTTCATTAATGCAAAAAGGCGCCGAAGGGCGCCTTGAGCTTGCTGAGAAAGAGGACTTTTATAAAAAGAGAGATGCAACGGAGATGGGGTATCCACTGGAGAAGCGATAGCGGCCGCCTTTGTCTTCGGGAAATATCCGCTGCTAAGCAGCTTCCAATTAAAATTTCCCGATGACAAGAGCGGTCGGAAGTGGATACCCCATCCCATCGTAACCTCTATTGTCCCATTTGACCACTTTCTCAACACTCTGAGGCGCCAGTCGGCGCCTTTTTGCATGCGTTTATTTCGTAAGCGGATCGGCCGCAGGTTCCTCATCGAGCTCTATCCAAGCGCTCGTCCATTTTTCCATTTCCCGGAAGACAGGAGCCAGAGCACGGCCTTTGTCCGTGAGAGAATACTCGATGCGAACAGGAATTTCTGGATACACGTCCCGCTTAACAATCCCCTCGTGCTCCAAATCTTTTAATCGCTCCGATAGCAATCTTCCGCTAATCTGAAGGGCCGTCTCGATGGTGCAGAACCGCTGAGGTCCCTTAAGCAGCTGATGGATAATAAGCCCGGCCCATCGCTTGCTGACGATCCGCATGCCTTTCTCGAATCTGGGGCACACTGAAGACTGATTCATATCCCGTCACCTCGCTTTAGTTCTATTATACCGCAATTATCAAAAATAATATAGTTGCAAACAAAAATATAGTTACTTGACATAGATAAATTATTATTATATACTTACTTACATAAAGTAACCTTATTACTTGGGGGTAGCATGATGATTCCAGCTTTATTTTTAGCGCACGGCTCTCCGATGCTCGCGATCGAGCAGACGCCTTATACCGATTTTTTGGCGAAATTGGGCGAGCAGTACGAGCCCCGGGCGATTGTCATCTTTACGGCGCATTGGGAAAGCGAGACGTTGACGATTTCATCGACGGACGATGTCTATGATACGATCTACGATTTCGGCGGATTTCCGGATGAGCTGTATCAGGTCAAGTATCCGGCCAAAGGGTCCAAGGCGATCGCGGAGATGCTCGAACAAAAACTGACGGCAAACGGCATCGAAGTCCGCACCGATTCGGCAAGGGGGCTTGATCACGGCTCTTGGACGCTGCTTCATCGCATGTTTCCGAAAGCGGATATACCGGTCGTGCAAGTATCGGTGAATCCTTATCTTGCCCCTGAGCGGCAATACCGGATCGGCGAGGCGATTCGCGGGCTGGGACGGCAAGGGATCCTGGTGATCGGCAGCGGGGTAACCGTTCACAATCTCCGGATGCTGAATTGGGGCCAGAAGACGCCGGAACCATGGGCGGTCGCCTTCGACGATTGGCTGCTGGAGAAGCTGCAGTCCGGCGATTTGAATGCGTTGTTCCAGTATGCGGAGCAAGCTCCGTATGCCCGTCAGGCTGTGCCGAGAGCGGAGCATTTCGTGCCGCTGTTCATCGCGATGGGAAGCGGGGAAGGGCAAGCTCAGGTGATCCATCGGAGCTACGATTTAGGCACGCTCAGCTATATGTGTTTGCAATTTTAACGAGTACGATTCGAAAATAAGGAGAGAGAACTTTTGAATAAGAAATACGAGGTTGGTCTGCTGTTAATCCGTTTGGTGCTTGGCATTTCGTTTTTGGCTCATGGCGTGGTCAAATTTCAGAGCGGTATCGGCAACATCGCCGGTTGGTTTGAAAGCATAGGTCTTCCGGGCTTTGCCGCCTATGTTGTAGGGATTATCGAGGTGGCCGGAGGAATCGCCCTGATTCTGGGCCTTGGCACACGGATCGTTTCGACTTTGTTCGCATTGCTCATGGCCGGCGCTATCGTGAAGGCGAAATGGGCCGGCGGATTTTTGGGAAGTCCGCAGATGGCCGGATACGAATTGGATTTGGCGTTCTTCGTCATGGCGCTGGCTTTGGCCATAGCCGGCAGCTCGCTGCTGTCGCTCGACAGCCTGCTGTTTGCAGGCAAATCGAAACGCGCCGCCGCGTAAATCACAGATACACAAAGAAGCAGGTCTGCCGATCTGCTTTTTTTGCATGCTCGAAAAGGGGTGCAATCTTTTCGACATCTTTAGTATATTCGAGCTATTTCGACAAAAAGATGTAGACGGTATATAGGCCTCGTAGGTATAATATAGAAAAGAAAAGGATCAAATTGGAAAGAAGGTAAAGACTATGCAGCAAATGATCGGCACCTATGACTGGTTTTTGGTCTTTCTTTCCTATGCGATCTCGGTCCTGGCTTCCTATACCGTACTGGATATGGGCGGAAGAATCAATGCGGCGCGTGGACGTACCAGATTAATATGGCTTAGCGGCGGAGCGCTAGCCATGGGGCTTGGAATTTGGTCGATGCATTTTGTAGGAATGCTTGCTTACCGGATCCCGATGGAGGTCCATTACGACGTCTCCCTTGTGCTGCTTTCCATAGTATTTTCCGTCAGCGCTTCGTATATTGCCTTGGCTTCGGTCGGGGGCAGACATTTCGGATGGCGCAATTGGACTGTCGGCGGTCTGTTTATGGCCTTTGGCATCATAGGCATGCACTATACGGGACTGACGGCGATGAAGATGAACGCGGTCATTCAATACCGCCCGCTCGTCTTGAGCCTATCCGTTGTTGTTGCCGTGATTGCGTCAATGGCCGCAATGCGGCTGACCTTTTATTTTCGCGATGACATTGGCAGATCCCGCATTTACCGTAAAGTCGGCAGCGGCTTGGTGATGGGCGCGGCAATTTCGGGCATGCATTACACGGGAATGGGGGCAGCCCGCTTCATCAGTCTCGATCATATGAATTGGATAAACAACGAGCTGAGCGTGGAAACGTCGTTGATTGCTTACGTGATTGGCTTGATGACACTGTTGCTGCTGGGGATTGCGCTTGTGACGTCGTTCGTGGACAAAAGGCTGGCGTACCATGCGGCCAAGCTTCACGAAAGCGAGCAGCATTTTCAATCGCTGTTTGATTACAATACGGACGCGGTGTTTTCCATTGACCTGGAAGGGCGATTCATCGCCGCGAATCCGGCGGTCGAGGCGATAACGGGTTATTCGGCGGAGGAGACCGTAGGACGAAGCTTAAGCCGTATTTCGGAGCTTTGGAGTACCGATGAGCTGAACTGGAGGTTTGCGGAATCCGTCAAGGGCATCCCCCAAAAGTTCGAAATGACCATTAGGCATAAGCAGGGGAAAGCTATAGATCTGAGCGTCACCTGCGTTCCCATTGTCGTGAACCGGGAGGTCACCGGTCTGTTCGGGATATGTCAAGACATCACGGAAAAGAAGCAAGCGGAGCGCCGGATTAACGACCTAGCTTACCGGGACGATTTAACAGGGATGCCGAACCGCCGTTATTTGCTGGAAACGTTGAACGGACTGACGGAGGCGGAAGAAGAAATCGAAAGGGCGCTTCTGGTTATCGATATCGACCGCTTCAAGCTGATCAACGATTCGATCGGGCAAAAGCAAGGGGACAGGCTGCTGCGGCAGCTGTCGGACCGTCTGCACCACGCCGCCGGCGAAGGCAAGGTCATCGCGCGAATCGGAAGCGACGAGTTTGCCGTGCTGCTGCACGGGATTGCGGGAGGAGAAAGCGAAGCGGCCGCGGAAGCGCTGCAGCTTCACGAGCGGCTCCAGCGTCCCTTTACGCTGGGAGCGCACAAAGTGCATCTCAGCCTCACGATCGGCTATGCGGTACAGCCTGTCGCCGCTAACGGAGAAATGCTGCTGAAGCATGCCGATTCGGCGTTGTTTTATTCCAAAAAGCAAGGGCGCAACCGGATACAGGCCTATTCGTCGGAAATGGACGAAGCGTCCGAGCAGAAGCTGGCGCTTGAGAACGGCTTGAGGCTTGCGCTGGAGCGGGATGAGTTCGAGGTGCATTATCAGCCGCAGGTGAATATGCAGGGGCAGGTGATCGGAGCCGAGGCGCTCGTGCGCTGGCGGCATCCTGAGCAAGGCCTCGTATCGCCGGGACTATTCATCCCGGTCGCCGAGGAAAGCGGGCTGATTCATCTGATCGGCGAACGCGTGCTGCGCATGGCCTGCCGGCAAAACAAATCGTGGCAGGAAGCCGGATTCCCGCCGATGCCCGTTTCCGTCAACCTGTCGAACAAGCAGTTCGAGCAGCCGCATTTGATCGAAACGATCCGGGAAGCGCTGCACGAATCGGGTCTGGAGCCGAAATATCTCGATTTGGAAATTACGGAAAGCATGATGGCCGCAGATGCGAACAATGCGGAAACGACGCTGCGCCGGTTGAAGCAAATCGGTGTGCAAGTCAGCATGGACGATTTTGGCACGGGCTACAGCTCGCTCAGCTACTTGAACCGATTCCCGATTGACAAGCTGAAAATCGATCAATCGTTCGTACGCGACATTGCCCACGGGTCCAGCGGGGCGTCGATTGTCGCTACGATTGTAGCCATGTCGCACCATCTCGGCCTGCAGGTCATCGCGGAAGGCGTGGAGACACAGGAGCAGATCGACTTTCTGCGCGACAAAAAATGCGATCTGGTACAGGGCTACTATTACAGCCCGCCGCTGCCGCCGGATGATTTTGAACGATATTTGCAAAACATGGCCCGTTCGGCTGAGCCGGCGTGAGCCAAAGTATAAGGCCTCTCAAACGTAACTCTTCAATGGCGGGGATGTTGCGAAGAGGTCTTCTTGGCGTTATACTTGTATTTTTTCAATAGGATGCTTATAATACAATTTACAATCGTTTTTTGTCACAGACATGGCAAACTTGACGAAAGTCAAGGACGCAAAGCTATAGGGACTAAGGTGTAACACGATGTCAGCCAGCTGCCGAAGGACAAGAGGAAATAGTCGAACACGGCCTCCCTTTTGGCATTTGGGGCGGTCTTATTTTTTTGTGTATAAAAACAACGGGTTGGGGGCTAGTTCGGCGTGAAAAAAATCTTGATCGTGGACGATTCGCTATTTATGCGGATGATACTGAGAAACGTAATTCAGGAATTGGGTTACGAAACGGTAGCCGAGGCGAGCAATGGACTGGAAGCGCTGACATTATACTCTGAACTGAAGCCGGATCTTGTTACGCTTGACATTACGATGCCCGAGATGGATGGGATCACCGCACTGGAAGAGATCAAGAATATGGACCCCGACGCCAAAGTAATCATGGTGTCGGCTATGGGCCAGCAGGCGCTGTTGATTCGGGCGGTTTCGATGGGAGCAAGCGACTTTATCGTCAAGCCGTTCAGCAAGGACCGGGTCCGGGAGGCTTTGAAAAAGGCGTTTGCGAGCTAGGATTGACGATACATAGGTGCAGCTGCGGAAGGAGCCGGCAGGAACGGTGCCTTTCTTTTTTGAGTTTCGCGTCTTCTCTTTGGTACAATAGAATTCGTAAAAGCTACTATTCGAATGAAAATAAGGAGCTGGTCGTATGGAGATTTGGTATCATGGTCATTCCTGTGTTCAATTGACTCGCGGAGGACATTCCTTAATCATCGATCCGTTTATTTCCGGGAACCGTCTGGCGACAACCAAGCCCGAGGATGTGAAGGCGGAATATGTCCTTCTTACACACGGCCATCCCGACCATATTCTCGATACCGTGCCCATCGCCAAAAGCAATAATGCAACGGTCATTGCAACGTTCGAGCTGGCGACTTACATGAGCTGGCAAGGTCTGAACACCTTCGCGATGAATATCGGCGGCAGAGCGTCGATCGGATTCGCGGAGATCGAGATGATTCAAGCGTTCCACAGCTCGGGAATCGTGCTGGAGGAAGAGAAAAAGATCATCTATGGCGGCATGCCCGGCGGATATGTGATCAAGTGGGACGGGCTGACGATTCTTCACAGCGGAGACACGGCCTTATTCTCCGATATGAAGCTGATCGGTCAGCGCCACAAGATCGATCTGGCATTTCTGCCGATCGGCGACGTATTTACGATGGGACCGGACGATGCGGCTCAAGCCGCCGAGTGGCTGGGCGCGAAAGCGGTCGTGCCGCTTCATTTCAATACGTTCCCGCCGATCGTTCAGGATGCGGACCGTTTCGCCGCCGGACTTCGGGATAAAGGCATCCAGAGCCAGGTGCTGCAGCCGGGAGAAAAACTTACGTTATAGCTTGGGGGAAAAGACATCATGGATTTGAGCATTGTGCCTGTACATACAGAAGAACAGCTTCGCGACTGCTTTGCCGTACGTATTCGCGTGTTCGTGGAAGAGCAAGGGGTTTCTCCGGAAGAAGAGATGGATGATTATGATGCTTCGCCAAGCGCGGCAAAGCATTTTCTGATCATGAACGGAAATGAACCCGCCGCGGCTGCCCGCTGGATCATGTACGACGGGAAGACGGCCAAGCTCCAGCGGATTGCCGTGATGAAGCCGTACCGCGGATACGGACTCGGGCGTCAGATCATTCAGGCGATGGAAGAGGATATCCGGACGCAGGGCGTTCCGGCGATCATCCTGGACGGCCAAACCCATGCAGAGGCGTTTTACGAGAAGTTAGGCTACAAAACGGTTTCTACCGAGCCGTTCCTCGACGCCGGGATCTGGCACGTGCGTATGCGCAAGGAGCTGTAAAGAAACCAAAATTGCATGACACGCTGATGTTTGGCGTGTTTTTTTGCGTGTACAAGGTGACAATAATGTCACTCATGTAAGCCGTATTTCCGTTATAATTTTTAGTAAATATTACAGCATGGGTGTGAACGACAATGTTTCAAGCTTATTTGTTTCCAATCGGCTTCGCGCTGCAGACGTTTCCGCTGCTGGCGTTCGTCTTTACGCTGCCGTTTTTGATCGTGCAGTACCGGAAATACGGCTACGTCAATAAAATACGCGTCATTGTCCTGTATTCTTTTTTACTGTATTTATTGTGCGCCCTGTACCTGGTCATCCTGCCGCTGCCGGATACCCGGCATACTTGCTCCGGGACGCCGGGCTCGTTCAATCAATGGGTGCCGTTCCAGTTTGTTCGCGATTTTCTGCGGGAAACCGGCCTGCAGTGGAACAATCCGGCAACCTATCTTAAGGTGTTCGGGGAACGGGGGGTTCTGCAAGTAGCGTTCAATGTACTGCTGCTTGTCCCTTTGGGCGTGTTTTTGCGCTATTATTTCCGTCGCCGCATTGTGCGAACGGCGGTGACGACGTTTCTGGTGTCGCTGTTTTTTGAAGTGACGCAGGGAACGGGACTGTATGGGATTTACGATTGCCCTTACCGTCTGTTTGATGTGGACGATCTGATGCTTAATACGGCAGGCGGCCTGGTCGGTTATGCGATAGCTCCATGGTTGACGGCCTTTATGCCCAAAAGCGATACGCTGGACGAAGGCGTCGATCTGTCCGTTACGCGTGTCAGCTACACCCGTCGTTTTGTCGCGTGGCTGATCGATTGGGCGGTATTGTCGCCGTTCGTTCTATTTTTCCTGGGGCGGCATATGCTGCTTCCGCTCGCTGGAGCGGTCCTCTTCTATTTTGTCGTCGTCCCATACTTGACCGAAGGCAGAACGCTGGGCAAGCGGGTCGTGCGCATTCGCTTGGACGGAAGGGACGGCGGGTTGACGCTGCACGCGCTTTTGGTCCGCTATATTTCGCTGTATTTTGGGATTGGCGGTCCTAATGTACTGTTTATCAGCGGCGAAATGAACCATCTCCCTTCGATGGTGATGATCCCGTTACTGCTTGTAGCAGGACTCCTGAACCTTGTCTTTGGCATTCATGCGCTGCTCTGTTTCGTTCGGCGGGACCGGATGCTGTTCTACGAGCGATGGAGCGAGACGAAGCATTCGATCACGTAGAAACCCGGTTATGAAGATGGCCTTGTGTCGCCGTTGTTGAATACGGCACCGCGGCCGTCTTTTTCGTTTGGACATATCGAACGCATGGCTGCCGATAGGTTTGGGAAATTGGTTAAAATTGTTTTTTCTTTTGGAAATGGATGGCGAACAAGTGTTTCCTGTGATAAAATGTTTGTACGATAAAGGAGGGGCGGAGAGGTTGAAGAATGCCATACGAAAAATACCGGTTCGTGAATACGCCCTCTTGCTGAGCCGCTACTTGAAGTCCCAGCGCAAAAGCATGATTTTGCTGGCCGTTCTGCTCGTAAGCGGCATTGCCATGCAGTTGGTGAATCCGCAAATTATCCGTTATTTCATCGATACGGCGAAGTCCCAGTCAAGCACCAGGCCCTTGCTTATCGCAGGCGGTCTGTTCATTGTCGTCACCCTGATTCAGCAGGTTGTTGCCGTGGCCGCAACGTATGTAGGCGCGAATGTCGGATGGCAGGCAACGAATCAGCTGCGCGGCGATGTGGCCGATCATTGCTTGAAGCTTGATATGACGTTTCATAAGTCGCAAACGTCCGGCGTGATCATTGAGCGGGTGGATGGGGATATCAACAATTTGTCCAACTTTTTCTCCAGCTTCGTCATTACGCTGCTGAGCAATCTCGTGCTGGTGGCGGGGATGTTGGTGCTGCTCTTCCGGGAAGGATGGCTGATCGGCGTCGGCATGCTCTTTTTTGTCGTGTTCGCGATAGTCGCTATCCAATATATCCGGAAGTTTGCGGTGCCTCATTGGGGGAAATTGAGACAGGTGAGCGCGAAGTTTTACGGCTTCTTGGGCGAGCATCTGGAAGGGACGGAGGATACGCGGGCCAACGGCGCGACCGGATATGTGATGCGCCGGTATCACGAGCTGCTGCGCGAATGGCTGCCGGTCCGCGTGCGTGCGTTTCTCGGTTGGGCGTCGATGTGGATCACGACCTTGATCGTGTTTGCGATCGGCAATGCGGTTGCGTTTGTGTTGAGCTTTTATTTATGGAAAAAAGGGTCGATTACACTCGGTACCGTGTACATGATCTTTTACTACACTGAGCTGATGGCCAAACCGATCGAGCAAATCCGCACGCAGATGGAGGATTTGCAAAAGGCGGACGCCAGCATTGTCCGGGTGAAGGAGCTGTTGGAGACACAGTCGGTGATTCAAGACGGACCGGGTACGCCGGTGCCGCAGGGAGCGCTGTCGGTGGCGTTCGAGGGCGTCCGCTTCGGCTACGAGGCGGATAGCCCGACACTGCAGGACGTGAGCTTTCGCTTGGAGCCGGGGCAGGTGCTGGGCTTGCTTGGCCGGACGGGCAGCGGTAAAACGACGCTGGCGCGCCTGCTGCTGCGTTTTTACGATCCGGGAGAAGGGCGGATTGTACTTGGGGAGACGGATATTCGGGAGGCAAAGCTGCAGCAGCTGCGCAGCCGGGTCGGGATGGTGACCCAGTCGATCGAGCTGTTCCAAGGAACGGTTCGCGACAACCTGACGTTCTTTGACGAGACGATCTCCGACGAGCGGGTGGAGCAAGTGCTTCGGGAGCTGGGAATGGAGTCGTGGCTCCGTTCGCTGTCCGGCGGCTTGGATACGATGCTGGAGTCCGGGGGCGGAGGCTTGTCCGCAGGCGAGGCGCAGCTGCTGTCATTTGCCCGGGTGTTCTTGTCCGATCCGGGACTCGTCATTCTTGATGAGGCTTCTTCCCGGCTGGACCCGGCGACCGAGCAGCGCATCGAGCGGGCAATGAACCGGCTGCTGCAAGGCCGGACCTGCATTATTATCGCCCACCGGCTGGCGACGATCCAGCGTGCGGACCGCATTCTTATTCTCGACAACGGCCGGATCGCCGAGGAAGGAGACCGGGCAAAGCTCGGGGCCGACCCGGATTCCCGCTACAGCGGGATGCTGAAGGTCGGAATGGAGGAAATGCTGGTATGACGACCTTTTCGTTTTTATGGCGACTGACGCGTTACCGGTTGGGGCTTTATAGTTTGAATGCGCTCGCTTGGTCTTTGATTTATTTGGCCCCGATCGTTCCCGGACTTGTGACGAAAGCGTTTTTCGACGAGCTGTCGGGCCATGCCGCCTATAGCTTCGGCATTTGGACGTTGGTCCTCTTTCTGCTGCTGGCGGCATTGGCTCGGGTCGTACTGATCGTGTTCGGCTTTATCACGGACGTTCAGTTCCGATTCCGCGTCGCGGCGCTGCTGCGCCGGAATCTGCTGCGTCATGTGCTCAAGGAACCGGGAGCGCGGGCGATTCCGATCTCGCCGGGCGAGGCGATCAGCTCGTTCCGGGACGATGTCGAGCAGGTGGAGGAAACGGTCAGCTGGTCGGTGGACTCGTTCGGGATGACGCTGTTCGCTGCGGTATCGTGCTACATTCTTATTCGTATTAACTTGGAGATGACGCTGTGGGTGTTTTTGCCATTAGTCGTTGTTGTGACGATCGCTCAATTGTCGACGACAATGCTGCAAAAATACCGGGCGGCGAGCCGGGAAGCGACAAGCCAGGTCACCGGAGCGATCAGCGAAATGTTCTCTACGGTGCAGTCGATTCAGGTAGCGGGTGCGGAAGACCGGGTCATCGAACGTTTCATGAGGTTGAACGACCAGCGCCGGGAAGCGATGCTGAAGGACCGGCTGCTAAGCACGACGCTGGAGTCGATTTTCTCCAATGCGGTCAATTTCGGAACCGGATTGATTTTGCTGTTGGCCGCGCAATCGATGCGGGACGGCAGTTTTACGGTCGGCGATTTCGCGCTGTTCGTTTATTACCTGACGTTCGTGACGCAGTTCATCCAAAACTTCGGGAAGTTCATGACTTACTTTAAGCAAAGCACGGTTTCGAAGGACCGTCTGGTGACGCTGCTGCAAGGGGCGGACGAGGAAAGGCTGACGGAGTACCATCCGCTGCATTTGCGGGGGAGCCTCCCGGAAATGGACGAAGGGGCTGCGGTTGCCGGCGGCCGGACCTTGGAGACGCTGGAGGTACGCGGCTTGACATACCGCTATCCCGAAACAGGACGGGGGATTGAAGGGATCGACCTGACGCTGCCGCGCGGTTCGTTTACCGTCATTACCGGGCGGGTCGGCTCCGGCAAGACGACGCTGGCGCGCACGCTGCTTGGGCTGCTGCCCATGCAGGCGGGAGCTATTCGCTGGAACGGGGAGCCTGTGGCGAAGCCGGACGACTTTTTCATTCCGCCGCGCAGCGCCTACACGCCGCAAATCCCGCGGCTGTACAGCGATACGCTGGAGAACAATATTTTGCTCGGCATGCATGCCGAGCCGGAGCAACTCCAGCGGGCGATCCGCTCCGCCGTGCTGGAGCAGGATCTCGGGTACTTGCCGCATGGCCTCGACACGGTCATCGGGCCGCGCGGCGTGAAGCTGTCGGGCGGGCAAGCCCAACGTACCGCAGCCGCCCGGATGTTCGTACGCGACGCCGAACTGCTCGTCTTTGACGATCTGTCAAGCGCGCTTGACGTCGATACCGAAGGGAAGCTGTGGGAGCGGCTCGAAGAACTGCGGCAAGGCGCGACCTGCCTGGTCATCTCCCACCGCAAAGCGGCACTGGCCCGGGCGGATCGCATCGTCGTCCTGAAGGACGGACGCGTCGATGCCCAAGGCACGCTGGAGGAGCTGCTGGAATCGAATGCGGAGCTGCAGCGGCTGTGGCACCGCGGCGAGGCGTAGGAGGGGCTCGCTGGGGTTAGGTGCTTGTTGGGGGCTGCTGCGCTTTGTCCATTTCCCGGGCAAGCGCAGGAGTCGACATGCTTCAACAGTGTGGAAGGTTATGAGAACAGAACGTCAGGACCACCACGGTGTCTGGGCGGTTAGATTGCGGCGAAACCGATGTGTTTTTGAGAGCATCGGCTTCGCTTTTTTTTCTACAGCGGAATAACGATACAACGAAGGTGTTTAACCCTTGCTCGTCGAAGTAATGGAGTACCATTTCT
>NZ_JAHNZO010000188.1 GCF_018998565.1 Paenibacillus oleatilyticus | reverse complement strand
AGTATAAGCGTCTGTGCAAACCTCAGGTTTGAGCGCGCCGTTTGGCGTTTTGATGATTTGATTTGCGCCGCCCGCCAAGCGCTGAGTGGGGCGACGCCTGCTGAAACAATGTGATAGCGAATGACGACAATGAAAATCACAGTTCCCTTTACATTCAATGGATTGGAAAAATAATCGCATGAATAGCACCGATAAACTCGATTCGCACACGCCGATGATGCAGCAGTACCTGCGCCTCAAGGCCCAGCATCCTGAAATCCTGCTGTTCTACCGCATGGGCGACTTCTACGAGCTGTTTTACGACGACGCCAAGCGCGCTTCCCAACTGCTGGAT
>NZ_JAHNZO010000187.1 GCF_018998565.1 Paenibacillus oleatilyticus | reverse complement strand
CTTTGAAAGAAGCGTGCCGATAACCGCGTGTCGGAGTCTTCCTGCGAGGAGCAAGGAGTCAAGATGTTTGATATTGTCGAACTGTCGCGCTTACAGTTTGCTTTAACGGCGATGTACCATTTCTTATT
Source organism: Paenibacillus oleatilyticus (assembly GCF_018998565.1). Classification (GTDB taxonomy): domain Bacteria; phylum Bacillota; class Bacilli; order Paenibacillales; family NBRC-103111; genus Paenibacillus_G; species Paenibacillus_G oleatilyticus. The sequence goes on along the minus strand of NZ_JAHNZO010000187.1, from coordinate 206 downwards.
TGTCCCATTAACGCTCGGTATGGCGTTCTTGCTGGCAATTATGGAAACGGTATATGTCCTGTCTGGCAAACAAATTTATAAAGACATGACCAAATTCTGGGGAAAGTTATTTGCGATTAACTTTGCTCTGGGTGTGGCCACCGGTTTGACCATGGAGTTCCAGTTCGGGACTAACTGGTCGTATTTCTCTCACTACGTCGGCGATA
>NZ_JAHNZO010000186.1 GCF_018998565.1 Paenibacillus oleatilyticus | reverse complement strand
ACTCGAACCTCCACGGCTGTTACACCACTAGAACCTGAATCTAGCGCGTCTGCCAATTCCGCCACGACCGCATATTTGATTTTGGTGCGGTTGAGAGGACTCGAACCTCCACGAGCGTACGCTCACTACCCCCTCAAGATAGCGTGTCTGCCATTCCACCACAACCGCATATAACGTGAGCCATGTAGGACTCGAACCTACGACACCCTGATTAAAAGTCAGGTGCTCTACCAACTGAGCTAATGGCTCATAATCTAAAACTGGTGGAGGCTGATGGATTCGAACCACCGAACTCGTCAGAGAACAGATTTACAGTCTGCTGCGTTTGGCCACT
>NZ_JAHNZO010000185.1 GCF_018998565.1 Paenibacillus oleatilyticus | reverse complement strand
GACGGCAAATGCAGACTAATACCTATAGCCGGCACTGCCAAGCCCGCGCCGCGAAAATTCCGCATGATTCATCGTGCGATTCAATCATGATACCCTAATCTGAATCTCTCTCAGTATGAACTTCGCCATGAAATTACATTATCAACTGCTGGCCGCCGAGTCAGACGCGCTGCCGGTGCTGCTGATCCACGGGCTGTTCGGCAATCTGGACAACCTGGGCGTGCTGGCGCGCGATCTGCATAAACAGCACAGTGTGATCAAGGTCGATCTGCGCAACCACGGCCTCTCCCCGCGCGCCGACGACATGAACTACCCCGCCATGGCGCAGGATCTGC
>NZ_JAHNZO010000184.1 GCF_018998565.1 Paenibacillus oleatilyticus | reverse complement strand
ACTGGGGATCTAGGATTCGAACCTAGGCATGACGGAGTCAAAGTCCGTTGCCTTACCGCTTGGCTAATCCCCAATGAATGTGTAAATGGGGCGATCGAAGGGAATTGAACCCTCGAGTGTCGGAGCCACAATCCGATGCGTTAGCCACTTCGCCACGACCGCCACAGTATGAAGAATTTTTTTGGCAGGGGCAGCAGGAATTGAACCCACACTAACGGTTTTGGAGACCGCTGTTCTACCTTTAAACTATGCCCCTATAAACTGGTGGAGGCTGATGGATTCGAACCACCGAACTCGTCAGAGAACAGATTTACAGTCTGCTGCGTTTGGCCACT
>NZ_JAHNZO010000183.1 GCF_018998565.1 Paenibacillus oleatilyticus | reverse complement strand
GGACAGCGACGCGCCGAGGCCGTTCATCTTCCACTTTCCCGCAGCCAGTTTCCTGCGCATGTCCACGCTCCCTCGCTCGTGATGATTCCGGCCTTCCTAGGCCATTTCGCGGCGGGGCGGAACGGGCGTTTTGACCGCTGGCGGAGTCGGGAAGGGGGCAGGCGGGCTCAGGAGCTTTCGGCCTCGTCCGGTTCGCGGAACCGGATGGATTCGCCGCAGCCGCAGGAATCGACCACGTTGGGGTTGCGGAACCGGAAGCCCGATTCCAGCAGCGACACCTCGTAGTCGATCTCGGTGCCGAAGAGGAACATCTGTGCCATCGGCGCGATCGCGACG
>NZ_JAHNZO010000182.1 GCF_018998565.1 Paenibacillus oleatilyticus | reverse complement strand
CTGGTGGGCCGCGAGAAGATGATCGCCGCCTTGCAGCGTCTGAAAACCAGCTATGAACCGCAGGAAGCGGGCAGCATGATGGCGTTCTGCATCAACGGCAAATCCAAGTCGTTCAGCGAGCTGTTCATGTCGCACCCGCCGCTCGACAAGCGCATCGAAGCGCTGCGCACCGGTCAGTACCTGAAGTAATCGGCTGAATGAAATGAAAAACCCCGGCTTGCCGGGGTTTTTTTATGGCATGCCTGAACCGCTATTTCAGCGGCGGCGACGGATTCAACAATGAAATTCGGCAATGAATGGGGTGAGCGCTTCAGCGAAGTTTGCGGGCGTTAATGC
>NZ_JAHNZO010000181.1 GCF_018998565.1 Paenibacillus oleatilyticus | reverse complement strand
AACGTAGAGCCGGACATTGTCGGCTCTGGCGAGCTTGCCTGCGGTCTTCTGGAAATAGTTGTCGACCTGCTCGATGCCGCAGGAAAAAGCCGTTCGATCGTGCTTGTCAGGATCGAACGGCTCGATGATGTAGGGTACAGGTCCAGTCTCCGGCATTATTTCGAGACGACGGTCTCGCGATGCCGGCGGAATGCTGCCCGCAGCGCCTCGGTCGGCGCCGGTGGGGTATCGAGCGCGGCAAAGAACGCCTCGTGATCGACCGGCTGCAGCACCGTGCGCTCATGCGCGGCGATGGTCGCCATTGCGGCCTGATAGGCGGCGTTCATGGTGAAGACG
>NZ_JAHNZO010000180.1 GCF_018998565.1 Paenibacillus oleatilyticus | reverse complement strand
CTCGCGCGTCACGCGGCCCTTCAGATAGCCGTCGACCCGCGACGAGGCCAGCACCCGCACCTCGACCGTCTGCCCGATCAGGCCGGGATCGGCCAGCACCATGTCGCGCAGGGTCGACCGCGCCCCGTCCGAAAAGAGCTTGTCCATCGGGTGCGAAAACCCGGTCATCTTGCCCTCGGCCAGCGGCGTGTCGATGCCCTGCGCGCGGATCTCGCGCAGCATCGCCTCGCGCAGCAGCGGCGAATAGGCGAAGGTCTTGACCTTCTTGATGTTCTCGATGTCGCGGGTGCCGGTCTTGTCCAGCACCGCCTCGGGGAACTCGATCTGCAGCGTATAGC
>NZ_JAHNZO010000017.1:153815-165671 GCF_018998565.1 Paenibacillus oleatilyticus | reverse complement strand
TTCATCAAAGAAATGGTACTCCATTACTTCGACGAGCAAGGGTTAAACACCTTCGTTGTATCGTTATTCCGCTGTAGTTTTTTTTGACTGGGAAAAAAAGCATTAATTAAGGATCGATCGTTACGCTACGGGCAGAATTACTCAACAACCACGTCCATACAAAAAGGAGGTCGACCAGTAAGTTCTGGTGACCTCATAATACGATCGGGCAGGATAGTTTATTCAAGAGAGAAATGACCGACGAGACAAATGTTCTTACTTACCTGGAAATGAAGTCCGAGAAATCAAGTTTAATTTTTATAGTATCGAACCTAGTTATTTAGAGAAGAAAGGCCTGAGGATCGCGAAATACCAGCTGAAGCCTAGTTGCCGCTAACAGGACATTCCAATGCTAAGGATGATCTATCCGTTGTACTAAGCACCAACAAGCGTTTTAGGTTATCATCAATAAATGTATTATCGGCACTGTTGATGCCGCGACCGGCAAAATGGCCCCAGATCGACTCGATCGGATTAACAACAGCATTAGGTATAAGCTTAGCCTCGTATTCGTTATCGTCCGCCGAGCAGAAAAGATCTGTGCTCCCTGGCATGACGCAGGCAAGCGCTTTAATACTTTTGAGTGCCCTATCGAAATCTCCGTTATAGGCGGGGTTTGCACTAATATCTGCATGTTGGCCTGTCCATAACATGGCCAAGGTATTGTGCGGATCCATCTTCATAAAGCTATCTTCCCAGACGCCAGCCACAAAATCTGCCAATGAGTCAAATCCCAGCTCACGATAAAGTTCCTCTCTGTAAAACGCCTGCGATACACCCCATCCCGCATAGACACGGCCAACGGCACGCATGTCTGCAGAAGTCAACTGGTTTAGTTTACTCGCATCGAAGCGGGCTGCAGCCATGAGCGGAGCTTTCATCCCGTCCAGGACCACAAACGTATGGGGCCAAGTCTTGGCAACGCCGGCGAAAGGTGCAATTCGTTCTACCATGTCGGGATAACTTGCCCCCCATTGGAATGCTTGAATGCCTCCCATTGACCATCCAACGACGAGAGCGATCTTTTGAATGCCGAATTTTTCGGTCACCAGCCGATGCTGTAATTTAACATTGTCATAGATGGTTACCTGCGGAAAATTAGCCCGGTCGAATGGGGGAGGTGTGTTACTGGGAGACGAAGATAATCCGTTGCCCAGCAGATTTGGAACGATTATGAAATATTTTTGCGGATCTAGTGCCATGCCGTTTCCTATCAACCACTCATTCTGAACATGCTGGTCGCCAAAAGCAGTTGGATAGACGATGACATTATCTTTCTTTTCATTTAAGCTTCCATAAGTCTTATAAGCAAGAAAAGCACTCGGTAACGTCACTCCTGATTGCAAGGTTACGTCACCCAAATCAAAAATCTCATAATCCATCGTATTGTCGCTCCCTTCAAGATGAAACCACACATTGAAAATGTATTTCTTGAACTAAGTATAGACCCGTGGTACTCTCAATAAAAGTGAATCAAATTCAAAATAGTATTCAATAATTTTGAAAGTAAAAGGGGGAGTATGATGGAATTGCGTCAACTGAATACGTTCCGCACGGTTGCATCCACTTTAAATTTCAGTCGAGCTGCGGAAGTGCTAAACTACGTACCCTCCAACGTCACGATGCAAATAAAAGCATTGGAGGAAGAGCTTGGTGTTCGTCTCTTTGACCGCTTGGGCAAGCAGCTCGTTCTCACAACTGCGGGTAAACGCTTTTTAACTCATGTTCAGGGCGTTCTAGACAAATTGGACGAAGCTCGCAGCGTCGTTCATGACAATGAAATTCTAAGCGGTACCCTCACGATCAGTGCCAATGAGGTTATTTGCGCCTATCGGCTTCCGGCTGTCTTTCAACTATTTCGTTCGCAGCATCCGGGAGTTCGTCTCATCTTCCGCTCCGTTCCAAATCAGCAACTCAAGCAAACGCTCTTTGAGGGAACGGCGGATGTCGTCTTTATGCTGGACGAACCCATTCGCTCAACGGGACTTGCAGTGGAACCGTTGCTGGAAGAAAATTTCCGCCTTTTCGTCGCTCCAGATCACCATCTCGCGAAACTAACTGTAGTACAGTTGGAAGATTTTCACGGAGAAGTGTTCCTGACTAATGAAAAGGGTTGTCCCTATCGAACCATGTTTGACCGAGCATTTGAGAAAGGGGGCATTGATACGATTACGTATTTAGAGTTTCAAAGTGCCGAAGCCATTAAACAATGTGCAATTTCGGGAATCGGTATTGCCTTTATTCCTGAAATCGTAGCTGAAGCGGAAGTTGAACGGGGGGAACTTGTTGCTCTTCCATGGCAAATTCCGGACTTGCACGTGTATACACAGATGGTATGGCATAAAGACAAGTGGCTTTCAGCAATCATGTTATCTTTCATAGAAGCAGCAAGGGAGGTTCTCGCTTTAGAGGAGGAGAATAAAACCGTTTAGCATCAATAAAGTTTCTCGTACTCTAGGGCAGCTTTACGAAACAAACTTGTTAAGACGAGGCAAGTTCCAAGAAAATATTGGATGTAAATAATATAGATCTTGGTACGATATTTGATGGAAAGCCTTTTTATGCCGGGTTTACCGCGTCAACAGGATATCTCATTAACGAGAATCATGATATTCATAGCTGGTATTTTGTAAATGAATATGCACCTATTGCTACACTCGATCCGCAAAATGACTATACCCAGAACCAGCCGCCAGCTGTGCCGAATGATGCAAAGGATACGGCGGTAAACACGCCGGTCTCGGGACAAGTCAATGGGACTGATCCGGATGGTGACAGTTTGACCTACCAAGAGGGGAATCAACCGAGCCACGGTACGGTAACGGTTAATAACGACGGTACATGGACGTATACTCCCAATGCAGGCTATATTGGTGACGATACATTTACTGTCATCGTAATTGATGGATACGGCGGGAAATCAGCAACAACAATTACGGTTCACGTCAATCTGAATCCTCCATCTCTGGAATCCATTAAAACGGCAACCATTCAACAAAAAGCGGGCGGGAACACCGATGCGGTTCATCCGGAAGTCGGCGACACGCTGCTTTACACTATCCGGACCAGAAACACGGTTGGAGACAGTCAGGTGAAAAGCTTATCGATCTCCGACAGCCTTCCGGAAGGTCTTGATTATGTGCCTGGCAGCTTGAAGGTTGACGGGGTATCCGCCACGGATGCGGAAGGGGACGACAAAGGGCATTATGCCGCAGGTCAGGTTGTCGGACAGATCGGCGACATAACAGACACCAATTGGCACACGGTTCAATTTCAAACGAACATCAAAGCGGATCAAGGCGGCAAAGACATTTGAAATGTAGCTGCAGTGAATGGCGGCAATGTCGCCACCCCGGACAAGCCGGAAGAACTATCACATTCTCTTCGGAGGCACGTAGTTACTTTTCTCTCTACATGCGAGCATGTAGGATTGACGCAATCAGGCTGTGGAAAAGGAAGGGATAACATGCGAAAGATACTTGGAGCCATACTCGCGGCATCCGGCGCGATCGTCCTTTCCTTGGCCATTATGCAATATGCGGAGCATCGAACGAACATCAAAAAAGCGATGGCAGAAGCGAATGCTTTAATTCATTCGTCGTACGAAGGGAATCTTTCCAAAGAGGAATCGTATAAGCCTCCGGAAAATGTGACCGAATCTATATCCAACCCCGAGCCTCTTATCGACAGAAAAACGTTCAGCCCCAGACCGAACGATCGGTATTTATTCAAAGATTGAGCAATTTCTCGAAAGATTACGCGCTAGCCAAGTTCGCCATCTTCTGTATTTACCAGACCTATGGCCATAGTGCCGCCTGGAACATTTATTGCCCCTTCTGCATCAGCTTCAAGAAGTCTTCCTTGTTATTTGCCGTGGCAATATCAATGGCGGTCTGACCTTTGTCGTTCTTAAGATAAGGATCGGCCTTAGCATCCAGTAAAAGCTTCAACACTTCGGGGTCCTCTTGGGCCACAACGGCGAAATGCAAACTCGTATTTCCTTCAAAGCCTTTAAGGTTCGGATCGAAGCCTTTTTCCAGCAAGAGCTTGATGTATTCTTTGTCGACCCCTGTTGGTTTGGATACACTTCCATGAAGCAAGTTATTTCCATTCTTTTTGGCGACAAAAACCTTCGTGCGGCTATCCTCCAAAAAAATCTTAATTATATTGGGACTGTGTATTAAATGAAGCACTGTCTCGCCTTCATCGTTCTGCACATTCGGATCGGCTCCAGATTTAAGGATAGCCTTGACTACCGTCTCTTCCTCTTTATTCTTATATTTGAATCTATGCCATTGTTTCAAAATCTCCAGTAACAAAAAGTCTTTTTCTTGATTCGAAAGCACGGAAAGATGGTCGAAAACAGTATTAGGATTTTGGTCGGCAGCACTTTTTAGAATAAGATCAGCAATCAAACTCATGCTGTTTTCTTTTTTCATGTCTAGCTCCGATACAGCTTTTGGATTGCCTTCTTTTAGCGTTGCGGGCAGTCTTTCTTTATTGCAAGCCGTTAGGAAAACAAAAAGTATCAACCATAGTACCGGCTTCATAACCTCACCTCACAAGTCTAGACGATTCCAGATAAAGGAAAATTTTATAAAAACAACCCTTAAAATTATACGGGGTTGTTTCATTTATTACGCCCAGCATGGGCGTCATCTATAGATAATGAATAATAAAAATTTTGATCTAATGGCAACAATTATTTTCCGTACTCTGGCGAAAGCAATCGGAGGTGATACGCAAAGCATGTTTCGGCAGCTCAACCGCTAGCTGTATTGATTCGGACCTTTGTGCAGTAAGTAATACTCCTGTGATAATAAATTGCCTAGGTTGAGGCACCATTAAACAAATGAACAGGATAGGTATCATATTTTGCAAATTTATGGCTCTAATGGTCTGGTGAATAGATCCTGATTTGTTGAAGCCCATAGATCTCGGTCTTGGAGACATTCCTCAAGAAATACGAGGAAGATTGTGGATTTTTTGCGAAAGAATTCATTTAAGGGGGCTAGGACAAAATAGGTTAAGGAGTGCGCTGGAAAGTAAATGAACGGCGTGTCCTTCCATAAAGCAAGGAGGTGAGAAGGAATGGCTGAAAACAACGAACGCAAACAGGATGGCGCTTCAGAAGGTAATACAACGAACGCGACGGACACCACCACAGGAGAAGCTGTAGGTACTGCTGGTGGAGGTGTTGTGGGAGCTGTTGTGGGTTCTACTTTGGGACCTATCGGCACCGTTGCAGGCGGTTTGGCTGGAGCAGCGCTGGGGAACAAGGTTGGCGAGAATGCTGAAGGTAACGAAAATACTACGAACCAAACAAAATAAAACGGGCTGGTTGAGAAAAGTTAACGGGGGCCGGGGAATCCCGGATCCCCTATGAATATCCATATCCTCTTTAAAGACTGGGAATCCTTCAGCTAACCGCTGACGGATCCCCAGTCTTTTTCATGCTTGGCTCTGTTTAGCGGCCGAACCGCTACGAAGCACCTTGATAATCGCGGAAACTTCCTCATTTCCATAACCGGCCTCGAGAGCTTTCGCAAAGAGCGGTAAAGCGTGCGCAGGAAATTCAGCATGGATCCCGGCTTCCCGTGTTTGTTGGACGAGACGTTCCACACTATCCGCAGAGGTTTTGAGGGAGCTTTCGGGATTTCCGAAATGCCCTGTCTGGATGACCTTCCCCTGATGCTTGGCTTCCTCCCCAAGTAACGGCGCGATAGCGGCGATCATGGAACCGAAGGAGTCCACCCGTTGATTTTCCGATTCGAGGATGCGCGCCCCATGAGCAAAACCAAGCCATGTTCCCAACAGGTAGGAGATAACAGCTAAAGCCTGCGCAGACGCAGAACCCACCGGCTCGCCCAAATAAATCGAGCTTCCGGCAAGATTCTTGAGAAGCGGTTCGCTTGTCTGGAACGCGGTATGGGAACCCGAAAAGAGGATCACGGTCTCCGCTCCCCCAATATGGCTAGGCCACGCCTGAATCGCTCCGTCCAGATAGTGGGCACCTCGCTCCCGTGCCCAAAGCTCATTGTTTCGCGCTTCCTGCGGGGTACCCGTGCTTAACTGAATCAGAGTGCGGCCGGCAAGGACGGGGGCGACTTCCGTTGTATCCAGGACGCGGGCTGATGTTTCATAATTGGCGACGCAGACGATAGTGATTGGACTCGTGCTAATGGCCGAAGCTGCGGAAGAGGCGAGTTGCGCGCCTTGCTGAACGAGCGATTCTGCTTTCGAGAGCGTCCGGTTCCAGACCGTCACTCGCTTGCCGTTTCTCAGCAGCGTCTGTGCGAGAGCCGTTCCCATAGGCCCCAAACCGATTATAGATACTTCACTCATAGGATGACCTCCCTGCGGTATGTTCGACGAATATGTAATGTGACATTGGACGATACTAAACCGTCTCGTATCACAAAACGAATGATACTATACCGTTTAGTATCATGTCAATCGATAATTTTTTATCACTCCCAAAAAATAAAAAACCTTCGGAGCATATAGGAAATAACCGCGGCTATCCCTATATGCCCCAAAGAGGTCAATCAAGATATTGGTTTATCATCTTTGTCGCAATTTTTTTGAGTTGGGCTGCCGATCCGTCTAATCCGAGTACCGGGACGGAGGAATAGGCTCCATTGATCACCAGCAGAAGCTGATCTGACAAGTCCTCGTCCATCTTACCCGCCTTCTGGCTAAGCTGGGCCAACCGCATGCGCAATGCGCGATTATATTCCAATGCCATCCGGTGGGCAGGATGATTTTCGTCCGAGAATTCGGCAAAAGCGTTGAGAAAGGGACATCCCCGATAATATTCCGGTTTAAATAATTCAATCACGGCGTCGATTAGCGCGATCAGTTGGGCTTTTGGGAACCCTTCGTGCTTAGCGACGGCCTCGTCAAAATGCTCCCAAATGTGATGATCATGTGCCTCAAGATAGGCAGCGATTAATTCATCTTTGGTAGGAAAATGCCGATAGAGGGTCGCTTTACTCAACCCGGACCGCTCTACGATGGTATCCATGCTGATGGCTCGAATCCCTTCACGATAAAACAAATCGGAAGCTACATCCAGTATGCGCTGGCGGGAAGAAGAAGGTGCTGCTGACATGGCTGTTCACCTGACCAATCGTTTATGATTCATTTTGTAGAACCTGTCTATATAGAGACGAAACGGTTCAGTATTAGAGTGTATCATGGAAATTTGCCATCAGCAAGGGCCAGAGGGACGGGCACGCCAATAGACCATATTGGTTAAAATTGACTCAGAAAATGATTTGGATTATATTCTAGTTAAGCCACACTCTTCGCATTTATAAAGAAAGGAGCATTCGATCCATGAAGAAAAAAATGTTAAAGTTCTTATCTTGTGGATACGGATACTCGACTGCTGTTTTTTTCTAGAATTCATTTTACGGGTGAAGTGTGCCTGAAAATTGTGGAAAAAAATAGCAAAAAAAACTTTAGAATGCGAGGTGATTTCAAATGGAACAGGCCAAGATCGTTCGAAAAAATCCGGCAGGAATGCCCGACCCGGTAGGGAACTACACCCATATTACGAAAATCCCCAGAAACGCGGAGCTGTACGTTACTTCCGGTCAAATCGGCGTAGACCGAAATGGCAGCATTCCCGAACCAATGAACGAACAGATCAAGAATACGTTTGACAATATCAAAACCGTTTTACATTCCGAGGAATTAACGTCTGAAAATATTATTAAGGTTAATATATGGGCTACCGAAAAAATCGATTGGGATTATCTAGATGCCGAGTGGGAGAAGCTGTTCGGCAGCAATTATCCCGCCATGACGATTGGTTACATTTCTGAATTAGGATTGCCGGAAATAAAAATAGAAATCGAAGTATGGGCAGCTAAAGTCTAAATCCACTCTCTTTATCCATCCCCACGTAAAAGCCGTGCTTTGACGTGGGATTTTTATTAATCATTTCCGGACGAGCGGGAAGAAAGGAGTAGTGTTCATGAATTTTCATTTGAAAGAAGCGATTGAGGTTCTGGAGCGTACGCCGCAGACGTTGGAGTATTTTTTATCCGGTTTGTCGGACGGATGGGTTAAGTGCAATGAAGGCAAAGGGACATGGAACGTCGTTGAGGTGATTGAGCACCTCATTGAGGGAGAGAAAACGAACTGGGTCCCGAGGTTGGAATTTATTCTTCAGGAAGGTGAAAGCAAACCGTTTCCCCCTTTTGACCGTTATGCCCACTTGAATGAAAAAGCGGAAAAATCGTTTGAACAAAAGCTGGATGAATTCAAAACGATTCGAGCCTCAAATATCGCCAAACTTAAGGGGCTTGTCGATTCTGAAGCGCATCTCGAATTGACGGGCATCCACCCTGCATTTGGGGTCGTCAAGCTGAGAGAATTGCTCTCCACATGGGTTGTTCATGATTTAACCCACATGGCTCAAATTGTTCGAGTCATGGCTGGGAGATACCAGGCGGACGTTGGGCCATGGAAACAATATTTAGGGATATTAAACAAGTAGTAAGGGCAGCCGACATGGAACCTGGACAAAGATAGGCATTCACCTATGGTTACCCGGATGAGTATCTTATTGTTGAAGATACTTCATTTTGTACGGGGGAGTCTATGTGGGAACCTTTGTGAATGTAGAGCCGGGTGTAAAATTATATGTGGAGGATATCAATCCGGGGGGAAGCAAGACCATTGTTTTTATACATGGTTGGCCGTTAAGCCGTAAGCAGTTCGAGTATCAATTTGATGTTCTTCCCGCAATGGGTTACCGCTGTATAGGAATCGACTGGAGGGGCTTTGGCAATTCGGATAAGCCGATAAACGGTTACAATTATAACCGATTGGCCGATGATATCCGCGCGGTAGTCGGTGCGCTGCAATTGCATGACTTCACGCTCGTAGGTCACTCTACGGGCGGGGCGATCGCGATTCGGTATGTGTCCCGGTACAATGGCTACGGAGTGTCTAACCTTGTCCTTGTTGACGCTGCGGCTCCCATAGGCTTTACGCCAGAGACCGCCAATAATTTTCTTCATGAGGCGTTAAATGACCGCCCTAAAATGATGCGGGAAGTTACCGACGGCTTTTTCTTTCAGTATATCACCGCTCCGTTCTCGGAATGGTTTTTTCAACTGGGATTGCAGGCGGCAGGCTGGTCGACCGCGGCCGTCGTCGTTATGCTGAGAGATGAGAAGCTGGATGCCGATCTGCCGCTCCTATCCGTGCCTACCTTAATCGTCCACGGCATTCACGACAAAGTCATTCCCTTTCAACAAGCCCAGGAACTCCATCACAAAATAAGAAATTCACAGCTTGTCCCGTTTCATTATAGCGGCCATGGCCCTTTCTGGGAGGAGCGCAGCAAGTTTAACCAGGTATTGAGTCATTTTATAATGCAATGAAATGACCGGGATTCCTTGATAAATAAGGAGTTCCGGTCTATTTCTTTTTGCTGGACAAAGCAATAAATACTCCTTTTTAGGTATGGAAGCGCGGCTGTGCCGGCTTTATTGTTAAGCTTATGGACTGAGGCGTACGAAGGGTGAAAAGCCAGCAGACAACATCGGTGGAGGGGTTTCTTGAATAGGTCAAATGTCATCTATGCATATTTGTTGAGCCTGCTCACAGCTTGTGGGTTTGGGATCATTGCGCTGGCGGTGAAGGGAGATCGGCTGTTTGCTTTTGATCAAAGCATTTCGTCCTTGATCCAGAGCTGGGAGTCTGCGGGATGGACCCAAGTCATGAAAGGGTTCAGTTGGATCGGTTCCACGATGCCGATTATCGTGCTTTCGCTTGGAATGATCATCGTGCTGTATGTTTTGTTAGGGCGGCGGAAGGAGCTTCTTTTATTTATTGCGGCGATTGGCGGCTCTACGGCAGTAGGATACGTTTCGAAATCGTTGTTCGCTCGGGAGAGACCGAACTTTCACCGGATCATGGAGGAAGACGGGTTTTCGTTTCCGAGTTCGTCGTCGGTTGCCGCCGTCGCTTTGTATGGCATCATCGTTTATTTGTTATGGAGCCATATCCGAAACCGTACGGGGAAAATCGCGCTCACGGCGGCGGCTATGTTCATGATGGTCTGCATCGGTCTGAGCCGAATTTATTTGGGGGTGCATTACCCGAGCGACGTCATCGGCGGAATGCTGGCAGGCGCGGCTTGGCTGTGGCTGTCGATCGCCGTGTACAAACATCTCTCCGGTTCGCATGATAAAAGCGCAAAGTTATCGATGTAATCTGTTTTGTTAACACAGCTTATGATTTATGGCAGTAAAATTAAAGAGACCCCGGGTGAAAAAAGTGGAAAATGCCCTTATTGCTTTTATTAGCATTATGATCTTGGGAGGAGTTATCTTCTATAGCCTTTGGTGGGAAGGCGGGAATGTAGGCTTTAAATTTGCAAAGTGGTTTTTTGGTATTTTTTTTGCAGCGGCGCTGGTTGTTGGCGGCTACACCTACTTTATGAGCTAAGGGTATGGAAATTTAGCTGCATGAAGTAAACTAGGGCACCAAGGGCAAGAACGGAGGATATGTGATGGAAGGCATGAAGCGGAATAAGCGATGGATTGCGATGATTCTTGTGGTTGTGCTTACTTTGGGATTGTTTCCTGGCGGGAATGTGCATGCCGCGGAGCCGCCTGTTTTGGATCAAGAGCAGCCAAATAGAAGCGGAAATGTTTTTGTTAACCGCGATTATCCGAGATATCAAACCTTTACCCCTGCCATTAGCGGTAATCTCAATAAGATTGAGCTTAACGTATTCGATTTTTACGGTGGAACCGGGGCATTACGGTTGGGTATCTATAAAGAAGGCGATCTTGGGACGCCGCTTGCCACAGCAGAGTTGACGTCGTACAGCCCAGGTTGGGTAACGTTCGATTTCTCCGGAGCATTGCCTTATTTGAAGAGAGAGACGATGTATCGAATGGTTGCCTCTACGGAAAATGGAGGAAGCGGTGCGGGTTTTGGGTGGTACACCAGTTCGGGCGATCCCTATAAACGAGGCTATTCGCTGTCGCCAGGGTACGACTTTTCCTTCAGGACCTACATGATTCTGGATTATTCGATATCCCCGGGGGAGAGCGAGGTTTCCAGCGCCCAGTCCAGTCTCGCAGCCGATGGGACAAGTCAGACGACGGTTACCGTGAAGTTGAAGGACGCGCAGGGCAATGCTTGGCCGACCGGAGGGTCGGCGGTTGCGATCGCTTCGACGTTAGGGACGGTTAGCGCTGTAACGGATAACCATGATGGTACTTACACGGCGACGCTGACGGCGCCGACGATGGTAGGTACCGCGACGATCAGCGCAATGGTCGGCGGTTTTCCGATAGCGAAGACGGCGAGCGTCCAGTTCGTGCCGGGAGCGCCGTCGGCAGCAACGAGCGCGGTGGAAGCGGGCAACGTCACCCTTGCGGCGGACGGGGCCAGCCAGACGACGATTAGCGTGAAGCTGAAGGACGCGCAGGGGAATGCTTTGACGAGCGGAGGAGCCGCGGTCGTAATCACGTCGACGTTAGGGACGGTTAGCGCTGTAACGGATAAGCAAAATGGCACCTACACGGCGACGCTGACGGCTCCGATAACGGTAGGCACCGCGACGATTAGCGCGACGGTCGGCGGCAGTGCGCTAGCTTCGACGGCGAGCGTCCAGTTCGTGCCGGGAGTGCCGTCGGCAGCAACGAGCGCGGTGGAAGCGGGCAACGTCACCCTTGCGGCGGACGGGGCCAGCCAAACGACGATCAGCGTGAAGCTGAAGGACGCACAGGGCCATGCCTTGACGAGCGGAGGCGCGGCGGTTGCGATCACGTCGACGTTAGG
>NZ_JAHNZO010000017.1:0-153805 GCF_018998565.1 Paenibacillus oleatilyticus | reverse complement strand
AGCGTGAAGCTGAAGGACGCACAGGGCCATGCCTTGACGAGCGGAGGCGCGGCGGTTGCGATCACGTCGACGTTAGGGACAGTTAGCGCTGTGACGGATAAGCAAGATGGCACCTACACGGCGACGTTGACGGCTCCGATAACGGTAGGCACCGCGACGATCAGCGCGACGGTTGGCGGCAGTGCGATAGCGTCGACGGCAAGCGTCCAGTTCGTGCCGGGAGCGCCATCGGCAGCGACGAGCACAGTTGCAGCGGGGAAAGCTTCCCTTGCGGCGGACGGAACGAGCCAGACGACGATTAGCGTGAAGCTGAAGGACGCACAGGGCCATGCCTTGACGAGCGGAGGCGCGGCGGTTGCGATCACGTCGACGTTAGGGACAGTTAGCGCTGTGACGGATAAGCAAGATGGCACCTACACGGCGACGTTGACGGCTCCGACAACGGTGGGGACCGCGACGATTACCGCGACCGTCGGCGGCAGTGCGATAGCCTCAACGGCCAGCGTTCAGTTCGTGCCGGGAGTGCCGTCGGCAGCGACGAGCACGGTAGAAGCGGGCAGCAGTTCCTTGACTGCGGACGGAACGAGCCAGACGACGATCAGCGTGAAGCTGAAGGACGCGCAGGGCCATGCCTTGACGAGCGGAGGCGCGGCGGTCTCGATCACGTCGACGTTAGGGACGGTTGGCGCTGTAACGGACAACCAAAATGGCACCTACACAGCGACGCTGACAGCCCCGACAACGGTGGGGACCGCGACGATTAGCGCGACGGTCGGCGGCGTCGCGATTGCACAGACCGCGAGCGTTCAGCTTCTTCCTGGTCAGGTGAGCGTATCCCGCTCAACGGTGGCCGCGAGCGATCTCGTCGTACGAGCGGATGGCCATAGCAAAGCATCCATATTCGTGAAGCTCAAGGACGACTACGATCATCCGCTCGCCGGAAAACGGGTGATGCTTCAAGCCACGGGCGGCCGATCCGTTATCGATCATGTTTACGGGTTAACCGATCAGGACGGGCTGGTTACCTTTGCGGTTAGCAATACGGCGGCAGAGAACGTGACTTATTTCGCCAAGGATGAAGCAAGCGGTCTAGCACTAGACCAAACCGTAAGCATTAAGTTTACGTACGACCAGCCGCCGAATATCAAGCTGCAAGCGGACCCTGTCGCTCCAACCTTCGGGAGCGTGACCGTTACCGTATCGGCGTCGGTATACGGCCAGTTTAATCGCGTATCTTCGATCAAATGGGCGGCAGGAAGCCGTGCCGTCTCGTATTTTGACAAGCAAGGCACGGAAATCACGGACCACCGTTTTACGGTACAAGAAAACGGGATGTATTCGGTCTATGTGGCGGATACGGCCGGCAATGCGAACGTCAGCTTGATCGAGGTGAAGAACATCGTTCCTATGAGCGGCAATGCGGATTTGGGCAGCTGGCAGCTCACAGGCTTAGGCGGGACGGTGAAGTTCGATTTTAACCCGGGGATCGCGAATTATACGGTAGATGTCAGTCATGCGGTGTATGGTTTGAAAATGACGCTAACCCCTTCGGATGTGTATTCTGCCGTTTATGTGAACGGATTGCAGGTAACCGGCAATGGGATGACCAACGAATATTCCCTTGTGACGGGGAAAAACACATTCGAGGTCAAGGTCAAAGCGCAGAACGGCTCCGTTAAAACGTATACGCTTAGCGTGATTCGATTGGCGGCAAGCACGGACTCCGGTTCGGGTGGCTCCGACTCCGGTTCCGATTCAGGCTCAAGCTCTACGAGCCCTTCGAGTGAGGCAAACCCACCGAGCCAGCCGGCACCAAGCAATTCGCTGGCGATTTGGATCAATAATCAAAAGGTGTCCGGGATTGCCACACTTCAAGTCGATGCCAATGGAGCGAAGTCTGTCGAGGCTGTACTGGACGCTAATACGCTAAAGAAGGTGCTTGATTCGCTATCCGCTGCGGCTAAAACGAATCTGGCGATTTCAATTGAGGATGAGGCGGGTAAAGTGACGCTGCGGCTTCCCGGTAAAGCTGTTTCCCTCCTCGCCGAGAAGGCGGATGCCCTTACTTTGAAAACCCGGCAGGGCCAATATCGCCTGCCTCTGGCTGAGTTGACGCGTCAGGAGCCCGATTGGACGAACGACGCGGAAGCTCAGTTGACGATCGAGCTTGACAAGGGCAAAGCGATATCGGGACTGCAGGATGCGGCGAATAAGGGCGGCTTCCAATTGGCCGCTGACCCAGTTCAGTTTACGGTTCAAGTGGCGCGCAACGGTAAGAAACGCGAGATATCCAGCTTCAGCCGTTATGTGGAAAGAGTCTTTTACCTGCCTAAGGACTTTACCGGCAAGGCCTCTACGGTCGTCGTGTGGGACGGGAAGCTTGGTGCGCGTCCGGTGCCGACGAAATTTACCAAAGTAAACGGGCAGCAGGCTGCCGTTATCCACAGTCTCACGAACAGCGCTTACGTACCGGTATCCAAAATGTCCAATTTAACGGATATTCAAGGGCACTGGGCGGCTGCTGAAATAGGCGGCATGAACAGCCGGATGATTGTCGATGGCGTAGATGAAAGCCGATTCGCTCCTGAAGCGGAGATTACCCGGGCCGAGCTCGCCGCATTGCTTGCAAGAGCGATGGGACTTCCGAAAGCCGGAGATCAGGCGGGTTTCAGGGACGTAAGCGAAACGAGCTGGTACAGCGGGGCCGTAGCGGCTGTGAAAGCTTACGGCATCATGGATGGTTTCGGGGACGGCACCTTCGGGCCCGATCGCAAGGTATCGCGGCAAGAGGCGATTGTCACTCTCGTTCGGGCGCTGCGACTGGCCGATGCCGATTCGGCGGCAAGCCATGGGGCAGGACAAGCGGATCTCACCGTCTACACCGACCGCGATCGGATTGGCGGCTGGGCAAGCGACGCGATCCGGACCGCCATTCATGCGGGATTGGTGAACGGGTATGGAGATGAGCTGCGGCCGCAGAAGACATTAACTCGTGCCGAAACGGCGGTGCTCATTTACCGGATGCTGCTACAAGCGGGATTCATCGATGGGTAAACAGATGAAGAGACGGGCCGGCGGGCCCGTCTTTTTATGCGTTGGGAAAACGCGCTCTTCCCCCTGCCTATCGGCAGACGAGGGGTTGACTTGCTTCTGTGGAGGTTTCTAAAATAAGGTTTATCAAGGAGTACGCTAGGGGTGTCGGACATGAATCCTAATCTGGAATTCCAAGTGATAGACATAGTGAGTGAAGACAGCCGCATGAGGCTGTACCGGGGGATTCTAGTAGATTACGATCCATTGAACCCTGTACTTATCCGAACGGCCAAATGCGAAGAAGGCGGTGCAGCCGAGCAAGGCCTTCTTCGTCGTGAATTTGAGATCACCGAAAGTTTACAATTGGACGGTATCGTGAAGCCGATTGCTTTACGTACATTCGGGAGCTCGCTCGTTCTGGTACTCGCGGACGACGGGAGAATCTCCTTAAGAGAGTACTTGAGCAGGAGCGGCGGCTTCGATCAAGGCACCTTTGTTCAACTAGCCTGCGCGATCGCTTCGATCGTCAAGGAGCTTCATCGCCGCCATATTGTTCATCTGGATCTGCGGCCGGACCATATTCTGGTTCATCCGGATACGCTAAACGTGTCTCTGACCGGCTTAGGCCATGCTCTACACTTGGTCATGGACAATCCGCTTCGTCCGGATGATTTGCACTTTTTCACCGACCGGCTCCCGTACATTTCCCCCGAGCATACCGGCAGAATGGCGCGGCAGATTGACGAACGAAGCGATCTGTATGCTTTAGGGGTCCTATTTTACGAGATGCTGACGGGGCAGTTGCCGTATAAGGCGGCGGAGCCGCTGGAGTGGATTCACGCCCATTTGGCGCAAGCGCCGCTGCCGCTCATCCATCTGAGTCAGACCGTGGATTTGACGGTTAATGCTATTGTGATGAAGCTGCTGGAAAAAAACGCAGAAAATCGCTATCCCCACGCCGATGCGTTACTAGCCGATCTGAGCAAAATCGGAGAGATGGACGAGCCGTTCAGGATGAAAGACGTGCTGTACGGCAGGGAAGACGAGATTTCGCTGTTGTCCCAAGCTTTCCACTCGACCTGCTGCGGTTCGACGGAAATCGTGTATGTCTCGGGTCCGGCGGGAATTGGAAAAACGAGTCTGTTGGAAGAAGTGTTTCTCCGGCAGAAAACGCATTTGCGGGAGACGTTCTATATCACAGGGAAGTTCGAGCAAATTTCCAAGGAAAGCCCGTACTACCCGATTATTCAAGCTTTTCGCGGGCTGCTGCGCCATCTGCTGGGAGAAAGCTCGGATCGGGTTGAAGCATGGCGAAGCAAGCTTCGCGACGCTTTAAGCTCGAACGAAGCGATTATTGCCGCGATCCTTCCCGAACTCAAGCTGCTGATTGGCGATTTCGCAGCCGCCGAAGAGCTGCCCCCGGATGAAGCCAAAAAGCGGTTTATTTATGCATTTCGCAAATTCGTTCAAGCGTTGGCCTCGAAAGAGCATCCGCTCGTGCTGTTTATTGACGATTTGCAGTGGGCCGATACTTCGTCGCTGCAGTTGATTCATTCGCTTCTGTGTGACCCGGAAAGCCAGTATTTGATGTTTGTCGGCGCTTATCGCGACTCAGACCCGGAGCCGAAGAAGCTTCCGGGGTATGAGGAGGACGGAAGCGTGACCGAAGAGGTCGCGGTCCGCCATATCCCTCTGCGCGCGTTGACCTTGGAACAAATGAATCCGATTGTGATGGACGCGCTGCACTGCGACGCCGATGAAGCCTTGCCTCTCACCGAAGTACTGTACCACAAGTCCGGAGGCAATCCGTTTCACCTCAAACAAATGTTTCAACGCTTTCAAGATGATAGGCTCTTGCGCTACAATCATGAGGACAGGCGATGGCACTGGAGCTTGGGGCAAATTATCGAACGGCAGCCGTTCTTTACGGTTCATGAGCTGATGGAGCATAAGCTGCATCGGATCTCCAGCGAGGCTCAGGAGCTGTTGCGGATTGCGGCATGCACGGGCAGCGAGTTTCACGCTACTTTTATTGCGAAGGTTTCGGGGCAGCCGGTGGAGACCGTTGGTTCGGTGTTGTCTTCGGCTCTCGATGAAGGCTTAATTGCGTCGTCAAGTCCGGACGGCTATCGGTTCCTGCACGATAACTTCCAGAAAATGTTATACAGCCGGATGGATGACGAAACGCGGCAGCGTACGCATCTTTCGATCGGCAGGTGGCTGAGAGACCTGAACGGCGAGCAGTCCGAAGACTTTTTCACGGCTGTCCACCACCTCAATATCGGTTCGGGCGTCATCGAAGACCGGCAAGAAACGGTTCAACTGATGGAGATGAATCTCGTTGCCGGAAAACGGGCCAAGGCGTCGACAGCCTTCGATATCGCATTGGTTTTCTTTAGAAAAGGGGGGGCCTTGCTCGGTGCCGGGGATTGGGACCGGCATTATACGCTGTGCTTCGAGCTGTGTGCGGAGCGGGCCGAATGCGAGTATTTGTGCGGGAATCATGAGGATACGGAACGGTTGGTCGGCCAGCTGCTGCTTCAAACGCGCAATCCCATCGAACGGGCCAGAGTATGGATGATTCGAATCACGCAGTGCATTAACTTGGGCCAATATCAAGAAGCTACGGTTCTCGGCTTGCAGGGCTTGAAAGAGTTCCGGATCGACATCGCGCCTGCCCCTTCGAAAGCCGCCGTTGTTTCGGAGCTTTTGCGGGTGGAGCTATGGCTCCGGCGCCACGATAAACGGCTTGCTTTCCTGCCGGAAATGACGGATAAAGACCGAGTGGCCGCTATCCATATGATTTTTGCGATCATGGCTTCTACTTTTTTTACCAATAAGGACGTGTTTTTTCAGCTCCTATGCCAAGCGATTCGATTGTCGTTGAAGTACGGGAATACCGCTGTTTCTGCCGCCATTTACTCCATGTACGGTATGTTTTTGGGAATTGCGCTACGGAAGTATGAGAAAGGCTACGAGATGGCCAAGGTTGGTCTGGAGCTGTCCGAACGCTACAATGTGACTTCGATTAAAGGGATCACGCATATGATTTTCGGAGGGGTGCTCTGCCAGTTCGTAGGAAGTGCGGACGAAGGAGACGTATACTTGGAAAAAGCGCTCCGATTCGGCATGGAGTCGGGCGATTATGTGTATTCAAGCTATTCGATGGGGGCGCATATCAATTCCTTGTATACAAGAGCTCCGCTAGACGCGTTGTCCAAGAAGATTAATGAATATTTGGCCGTGCTGGCGGAAACGAAGGATGAGTTTGTGCTGCAAAATTTTCACCTGTACCGGCAATTTATTTTGGCGCTGCAAGGGGAAACGGCGGAGCCTTGTTCGTTTAACGATCAGGATTTTGAAGAAGAACGGTTCTTGAAGCACATTTATTCCGAGGAGACCTTCTCGACGACTTTGTTTCAATACAACACGTACAAGACGCAATTATGCTACTTCAACGGCAAGTTCGACGAAGCCGCGCTGTGGGCGCAGCAAGCGGAGAAATTTGCCGCGTACGCCACCCATCTGCCTCATCTGCCGGAATGTTTGTTCTATGAGGCGCTTGCGCTGCTGTCCGATCCCGGTATGCTGCGAAGCGGGAACAACAGGGTGAAACGTGTGAAACGAATTGTCCGCCGATTTAAAACCTGGGTACGATGGAGTCCGGACAACTTCTTGTCGAAGCTATGTCTAATGGAGGCGGAATGGGCCAAAGTCGCAAAACGTTACGCGGCAGCCGAGGCGATGTATGATAAAGCGATTCGAGAAGCCAGGGAGCAAGGGAATATCCAAATGGAGAGCGTAGCCTGTGAATTGGCGGCCAATTATTATGCAAAACAGGGGAGAGCGAAGATCGCCTGCTTTTATTGGCAGGCTGCCGTGGAAGGCTACAAACAGTGGGGAATCCGTGGAAAAGCCCGGCTATTGGAGGAGCGGCTTCACGCGCTGCGCGGAGCCGGGAAGGCCGAAAGCGTGCTGTCCGACGAGCAGCCGTTCTTCAGCAGTCCTACGGCAGCTGAGACTGCTCCGCATGATCGCGGCATCCGCCAGGAGGCTCAGGCCGCGGAGCGGATGGATCTGGTCGCCATCCTCAAAGCGACGCAAGCCATCGCGCACAAGATGGATCTGGACGCCGTCCTGGTGGAAATTATGAGCACCTTGATGAACTATGCTGGAGCGCAAAAAGGCGCGCTGCTTACGGAATCGCATGGCGAGCTGTATGTTCGGGTCTATGCGGATGACGAAGTGAACATCTTCGGCACGCATACGCCATTGGAGGATAACGAGCTATTGCCCGGCGGCATTGCGCGTTATGTCTCCAGAACGAAGGAATCGGTCCATTATACCGGGACGGAGGACAGCTGGCTGCTGCACAATCCGTACCTGCTGAAGCATCGTCCCAAATCCGTATTATGCATGCCGGTAACCGTTCACGGGGCATCGGTTGGGGTGCTTTATCTTGAAAATACGCTTGTGGCAGGCGTGTTTTCCCCGGAACGGATCAGCATCTGTCATGCCATGGCCGCCCAGAGCCTATATATTTGCGAGCTGCTGCGGTCGCTGGGCCAATTCGACAACGAGCCGGAAAATGGGAAGGGGAGTCCAAGAACGCCGCACCCGATGGAGGAGCCTCTTACAGAGCGGGAGATGGAGGTGCTCGCTTTGCTGGCCACGGGATTGTCGAATAAAGAGATTGCGGAGCAGCTAGTTGTGGCAGTCGGTACGGTGAAGGTTCATGTGAAAAATATTTTCACGAAGCTTAAGGTGAACCGGCGAACCAAAGCGATCGCTCAGGCGAAGGAGCTGCAATTGCTCGATTGAGTCGGCTCGAACTTATAAAGGCTGGGAAATTCCTCGGCTTAACACCGTGGATTTCCCAGTCTTTTTGCATTAATTTTCAGGCACGACGCCAAGCTGCTGCATGAGCGTTAAATTGTCTTCCAAGTGCCAATCTTCAACGAGCTTCCCGTCCTTGATGCGCAGCACATCGATCGCCATGAATTGAATGGGTTTTCCGGTCGGGGTTTTGCCCAAGAACTCGCCTTTATGCGTGCCGGTGAAGGAAAGACGGGCGGTCACTTTGTCTCCGACGACCAATAAATCTTCAATTTTGCACTGCAAGTCGGGAACGGCTTGACGAAAATTGCGGGAAGCGAAGGACAAGCCATCCGGCCCTTGAGGCCGTCCCTTGGGCAGCGAGTTGTCGGTAAAGCCGGATGCGACCGCTTGCGAAAGGAACTCCTCATTACCGGTGTTCCAGAACGCGTAGAAACGCTGAGCGGTTTGCACCATCGCCGTAGCTTCTTTGGCATCCAACGACGGGTCGATCGTCATCGTAACCGGCTGAGGGAGGTCCTTCAACAGCGGAATGTCTTTTTTGACCGGCGTTTCGGCGGCTTTCGATTCATAATCGGCCGGTTTCGAAATGTTCCCGCACGCTGCCGTCAGCAGCACGGTCCCGAGGATGATCGTCATACCTGTGATCGATGAAATTGATTTTTTTGATACTGACATGATAGTTCCTCCAAATCATCAATTGATGTACAACGGTGAATCGAGGTAGAAGTACCTCCTTACTCCGGAATAAAGTGACTGACGCTACAGCGATATTATATATACTAAAATTTCATTTAGGGAAGTAGTGATATTAAATTCATATAGTTTCCCGGAATGAACTAATGTGATTTGGCTGGGTTACCGGAGGAATTTATATGACCGTGACGACAAGAAGAAGTGGCACGGCAAAGGGCGATCTGGTAAGATAAACCTGCGTTGTCGGCCAGAGGGGAACGCAAAAACGCTGAATCTGGAGGTAGGTATGAACCATTGTCATTTGCTCGATATCGAGTTTGAGTACGGCGGACAAAAGCAAACGATTACCCCGGTGCTGCTTCAAGACGAAAAAGATGTCATTCTCGTCGACTGCGGCTACCCGCACTTTGTGCCTCTTCTTGAACAAGCGGTCATCCGCTGTGGCTTGCGGCTCGATTCGGTCACCAAGCTGATTGTAACGCATCACGATATGGACCATATGGGTCCGTTGGCCGCGTTGAAGCGGGCTTTTCCGCGGATTGAGATTATCGCCCACGAGGTGGAAGCGCCCTATATCGCTGGGACGAAGAAGTCGCTCAGGCTGGAACAGGCCGAATCGACGCTCGACGTCTTGCCGGAAGAAGCGAAGCCGCAAGCGGAGCAGTTTATTCGCTTCTTGCAGTCGATCGAGCCGGCCGCCGTCGATCGGACGGTCGCCGATCGGGAGCGGCTGCCATGGTGCGGCGGGATCGAGATCGTGCACACGCCGGGTCATATGCCCGGGCATATCTCGCTGTATCTTCCCGAGAGCCGGACGCTGATCGCCGGGGACGCCGTCGTCATCGAGCAGGGAAAGCTGGACATCGCGAATCCGCAATTCACGTTAGATTTGGAGGAGGCCGTCCGTTCCGTGCGGCGCTTGCTTGATTACGACGTGGAGCGGCTTATTTGCTATCATGGCGGATGCTTCCATGGGGATGTGATGCAAGCGCTGCGGCAGCTCGTTCACGAATATACGCCTTAGCGGGGCCATGTGCCCCGACTTTCCAGCGCGTAAGACAGTTTGAGCAACACCGCAGTGAAATGGCCCGAAGCTTAAGGCTTGCGTTGGCGTGTTAAATAAGTTATAGTCATAGTTAGATAATCTAACTATTTGGAAAGCAACGTTGAAAGGTGATAGCATGGAACGAAAAACGGGGAAGGAATGCACGGCGGATCAACAGCTGCCTGCGCTGGGTATTGGCCCTTATTTGGAGCTTATGGACAAAACGGCAGTTCAAGACGCGGACCGCAAATCGATTCGCATGGGACTGGTCATGCTGTGGCTTAGTGACAACATCCTCGACGTGATGGACGTCGATTTGGCTCCTTTTGGCATTACCGAGAGCAAGCTGGATATGTTATTGCTGCTTATGCTGCATGATGGCAGAGAGCTTGTTACGCCTTCCGCCATCGCAGACCGGCTTGGAATTCGCCGCGCTTCCGTTACGGCTCTATTGGATTGGCTGGAAAAGCGCGGCTGGGTTTCCCGCGAACAAAGCGCCAGGGATCGCCGCATGATTCATGTCCGCATTACGCCGGAAGGCCGGGCCTTGGTGGACCAAGTACTGCCGACCTTTTGGTCGACCTGCGCCTCGCTGCTCGACGATTTGGATGCTGAGGAACGCAAGGTGTTTGAGAAGATCCTGAGCAAGCTGCATCAGAGCATCGAGAAAAAGGTGGGCGTAGGGAGATAATTTTTTTTAGAATAATAGTTAGATAGTCTTACTATATTGAAAGGGAAATTCGGGTGATACCATGAAGGGGCGAAAACAGTTTGCGGAAATGTTCAAAGAGCTGTCCGCGCAAGCAAGCGGGCAATGGCCTTTGATCTCGCTCGCGGCGGCAGCGATTGTTGCGATTTCCGTTCTTGAATTTTGGATTCCTCAATTCACCAAAGTCGTCATCGATCAGCTTATACCCAACCGGCGATACGATGCGCTGCTTGAGATGGGGGGTTGCATTGTCGGCGCTGCGTTATTGCTGGGAGTTTGTCGTTTTTGCAGCAGCTACATGATGACGATTGTTAGTCAAAGGGCCATTCTGGGGCTGCGGAATAAGCTGTACCGGCATACCTTGAGCCTGGACTTGAAGTTTTTCGAACGCAATCGTACCGGCGATCTCATGACCAGGCTTACCAGCGATGTCAACCAGCTGCAGGAACTGGTGTTTGCCGAAACCTTATCCATCGCGGCCGATTTTTTCACGTTTATTGCGGTTTGCGGTTATTTGCTTTATGTCGATTGGGAGCTGGCGCTTCTGCTGATGAGCACGTTCCCCTTCCTGTTCTACACGTCACGGTTTTTCAGCGGCCGCACCAAGTCGGCTTATCGGACGGTACGCCAGTCTCCCGCCGAACTGAGCAATCATCTTCAGGATACGTTGTCGGGTATTCGCATGATCAAATCCTTCGCGAACGAGCACGAGGAGGCACAGAGGTTCGCCGGGTGGAGCGAGCAGAACCGGAACGCTACCGTGGCGGCTTCACGGTTGTCCGCTTTGTTCTCTCCAATCATCGACGTGCTGAATTCCATCGGCATGGTCTTCGTGCTGCTGTTCGGGGCTTGGCAGGCGATGCGCGGACGGCTTACTGTCGGCGACATCGTAGCCTTCCTCGCTTACCTGCGTCTGCTGCAAGGCCCGATTCGGTCTTTCAGCCGCATGGTGAGCCGAATTCAACAATCGGCCGCGGCTTATGAACGAATTCACGAAGTGTTGCAGACTTTGCCGGAGATTCGCAACAAAGACAATGCGGTCGTTTTACCGGCGATCCAAGGGGATATTTTCTTCGATGACGTGGATTTCGCGTATGAAGCGAATGTGCCGGTTCTGCAAAATTTTCATTTGAGAATCCGCGCCAATCAAGTGACGGCGCTGTTCGGCTCGTCCGGCTCGGGCAAATCGACCGTCGCTCATTTGATCGCCCGTTTATACGACGTGCAGAAAGGGGTGATCTTCATCGACGGTCATCCGCTGGACGAAGTCACCCTTGAGTCGCTTCGCCGGCAAATCGGCATCGTATCCCAGGATGTGATCCTGCTGAACGGGACCATCCGGGACAATATCGCCTACGGCAAGCCGGACGCGTCTTCCGAAGAGATTGAAGCGGCGGCGAGAGCGGCGAATGCGCAGGAGTTTATCGAGGCTTTTCCCCACGGATACGATACGTTGATCGGGGAAAGGGGCATCAAGCTGTCGGGCGGACAGAAGCAGCGGCTGTCGATTGCCCGGGCGTTGCTGAAAAATCCGCGCTTGATCATTTTGGACGAGGCGACGGCGGCGCTCGACACGGAATCCGAGCAGCTGATTCAAAAGGCGCTTTCCCGGCTGCTTCCCGGGCGCACCTGCCTGATTATCGCGCACCGCCTGTCCACGATTCAGCATGCGGACCGGATTGTCGTTTTGGAGAAAGGACAGGTGGTGGAAACAGGCACGCATGAAGCCTTGCTTCGCCGTTCGGGCCGCTACAAGACCTTGTACGATATGCAGTTTCCGCAAATGTCCGTCGAGACGGCTTGATCTAATTTATTCGAAATTCGAAATTCGAAATTTGAAAGAGGTGCTTTATGTTGCAATTGGCCAATTCATCCCTTCCTAAGCGAAACTATTCTTTAATGACGGCGGTGCTGTGCTGGTCCGGCATGGCGGTGATGTCCAGCCTGTACGTCACCATTCCGCTGATATCCTTGTTCGCCGATCTGTTCGGCGTTACGCCGACCCAAGCAGCGGCTGCGGGAAGCGTATTTTCTCTCGGTTTTGCGATTGGCTGCCTGATCTATGGTGCGTTGTCGGACAAATACGGCCGCAAAAAGGTCATCGTGATCGGACTTATGGCATTGACGCTCATCTCCTTGCTGCTCGGCATGATCGACAGCTTCTTCTGGCTCCTTGCGCTGAGGGGATTGCAAGGTGCTGCGGCAGCCACGTTCTCGCCAGTGGCGCTTGCTTATGCGGTGGAAATGTTCCCGGCGGAAAAACGGGTGACGACGATCGGGTTTATCAGCACGGGCTTCCTGGTTGCCGGAATCGTCGGGCAGGTCGTCAGCGGTTTAATCAGCCAGCAATACGGGTGGAATGCGGTATTTTATGTACTCGCCGGCGCTTATGCCGTGACGGCGTTTCTCGTGATCCGGTTCCTGCCGAAAGGGGAAATTCAACAGGCGCACGCCAACATCTGGGAGCCTCTGAAGCAAATCGGCAGCGTATTTTCGCAGAAAAATCTTCTTCTCAGCTACGTTGTCGCTCTGGTGCTGCTTATGTCGTTTGTCAGCATGTACACGGTGTTAGGCAGCTACTTGAGCGGACCGGACTTCGGATTGACGAAGCAGGAAATTTTGTACGTACGTTCCATTGGCGTGATCGGCATGCTGCTGTCTCCTTTGTCCGGGCGCTTGGCCAAACGGTTTGGCGTTCGCGCCGTTCTGCGCGGCGGACTGCTGCTGGCGATGGCGGGCCTCGCTTCGTTGGGGCTGATGTCCAGCCTGCCGCTGCTGGTTATGCTGAGCTTGGTCTTTGTGGCGGGCATTGCGCTCTCCGTTCCGGCGCTGGTTTCGCTTGTCGGCCAATTAGGAGGCAAATCGCGCGGGATTGCGGTTTCGGTCTACACGTTCATTTTATTTGCCGGAACAAGCCTGGGCCCCATCCTCTCCATTCGTTTTATGGAAACCGGCAGCTATGTGCTGACCTTTGTGCTGCTGGCGCTCATTCTCGGCATCGGCTTGCTGGCCGCATTGCTGATTCACCGGGAAACGCCCGAGGAGCCGGCGGCAGGCAGGAAATAAGGGGAAATATTTCCCGATCCGTTCCTAACGGTTGACGAACGAAACTTCCGTTGTGTATCATGAACATACGCTTAATTTCCAACTTCTCCGAGTTGGAAAGCGGGGGAACCAATTTTGTGGGGCGAATCGCCTTGTGCGCGTAGGGAACCATCTTTCCCGAGTCCGTCAGCTAACCTCGTCAGCAGTAGATGGGTCCATGCTTTTCGTGCAACTTTATTGCATGAATGACCCGTTGTGCGGGTCTTTCGATACGGATAGACCCGCGACAGTCAGCAAGCTGCGGCACGTTGTGCCCAGGGATCGCTGCTGTACGGGTCTTTTTGCTTTATTCGCCCATCTGCGGAAAAAGGGAACAAGGAGGTGGCCTGCGGTACTGCTGGTGTAGTTACATCCATGACAAGGAGGGTAAAAGCCATGGCACAGCCGAAATATATCACCGATATGGATAAGATTCCCCAGATCCCGCTTCAGGAGCGGGAAAAGCTTAAACCCATTACGGAGAAATTCGTGTTTCGTGTGAACGATTATTACTTGAGCCTCATTAATTGGAACGACCCGAACGATCCAATTAAAAAACTTGTCATCCCGAACGAGGGCGAACTGCTGGAATACGGCCGGTGGGACGCTTCCGACGAGGATACGAATTATGTCGTTCCCGGCTGCCAGCATAAATACCGGACGACGGCTTTGTTGCTCGTATCGGAAGTGTGCGGCGCTTACTGCAGGTACTGCTTCCGCAAACGATTATTCCGCAACGATGTGAAAGAAGCGATGTCCGATGTCCAAGAAGGAATCGCTTACATCGCCCGGCATCCCGAAATTAACAACGTGCTCCTGACCGGCGGGGATAGCCTGATCCTGTCGACGGCACGCTTGGGCAACATATTAAGCAAGCTGCGGGCCATCGAGCACGTGAAGATCATCCGGCTCGGCTCCAAGCTGCCCGTGTTCAATCCGATGCGCATCTACGAGGACGAAGCGCTGCTGGATCTCATTCGCACCTTCTCCTCCGCAGATAAGCGCATCTATGTCATGGCGCACATCAATCACCCCCGCGAAATTACGGAAGAGGCCAAAAGAGGATTCGAGGCGCTGCATCGCGCCGGGGCCATTGTGGTGAACCAGACGCCGGTGCTGAAGGGGATTAATGACGATCCTGTGGTATTGGGCGAGCTCCTAGACAAGCTTTCCTGGGCCGGCGTTACGCCTTATTATTTCTTCGTCAACCGCCCAGTGGCCGGCAACAGCGAGTTTGTCCTGCCTCTGAAGCAGGTATACGCTATTGTTGAGCAAGCGAAAGCTTTAACCTCCGGTCTGGGAAAAAGGGTACGTCTGTCGATGAGCCATACGTCCGGAAAAATCGAAATTTTGGCGATCGAGAACGGCAAGGCTTACTTGAAGTACCACCAATCACGGGACGGAGAATACGGTAAATTTATGGTGCTGGATTGTCCGGAGGAGGCCGCTTGGTTCGACGATTTGCCGGGGAACGAGCGGTACTGGCATAAGCCGGAGAAGAAGACGGACGCCGTCGTTTCCGCGAACGAGCTGCCCGAGCTTCCCACGGCTCGCCGGGCGATCCCAAGCTAAACTAGCGAAAACAGCCAATCCTCCGGTAGATCAGAGGGATGGCTGTTTTTTTGGCATATCGATTTACGCTTCCGCACGCTTCGTACGAATCCCTTGCGGCGCCGTCTTTTTCCGCCCCAAGAGGTTCGTGCCGAGGACCCCGGCAATAATCATGACCGACCCGATCAGATGGTACACCGTCACCTCTTCCCCGAGAAACAGAGCCCCGGACGCGATCGAGACGATGGTCGCCAGATTGCTGAACACGCTCATTTTTGAAGCCTCCATCTTGGACAAAATGTAGTTCGCCATCAGGGCCGTGGCAAGCGAGGACACCACGCCCAAATAAAAGATCGAGACGAGAAAGGTTCCGTTAGCCAGCGGCGCGACGAATTGGTCAAGCGTTCCGGCTGACGCGTGGCTGGCTAGTGACACGATCAGAAACACGACGAAGCCGACACCGAGCATAAAATACGTGATTTCCGCAGGGCTGAACTGCTTCGAGAGCGAACGGGCCAGCACGCTGTATCCGGCAAAAGCGACGCACGTCAGGAACAGCAGGAAGATCCCGGTCATGTTCGACAAGTCGATGCGGCTCCCTTTCATGACGAAGATGAAGACGACGCCGAAGACCGACAGGAAAATCGACAGCTTCTGCAGCACGGTCGTCGCTTCCTTCAAAAAT
This sequence comes from Paenibacillus oleatilyticus, assembly GCF_018998565.1. GTDB lineage: Bacteria > Bacillota > Bacilli > Paenibacillales > NBRC-103111 > Paenibacillus_G > Paenibacillus_G oleatilyticus. The sequence goes on along the minus strand of NZ_JAHNZO010000017.1, from coordinate 138,166 downwards.
ACCGCGGCGAGCACCATCGTCACGACCGGGGTGAACGCGTACAGAATGCCGCCCTCGGCCGAGGTGGCGTGCTGCAGCCCGAACGCTTGCAGCGTGAAGAAGCCGAGCGGATACATTGTGGCCAGCAGCAGGGCCTTCCGGAGCGGCTTGCCGCGGTAGGTCAGCTTGACCCAGCCCAGCGCAACCGGGATTGACATGACCGCAAACGACGCAGCAAAACGGAACGTCAGCGTGTCGAGCGGGTGCGCGTGATCGAGCGCGATTTTGGTAAACAGAAACGAGAATCCGATAATCGCCGCATTCAGTATGGCGAATACATAAGCAAGCTTTAATCCTTTTTGGTTCATGGGACAACCTTCTTTCCTGGACAGTCGGGTGCGCGTTCGTTAACCCGTTACTTATAAGGTAAGGCCAATGGGGCAGCCGGACAATGTCGTTTTGCTGCAACTGTACCGATACAGTTGATCGGGTTCGTGTATAATAAGGGGAGCAAGGGGGCGGATTATGAAAAAGTTTGTCGCGATCTTATCCGATATGGAGCATAAAATCCGGGAGGGGCACTTCGGTCCCGGCCGGAAGCTGCCGTCCGTCCGCAGCGCGGCGGAGGAGTACGGCTGCAGCATCAGCACGATTATCCGGGCGTATGCCGAGCTGGAGAAGCGCCACGCGATCTATTCGGTCCCGCAAAGCGGCTATTATGTGGTCGAGAAGTCGGGAGACTGGCGCAGCGAGACGGTCAGCGAAACGATCGATTTTGCTTCGGCGTCACCGGATTTGGACGTGTTTCCGTATTTGGATTTCCAGCATTGCCTGAACAAGGCGATCGATACGTATAAATACCATCTGTTTACTTACGGCGATTCGCACGGGCTGGAAACTCTGCGCCAGACGCTTGTTTCCCATTTGGCCGGCGATCAGGTGTTTGCCAAGGCGGAGCGGATTCTCGTCAGTTCGGGCGCGCAGCAGGCGCTGGAAATTTTGGCGAAGATGCCGTTTCCGAATGGAAAGTCGACCATTCTGGTCGAGCAGCCGAGCTACGATCTGTATTTGCGCTTTTTGGAGGCGGAGGGCATTCCGGTTCAAGGCATCGCGCGGACGGCGAAGGGGATCGATCTGCAGGAGCTGGAGGAGCGGTTCCGCAGCGGCGGCATCAAATTTTTTTACACGATGTCCAGATACCACAATCCGCTTGGCACTTCGTACAGCGTGGAGGAGCGGAAGGCGATCGCCCGGTTGGCCGGCAAATACGACGTGTACGTTGTGGAGGACGATTATATGGCGGACCTCGGCGCCGAGCGGTTCGACCCGATTCACGCTTATGACCGGAGCGCGCACGTCGTTTATTTGAAGAGCTTCTCCAAAATCATTTTTCCCGGGCTGAGGCTCGGGGCCGTCGTGCTGCCGGAGCGGCTGCTGAAGACGTATCAGAAGTACAAAAATTACCCCGACACCTCGCTGCTTTCCCAGGCGGCGCTCGAAATTTACATCAAGAACGGCATGTACGAGCGGCACAAGCACAAAATCTACGGCTTGTACGAGGAGCGGATGCGCGAGTTGAACGAGGCGTTGCGGCGGCACAACGAAGCGGGGCTGATCGAAGCCGCGGACGTCCGCTACGGCGTCTATGTCCAGTTTAAGCTGCCGAAGACGGTCAATATCGAGCGTCTGATGAAGCGCCTTGCAGAGAGGAAGGTCAGTGTCGTTTCCGGCAAGCCGTTCTATTTGGCGGATTACGCGGAGCGGGAGAAGTTCATACGCATCAGCGTTTCGCGGGCGCAGCGGGAGCGGATCGGCGAAGGAGTCCGGGCCATCGTCGAGGAGGTGCGGCGGGGGAACGGGTGGTAGAGCGATTGGGACGGAGCTGCATGACAGGTCGATTTTGACAAGAGGTTTGCAAAGTGATATTCTGGCGTAATGCCCAATTTACTGGTAGGAGTGTTTTGAATCATGCTTCTCCGATATGAACAATTTATCGAGACCGTTAAAATGAAATTGATCGAAGATCATCGCATCATCGGGCTCCTTGGGGGCGGTTCCATGATAACGGGTGCCATGGATGAGTACAGTGATTTGGATCTTATCGTGGTATATCATCCCGATTATCGGGACGAAATTATGCAGCAACGTATACATATGGCGGAGAGCCTGGGTACCGTACTGTCGGTTTTAACCGGCGAACATGTCGGAGAGCCGAAGCTGGTCATCTGCCTATATGATGGTTCCGTGCCGCTCCATGTCGATTACAAGTTTTTGATGCCCAAGGAGCTGGAAGAACGAATTGAGGACCCTGTCATTCTTTGGGAAAGGGGGACGGAAATCCGGGCTATACTTCGCAGTACAGTGCCTTGCTATCCGCACCCCGATCCTCAATGGATCGAAGACCGGTTTTGGATATGGATTCATAGCGGAGCAGCGAAACTGGGGAGAGGTGAGTTGTTTGAAGTGATCGATATTCTTTGCTGCATACGCAGCGCTGTACTGGGACCGTTGATTTTGGCCGAAAACGGACGGCTCCCCAATGGTACGAGAAGAATCGAGCAATTCGCGGTCCGCGCGGTTGAGGAGTTGCAACAAACCGTGCCTTCTTATCATTTGGAAAGTTGTTACCAAGCCTTGCAATCGTCTATTCTTTTATATCGATGTCTTCGTCTTTCTTCCGATCGTTTGGTGCATCGAACGAAAGCCGAGCAAGTTGCCGTTGCCTATCTCGATAAAGTTTACGCATCAGTCGACTCTACGAAAATGGAGGATTAAATCGTGAAAGATGAACAAGAAATGATGGAGATTCTTGTCGGTCTGGCCGCAAATGATAGCAGAATCCGATTGGTTACATTAGAAGGTTCCCGTACGAACCCCAATATTCCCTCCGATCCGTTTCAAGATTTTGATATTGCTTATTTTGTAACAGATATGGATTCTTTTAAAGCAGACGATCAATGGCTAACAAATTTCGGAAAACCGGCTATGATACAAAAACCCGAAGCGATGGAACTCTTTCCATCCGAATTAGGCAATTGGTTTTCGTACATTATTCTATTCGAAGACGGCAATAAGCTGGACCTCACCCTTATTCCGCTAAACGAAGTAGACGATTATTTTGAACAAAGCGACGGCTTGGTGAAGATCCTGCTCGATAAGGACGGCATCGTTAAACATGAAGTCATCGCAAACGATCGTCAATATTGGATCAAAAAACCGACCGCACAAGAGTTCGATGATTGCTGCAACGAATTTTGGATGACATCAACTTATGTGGTGAAAGGGCTGGCAAGAAAGGAAATACTTTTCGCAGTCGATCACTTGAATGAAATTGTTCGCCCTAATTTGTTAAGAATGATGTCCTGGGAAATCGGCTCCAAACTTGGCTATTCCTTTAGCGTAGGGAAGAATTACAAGTTTATCGACCGTTACCTCCCGGCGGATAGTTGGGAAGATTTGCTTGCTACCTACTCCGGCAATAGTTACCCCAATATGTGGAAATCGTTGTTCATCTGTTACGAGTTGTTCAGAAAATACTCTAAGGCTGTAGCGGAAACTCTGGCATATCCATATCCGGACTACGATAAGGTCATCACCCTGTATACGGAAAATATTTATCGATATCACAATGAGGCAGGATAAATAGTCAATGCAAATGAGCTTCCGGTGAGGAAGCTTATTTGCATATGCGGCCAAGCACGCATGAGAGCATTTGACGCTTACTTTAGTGTAATGGAGATTAGTCGTTAATCGGAATTTCTTTATCAAAAAATACGACAGATGCGATTTCCTTATCATTGATAAGATTTTGAAAAGATTTGGTCGTGATCATTTGGCCAGTCATTAAATCCTTTATAGTTGATCCGGTTAAAAGGATTGTCGTTTCTGAGGTGCCGTCTTTGTAGTTTATCGTGATTGGGAAGTGATCCAAATAGGCGCCTTCACCATCTTCTTGCCTCAAACCGAGAGTGAAATTGTTAATTTCCTCCAAATAGTTACTATCAACCATTAAAGTCATTGAAATGGGCGAGATCGAGATTGTCTTGAATACGGCCTTATACCCATACAGGGTGATGTCTTGATCAATCTGATAAAGACGAGAAGTATCCTTGAAATCCAGCTTAAGCGTTGTTCCCCAAGAACCCGGTATAACTGTTTCAAAATTTTTCGTAAGCGGATTGACTGCTTGTAAATTTTCGACTGAGAAATCAACGGTTTTGCCTGCTATGGAATTGTCGGTCCCGATACTCATAACCAAGCTAATTTTATTGTCATTCGGATTGCCATCGTCTAGCACTTGGAACCCGTAACTACTCCATAATTTATCACGTCCCGCCTCATCATAGGTAAGATGGGGAAACTCAAAACGGTATCCTTCCGCATTTAACACCGTGCCTTTCGGAGCCGTAAAGTCCATTAGAATATAGGTCGTATTACTGTCGCCGATCGCTTGCTTAATGGTAAGCGTTCCATTTTCGTTTTCCACTTGCTTGTTAATCACATAAGCGCCATTTGACAAATATTGTGCTTGCTCCTGATTTACCGGCTTCAGAAATTTTAAAAATGCTTCATCCAATCCCATATATGCCGCTGCCAAAGCTGTTGAAGTTAAACAGCCAATCAGTATGGCGCACAGAATCGCAGGTCTCCAACGTTTCACGGGAGTAAGCTCTCTCCGTCTTTTACTTTCATTCTGGCTCTTTACTAAAATGCTCTGAAACATTTTTTCTTTTTGCTCCGTGTGTGGCGTAAGTGCTTCAAATAGCCGATTAATATGCTTGTCACTCAAGATAATTCCCTCCCAGGTCAAGTTTAAGGAGTTTGCGGCCTCTGGATAACTGTGTTTGGATCGTGCTTTCCTTGTGTCCTAACATCTCTGATATTTCTCTCACCGAGTACCCCTCGAAATAGTAAAGATACAACACGGTTTTGTATTTTTCGGGCAGTGAAAGCAGTCTGGCAAGCACCTTCCCTGATGACTCGTGACCGTTCCAAGAAGGAACTTCCGGCAAAGTGTCTAAAGCCACACGGCGGGTTTTCCACCAACTTTTTAAAATGTCCTTGCAGTGATTTCGGGTAGTTACCGTCAACCACGCCTTTTCATGCTCGTAATCATTAAAAACCATTTGAGATTGGATGAGCTTTATAAATACAGATTGAACAGCGTCTTCTGCATCAACAGGGTTTTTCAAATAGATATAGCACAACCTATAAACTAGATCTGCATGCCGTTGATAGAGTTCAGCCAATTCTTTATCCGTACGCGCTAAAGAATTGCTTTCCATGTTTTCGCCTCCTACATACAACACGATCGGTAACTCGAAAATATCCCATTTCCGGTTAAATTTTTTTCATTTCACCTAAAGGCATTCAAAGGGTATGGAAGGATCGAGTTTTACTATATGTAAGCATCAATTTTATTATTTTAACAAATGTAAATTTGTTGTTTTATCATTATGGAATATTGTGGTAATATTGTTTTATATTTTTGGGGGAGATTGGTTAATTTGAGTGGAAGCGGAGGAAAACAGAATGAATAAAAAATTCGCTTTAATAGCAACTGCTTTGTGCTGTGTAGTTGCACTCGGCGTTATCGGTACTTCTGCAATCGCAAAGATTGATCCGTCCGCGAAACTGGCAAAATTAGCGGAGCTTGAAGCTGAATTTGCTGCTAAACAGAAAAAGTTCTATGAGATGTCAAATCAAACCAAAGAGGAACAGGATGCTGTCGTTGCGGAAGGAAAAAGGCTCAAACAGCTTGATATTGAAAAAGAAAAATTAAGACGAGAAACGGACCCGGATGATGAAGCTCATTTCTTAGTGCAATTGGATTCGTACATTCTCGGTATGGGCACGGGAGTAGTCGAGCTGAAAGCACGCGCGGAAAGAGAACAAAATCCGGAGTTTTTAAAACAAGCTGAAAAAATCAAGAAAGAAATTGAAAAGTTTGAAAAAGAAAAGCAGGCCTATTTAAACGGGGAAAAAACAGTTAAAGAATTGCGTAAAGAGCTCGATCTCCCAGTAGATAATCTGTAAACAAAAGGTTCTAAGAATAGGACGGTGAAACCTACATGAATAACATCATGAAATACTTACTTTTTTTCATAGTCAACTGTGTGCTAACGTACTACTACATTTTCCCTGAACCTAGCTTTACCAGGTCTTTTGTGTACAATAAAGAAAAAGCCAAAGCCATGATTGCTTGAAACGATGCAGAAAACGCCCTTGTTCAGCACTCAGAGATGCAGGCTTTTTTCTCTATTTACGGAAAGAGAAAATCATTAGGATAATAGCAACTCCATTTTTGTTTGATTATAACAAAATATATATGAAATCTAAATTTGTGTAAATTATTCCAAATAAATTTTGCCTTAGGTGATAATGCATATGTATGTAGATCCCTCACGACACTGAACTACGGGCAGAAGGAATGCCAAACGTGGGTATAAATGTTAATTCATTCACCCTGCCCATTAGCACAGCGAGGCTGCTGATCTGATGTGGTCTCTAATATAACGTGGGAACTGGAGGACATGAAACGGATCTGATCAATCTTGGATCTATTCCATAATAAGACCAGAAAAGCCCATTCCAACGATAGCCTGAAACTTCACCATACTCAACCCGAGTCGGGTAAAACCAGAAGCTGTCACCGTTCCATAACCAGACATAAGTGTATTGAAATACGCAGTCAATAATATAAGAGGTAGCAGGTTCTTCTGGGACAAATGGAGGAGGGGGGGACGTAGGCATATAGGCCATTTGACTTCACTCCTTATGAAGGGGGATTAAGTGTTTCTGCAAGTGATAAGACATCATATGCTGGAGCCCACCCGCTTGCTCCCCAACTTGCAGCTGAGAGCGATTTTCCGTTAATGGAAGCTCCCGAGGCTCGCTGTAAAGCTGTGATATTTATACATAGTAAATTTATTGGAATAATAAGAAAAAATCATTGTAGGCTCACCGGGCGTATGGTAACATTTTCATAAATCAATGACTTCGTTGCAGCGAAGGAGGTCGCGTGAATGAAATTTGTTTTGTCCAGCCTTGTGATGAATCTCCCCAATGCCGTGACGGGGGAAGCTTTGACGGCGCAGCAGAAATTTCAGAACGTGCTGAAGCAAGCGATGCTCGCGGAGGAGCTGGGCTTCGAAGCTTATGGCGTGGGCGAGCGGCATGGCGCCCCGTTCCTGTCCTCCTCGCCGCCGGTAATCCTGAGCGCTATCGCGGCCAGAACCTCGCGCATCCGCTTATTGACCACCGTGACCGTCTTGAGCGTGCTTGACCCGGTGCGTGTGGCCGAAGACTACGCCACGCTCGACCACCTCTCCGGCGGCCGGCTGGAGCTGATCATCGGCAAGGGCAACGATCCCCGCCACTATCCGCTCTTCGGCATCACCGAGGAGGAGCAGTGGGAATCGCTATCGGAACGGTATGCTCTGCTCAAGCGATTATGGAACGAAGAGAACGTCACCTGGCAGGGGCGCTATCGCTCGTCGCTGGACAACGTGACCACACAACCAAGACCTCTCCAGCAGCCTATTCCCGTATGGCACGGCAGCGCATCCAGCACGATTTCCACCGAATTGGCCGCAAAATACGGCGAGCCGATCTTCTCGTCCAATACGTTCCACCCCCAAGCCAAGTATAAAGCGCTGATCGATCATTACCGCGAACGCTGGGCCTATTATGGTCGCGATCCGAAGGATGCCGTCGTCGGCGCAGGAGCAGGAAGCTTGTATTTGGCCAATACCTCCGAGGAAGCGGTCAGACGCTTTCGCCCTTACTACGACGCTTTTATCTCCACAGCAGCGGCACAGCATAACCAATCGCCCTTCCGAGATCTGGAGGATAACCTCAAGAACGGCCCCGTACTAGTCGGGAGTGCAGACTTCGTGATAGAGAAGATTCTGAATTACCATCGGGCATACGGACATCAAGTACTCAGTATCAGTGTCGACGGATTGACGGAAGCGGAGCAGCGCGAGCAGATGGAACGGTTCGCGGCCGATATAGCCCCGGTGCTGCGGCGCGAGATTCCAAGCACCGTCTGGGAAAGCCAATCTGCCGCGTCGCAGCAGGAGGGCTTACTATCGGTTCATCAGGCATAGAGCGACAGCGGAATCGGGGATGCCTTAGATGGTAGAGTGCGGTTTACGGATGGGACAGAACGGTTAATGAAGCTTATCAAGATGAAGTAACGAATAAAGACGATAGGTTTTCGGGAAGCTTGTAAGAGGTGTAAAGCTAATACCCATTTTGCGACAGGAGATGTGGAACAGTGGCAAACGAATTTCTAACCTTGGCGAAGAAAAGGCGGACCATTTACACATTAAGCAAAGAATCGACCGTTCCGGACGATAAAATCCGGGAAATCGTCTATGAAGCGGTAAAGCACACGCCTTCCTCCTTCAACTCGCAAAGCGCGCGGGCGGTTGTATTGTTCGGGAAGCATCACGATAAGCTGTGGGAGATTACAACGCAGGTGTTGAAGGCGATTGTGCCCGAAGACCAGTTTGCCTCCACCCAGAAGCGTATGGACGGGTTCCGCGCCGCCTACGGCACTATTCTGTACTTCGAAGATATGGCCGTGATCGAAGCGCTGCAAGCTCAATTCCCCACCTATCAGGAGCGTTTTCCGACCTGGGCCCAGCAGTCGTCGGGCATGCTCCAGTATGTCATCTGGACCGCGCTGGCGAACGAAGGCTTGGGGGCATCGCTGCAGCATTATAACCCACTGATCGACGATAAGGTCAGAGCGGAATGGAGCCTGCCGGAAACGTGGGAGCTTATTGCCCAGATGCCGTTCGGCAAGCCTACGGCGCCTCCTGGTGACAAGGAGTTTAAACCGCTGGAGGAGCGTGTTAAAATTTATACTTAGAACCTGCCAGCAGCAGCCGACCGGTGTGGAGGTACATCCCCTGCCGGTCTACCGGCTGCCGGGGGAAAGTCTGCACGATCGGGGGCACTAAACATGGATGCGAAAAAAGCAGCCGGCGAGAAAGCGGCGGAATACATAAGCGACGGGATGAGAATCGGTCTTGGAACCGGATCGACGGTATATTGGACCATTCTCAGGCTCGGCGAGCTGGTTAAGGAAGGCCTGCGGATCGAGGCCGTGCCGACGTCCGTCCAGACCGAAAAGCTGGCGCGCGAGGCGGGGATTCCTCTTCTTCCGCTTGCCCAGTTGCAAGCTCCGTTGGATCTGACCGTGGACGGTGCGGACGAGGTCAGTCCGAAGGATGAGCTGATCAAGGGCGGGGGAGGAGCATTGCTGCGGGAGAAAATGATTGCGTCATTTTCGGACCGCTTCATTGTCGTCGTCGATCATTCCAAGTGCGTACCCGTTCTGGGCCAGTTTCCGCTTCCCGTTGAAGTCGTGCCGTTCGGTTGGGAGATGACAAGCAAGCAGCTGGGGCAAATGGGCTGCGAACCGATTCTGCGGATAAGGGACGGGGCTCCCTTCGTGACGGATAACGGCAATTACGTGATCGACTGCCGGTTCGGGTCGATTCCGAATCCCGGCGAATTGACGGTGGAGCTGAACAAGCTGACCGGAGTTGTGGAGAACGGGTTGTTCGTCAACATGGCGGATCTGATCATGGTAGGGCATCCCGATGGGACGGTCAGGACGAAGTCCGGAACCTGATTTTTTTCTAAATTGACTATTGACATAGATCACAAAATGATTTATCTTTAAATCAAGATAATTAAATTAAAGACATCAGCAAGGAGGAATTCGGGGTGCATAAACGATAGCGTACGAAAGGGTGGAGCGATTGAGGGAAGCATAGGCCGTGCTTTTGGGAAGTAGGGTGGCTTGCTTAGCGTGAAGGCGTGAAGCAGAGTAATTGGTCCTATATGTGGCACCGAGATGTTGTAAGCTATGCGGTAATATTTTTGTAAGGAAGCTACGTTAAATATCTTAAAATTAAGAATAACAAATTAAAAATAATGGAGGATGATGATGATGTTGGCATTGGGGTTGTTGTTGGTTCGGTTGGTGGTTGGGCTGCTGTTTATCGGGCACGGGGCGCAGAAGCTGTTCGGCTGGTTCGGCGGCTACGGTCCGAAGGGAACCGGCGGGTGGATGGAGTCGGTCGGCATCAAGCCGGGTGTCGTCATGGCGGTATTGGCCGGACTGATGGAATTGCTCGGAGGCGTCCTTTTTGCAGCCGGTCTGCTTACCCCGCTGGCTGCAGTGTTAATCGCCGCGACCATGCTCGGCGCGATCGTGAAGGTGCACGGTCCGAACGGCCTCTGGTCTACCGCCAACGGGTACGAATACCAACTCGTGCTGCTGGTTGTCGCTATCGGCGTGGCATTGACGGGCGCCGGGGCTTATTCGCTGGATGCATTGCTTAAATAATTTGGCACGAATCATGAGATGACTAAGTCATGAACTAACCTAAAATAGAGGAGGATTTTCTTATGACATTACAAACATCCGGTATTCATCATATTACGGCTTTTGCAAGAGATCCGCAGGCCAACGTTGATTTTTATGCAGGCATTCTGGGGCTGCGTCTGGTGAAGAAAACGATCAACTTTGACGCTCCCGAGGTATACCATCTATACTTCGGCAACGAAGCGGGAAGCCCGGGAACGATCATAACGTTCTTCCCGTGGCCGACCTCCCGCAAAGGCCGGGTCGGCGGCGGTCAAGTCGGCATCACGACGTATGCCGTCCCTATGGGCGCTCTCGGGTACTGGGAGGAGCGTCTCGCAAGCTTCGGGATTGCCGTAACGAGAGCAAACCGCTTCTCGGAGACGTTCCTGCAATTCGAAGATAATGAAGGGCTGCGGCTGGAGCTGGTTGAACGGGAGGAAGGCCCGAACAGCGGCTGGTCGTTTGGCGGGATTCCGACTGACAAAGCGATCAAGGGCTTCGGAGGCGCCGTGCTATTCAGCACCGACCCGAACAAAACAACGGAAGCGCTGGTACATCTGCTTGGCTTGGAGAAGGTCGCGGAAGACGGCGAGTATGCTCGCTTTCGGTCCGCCGGGGAGCTCGGCAACGTGATCGATGTCCCGCTCGAGGCTGTGAGCCGGGGCAGCGAAGGTGCGGGCACTATTCATCATATCGCGTGGCGCGCGGCGGATTTCGAGCAGCATGCCCAGTGGCAGGGCGAAGTGCAGAGCTACGGCTATCGCCCGACGTCCATCATCGACCGCCAATATTTCAATGCGCTCTATTTCCGCGAGGCCGGGGGCATTCTGTTCGAGATCGCGACCGATCCGCCAGGCTTCGCCCGTGACGAACCCGCCGAAACGCTGGGCGAGAAATTAATGCTGCCCGAGTGGTATGAACCCCATCGTGCCGCGATTGAGGCGAATCTGCTGCCGATTCAAGTGAGAGTATTGGAGGGAAAACGCCCATGAAGCATATTTTCGAAAAGGGCCGCCGGGAAGAAGCGCCGACCTTGGTGCTCTTCCATGGGACGGGGGGAACCGAGCGGGATCTGCTGCCGCTGGCGAAGCGCATAGCGCCGGATTCCTCCGTACTCAGCCTGCGGGGCAATGTGCTGGAGAACGGGATGCCCCGGTTCTTCCGCCGGCTTGCCGAAGGCGTGTTCGACGAAGAGGATCTTGTCTTCCGCACGCAGGAGGTCAATGAGTTTCTGGATCAGGCCGCCGCGCAATACGGATTTGACCGCAGCCGCCTCGTCGCGGTAGGCTATTCGAACGGAGCGAACATCGCAGGCAGTCTGCTGTTTCATTACCGGAACGCCCTGCAAGGCGCCATCCTGCATCATCCCATGGTTCCGCGAAGAGGCATCGAGCTCCCGGATCTGTCTGGTATCCCGGTCTTCATCGGAGCGGGGACGAACGATCCGATCTGTTCGGCTCAGGAAACCGAAGAGCTGGAGGGGCTGCTTAGCGGAGCGGGGGCTTCGGTGACGGTCCATTGGGAGCGGTACGGCCACCAGCTTACGCCGATGGAAGCCGATGCGGCCGCAGCTTGGTTCGAAGCGCAATTCGGACTGTAAACGAAACGGACGAAACGAGCGAAACGAAAGCGCAGCAAGCAAAGGTGTCACAATACAATACAGCGGGCCTTGGCTGTCGGAAAGCAGGATTGAACCTTGCTTTTCGGCGGCCGGAGGCCTTTTTTCATGCATGCCGATCGATCCTTCGCATGGCCCCGGAAGAAAAGACTTGCGGGAACGGAGGAAGTCATGTAATATTGGTATATACCATTAAAACGCTTACAGGAAATTGGATATAGGGGGGATACGGATGAGAAAAATAGCCGTGTTAACAAGTGGCGGAGACTCTCCGGGCATGAACGTCGCCATCCGGGCCGTCGTTCGGGAAGGCATCCGTCTCGGTTGCGAAGTATTCGGGGTATATGGAGGCTACGAGGGGCTGATCGAAGGGCGAATCAAGAGGCTGTCCGAGCGCGATGTGGGGGGAATCATTCATCGCGGCGGAACGATGCTGCAGACCAGCCGGTCGGAACGATTCCGCACCGAGGAAGGCAGAGCCCGGGCGGTCAGGCAGCTTCAAGCTTCCGGAATCGAAAGCGTTGTCGTGATCGGCGGGAACGGCTCGTTCGAAGGAGCGAAGAAGCTGGAGGCGGAAGGCGTCGCTACCGTCTGCATTCCGGGAACGATCGACAACGACATGCCGGGAACGGAGATGACCCTGGGCTTCGATACGGCGGTCAATACGGTGGTGGAAGCCGCGGACCGGATTCGGGACACCTCGTTCTCTCATGACCGGATCGGCCTGATCGAGGTGATGGGACGCAATAGCGGAAGCATCGCCCTATGGGCCGGAGTCGCCTGCGGCGCCGAATATGTGATCGTTCCGGAGATCGAATTTAGAATCGAGGATCTGATCCGGAAATTGCAGGCTTCGATCCGGGACGGCAAGCGGCACAGCATTATTCTTTCGGCAGAGGGCGTCGGATCGGGCGCGGACATTGCAAGCCGCATCAAAGCGATGGCGGGCTACGACGTCCGGACCACCGTACTCGGCCACCTTCAACGAGGCGGAAGTCCGACGGCGGCGGACCGGGTGCTTGGAAGCCGCTGGGGCGTGGAGGCCGTTCATCTGCTAACCCGCGGCGAGCGGGGCAGGCTGCTTGGCATCGTAAGCAATAAAATCGTGGCGCACCGGTACGACGACCCGATTCGACAAGAGAATCACAACGACGTGTCACTGGCGACGATCCTGCAAAATTTATCGATCTGAAAAGGACAACAACAGGTTGGCACGCTTCTTGTCGGCATCTTGACTGCAAGAGAGCCGAAGCTTCAAATAAATGGTATATACCATATAACAAAATGGCGGGAGTGACTGCGATGAACAAAACCATTAGCATGGCTACAACGGCAACCCTGTGCTTGGCGCTTACGATGACGGCTTGCTCCAATTCCAACTCCGACGAAGGAGGCGGCAAGGCGGCCGGCGACGGCAAGCAAATTACGCTCAAGGTGCTGCGATCCTGGCCGCAGCCCGTTTACAGCGGTTATTTCGACGAAGTGATCAAGGAATACGAGCAAAGCCATCCGAACATCAAGATTCAGGCGGAAGCCATTTATGACGAGACGTTGAAGGATAAAATGAAAGTCATCCTGGGAGGCAGCGACGTACCGGATATTTTCTTCTCCTGGGGCAGCGAATATGCCCAAAAATATATTCGGGCCGGCGTGGTCAAGGATGTAAGCTCCTATCTGGAGAACGATCCGGCGTGGAAAAACAGCTTTATTCCTTCGGCGTTGAAGTCTTATCAATATGAAGGGAAGACCTATGGCATTCCGCTGCGTCTGTTAGGCAAATTTTTCGTCTACAATAAAGAAATTTTCGCCAAGCATCATTTGCAGGAGCCTAAAACGTACGACGAATTCATGAAATTATGCGAGACCCTGAAAAACGCGGGCGTAACGCCGATCGCTTACGGACAGCAAGATATTTGGGCATCGATCCACTACGAGACGGCGTTCAATCTCATGATGGTCAATCCGGAGGTCCGCGCGAAGGACTACAATTACAAAACCGGCGAATGGACGAATCCCGGCTATGTAGATGCGCTTAAAAAATTCAAGGAGCTGCAAGACAAAGGCTACTTTAATTCAAACGTCAATACGACCCCGGCCGATATGGCGCTCCAATCGTTCCTGGCCGGCAAAAGCGCGATGTACTACTCCTACTCCGAGGAATTCCCGCAGATGGTCGAGGCGATGGGAGATAACTGGGACGTGTTCCCGATGCCGCCGATGGAAGGGGAGGACGGCGATCTGAAGTCCATTGTCGGAGGGGCGGACGGCTTCGTCGTCTCGTCCGAGTCCAAGCATCCGGACGAGGCCATCGATTTCCTGAAGTTTTTGACCAGCAAGGCGAATGCGGAAAAAATGGTGAAGATGAATACATGGCAAAGCTCCGTCATCGGCGCGGTGAACAAAGACACTTCCTTCCCGCAAAACGTGAAAGCCATGCAGCTGCTGCTGGATCACGGAGTGAATGAATGGCTCGATGTGCAGATCAATTCCAAGCTGGTCGACGTGTACTGGACTTCAGCCGCTCCGTTGATGGAAGGCTTTAAGTCGCCCGAGGACATTATGAAGGAAGTTCAGCAGGTCGCCAAGGAAGTCAAAGAGCTTAAATAACCGGAAGCCCCCGTCAAAGGGTTGCCGAATCGGCAGCCCCTTGATCTTCCCGAAAGGAGAAAAGGCACATGAATGTTTTCCGGAATCGCAGGCTGGCAAGCTTGTACGCTTTACCGGCTTTGGTGTTTGTAAGCGTTTTTGTTCTCGCTCCGATCGCCTTGAATCTTTATTATAGCCTGTTCAGCTTCAATGCCTTTTCCCCGAATAAAACCTTTATCGGCTTCGATAACTTTAAGCGTTTGTTTGCCGATCCCGTATTCTATACGGCGCTTCGGAACAATTCGCTGTATGCCGTCATTTCGTTCGTGTTTCAGGTCGGCGCGGCGCTCGTGATTGCCGCCATCCTGGAGCATAAGCTGTTTCAGAAGATGCAGCCTTTTTTCCGCACCGTATTTTTTATTCCTTCCGTGATCTCGTTCGTGGTGATCGGCCTGCTGTGGCAGTTTATCTATAACCCGGATACGGGCATCATCAATCTGGGCCTCAAGGCGCTAGGGCTGCATGCCTTGGCGCAGCCTTGGCTGGGAGACAGCAATCTGGCCATTTATGCGGCGATCTGGGTGTCCCAATGGCAGTATATCGGCTATAACGTGATGCTGTTTTTGATCGCGATGCATAATATCCCGAAGGATTTCTACGAAGCCGCCGATCTCGACGGGGCGGGGCCCGTCCGAAGCTTTTTTGCCGTGACGCTGCCGAGCGTCAAGGAGATGATTCTGGTCGCGTCGATGATCACTGTGCTGGGCGCTTACAAGCTGTTCGACGAGATCTACATTTTGACCTCGGGCGGTCCCGGCCGCTCTACGGAGGTGCTGGGCACCATGCTGTACCGCGCGGCTTTCCGGAACGACGAGATGGGCTACGCCGCTTCGATTGCGACGGTCGTCTTCGTGATTACGATGCTCCTGTCCTTATGTCAAATCAAACTGTCCGGTACGGCCAAAGACGACTAGGAGGCGAAAGGAACGTGCACAAAACAATAAAAAGCCGTATTTTCTTCGGATTGCTGCTCGCCTTTTTCGTCCTGTACGCCTTAAGCGTGATTTATCCGATCCTGTGGATGATGATGAACGGCTTCAAAAACAATCAGGAGTTTTTTGCCAACAGCTGGATTTTGCCGAAGCAGTGGAAGTTCAGCAACTTCCAAGTCGCCTGGGAGTCGGGAGTGGGACGGTATTTTTTCAACAGCGTCTTCGTTACCACGGTGTCCGTCCTGCTGGCCGTGCTGATCAGCACGCTGGCCGCTTACGCGATTTCCCGGTTTCAGTTTAAAGGCAGGCACGTCATCTTTTTGATTATTTTAAGCGGACTGATGATGGCGCCCCAAGCAAGCATTGTCTCTTTATATCAAATCTTGAAATTGTTTCATCTGTACAACACGTATTGGGGGCTCATTATTCCTTATGCGGCCTTTCAGATTCCTTTCTCCGTCTTCCTGATCCGCTCTTACTTCCTATCGATCCCGCGGGATGTGGAGGAGGCGACCTTTCTGGACGGCGGCAATTCGTGGAAGCTTCTGTGGAGCGTCATTATTCCGATGAGCCGGCCGATTATCATCTCTGCGGCCTTGCTTGCGACGATCGTTATCTGGAATGAATTTATGTTCGCGATCACGTTCCTCGAAAACGGCAACCAATGGACGATTCCGGTCGGCATCCTGAACCTGAAAGGCAGACTGACCGCCGGCTTCGGCATGCAGTTGGCCGCGTTGTCGATGGCGGCGCTGCCGATGATTATTGTCTTTATCCTGTTCCAACGGCAATTCGTCCGCGGATTGTCGGCCGGAAGCGTAAAGGGGTGATCGGGCGTGGGAACCGTGACGATGTCTCAAATTGCGCCGATGAATATTCACTATGTGCTGTATCCGCTGGATTACTTTCTGGACAAGATCGTTGCGTTGGAGCTGCAGGCCGTCGAATTGTGGGGCGGTTCGCCGCACGTGCCGATTGAAGACTTGAAGCTGTCCGACGTGAGCCGCCTCCGGCGCGGGATCGAAGCGCGCGGGCTTACGATCGCCTGCTTCACGCCGGAAACGTGCGTCTATCCGATTAACCTTGCGGCCGAAGATGAGGCTTTGCGCCGCCGCAGTATAGCCTACGCGCTTAAAAGCCTGGATATCGCGTCCGAGCTTGGAACCGGACGGATGCAAATCGTGGCGGGGAGAGGGTATTACGATAAACCGACGGACGACGCCTGGAAAAGGTCCAGAGACGCTATCGAGCTCATCGCCAGGAAGGCGGAGACGCTTGGGGTACATCTGACGATGGAGCCGCTGCTGTACCATGAGTCGAACCTCGTTCACAATCTGCAAACCGCCAAACGGATGTTGCGAGAGATCGGATCGCCGCATTTGGGCTGCAATGTGGATACGGTGCCCATGGTCGTCGCAGGCGACTCGCTGGCAGCTTATTTTACCGAATTGGAGGGACGCGTGAACCATATCCATCTTTGCGACGGCAGTCCGCAGGGGCACGTGCCGCTCGGGTCGGGCAACCTGCCGATCGCCGCGTTCCTGAAGGAGCTGGGCGAGCGGGGGTATCAAGGGTACATCGGCCTGGAAACCTGCGGAGTCAAGCATTACCTGGAGCCCGACCGGCATTTGGAGCAATCGATCGGCACGATCCGGCAGGCCTTGGGCCTGCAGGGGCCGGAAGGGAGGAAGGTCTGATGGTGATGGGGACAATTCCGCTGACGCGGCTCGCGGGAATGAACGAGCATTTTCCGCTGTACTCGCTGGATTATTTTCTGGATGCCATGGTCGAGCTCGAAATAGAGCATATCGAGCTGTGGGGAGGCTCGCCGCATCTGTATGTGGAGGATGTGACGCTGCGCCAGGTCGGCGGCATTCGAAGAGAAATCGAGCGGAGAGGTTTGAACGTCATCTGCTTCACGCCCGAGCAGTGCGTGTATCCGGTTAATATTGCCGCCAGGGAGAAGGACATTCGCGAGCGCAGTCTCCGTTACTTCACGAAAGCGCTGGAGGCCGCCGCGGAGCTCGGGACGGACCTCTTGCAGATCGTACCCGGGTGGGGCTACCGGAGCGAACCGGTCGGGGAGGCGTGGGAACGCTCGCGCGACTCGCTGCAGCAGCTCTCCCGCAAGGCGGAGGAGCTGGGGATGACGATGGTGCTGGAGCAGCTGGAGCCTTTCGAATCCAATCTGGTGACGAACACGGAGACGCAGGCCCGAATGCTGCGCGAGGTCGGCTCCGACCGGCTGAAGGCGGTCGTCGATACTTGTCCGATGCATGCGGCGGGGGAAACGTTCGACGATTGCTTTCAAGCGCTGGGGAACGATCTGCGCCATATTCATTTTATCGATAGCGATCATCTGACTTGGGGGGACGGCCAGCTTCCCCTGCGCGATTATTTGAATCAGCTCTCGAAGCACGGCTACCCGGGGTACCTGACTCTCGAAATTTGTGCGGAAAGGTACTTGCTCGATCCGGTCGGGCCTTTGAAAAAGGGGCTGCGGGCGGTTCGCGAGGCGCTCGGGCAGTAAGGCTGCTGCTCTCGGAAATTCCATTCCCAGGAGGGTTCATCCATATGTTCAATTTCGATAGAGACCGTTATAAAAGAATTCAGGGCGGCGCCGTGGCTTGCCGGGGCCAGATCGATCAAGCCGTCGAGGAGGTCACCGCCCGCGGCTTTGCAAATTTGTTTCTGATCGGCTCCGGCGGCGCGGGAATCTTGATGTCGCCTGTCGAATACGTGCTTCGCACTCACTCGACGCTTCCGGTATATCGGGAAATTGCTGCGGAGTTCGTGACGATGGATCATAAGCATTTTAACGAGCGGTCGCTTGTCGTTCTGGCTTCCTTGTCCGGCACGACCCAGGAAACCGTCGAAGCGGCGCAATACTGCAAGGACCGGGGCGCGGTGACGATCGGTTTTACGGGCAAGGCCGGCACGCCCTTGGCGGAACTGGCCGACTACAGCATCGTCAATTTCGCCGAGGATGATACGTCCTGCGAATCTTTTTTCATCCAATTTTACTTGCTGGCTTTCCGGATTATGTATAATAGAGGGGAGTTTCCCGAATATGACCGCCTGGTCGCGGAGTGGGAGCGGCTCCCCGAGGCGCTGCTTGACGTGAAGGAACGAACGGAGGCGCGTGCGAAAGCTTTTGCCGGGCGCTACCGGAACGAAGACTATCATATGATGGTCGGCTCCGGGAATACCTGGGGCGAGGCGTATTATTACGCGATGTGTATTCTGGAGGAAATGCAGTGGATCAAAACCAGACCTGTCCATGCTTCCGATTTCTTTCACGGCGCGCTCGAATTGATCGAGAAGGATATGAGTCTGATCCTGCTCAAAGGGGAGGATGAGACCCGTCCGCTGATGGACCGGGTGGAGCGTTTCGCCAAGAGCTATACGGACGAGCTGACCGTATTCGATACGGCGGACTACGAGCTGGCGGGCATCTCGCCGGCCTATCGGAAATATGTGTCGCCGGTCGTCGCGGCGGCCTTGCTCGAACGCGTAAGCTGTCATCTGGAGCACGTCCGCAACCATCCTTTAACGACCAGAAGGTATTACAGGCGGGTTCAATATTGAGGGAACGACAGAACCGGCGGGAGTGAGCGACTATTATTAAAGCGATTGTATTTGATTTCGACGGTTTGATCGTGGATACGGAATCCGCATGGTTCGACTGCTATGCCGAGGTGTTAGGCGGGTACGACATCCCCTTTCCGACGGAAGTATTCGCGGCTTGCGTCGGGTCGCACGGAGGCCAGATCGAGGCCTATATCCGGAAAATGGCCGAAGGACGTACGGATATCACCGAAGTGAGGAAGGCGGCGGCCAAGCTGCATGCCGTGAAGATGGAGACGGTCACGCTGCGCGACGGGGTCGTGGAATATATCGAAGCGGCGCAGCGATTGGGGCTGAAAGTGGGACTGGCTTCCAGCTCCGATCGGGCTTGGGTGGAATCGTTTCTGCGCAGATTCGGCTTGCTCGATTCGTTCGAGGTCATCAAGACCAAAGACGACGTCGCGAACGTGAAGCCGGACCCCGAGCTGTATCTCAAGGCGATCCAGGCGCTGGGAATCGAGGCGCATGAAGCTCTGGCCTTCGAGGATTCCGCCAACGGAGCCGCCGCCGCGAAAGCGGCCGGGTTATGGTGCGTCATCGTTCCAAATCCGGTTACCGAGCAGCTGGCCTTTGGCAACGTGGACGGCCGTCTTCGTTCCATGTCCGACCGGCCGCTGGAGGACGTCATCGGGGAATTGCAGGCTTCGCTGCTTCCTTGACCGTTTTTACGGTCATCTGCTATGCTGGAATTGGCCGTCCATGGGGACGGTAATTCGCTAATCGAGCGCGTGACAGGGGTTCCATATGAATAAAGCAGGAGACCATATCCCGTTTTACCAGCAAATTAAAAATTTGTTCATTCAAGAAATCGAAAGCGGGAAATGGAAGCAAGGCGACAAGCTTCCTTCGGAGCGTGAGTTAGCCGCGCAGTATCAGATCAGCCGGATGACCGCCCGTCATGCGATTTCCATTCTGGAGCGGGAGGGCTTCGTGGAGCGGGTCGTCGGATCGGGCACGTTCGTGACGAACCGGCGCATTCAATTGGATTTCGTCGAATTTACCAGCTTCTCCAAAAACATATTGAGCAAAGGGCTTCGGCCTTCGACGAATACGATCTACAAGCGCAAGGAGCCGGCCAACGGCTTCGTGGCCAAGATGCTCGGGATTGCCGAAGAAGAGGAGATCTGGTCGATCAAACGGGTCCGCTATGCCGACGAAATTCCCGTCTCCATCGAGCTTTCGTATATTCCTTACGCGTACTGCCCGGGAATCGAAGCGCACATGAATTTGGAGGACATCTCCTTGTACGAGGTGCTGGAGGAGCATTACGGGATCAAGCTCGTCCGCGCGGATCAGACGATGCGGATTTCCCTTAGCGACGAAGCGGAAAGCAAGCTGCTGCGTGTCGGCAACGACAGCCCGTGCATTCTGGTCGAGGCGCAGGCCTTCGATAAGAACGACAAATTGATCGAATTCTCGCAGGCGCTGACCCGCGGGGATATCGTCCGGTTCTTTTCGAAGCTGAACGTGAAAAACAACTAATTTTTTTGTGCTTAGTGGTATATACCATAAAGGGAGGCAAGCCATGAACGTACTGGGTCTAGGCGATAACGTCGTCGATAAATACGTATATAAAAGAGTGATGTACCCGGGCGGCAATGCGGTGAATTTTAGTGTGTACGCCAAACAATTGGGGGCGCAGGCGGGGTATCTTGGCATTTTCGGCACCGACGAGGAAGGCCGTCATGTACACCGGGTGCTGAACGAGCTTGGCGTCGATACTTCCCGCTGCCGTTCGTCGGAAGGCGAGAACGGCTGCTCGCTCATCGAATTGATCGACGGGGACCGGGTGATGGTCGGATGGAACAAAGGCGGTGTCCAGCAGGAGCATCCGCTCGTATTCGATGATTCGGACTATGCCTATATGAAGCAATTTCAATGGATTCATACCAGCATTTACAGCGGCATCGAGTCCCAACTGCCGGAGCTTCGGGCGTTGGGCGTTCCCTTGTCCTTCGACTGCTCCGACGAGTGGGACGACGACTACTTGAAGCGGGTATGCCCGCATGTCGATCTTTGCCTGCTTTCGTGCGGGACGATGGAGGAGGACGCCGTCCGGGAAAAGCTGGCGTTCGTCGCCGCGGAGTACGGCTGCACGGGTGTCCTGGGGACGATGGGCAGCCGGGGCGCGCTGCTTTATTATAACGGCGCGTTTTATTTGCAAAAGCCTCATTTCGTGCAGCCGGTCGATACGCTGGGTGCGGGCGATTCGTTCTTTACCGCCTTTGTGCTCACGCTGTTGACGGAAGGGGAGTGGAACAAGGCCCCGGAGGCGTCCGTATGGAAGGCGCTCGACGCGGGCGCGGCGTTTGCCGCCAAAACATGTCTGGTCGAAGGAGCTTTCGGTTACGGGAAGCCTTATTAAGGCCGGAGTGGCTTCGAAACAATGGTATATACCACAAGAACGGAGGGGACAAGATATGGCTCAACTACGGTTTACGCAGATCGCGGGGATGAACTTGCATTACCGGATGTATTCGTTGGACTATTTCTTCGATTCGATGGACAAGCACGGGGTGTCCCATATCGAGCTGTGGGGAGGCTCGCCGCATCTGTACTCGGACACGGCGACGGATGCGCAGGTGAAGCGGATCCGCCAAGAGCTGAACCGTCGGCGGCTCGGCTTGGTCTGCTATACGCCCGAGCAGATCATGTATCCGTTCAATATCGCGGCCCAGGACGAAGCGGCCCGCCGCGCGGGCATCGCTTATTTCGGCAAAAACATCGAGATCGCCTCGGCTCTCGAAGCTGAGTATATGCTGATCACCTCCGGCTGGGGCTATTATAACGAGCCGCGGGAAGAAGCCTGGAAGCGGTCGTGCGAGGCGCTGCGGACGCTGGCGGACAAAGCTCAGTGTCAGGGCGTCACGCTGCTGCTGGAGGTATTGCAGCCGATGGAATCGAATCTGGTGACCGATCTCGCTTCGCTGCGGCGGATGCTGAACGAGGTCGGCTCCGCTGCGATGACCGGTCTGATCGATACGGTGGCGATGGCGGTTGCCGGCGAAACGATCGGCGATTACTTCCGGGCGCTGGGAGGCGTTCCGCACGTTCATTTGATTGACGGCACGCCTTCGGGCCATCTCGCGTTGGGAGATGGGCATCTGCCGGTGGAAGCATACCTCAAGCAGTTGGCGGAGCATGGCTACGCAGGGTGTTTGACCCTGGAGCTGGCGGATTCCGCCTATTTGGCGGATCCGGACGCCGCCTTCGGCCGGTCGGTCAACAGGCTTCGCCCGCTGCTTTCGCCTTAATCTTCGAAGGAGCGGCTATGCGCGGAAGTGCGGTGTGTGCCGGCCGGGACGGGGAATGGCCCACAACCGGCCCACATCCCGCACGGGCTCGGGTTTAAAATCTAAAAATTAGAGCGTTTGCATTGACAAGAATTGAAAAGCAAGCTAATATTTTATTATTGGTATATACCATTATAGATGTTGAAAATGACTGCCGAGCGGCTTGTTTGCACTCAAAATGGTATATACCACTAAGTTCGCTAATCGTGTAAACCAAACCCTTAATCAGGAGGAATGAGTCACATGTTAAACTTTGATCGTCAGCGGTTCGTCGGCATTATGAAAGGAGCCGTCGGCCTCCGGAGCCAGATCGAACAAGCGGTGGATGAAATTACGAAAAAACAGATCGACAACGTCTTTCTGGTCGGCAGCGGCGGAACGATCGCCATTAAGTATCCGTTCGAATATATCGTCAAAACGCATTCGAGCATTCCCGTTTATGCGGAAATCGCCGCGGAGCTGCTGGTGGAAGGACACAAACAGCTGACGGACAAGTCTCTTGTCATCACCTCCTCCTTGTCGGGCACGACGCAGGAAACCGTCGATGCCGCCAAATTTTGCAGAGAGAAAGGCGCAACGGTAATCGGAATCGTCGGCGATGCGACGACGCCGCTGGCGCAGGCCAGCGACTACGTCTTCGCCAACGCGGCGGCCAACGATACGCTCGTCGAGTCGTTCCATTTGCAGCTGCTGCTGATCGTGCTGAAGTTCCTGAACAACCGGGGAGAATTCGACAACTACGCTCTGTTCGCCGACCAACTGGCCTCGGTTCCCGAAGCGCTTGCGGCGATCAAGGAGAAGGAAGACGCAAGAGCGGAAGCCTTCGCGAAAAAATATAAGGACGAGAAATATCATATGCTCGTCGGCTCCGGCAACCTGTGGGGCTGGACGTATCTGTACGCCATGTGCGTGCTGGAAGAGATGCAGTGGATTCACGCGAAATCCATCCATGCCGCGGAGTTTTTCCACGGGACGATCGAATTGGTCGAAAAAGATATGAGCATTATACTCTTTAAGGGAGAAGATGCCACTCGTCCGTTGATGGAGCGCGTCGAACGGTTCGTTACGCAATACTCCGATGAAGTCACGATCTTCGATGCGAAGGATTACGCGCTGGACGGAATCCATCCGGAATTCCGCGAGTTCCTGTCGACCGTCACGATTGCAACGGTGATGGAGCGCGTCAGCGCCCATCTGGAAGTGCAGCGGAACCATCCGCTGACGACCCGCCGTTATTACCGCGTCGTCAAGTATTAAGAAGACGAAGAGTGGAATGAAGCTCCGGCTTCATTCCTTTCTTTCTTGCAACGGATATCCTTAATTACGGGAGTATGGCGATGAAAAACAAGAATACGTACATCTATGCCGGAATACTGGCCGTGTTCGTCGCCGTTGCTCTCGGTGCTCCGGCGAACCCGGGAACGTACGGGGCCTGGTCCTTGATTCCGCCGGTCGTCATGTTCGCCTTCATTCTGCTGACCCAGAAGGTGCTGGAAGGGTTTGTATGGGGGGGCTTGCTGGCGGTCTTTATGAAATATAAGTGGGGCTTCCTGCTTACCTATAACGAAAAGCTGCTGAAGCAGGTCACGACCGAAGGAAACCTGTGGCTGATCCTGGTCCTGCTGACGATCGGCAGCATTGTAGCGATTCTGGACAAAAGCGGCCTGTCCCGGCAATTCGGTCTGTGGGCCGGAAGCAAGGCCAAGAGCGGCAAGACGGCTTTACTCATCAATTACTTGATGGGCTTCTTCCTATCGTTCGATCTTTATCTAAGCTCCTCGACCGTAGGCGCCTGCATGACGCCGGTGAACGACAAGTACAAGACGCCGCGAGAAAAGACGGCGTACGTTACGCTTTCCACCGCCATTACGCTGACTCATTTGTATCCGATCGGAACGGGCGCGATCTTTATCGCGGGGTTATTGGTGACGAACGGTTACGCGGCGGAGGGGGAAGGCATTCGGGTGTTTACCGGGCTGGTGCCGCTGTTGTTTTTCCCTTTGGCTTTTTTATTGGTCACGCTTCTGAATGTGATCGGGGTTTTGCCGAATATCGGCCCGATGAAACGAGCTTACGCCAGCCGCGATGACGCCGAATTGAAAGCGGCTTCGCACATTGAAGAACAGGAACCGGACCAGGCGGCGGCGGAGCATGCTTCGGACAGGAGCCAAGGCGATCCCGCCGGTAAACCGTCACCTCATCTCATTTATTTTTTCATACCTATTGTTATCTTTATCGCTTCAACGATTTATTTCAAGTCGAATACCCAACTGGGAGCGTTCATCACGATTCTCGCCACCGGCCTCATTTACGTAGCCCGGGGCATCTTTACCGCCGAAACGTATATTGCAACCGTACTGGACGGAATGAAAAATATGCTGGAGCTCGCCGTGATTATGGCTGCGGCTTTCGTGCTGGCGGACTCCATTACCGATATCGGCTTTACCAATTATGTTGTCGGAATTGTATCCGTTTTCGTCATTCCGAAATGGCTGCCGTTCATCATTTTCCTGGTATTCTCGGCTACGGAATTTTTGGTGACGCTCAACTGGAGCCTGTATATTATGGCGATTCCCGTCCTTCTGCAATTGTCAGCCTCCGTCGGAGCCAACACGCCTTTAACGTTGGCGGCCTTGCTGTCGGCCGGCATCTGGGGAGCTTCCACGTGCATTACGTCCGATATCGGACTGCTGACGGCGTATTCCACGAAAACGACGGTGTACCGGCATTTCAAAACAAAGCTGCCCTATTCCCTGATAGCCTTTGTTCTTTCTGCAATCGCTTACCTCATCGGCGGCCTATTTTTCTGAGAAAGGCGGAATAACGCTATGTCCAACAACAACGCTTTATTTACCGGCATCCCGGGGATCTTCGTACCCGTCCGGGATTTGAACCGGTCCGCAGCCTGGTACAGTACGGTATTGGGGCTGCAGGAATTCCAGCGCGGCGACATCACGGTCGAGTTTAAGGTCGGTGACGGCGGGCCTGTACTGGTGCTGTTCCAAGCGGAACAAGACGTTCCCGTGCGCTTTCCGAGCAACCGGCATATCGACGGCAACTTTTTTATTTTCAAAACGCCCGATGCGGAGGCCGCTCATCGTCGGCTGATCGATCACGGCGTCTCCGTTACCGATATTTTGCTCTACGAGGGCGTGCAGAAATATTTTTTCTTCGAAGATCCGGACGGCAACCGTCTGTCTGTAGAAGATTAACCACGGATGAATGGTATATACCATAATGGGAAGGAACAAAGCTCCGGCTTTGTTCCTTTTCTAGGTTCTTGTCATATTCGGCGCGGGTGCTATACTTGGATTTTAGACCTGATTTAGAGATCATTCATTCATCGAGGGATAGGGGACATAGCGGCAATGGCGTACAAAATCGTATTTTTTGATATCGACGGGACATTGGTTAACGAGAACAAAGAGGTTCCCCCGGATACGGTCGAAGCCATCCGGGCGCTCAAAGCGAGCGGGGTGGAGCCGGTCATCGCTACGGGGCGGGCTCCTTACTTTATCAAATCGTTGGCCGATCAATTGGGGATCGAATCGTTCGTTTGCTTGAACGGCGCTTATGCCGTTTACCGGGGAAAGCCCGTCTACAAACGGGTCATTCCGAAGGAAAGCATCGGGGCTCTGGTTACCCTGGCGGCGAAGCACGGACACTCGCTCGTCTTTGAAGGGGAGCATGCGTATTGCTCCGACCGGGCGGAGCATCCTTTTGTGACGGAATCGGTCTTGTCGTTAAAAGTAGAGCTTCCCGGACATGACCCGGGGTTTTGGAAGGCCAATGACATTCTCCAGATGTTTCTCCACTGCGAGAGCCATGAGGAGCACTTGTATCAAGGGGAGGTGCCGGAGCTCAAGCTGATTCGCTGGCATCCCAAAGCGATGGACGTGCTCCCGGCCGGAGGGTCGAAGGCGCAGGGGATCGCGGCGATGCTGGAGCGGCTCGGAATCACGCCTGCCGAGGCGGTAGCGTTCGGAGACGGCTTGAACGACAAGGAGATGCTGGAATTCGTGGGCCTGGGCATCGCGATGGGGAACTCGCATCAGGAGCTGCTTCCATATGCCGACTATGTCACCAGCCATGTGGATGAAGGCGGTATCCGCAACGGATTGGCGAAAGCGGGATTGATCGCTTAAGAGAAGGGCGTGCGCGAAAAACATTTTATCGTTAAGGCTGAGAAAACTCCCTCTTCGATAAGGGGGAGATGAATCAGCATCTCTTGTGTACGAATGCGAACATATGCGCTATAATTGTCATAAAATCACCAAAGGACGGGCGTCGTTTGGAGGGCCTAGTTGACGGATGGTGAACGGGAAAAAGGGCGCGAACGCCTTGAACGGATGTCCAGACGCCTGCGCCCGCTTTTAATCTCCTGCTCCGTACGTGCAGCAGGGTGCCGCCGGAGCTTCATTATGCCTGGCTCTCTTAGTGAGAAAGCGAAAGCATTTCCTTCATATCGTCTTGAGCGTTGCCGATCAGCTTCAGTCCGAACGTATCCACAAGCACATTCATGACGCCCGGATTGATGAATTCCGGCGGTTTCGGGCCGATGCGGATATCTTTGATGCCGAGGCTGAACAGGCCGAGAAGAATCGCGACCGCCTTTTGCTCGAACCAGGAGAGCACGATGCTGACCGGCAGGTCGTTCACGCTGCATCCGAAGGCGTCGGCGAGAGCCAGGGCGATCTTGACCGTGGAGCCGGAGTTGTTGCACTGGCCCAAATCGATGTAGCGCGGGATGCCCGTATCGGCCACGGTGCCGTAATCGACGTCGTTGAAGCGGAATTTTCCACAGGATGTGGTCAGAATTACGGTATCGTTAGGCAGCGAGGTGGCGAGCTCGCGGTAATATTCGCCGCCGCTTCCCGGAGCGTCGCAGCCGGCGATGACGAAGAAGCGTTTGATTTTGCCCGCTTTGACCGCTTGAATGATCTCCGGAGCCAGGCCAATCACGGTCTCGTGATGGTAGCCGGTCATCAGTGTCTGATCCGACTCGATTCGGGCTTCCGGCAGCGCCAAGGCTTTCTCGATCAGCGGGGTGAAATCGTCATTGACGATTTTTGTAACCCCTTCCAGACCTGCGATATCATAGGAGAAGAACCGGTCGGCGTAGGTGCCCTTGATTGGCATGACGCAGTTCGTTGTCGCCAGGATGGCGCCCGGGAACTTCTCGAACAGGCGGCGCTGGTCGTACCAGGCTTTTCCGATGTTTCCCTTCAAGTGCGAATACTGCTTCAGCTTGGGATAGCCGTGGGCGGGCAGCATCTCGGAGTGCGTGTAGATGTTGATCCCTTTTCCCTCGGTCTGCTTGAGCAGCTCCTCCAACGCGTACAGGTTATGCCCGGTAACGACGATGGCATGCCCTTCGATGCTGTTCTGCGGCACGGCTACAGGCTGCGGGATGCCGAAGTGAGTCGTATGCGCCCGGTCCAGCACATCCATGATCCGGACGGCCGCGGAGCCGACCTTCATCGCCATGTCGATATGCTCCTGCAGGTTGAAGTTGGAGTTCGTCAGCGTCATGTACAACGCCTCGTGCGTAATCCGGTCGACCTCCGGGTCGGAATAGCCGAGCTGTCTTGCATGTGTGGCATAGGCGGCAATGCCTTTCAAAGCGAAAATCATCGTATCCTGCAAGCTTGCAATCGTTTCATCTTTGCCGCATACGCCGATCACCTTACAGCCGCCTGTCGGGGTCTGTTCACATTGATAACAGAACATCGCGAATCCCTCCGTTACGTTTGATTTGCTATGTAAAAAGCGTAACACGAGGAAGCACGGAGAAGTGTGATTGGAAGCACATCAATCATGGCAAAGTCGCAACATCCGGGTCCGCCGCGGGCGGTAACCTACACTACTTACCTACGTAAAGGAGCGTACGAGCGTGTTTGGCATTCATCATTATTTCTTGTTTGTAGTCGCTGGAATATTGCTTATCATGACCCCAGGCTCGGATACGATGTACATCATTGCCAGAAGCGTGGCGCAGGGCAGAAGAGCGGGCATCTGGTCCACCATGGGGATTGCGGCCGGTACGCTTATCCACACGCTGCTCGCGGCGCTGGGGTTATCTTTTCTTTTGGCGAAATCGCTATTGCTGTTTACGGTCATCAAAATGATCGGGGTCGCCTATCTGATCTATCTCGGGATTACGATGATTTTGTCGAAGTCCTCCGCCATTGCACCGGACTCCGGATCGGTGGAGCTGATGAGCACGCGCAAAATTTTTGTCCAGGGCATGATTACAAATGTAACGAATCCGAAGGTGGCGTTGTTCTTTATCGCCTTCCTTCCCCAGTTTGTGGACAATCAGGCCCAGAGTCCGATTCCGTTCGCGATTCTTGGCGCGACGTTTATTTTCATCGGCATGCTGTGGAGCAGTCTCCTTTCTTATCTCGCGGCGTTCGCGACGGGAAAGCTAAGGAAGAACCCCAAGATCGGCTTATGGCTGAACCGGGTCACCGGTGGCGTGTTCATCCTGATGGGAGCCAACCTGTTCCGCGCCAAAATATCCAACTGACCGCATAACCCAAATGTCCATTAGCGCAAAAGTAAGAGAGCCTCAGAGTGAAGCTCTCTCTTCTTTTTATTCGAGGTTATATCTTCAAAACCAGTTTGCCGACGGTGTTCTTTTCTTCCAAGAGAGCAAGAGCCTCGGCCGCGTTTTCCAGAGGATATACACCGTGAATCTCGGCATGGATCTCTTTTCTTGCCAGCATGCTTAACGCTTCCCGCGCCGCTTTCCCGGTTTCTACGGGGTTGCTGTCGCTGTATCCGCCTAATGTAAAACCTGCGAGTTGACGATTGGAAAACCATATTTCGTTAAAAGAATGCACAACATCCTGTTCACCGCTTGCGTTTCCCACGACAACCAACTGCCCCAACGGACGAAGTACCTCTAAACTTTGTTTACGCATCGTTCCCCCGACCGGATCAAAGACGGCATGAACGCCTTTCCGTCCAGTTGCCTTCAAGGTCTGCTCCACAAAATCTGACCGGACAAATAATTCGTCATATCCGAGGGAAGCGGCCAGCTTTACTTTCTGGGGGTTGCCGACGGTTCCCAGTACCTTGCCGGCTCCCAAACGTTTGGCGACTTGTCCCAAGAAGCTGCCCAAACCGCCGACGGCCGCATGAACGAGGATGTCGTCACCCATTCTCATTCTATACACATCTTTAATGGCCAAGTAAGCGGTCGTCAGATTTACAATAGAGGCTGCCGCTGTCGCCAAGTCAAGGTCTGCCCCCAATTGATCCAGCGGAACCGTAAGATCCGGCCGCACATTCGCCATGGATGCGAAACCGTTAAGATCATGCAGCGTCATCGAGGCAACGGGTTGCCCCACGTAGAACCCCTCGACACCTTCTCCGATGGCGCGTACATATCCCGACACTTCCAAACCGGGCGTAAGCGGCATCGGAAAAGCGGAAGCGAACTCTCCCCGGCTCAGCAAAACTTCGAAATACCCTACTCCGGCATACGCAACGTCTATGGTAAGCATACCGGGGGCCGGTTGCAGATCCGGTTTCTCGTGCAATTTTAAACTTGCAGGTCCTCCTGGTTGATCGATTACGATAGCTTTCAATTTCGATAACCTCCTTGATGGGAATGAATTCATTGTATTCCCCGTCACAAGAGGCAACCAGTTTTCGTTTATACGGGTATCCGGACTAACAGGCTTATTTCCTTATATGCTCTAATCTTTGTTCGGTATCGGTACCCGCGATGGGAGTAAATATACAGCAGTGAAGGTCTGGATTGCCGTTAAGATTGGAAAAGGAATTCAATTCAAAAAATAATCGCCCCGCGGAAGGATGATCGAACGTGTAAAGTACGGCTTTCTTTTGCTGCACATTGTGCAATCGCCATAACGTCTGGAACTCCTCGCTTTCCAGGCACATCTGTTGTACGAATTCCTTAAACCAGCGATCGCCGGTCTTGTGGTCATAATTCAAGCGAAATACGCCCAGCGTATAATCCGAGAATTCCTTCCAATTCATCAAATGCTTGCGCAGATTTGGATCTCTAAATACCAATCGCGTCATCACGCGCTCAGCAGCGGGAAGGGCATGGAAATCCGTAATAATTTCGGTAGCCATTCGATTGAAAGCCAACACTTCGGTTCGATGATTGGCTATGATCGCCGGATAATTCAATTGGTCGATCAGGGTCTGAAATGCCGGGTTTATTTCCTCAGCGTTCGGATTGTTGTCCCTCTCTCCTTCGTAATTAGCCAACCGGAGCAAATGAAGATGTTCCTCTGAAGATAATTGCAAGGCTCTGCCGACACTCTCGATGACTTCCCTGGAAACGGAAGCGACTCTGCCTTGTTCCAGCCAGGTATACCAAGTAATGCTTACTCCCGCAAGCTGGGCAACCTCTTCTCTGCGTAATCCCGGAGTTCTTCTTCTTCCAAAGCGGCTGGCAATTTCGATACGATCCGGTTTCATCCGTTCTCGGCGGGATTTTAAAAAGTCTCCAAGTATTTTGATTTTTTCATTTTCCAATGTATCCACACCTTTATTACGATCTGTTATCCACAAGAGATCCAGGCAATTTAACATTTTATCCACAGTCTTCGTAAACGCACAGCCCTATAAAAAAATATTCGTCAGAATACGTACATCCCCTTTTTTTTACCGTGTAAAGCAAACATCAAAAAGATCGTCTTCGGCCGAAAGGGTTGGCTGAAGACGATCTTTTTCAAAGTTAAGGCAAGTGCAATTTTTCACGAATTGTGGATAACGTGGATAATATGTGTATAAGTTTGTGGATAAGCAAATGTTGCGCCGCGCGTCAGGTAATTTAGGTTTGTAAGCCGTATGCTTAGCTGCAAACGGTGTTAGCTTCTGACGTCGAGCAGCACTTTTCCCGTGCTCTGCCGGCTTTCCACCCACTCGTGGGCTTTGGCGGCTTCGGCCAAAGGAAAGCGTGCCCCGATCTTGATCGTCAGGCGCCCGTCGGCCAAGTACGGCAGCACCCGCTCGGCGACGCCGCGCAGCAGGTGGGGGCGCTTGCTCCGGGTCGTGCCCAAGCTGAACCCGAGGACGGAACGGCAGCTCGCATGCAGGTCCGAGGTCTTGATGTTCCCCGCGGGACCGCCCGAATTGCCGAAATGGACCAGGCGGCCGTAGGGAGCCAGGCAGAGTAAGCTTTGCTCCGTCACGGTGCCCGCTATCGAGTCCAAGACGACGTTTACGCCTTCGCCGTTCGTCAGGTCGTTGACCTGCGCGGCAAAATCCCCCTGCGCGTAAGAGAGCACATGATCCGCGCCCGCCTCCAAAGCGATGCCCGCCTTGCTCTCGCTGCCGACGGTTCCGATCACCTTCCCCGCGCCCAAGAGCTTCGCCAACTGGATAGCCGTCGTGCCGACGCCGCCTGCCGCCGCGTGGATCAGGACCGTCTCGCCCGGCTCCAGTCTGGCAATGTCCGCGAGCAGCTTATACGAAAGGAACGAGACGATCGGACAGGCGGCCGCCGTGTCGAAGCTGAGACTGTCCGGGATGGCGAACGTCAGATTTTCGTCCGCGGCGATATATTCGGCATAAGAGCCGTGATGTGGAAAAGCGATGACGCGCTGTCCGACCTGCAGCTGCCGGACTTCGGACCCGACTTGCTCAATCGTCCCCGCCGCATCCAGTCCCGGGATGAACGGAAGAGTCCCGCCCTTTTTCCCGTACCTCGATTTGATATCGGCAAAATTGACGCTGGTCGTCTCCACGCGGATCAACACTTGGTTCGGACCGATGCTCGGCTCATCGACGTCCGTGTAGCTCATATGCTCCGGACCGCCGAATTGCGTTACCTGAATAGCTTTCATGGCTTGCTTCCTCCTCTGTGAGCAGATGACAAGGAAAACTTCGCCGGCCCGCCCGATAATTCCTTTTTTTGGGCTGGGTGGGGCGGAGTGGTCAGGCCGTTACTCCAGAAAATGATCGATAAAGCGGCGGGCGGCTCTGGACAAATAGCGGTTGTTGAGCCACAGAATGCCGACATCGGATTGAAAATCGGCATCGGCCAGCGGAAGCGTCCGGATCGACGGGAGAGGGAACGCCGTCATGACGGACTTCGGCAGCACCGTCGCCCCGAGGCCGGCCGCGACCATCGCGATGATGACCGCGACGCTGGAGCACTCGCAGATGATGCGCGGCTCGAAGCCGTGACGGCGGCACTCGGTGACCACCCGGTCGTGCATGCCGGTCGTCCGGTCCGTTTTGAGCGTCAGAAACGGGAAGTCCGCCAGCTCCTGCATGCGGATCGTCTCCTGCGCAGGGTCCGGCAGCCACTTGCCGGGGATGACGACGACGAACGGATCGGACGGCAGCGGCCGTACCGCATATGACTGCGACTCGGAGGAAGCTTCGAAAGGAAGCCGGGCGACGATCAGCTCGACGCTCCGTTTCTCCAATTGCTCCCCGAGGAGGAAATGATCGCCCTCCCAGATGCGGAAGGTAACCTCCGGGTACTTCTCCCGGAACGTCTCGATGCGCTGGGGCAGAAGCGAGATGCACGAGACGACGGCGCCGATGGACAGCACGCCTTGGACGCCCTCGTCCAGCTCCTTCACTTCCTGCATCGATTCGTTGAACTGGTGCAGCAGGCTTTCCGCCTTCTGCCGCAGCAGCTCTCCCGCATGCGTCAGCCGAAGCCTTTTGCCGTCCCGGTCGAACAAGGTTACCCCGAGCTCCTCCTCCATCAGCTTGAGCTGCCGGCTGAGCGGGGGCTGCTCCATGTTCAGCGCTTTGGCCGCGCGCGTAATTTGCCCTTCCTTCACAATCGCCAAAAAGTATCTCAGCTGACGCAAGTCCATCCCGGGCCGCTCCCTTCATTCATACCTTTAAGGTATCGTTCTCCAATAAAACAGATATTTTCAATATATCGGAAGAACTGATACCATTCAACTAATATAATAAGAAATATACCTTTGAAGAGGAGATGCGAAGAATGGCGCTTAATATCGAAGTGGAGCTGACCAAGGCCCCAAAACAAAAGCCCGATGTAAGCCGAGTCGGGTTTGGAACCGTATTCACGGACCACATGTTTATGCTGGATTATGAGGAAGGCCGCGGGTGGCATTCTCCCCGCGTCGTGCCGTACCAGTCGATCAGCTTGGACCCGGCGGCAAAAGTGTTTCATTACGGCCAGACGGTATTCGAAGGGCTGAAAGCGTACCGTACCGCGGACGGACGCATTCTGGTATTCCGCCCGGATCAAAACTTCAAGCGCTTGAATCATTCGAACGACCGGATGAGCATTCCGCACCTGGACGTGGAGCTGGCGCTGGAAGGGCTGAAGAAGCTGGTCCAAACGGATCGGGACTGGGTACCGGACAACGAAGGCACTTCGCTGTATATTCGTCCTTTCGTCATTGCGACGGAGCCTGTGCTGGGCGTTGCCGCTTCGAAACGGTATATCTTCATGATCATCATGTCGCCGGTCGGAGCGTACTATGCCGAAGGCATCCGTCCGGTCAAAATCCATGTCGAGTCGGAATTCGTCCGCGCCGTCCCTGGCGGTACCGGCAGCGCGAAGACGGCCGGGAACTACGCCGCGAGTCTCAAGGCGCAGGAGGAAGCCGCGCTGGAAGGGTATTCGCAGGTGCTGTGGCTCGACGGCGTGCATAAGAAGTACGTAGAAGAAGTCGGGAGCATGAACGTCTTCTTCAAGGTCAACGGGAAGGTCATCACCCCGGCGTTGAACGGCAGTATCCTGAAAGGAATCACGCGCGATTCGATGATTCAATTGCTGCAAAGCTGGGGCGTTCCGGTCGAAGAGCGGCCGGTCAGCATCGAGGAGCTGTACGAAGCACACCGGGCGGGTACGCTTGAAGAGGCGTTCGGCACGGGCACGGCGGCGGTCATCTCCCCGGTCGGCGAGCTGAATTGGCGCGGCGAGAAGCTGATCATCAACGGCGGCGAGACCGGAGAGCTGTCCGCGAAGCTGTACGATACGCTCACCGGCATCCAGAGCGGGAAGCTCGAAGATAAGCTCGGCTGGATGGTGCAGGTGTAATTTCGGGACGGCATGAGCGGGTTATAATTCATTTCTCGGCGGCATCAAACCTTTCTCTGAATTTCGTGTATAATATAAAGGTTCGGAATAAAGGTTCGGCGGTTGAGAAAGGATGATACTATGTTCACCATTACCGGTTACAGCGTAGAGCTCGTGAAAGACCCATTCGGCATTTTGTCCGGCAAACGGTACGAGTTTATACTGGATATCGAAGTTGAAGAGGATGACGAGCTGTACTCCGAGCAGGGGTTATATGTCCGGGTCATTTACGGCGTGGACGGGGACCAGGCCAGCATCGTAAAGCACGAAATTTTCGAGCGGACGACGGAGCAGCTGCTTGATTTTGAACTGGAAGACGACGAATTGGAAGTTGTAAAAGCTTTCTGCAAGGAGCATGTCGGGGAAGCGGAGTAAGTAATGCAGGAAAAAGCGCGCGGCGTAACAACGTCGGCGCTTTTTTTTGTTGCGGCTCGGTATAGAACGCATTCAACTAACATATCCCTTCATTTAGAGAAGGTACCCGCCGCTTGACGGTTACCCAACAGCTTATCCAGTACTAGATGAAAATAAGACTTTTCACATAGTAACCGGTAAGTTAATATATCTGTAAAAGGCAACCAATTCTAACGACGAACTAAAGATTCGCGTATTAGTCGTTCGTAACCTCAAGAGGAGTGTCCGCCCATGTACCCAAAATATCAAAAACGTAACACCGCAGCTTTTACCGCAGCTTCGTACTTTGCACTGGCCGCAGGCATATTCTTATATTGTCTTGGCATCTACAATGCGGATTGGGAATTGAACGT
This sequence comes from Paenibacillus oleatilyticus, assembly GCF_018998565.1. Lineage (GTDB taxonomy): Bacteria > Bacillota > Bacilli > Paenibacillales > NBRC-103111 > Paenibacillus_G > Paenibacillus_G oleatilyticus. The sequence continues at coordinate 102,853 of NZ_JAHNZO010000017.1, read as the reverse complement.
AAAAGGGTACTACTTGCTATGCATGTTCTTAATTATCATCACCAGTATCGCGACCCAGAAGGTGGTCCGCGACAACGCCGAGGATAAGGAGTTAAGAAACGAAAATCCAAAGCACCGCATGCGTAACACGCCCGCTTTCACAGGAATGGCAGTCGCAGGGTTGGTCATCGGATTCGCTATGTTTTTCATCGGTTTGTTTAACGCGCCGTTCGAACTGAACGTAAAAGGCTACTACATTGCCGTTATGCTGCTGATTTCCTATAGTGCGATCGGGGTGCAAAAGGTGACCCGCGATAACGCCGAGGACAAAGAGATTTTGGATAATCAAAATATGAATGGCTAATTTCATAGATATATTAAACCCGCCCATGGATAGATAGGCGGGTTTTTCCGCCTTCGGCACCATGTTGAATTAGCGGCGGCATCCCGGGCTTGGGCAACGAAACATGAATCCTTTGGCATTCCCATCGGAGATTAAAAAGTGATAAAATGGAATATAGTCCCAAATAAATGAGGGGCGAAGGAGGCTGAATGAATCGTGGCACGTATTTTATTTATGAATGGCGGGGCGGAAGGACATGTGAACCCCACGGTAAGTGTCGTGCAGGAGCTGGTTCAGCGCGGAAATGAGGTCGTTTATTTCACAACGGAAAATTTCAGAGAGCGTCTGGAGAAGGTAGGGGCCGAGGTGCGGGCCTACGATTTTTTCCGTTTCTTCGAGGGATTCTTGAAGCACGATATCCATCCGTTCGGCCGTGTTAACGGTATGCTGGAAGGGGCGGAGGCTCTCGTTCCCTTAGTCTTGGAGGAGGCCAAAGCCAAACCGTTCGATTATATCGTACACGACTCCATGTTCGGGGGCGGGCGGCTGATGGCTCATTTGCTGCAATTACCGGCGATCAACTCCAGCACGTCTTTTGCGCAGACGGAAGCGCATTTTCACCGCTTTATAGAGCATCTCGATGCTGCTTCTTCTTCCGGTTCGGCCGAACAGGCGCAAGCGGACTTCGACCGCTTGACGGCCAAGCTCCGGCGCGACTACGGCTATGTTGTCCGCTCGCCTTATGAGGCGTTCTTCAACCCCGAGCCGATGACGATCGTATATACCTCCCGATTGTTCCAGCCAAGGGGAGACGACTTTGACGACAGCTACAAATTTGTAGGCCCTTCCGTGTCCGCGCGTCTGCAGGCAGAGCCCGAGATGCCTGAGCTTGCGGGGAAATCCGTCATTTACATTTCGCTGGGGACGGCGTTCAACAAGGATATTGATTTTTACCGAAATTGTTTGAAAGCGTTCGGCGGTTCCGGTAATACGATCGTGATGTCGGTCGGTCGGGAGACCGAGATCGAGTCGCTCGGCGACATCCCGGACAATTTTATCGTCCGTCCTTATGTGCCGCAGCTTGAAGTGCTTCAGCACGCCCGTTTATTCATTACCCACGGCGGAATGAACAGCACGAACGAAGGCTTGTCGCACGGACTGCCGCTGGTGCTGGTCCCGCAAGGAGCCGATCAGCCGAAGGTGGCCGAACGTGTGGCCGAACTCGGAGCGGGCGTTGCGCTTAATAAAACGGAACTGACAGCCGACCTGCTGCGCGATACGGTGAACCGGGTGCTGGGGACGCCTTCCTACCGCGAAGCGGCGGCCCGGGTCGGCGAATCGCTGCGCACGGGTGGCGGGGCCCGGCAAGCGGCGGACGAGATCGTGAAGTATATCTCGCAGGTAAAAGTAGGGTAAGACGCTGAAAGGAAGGGGGACTGCACTTATGCGCCAAGGAGCTTCTCGGTTGTCAACGGGAAGCTCTTTTTTACTTTCCAGTTCATGTGGAAGATCTTTGAAAGTTTAGTAGAGGAACAGGGGCGAGCATGCTATAATCGACTCTATGGACGATGAATAGTGGTGGATGTTTTCGGACCACGGCGCAGCCTCCCGAAAGGGGGTGAGGCCGATGGTCATCCTTGTGGCATTTTATGATGTGCTGCGTTGGATCGTGACGGTGCTAAGCCTTGCGTTTGGTATCCATAAGCTCTATCGCTGGATGCGTCGTAAGTTTCGTAACAAGCGAAAACCCACCGCGTAATAGGTTGACCGCCTACGGTGGGTTTCGCTGAACCAAGATTTTGTTTTGGCGCGCCGTGGTGATCCACAGCCTTTCGGGTCCTAAGAGTCTTTACCGTTCGCAGCGGTGAAGGCTCTTTTTAGTATACGGGTGAACTCGATTTTCTTATACGGTTAGCTTCAAAACAACGTTGACGTTGTCTTTATTTTATCACGGCATTTTACGTCATGCAACGTATAACTCCCTATGTCTCGCTATGTCTGGCCGAGCGTGTTGCCGAGCTCGGAGCGGGCGTGGTGCTTGAGAAAAGAAGCAAGGATTCTGCACTCATACGAAAAGGAGCTTTTCCGTTGGTCACGGGAAGCTCCTTTTATTACACCTCGTTTTTGCCTTCAGGTTCATATTCAATGAAGTCGGACAAGGTGCATTGGAAGGTATCGCACAGCTTAAATAACGTTTCTAGCTTTGTTGTTTCGATATTCGTTTCCCGGTATAGCTTATTGATCGAATTTCGACTGATTCCCGATAACCTCATTAAATCGGATATATCGTCGATTCGATGCTCCGCCATGAGCTTTCTCAAGTTGCATTTCAACACTTCACTCGCCCCCTATGGTTACTATATTACTCTGGCCATGCTCAGTCCCGCGATAGGAAAACCCCTGCACATCAAAGCATGGCATGCCATAGCTTCAATAGCAGGGGTTAAGTATTACCGCAGCCTCCGTACGCGCTCTTTGCGCAGCAAATAGACAAAATAAGGCGCGCCGATAATCGCGGTCATGATGCCGACCGGCACTTCCCGCGGAATCACGATGATGCGGCCGAGGCAGTCACCGAGCAGCATCAGGTCGGCCCCGATTAGCGCGGCGAGCGGAATGAGCCACTGATGCCGGCCGCCAACAAGGCTGCGGGCCATATGCGGCGCGATCAGCCCGACGAACCCGATGGCTCCGACCGCCGATACGGAAATCCCGGCGAGAGCAACCGCCAACAGCAGGAGCCAGAACCGCTGACGAACGACGTTTAAGCCGAGGGAAGCGCTCGTCTCATCCCCCAATTGAAATACATTCAGCTTCGCAAAGCTCCCCCAGGCGAGCGGCAGGAACACGGCGATCCAAGGAAGGAGAGAAAATACCTCTCGCCAGCCTCGGCTCCACAAGCTGCCCGACATCCACAGCAGCGCCATGTTGACGTTGGTCGGGTGGGTCACGATCAAGTACTGGATGCCGGCCTGAAAGACGGCGCCGACGGCTACGCCGACCAGAGCCAGAGACGCGGGGCTTAACGTCAATCTGCGGCTCAGCAGCATGAGGATAACAAAGGCCCCGATCGCTCCGGCAAAAGCCGCTGCCGGAATGACGTACCCCGGCGATTGGGGAAACAGGAAGATGACCGCCGCCGCCGACAATCCGGCTCCTTTCGTAATCCCGATCACGTCGGGACTGGCGAGCGGATTGCGGACCAGGCTTTGGAGAATGACGCCGCTGACCGCAAGCCCGAAACCTGCCAGAATGCCCACGATCACCCGCGGCAGCCGAACCTCATGAACGATAAAATAAAACGGGCCGTTTGCGGACAGTAAGCTCGGTCCGATGTCCCGCACGGGAACGGAGACGGCTCCGACCGCGACGGACACAACGGCCAACAGGATCATGATTAGCAATGCGGCGCCAAGTACGAAGCCTTTTTTCACCGGTTGGTCCCTCCTTTGCGCCGGGCCAAATAAACGAAGAACGGACCGCCAATCACTGCCGTGACAATGCCTACGGGGGATTCGAACGGGAACGCGATCATGCGGCTGAGCAAGTCGGCATAGACGAGCAGCGAGCCGCCAAGCAGCGCGGTGAGCGGTACGAGAACGCCCATACGGCTGCCGGCCAAGGCGCGGGCGATGTGGGGAACGATCAGGCAGACGAACCCGATCGGCCCGCATACCGCGACCGCCGATCCGGCCATGAGCAAGACGAGCAGCACGGCGATGCCCCGGACGACCGCGACCCGTTGACCCAATCCGGCGGCGATCTCATCATCGATCAGCAGCAGGCGGAAGGAAGGGAGCATGACGGCCAGCAGCAGCAGACTGCCGAGGAAGAACGGCAGGATCATGCGAACCTCCGGCCATCCCGCCTGATTCACCGACCCGACGAGCCAGAAGATCATGCTCTCCGTTGAATACTGATTGAGGATAATCAGACCTTCCGTCAAGGACGCGAGCAGAAAATGAACCGTAATCCCCGCCAAAGCCAACCGGACATACTGCTTATGCTCATTACCGGTCAACGACCAGACCAGCAGCGCCCCGGCCGCCGCTCCTGCAAAAGCAAACAGCATCGAGCCGATAATCGACAGTTCCGCGACCGCCAGCAATCCGAACACGACGGCCAAGGACGCTCCGGCGTTAATGCCGAACACATGCGGGGACGCCAGCGGGTTTTTCGTGGCGAGCTGGGTCAGCAGCCCGGCTAACGCCAGCAGCATGCCTACGATGCATGCCGTCAGCGTGCGGGGCAGGCGCAGCGTTTGGATATAGAGATGATTTTTGTCCTGGCCTTGATAGGTCAGCGCTTCATAGAGCGTGCGCCACGAGATTTGAGCCTGTCCCCATTTCAAGCTGAACAGCAATCCTGCGGCCAAGATGAGAATCGAAATGGAAAAAAGGAAGAGCAGAAACCGGGTCCGGCTCTGCTGCTTCATCGATTGGACAATGCGATCCATTTAAGTTATTCTCCCAATTGCTTCACGATATCTTCCGCGATTTTCTCCGATCCGAGCATGCCGCGGGACAGCGACCAGTCGCGCCGTTCCACCGTAAACACTTTGTTGCCCGCGACGGCGTCGATTTTTTTCCATAACGGGTTGCTTTCCCATTGATTCACGATCGTTACTTTATCCGTAGGCATCAGGAACAGCACTTGCGGGTTCGTTTCCACAAGCTGCTCCAAAGTTAGCTGCGGATAAGCGGCGTCGTTCTTGACGGGATCGGTGAAGCCCAGCATTTTCACAATGGAGCCGGTGTAAGAGTGATCCGAGTGGGCGAAGAAGCCTTTCGGATTCACGACAGCCGGGAGTACGGTCGATGCAGCGCGGCTGATTTTCTTCTTGGCCTGCTCCATTTTCGTCTGATGCTCCTGCAGGCGCTTTTTCCCTTCCTCTTCCTTGCCGACGGCTTTGGCGGCGATCATGTAGTTTTTCAGCATTTGGTCGTAGTCGGCTTGAAAATCGTTCAGCACGAGAATCGGCGCAATGGCTTTCAGTTGGGTCAGCGCATTTTTGTGCTTGTTGATATCGACGATAATCAGGTCAGGCTTCAGCGAGCTGATCAATTCGATGTTCGGCTCGTAGCGGGACCCGACGGAGGTATATTGTTTCAGCTGGCTTTTGACGGAGTCCATGAACAGCTCGGGCGTACCGTCGTCGGCAATCCCGACCGGCTGCACGCCAAGCGTTACCAGCATATCGGTGAAGCTGAAATCCATCGTCACGATACGTTCGGGCTTTTTCGGCAGGGTGACGGTTCCGGTCGCGTCCTCCACGGTAATTTTCTCGTCTTTGGGAGCGGCGGCTTGTCCGCCGGTTTGGCCCGATTGGGCTGGATTCGAAGCCGGTTGGCCGCAAGCGGCAAGCGCGATGACGAAGACGAGCAGCAAGGTGGTGCGCAGTGTACGGTTGATCCAAAGGTGCATGTTGCTATCCCCCATGATAATGATAATTATTCTCAACTTATTGTAGTCGCATCTTCGTTCTTAGACCATGTCCAATTTTAGGATGGGGCATGTTATATTTTTAGATTTCGGACCGGTTCCGTTGAAAGGCCGTCGGGGAACAGCCCACTTCCTGCTTGAAAATGCGGCTGAAATGAAAATAGTCAGCGAAGCCGACCCGCTGCGCAATTTCTTTGGCGGGCAGACGGGTTTGCAGAAACATCTGCTGTGCCTTCCGGATGCGGAGACGGCGTAAATAGTGGGTCATGGTCGTTCCGGTATGCTTTTTGAACAGCACCGTGTAATGTCCGTCGCTCATTCCGGCTCGCTGGGCGAGCATCGGGAGCGTGAGCTTCAGCATATAGTGCTCGTTGATATAGGAGAGGGATTCCTTGATCGCGAGGTCGGACGACGGCTCCTCTTGTCTCATGTGCGTTTCGTACAGAAATATAAACAAGATTCGCTCCATAATGAGACGCTTTCGGAACAACTGCACGGCTTCCTCCTCTTCGGAGTCGGTGCGGATCTCCTCGGCGGTGCGGATGAGCTCGTCCAGCATGTATTTGATCTTCACTTCGCTGTGCGTGCGAAGCGGGCCATAGAGCGTCCAAGCGCTGCTCTCCGGGAATACGCGGTAGGTGATGACGGCGTACTCGGCCTCCTTCGTCTTCGGCACTTGGAGATCGAAAGGGCTGTGCGCCGGATGGCAGGCGAAGCCCTGCGTGACGACGACCGGCTCTTGGCCTTGGGCTGACAAAGTAACGTGTCCGCGGAGGACAATGATGATCCGGTGGCTGTCCGGGCCACAGTCAATGAGCCGGGAAGCCGTAGAGGATTCGACGCTCTCGAACACCGGAATCATCGCGGCAAGTTGTTGAAAATGCATAGAGACGCAGCCCTTCTTCCCGTCAAAGTTATTTCGCAAAGCCATCCCCGGATGCCCGGTCATCGGCCTATCCTTGATATTGACATATTTATCGGGGGAGATACAAGAGGGGGAGGATGGAAGGGGGGGACTTTCATGGTATAAAAAGTTAAGTACGATTATTTTGCTGACAAAGGAGACGGACAAGTGGATACATCCGTGTTTAAGCCAACGTTCCATGTTGACCAGTTGGTTTCTTCTTCGGAAGCCTCAAAGAAATTCGGCGAAGTGCGGAAAAAAGCGAAATCTCTACCTAAGTATATTACGGAAAATAGGAATGTGGATACGTTCCAGCGCCTGAATCAACTGGAACAGCAAGAGCTCCAGCGCGAGGGGACTCTTAGTCATGATCCGGTAGCAACTGCATCGGATAAAGACATTCATGCAGCGATGCGCCAAGCGCAGGCTAGTCTGGCTATCGAAGGGCTTGTGATGCCGGAAGAGGGTCAGGAATTAATCCGGAAGCGGCTAAGGGGGGAGATTTCTCAAGCTGACTTCTTGAAGGCGGCTCTTGAGATCGCGACCCGTGAATGATTTCGTTCAATCCAGATGCACTAATTATTGTATAAGGTTAAAAATTAGTACCGTGAAGCACTGGCGTTGCATTAATTTTCTCTGAATCCTTTACAATGAAATGGCAGGTAGTTCCTGTCCATAATCCACTGAAAAGGATTAAGCCCATGGACAAGGATACCCTATTTTCTTCAATTGGTAAACGGATTGCACCCATTTGTACGAAAACATTCTCATGCTTTGTAAATTAACACTCCTTAGAGCGATAACGTGGATGTTCCGAAAGCATAGCCCCCAGTAAGCCTTTCACAGCAGGGTGAGACGACAGCAGAAACTGCTCTTTATTCTCACAGTATTCGGCCACCTGTCCTTTCTCCATTACAGCCAATGCGTCGGAAATCGTGTAAGCCGCTTTAATATCATGGGTGATAAACAAATAGGACAAACCAAACGTTGACCTCAAGTCCTTTAGCAAATGCAAAATATTCGTTTGATTCACCATATCCAGGCTGCTTACCGGCTCATCCAGTACAATCATCTTCGGTTTTAAGGCAATAGCCCTTGCTATATTGATTCGCTGCAGCTGGCCTCCGCTGAATTGATGCGGATACTTCCCCATGTCCATGGAGCTTAATCCGACGCGTTCCAATAGCTCTCCGACAGCCCGTTTTCGCTCCTGGACCGACAAAGTCTCGTAGTTGTCCAACGGCTCACCAATGATTTGTTCGGCTGTCATCCTAGGATTAACCGAGGAGTAACAATCCTGGAAAACAACCTGGAGGTTTCGGCGAAGCTGCCTACGGGTTTTCGAATCCAACTTATACAGATCATGTCCTTGAAAAAGAACATGACCTTTCTTCGGTTTTTCCAAACCTAGAATGACCCTGCCAAGGGTGCTTTTTCCCGCTCCACTCGCTCCCAGAAGTCCCAGACACGTCCCTTCTTCGATCCTAAGCGATACGTTGAACAGAACGTTCGCATTCCCTTTGGGACGTCTGAAAAAATTAGAAGAAGAGTAAGCATGAGTTACCTCGCTCACTTGAAGCAATGTCATTTTACTCACCTCTATTCCTAATCATGACCATATACAGTTAGCCATCTGCGGACTTATTTGAAGCATGGGTCTTGCAGCAAGCAATGTTTTGGTGTACGTATGCTTAGGGTGATCAAACAGCTCAAATACATTAGCCTGCTCAACAATCCGACCATGCTGCATGACAGCAACATCATCAGCCAATTCTGCGATGACACCTAAATCATGAGATATCAATAAGATCGATGTTCCATGCGCTTGCCGCACTCGGTTTAATAGCCGCAGCACCTGAAGCTGATTCGTCACATCCAGCGCAGTCGTAGGCTCGTCTGCAATAATAACCGATGGCTTCAAGCACACGCTTAAGGCTATCATCACTCGCTGAAGCATGCCTCCGCTCAATTCGAACGGGTACTTTCGCAATAGCTCTGAGGGAGTTGATAAATTTACGTCCATCATCGAACTGATGGCCAATTCCGCAGCTTGCTTTTTGTTAAGCTTGGTATGGGTGCGAATCGTATCTATGAATTGAGTACCTATTGTATATACAGGTGAGAATGCATTCATCGGATTCTGCATAATAAGTGCAATCTCTTTCCCTCTTATACAGCGCATTTCATCGTCTTTAAGTCCGTTCAGCTCACGTGTTCTTAAACGGATACTGCCTTCGATGGTGGTCGTTTTTCGATCCAGCATCTGCAATAAAGATAACGAAGTGACGGTTTTGCCGCTACCGCTTTCCCCTACAAGACCAAGTACACGACCCGGTTTAAGTTCAAAATCGATAGCATGTACAAGCGGCAGATTTCCCCGCTCCGTCTTTACGGCCACCTTCAGGTCCTTCACCTGCAATACAGGGCTTGTTTGTTCTACCAATACGCTCATTCCTTCTTTTAGAAGCCTCGTTTTACACCAAAACGCTCTGATAAAGCTTCGCCCAAAATATTAAAAGTCGCCACAACGACAACGATCAGTAATCCGGGATAGAGCATCAGCTGCGGATGATTTCTTATAAATTGTTTCCCTTCATTTACCATAGCCCCCCACTCTGGAGTTGGCGGCTGAATACCTAATCCCAGGAATGACATGGCAGAGATGTCCATGATCGCCCATCCCATTTCGAGTGTGCCGATAACAACAATCGGAGGCAAAATGTTAGGAATCATGTGCCTTCTAATGATTTGCCACTGGGAGGAGCCGCTTACCCGTGCTGCCGTAATAAAATTCCGTTCCTTCAAACTGACAACCATATTACGAAACATGCGCGCATAATACACCCATTGCACCATCATTAAAGCCATCACTAATTGCGGTAAACCTGGGCCGAATATACCTACTAAACCTAGTACCAATACGAGATTTGGGAACGCCATTACCCCCTCACACAACCGCATCAGTACTGCATCCAGCCAACCTCCTCTATAACCGGCAACTGTCCCGATGAATAATCCAAAAGTCAGGGAGGCTATGAAAATTAATGAAGCAAATCCTAACGATACACGCGCACCATGAAGGAGTCTTGATAGATTACATCGACCTAACTGATCCGTCCCAAGAGGGTATTCCCAAGAGGGAGCTTGAAGCTTGATTGCTAAATTCACTTGAATCGGATCATGGGGTGAAATCCATGGAGCTAATACACTAATTAAAAAGAAAAAAACGATAATGATTGTGCATATGGCTATCGCCTTCTGACTTTTGATACCTCTGCGTAATCTGCCAATCATTGGTGAGCCCTTCCTTTCCGCGAAATCCGGGGATCCATGTACAATTGGAGCAGATCTACAAGGAGGTTACATCCAACAACAAAGCAAACCGAAAGCAATACGTAGCATTGTATCACCGGAATATCGCGGTTTACAATGGACTGAACAAAGTAGCGCCCAAATCCGGGCCAAGAGAATACCTGCTCTACGATAATCGCTCCCGTTAGCAATTTCCCCAAATTCATGCCCAGACCTGTGATCATAGGTGCAATTGCAATTCTCAGCACATATTTGAGCATGATCATTCTCTCTTTTATCCCTCTTGCTCTGGCATAGCGAATGTAAGACTCCTGTAATTCCTCTAACACCGTCGTTCGAAGCAAGCGCGTATAAATCGCGATCAGCCACAGCGCCAGCGTTACCGACGGAAGTACAAGATGCTGCCAAGACCCTCTGCCTTCTACGGGGAGCCAATCGAGTTTAACCGAAAAGAAGAAAACCAATAAGTACCCAAGCCAAAAAATTGGAATACAAGCGCCAATATAGGCAAGCACCCTACTCAAATAATCGATCACACCATTTTTATAAATCGCAGATAAAAAGCCAATTGGCACACTTACGAGGATAGCGAGAATCATACTGCTGAAGGCGAGCTGAATCGTTGCCGGCATCCTCAGCATAACTTCCTGCCAAACGGGCTCATTAGAAATATAAGACATGCCGAAATCGAGTCGGCACATCTTGATCACAGATTGAGCATATTGAACAATTAAGGGCTTATCCAAGCCAAATTCATGTCTTTTTTCAGCCAACACTTCATCGTCGGGATGAATGTGGGCCGCGGCCAAATAGGCTTCGGCCGGGTCCACCGGTCCCAGTTTAATCATGACAAACATGAGAAACGAGGCAAATAGAACAATTGGAATAATGCTAAGAATTCGTTTCCCGATATATATGCCCATGTATTGCCTCCTTCAATTTTACTCCTTCTTGTCGATCCCGTAAAAAGGATGCTCATCACGATTGGACGGGAAATTAACGATGCTTACCTCTTTTTGATAAACAGCTATCTTCTTAATATAGGAGACCGGAATGATAGATGACTGCTCCTGTAATGTAGTGAGAACCGAACCAAACAACTCTGTACGGGCTTTCTCATCGGTTATTTTCATACCTTCTTTGATTTTCTGGTCAATCTCAGCCTTCATAGGTAGAGCCTGTAATGGATCTGAAAGTCCGAAACCTTTCTGGACAACTCCAGTCATGAAGGAATGCGGGTCATACGGTGCCCCGAAATTAGAATAGAAATTCATATCAAATTGATTGGCTTTTCTACGTTGAATGTAGACAGTGAGTTCAACACCGGTAATATTCAATTTGACTCCGATAGCAGACCATTCGGCTTGCAGTGTTTCTGCCATTGCTTTTTGAGTTAAGTCAGCTTTTTCATAAAGCAATTCGAGCTCAAGTGCTTTCCCGTCTTTTTCGCGAACCGTTTTTCCCGCAGGGAGCTTCCAACCCGCCTCTTCTAATAAAGCTTTCGCTTTTTCCACATTGTACTCAACTGGCTTTACGTCAATATTGGCATATGGCAGGTTTTTCGGCAAAATATTGTCAGCTTTTTCCTCCATCCCCAAAGTCACGCCTTCAACCATTGCTTTCTTGTTAAATCCTTGGTGAAGAGCCTGACGAACGCGCAGATCCGCAAGCTTTTCATTCATCGTATTAAGGACCAGATTTCTGGTTCCAACCGGCTCGGATAGCTTAGTTGCATATTTACCCGATTTTTCAAGCTGTTTATAGGCGTCAAAGCTAATCAGACCTTCACCGAAAATAAGATCCAAATCCCCTTTTTCAAATGCAAGTACACGTGTTTCCGCATCTGGAATTACTTTAACGACAACCTTGTCAACCTTTGGTTTGTCCCCCCAATAGTTCTGATTTGGAGTAAATACCGCATACTCATCTTTCTTATAATCGCTGAGCACCCAAGGTCCGGTTCCAATCGGGTTCTTCACGCCTTTAGAAGTGTCGCCGTCGTCAGGAAAGCCCGATTCAGCAAGAAAACGTACAGGACGAACGACGGCAAGATCGTACAAGGTCGGATAATATGCCTCTTTTAGCGTTAGTTTAAACGTAGAGCCATCGATCGCTTCCGTTTTCTCGAGCACATTGACAACACCCAGCCAGCTATGTAGCTTCATATTATTCATAAACGCATCAAAGTTCTTCTTAACGGTCTTTGCCGTAAAGGCGGTTCCGTCAGAGAATTTGACATTGCTGCGGAGTTTGAACGTGTATTCCTTGCCATCCGGCGAAATGGCCCATGACTCCGCCAAATGGGGCACAATTTTCCCATCCTTATACATGACAAGCGGTTCAAAGATCATAGATTGAGCAAATAGTTGAGATGGGTTATACAAATGCGGATTCATCGGCCCAATATCCCTTGGCCAGGACATCGTAATCGTTTCTTCCTTTTTCCCGGTTTTAGCAGCTTCAGTTGCTGCGCTAGGCGCTGTCTCTGGATTCTGTTTAGAACAGCCTGCTATCGTGGCGGATAGAGCCATAAGTAAAGACAGGCTCAGAAGCAGGCTCTTTCTCTTTGTTGCGAACATATACAAGTAAGCCCCTCTCTATTAAAGTGATAATGATTATCACTGATAAAAACATAAAAATCATACTTAAACTTACTTACAATTGTCAATGGTATTTAGCCTCCATACTATATCTTTGGCTACGGATCCGTCTGGATGTACCGCTCTAAAGTGGATTTATGTATGCAAGCGTAGCAAGCTTTGAGAATCTATGCAAAAATGGAAGACACAAATTGATTATTTTTTGCACTAGCGTTGCATAAAAGTTAGACACCAAAATATCTCACTTTTTTACTCGATGACCCAAAAGGTAGAGTAGCCATTAAGGTAATCCTGCCCATTTGGTGAAAATATACATATATAACGGCGAGTTACACGACATCAATGTAAAAGCTATTTCTTTCTTCGTCCTGCAGAGGTTCGGCTAGGTTGGCGTCTAATCCGATTCAACCAGGTGTCAAACGGTTTCCACAGCAATACTTTTAGCCAACGATATAACAGTAATAAGGGATGTGATGCTCCTGTTTCCTGTTTGACCAAAACCAATAAGCAGAAAGCGATAAGCGTGATCCAAACTTGATTCATCACCGCACGCTCGCTTGTTCCATAGAACGATTTGATTCGGATATGCTGTTTCATCCACTTGAAAAATATCTCGATGGCCCAGCGTTTGCGGTACATTTCGCCGATTTCATCGGCATCTAAATCAAAACGATTGGTTACAATGGCCAACAGATTTCCTTCCGAATCATCCGTGTGAATCAGCCTTAAGACATTCTCCATCCGTTTTTGTGGAGTGCCGATGTACACGATCTCATCGGTTAATACCTTACTGTCTGGCGGAAGTTTGAATGAATAGATCGGACGAATGATGGCATTTTTCTTCAACCGTGTAACGAAGAAAATGCCTTGATCGCAGTATCGGTCGAAGGTGGAATAATCGACGTAGCCGCGGTCAAACACATAAGTGACACCCGTCTCATCGATAAGTGAATCCATTTGGGTGCGGTCGCTTTTCCGGGCGGGCGTCATCACGGCTTTTTCAGGAATAACGTCATTTTGATCCACAAAGACCAAACGCAAGTGAACCTTGATGCCGGCTTTAGTCGTGCGAAAGACAGCCCACTTGTATTTTTCTAAGCAGAGTCCGATGGTCGTTGAATCGATGATTTTAAAATCATTTCGGCATTTAGAGGGAACCGACTGTGTTTGAATTCGGGTGACCAATCATTAATATGGTTTATATTCAATATTAGGTATTTATAGCAAATAAATTCCAAGCGTGCTACAATGAAATCGAACATCGGAGAACATGGAGGTAATGAAGACAGGGAGGATGAGGAATGAACGCAACGCCTTCAGGAACGTTTCCGCTGACGCAAGCGCAGAAGCGGATTTGGTTCATGCAAAAGATGCATCCCGATTCCGGTTTCATGAACTTTGGTTTGTCTGTTAAATTTTCGACGTGCGTTTCTCCCGAGTTGTTGAAGAAGGCCGTCGCCCAATTTATTTTGGAAAACGATTCCATCCGGCTCTCAATCACAACCTCTGCTTCGGACGATCCCGGCATGCCTCGACAGTATATCAGCCCGGACGATCCTCCCGACATCCCGCTTCTTGATTTCCGCAACGAGCAGGCGCCCGATCAGTCGGCACGCCTGTGGATTGACGCTGCGACCAGACAGCCTTACCCGCTTGAAGCTTCCCGGCTTTATGATTTTGCTTTCCTCCGCCTTTCCGACACCGAATCATGGTTGTATCTCAAATGCCATCATATCCTTGGTGACGGCACCGCTCTCGTACAAGCCGGGGCCGACATCGTAGACCTTTATTTGTGCTTGGCCCGAGGGCAGGCACGGGATTTTCAAAAGAAGCCTTCCTATCTCGAAGCGATCGACCGGGAGCGCGCGTATCTGGAATCGGATCGGTATGCGCAGGACCGTCAATATTGGGACGACAAGTTTCGGACGCTACCAGAACGGATTTCTTTGGCCCGGACCGGGAATCCGACAGGGAATATGGAAAGTGGCCGCTACGGGTTCTCGATCGACGGCAGCAGGAGGGCACGCGTCGATGCTTTCTGCCTGGAGTCGGGCATCACGCCTTCGGCTTTCTTTCTTGCCCTTTTCTATGCCTATTTGTACCGGATGACGGGCCAAAGAGACATAGCGCTCGCCAGTATAACCGGGAATCGGACAAGCCCCCGGGACAAACACACCTTCGGCATGTTCGCGGGTGTGGCTGCTTTTCGCTACGAGGTCGATCCGCAGCATGCTTTTGCATCTCATTGCCAAGCCCTTGCCAAAGCCTATACGCGCATGCTGCGCCACCAAAAATACCCCTACAATCAGCTCGTGGCCCGAACAAGAGAGCGTCATCCGAATGCAGGGCCGTTGTATCATATCGGGACGGAGTTTCAAGTGATGAATTTCCGCAAGGACGACGAGATCGGCGTAACGAGTGAAATTCATTTCAGCGGCTCGATCGCGGATGAGTTGCTTTTTCACGTTAAAGATCATAAGGATTCGGGCACGTACCGGCTGGATTTCGAATACCAGCGGGCGCTGTTCGGTGAAGACGAAATCGCGGCGCATGGCGAGCGGTACATGAAGCTGCTGGACGATGCGCTGTCCCATCCGGAGCGGACCGTGGCAGATCTGCGCCTTCTATCGGAAACCGAGGAGAGGCGGATTTTGAACGATTTCAACCGGACGGAGCGGGATTTCGGACCGCAGCGCACGTTTGCCGAGCTGTTCGCCGGGCAGGTCCGGCGGACGCCCGATGCGGTTGCCGTCGAATTCGGCGAAGAACGCCTGACGTATCGTGAGCTGGAGCAATGGACGCGCCGGCTGGCGCACGGCTTGCGAAGCCGGGGCGTGGCGGCGGAAAGCGTCGTCGCGGTGATGCTGCCCAAGGGGCCGGAGCTTATCGCGGCGATGATCGCGGTTCTCCGCGCAGGTGGAGCGTATTTGCCGGTCGATCCGGATTATCCGGCGGAACGGATCGCTTATATGTTGAACGATTCGCAGGCTCAATTCCTTATGACAAAAGGGGAGATCGGACAAACCATCGCTGGCGGGGGATGCGAGGTCGTTCCGGTTGAGCCGAAAGAAGCGCAGGGAAGTGCGGTTGAAGCGCTTAAGGACGTTCATTGGCCTTTCCCTGTAGAGAGCGATCTCGCATATATCATCTATACCTCCGGTTCCACCGGGCAGCCAAAGGGCGTCATGATCGAGCACCGGGGACTCGGCAACCTCATTCATGCAATGAAGGAGAGGCTGGAGCTGTCCGGCCGTACGAGGATCTTGCAGTTTTCGTCGTGCAGCTTCGACGCCTCCGTGGCGGAAATTTTCCCCGTGCTGTGCAGCGGGGGAACGCTTGTGGCAGATACCCGCGAGGCGATGCTGCCGGGCAAGCCGCTGGTCGAACTTATCGGTCAAAAAGCCGTCAACGTGCTCATGCTTCCGGCATCCGTGCTCGCGATGCTGTCGGAAATCCCGGGCAGTGCCGCCGCCTTGCGGACATTGGAGACGGTCATCTCCGGAGGCGAGCCTTGTCCTTCCGAAGTGGCTGCCGCCTGGAGCGTCAACCGGCGCTTCATCAACGCCTACGGCCCGACGGAAGCGACGGTATGGGCAACCGATAGAACGTTCGACGGCGGGCGGTTGCCGCCGGATATCGGTCGGCCCCTTGCCAATACGCAGGTATATGTGCTGGACGAGAACCGGAAGCCGGTTCCGGTCGGCGTCACCGGCGAGATGTATATCGGCGGAGCGGGATTGGCCCGCGGGTATTGGAACCGTCCCGGGCTAACGGCCGAACGATTCGTGGAGGTGGAGCTTGGCCTGGCTGTGCCGGGAGCCGTCCGTTTGTACCGTACGGGAGACTTGGCCCGCTATTTGCCGGACGGAAATCTGGAATATATCGGGCGAGCCGATCACCAGGTGAAAATTCGCGGCCACCGCATCGAGCTGGAAGAGATCGAAACCGTGCTCGGCCTGCATCCGGGCATCCGGCAAGCCGTGGTTGTCGTGCATGACGACGGCAGCGGCCGGCGGCTGGTTGCTTTTGCGGTCCCGGCGGCGGGCGGGACGGACAAGCCGCAAACGGCGGAATTGCGCGCCTACTTGCAGGAACGGCTTCCCGCATTTATGGTGCCGCATTTCGTCCGTGTGATCGACCGGCTGCCGCTGACGCCAAGCGGCAAAGCGGATCGGTCGGCTTTAAGCAAGCTCGCCCTCGAAGAGCCGCCTGCGATGGAAAGCGTAGCTCCGCTCAATCCGGCGGAAGAGGCGTTGACGCGGATTTGGAAAGAGGCGCTCGGCTTATCGCGGGTGGGCGTTCAGGATCACTTTTTCGACTTGGGCGGGGATTCCTTCCGGCTGCTGCGCGTGCATCAGAGCGTCAGGGAGGCGCTGGACGATTCCGTGACCGTCGTCGACCTGTTCCGTTTTCCCACAATTCGTGCGCTGGCGGGTCACTTAAACCGGAGCCGGGGGACAGCTGGGGAGGAAGAAGTGGTCGGAAACGGTGGCAGAAGCACAAGTGCGCACCGCATAGCATTCCAGCGAAAGGAAGAAATGGAAAGGCAGAAACGGCTTAGAAGACCGTTAAATAAGTAGCGAAGAGAGCGGAATCGTTCTGGAGAAGCGTCACCTTTGTCTCCGGATTCTACCCGCCTGAGGGTTATTGAATCGAAGAATCCGGGGACAACAGCGATCGGAAGAACGATCCGCTCGTGCAGCGGCCTCTTATTCACCGGTCTCTTAAAAAGCAGGGAGGTAAAAGAACTTATGGAAGCGATTGCAAAAGACGCGGAACTGCGGGGAATTGCGATTATCGGGATGGCGGGACGATTTCCGGGAGCCGGGGATTTGGAGCAATTTTGGACCAATCTGCGAGACGGGCGGGAATCGATTACCTCCTTCAAGGCGCCGGAGAAGAACCGGGTCCATGCCGCGGGGATTCTGGAGGCAGCGGCCGACTTCGATGCCGTCTTCTTCGGGATGACGCCGCGGGAAGCGGAGATGACGGACCCGCAGCACCGGTTGTTTCTGGAATGTGCCTACGAGGCTCTAGAGTCGGGGGGATATCCGCCAACGAGGTGCCCCGAACGGGTCGGGGTCTATGCGGGCAGCGGCCAGTCGGATTATCTCCAGCATGTGCTGAGCCATGACGAGCTTGTGGAATCGTTCGGACCGTTCCAGATCGGTATCGGCAACCACCCGGACTTTCTCGCCACCCGCGTTTCGTACAAGTTAAACCTGAGCGGCCCGAGCGTCGCGGTGCAAACGGCCTGCTCCAGCTCCTTGGTCGCCGTCCACATGGCGTGTCAGGCGCTGCTCACGTACGAGTGCGATATGGCGATCGCCGGCGGCGTGTCGGTCAAAGCGGACCAAACGGCAGGCTTCGACTATCAGGAAGGAGGCATTTTGTCGCCGGACGGGCGCTGCCGCGCGTTCGACGCCAAGTCCCAAGGCACGGCGGTCGGGAACGGGGCAGGTGCCGTCCTGCTGAAGCGGCTGGATGAAGCCGTGGCGGACGGGGATACGATTCTGGCCGTGGTCCGCGGTTCGGCGGTCAATAACGACGGGGCGCAGAAGGTCGGGTATACCGCCCCGAGCGTGACGCGGCAGGCCGAGGTCGTCAGGGAAGCGCTCGCCGTCTCGGAGATCGATCCGTCAACGATGACGTATATCGAGGCTCACGGCACCGGCACCGCGCTGGGCGATCCCGTTGAAGTGGCCGCCTTGACGGAGGCGTACCGCGAGACTACGAGCCAGAAGCAGTACTGTGCCATCGGGTCGGTCAAAACGAACATCGGCCATCTCGACAGCGCCGCCGGGATTGCCGGACTGATCAAAACGGTGCTGTGCCTGCAAAATAAAATGCTGCCGCCGAGTCTGCACTATACGGAGCCGAATCCGAAAATCGATTTTGCGAACAGTCCTTTCTATGTGAACGACCGGCTCAGGGAGTGGAAGACGGACGGGCATCCCCGCCGGGCCGGGGTAAGCTCGTTTGGCATGGGCGGCACGAATGCGCATGTTGTGCTGGAGGAAGCGCCATTGGTGGAAATGGCACGGCATCCGGAGGCAGGGGCTGGGGCCGGGACTGATTGGAATGTTATCGCCTTGTCTGCCAAAACGGACGCGGCCTTGCGCCGGAAGACGGAGCGGTTAATCGGCTATTTGCAAACGAACCGGGACGTTCCCTTATCCGATGTGGCCTATACGCTTGCCGCAGGCAGAGAAACGTTCGCCCGGCGGCTCGCGGTGGTCGGCCGCGATCACGGGACGGTCGCAGACGAATTAAAAGCGAAGCTCGCGGACCTGTCGTCACCGTCCGGCCGGAGCGCGGCGCAGGAGTCCGCGGACGGCGGCGAACCGTCGCTGGGCGTAACTTTTATGTTTACCGGGCAGGGGGCGCAGCACATCTATATGGGCGCCGAGCTGTACGAATCCGCGCCCGTGTATCGCGAGCAGGTGGACCGGTGCGCCGAACGGCTGCAACCGCTGCTCGGCCTGGATCTGCGCAATGTGCTGTATCCGCCTCCGTCCGAAGCGGAGGAAGCGGCTTCCCGGCTGCGCCAAACCGCCCTGACGCAGCCTGCGCTGTTCGTCCTTGAATATGCTTTGGCCAAGCAGTTGGAGGCTTGGGGCGTTCGTCCGCAGGCGATGATCGGCCACAGCATCGGCGAGTATGTGGCCGCTTGCTTGGCGGGAGTCATGACCTTGGACGATGCCTTGACCGCCGTTGCCGCACGCGGAAGTCTGATGCAGGAGATGGATCGCGGAGCGATGCTGGCGATCGCGCTGTCCGAAGCGGAAGTGCGGGAGCTACTGGCTGCTGAGTCCCCAGGGCTGTCCGTGGCTGCCGTGAACGGACCGATGTCCTGCGTGGTGTCGGGAACCTTCGAGGCGATCGAACGGCTGGAGCAGGCGCTCGCACGCAAGAACGCCGTATCGAAGCGTTTGGTGACCTCGCATGCTTATCATTCGGCGATGATGGAGCCGATGCTCGAACGGTTCGCCGGGGTCATGCGGGGGATTGCGCTGCACGCGCCACAGCTTCCGTACGTCTCGAATGTGACGGGAACGTGGATTACGGCGGAGCAGGCGACGGACCCGATGTATTGGGTCCGGCATTTGCGGGACACCGTCCGCTTCGCAGACGGCATCCGCCTGTTGTCGGAAACGGGAAGAACGGCCTTTCTGGAGATCGGCCCGGGGCATTCTTTGACCTCGCTGGTCCGGCAGCAAACCGCCCGGAACGCGACGCCCGGAGCGCTGGCATTGAATGCGTTGTCCCCAGCGGCAGCGGGGAAATCCGCGTATGCCAGCGTCCTTCAGGCGCTGGGCGAGCTGTGGTCCGCAGGCGCGGATATCGATTGCGCCGCATGGCATGAAGGGAAAGCGCGCCGGCGCGTGCCTTTGCCGACGTATCCGTTCGAGCGCTACCGCTACTATTTGGAGAAGAAGGTTCACGCTGTCCCCGCCGATGCGGCCGCTGCCGTGGGACAGGTGCGCCAGGCGGACATGGCCGATTGGTTCTACGCTCCGGTATGGAAACAAACGTACCTGCCTCCGCAGCCCCCGGCCTCCGGGGCACAAGTGCCGCACAAGCGGACGTATCTGCTGTTCCACGACCGGTATGGGCTGGCCGAAGCCTTGAGCGAGGGCTTGAAGAACAAGGGGCACGATGTCGTCGCGGTGCTCGAAGGCGACGGATTCCGGCAAGTGGAGAAGGACGTTTTTACAGTCCATCCCGCACAAGGCTGGTCCTATGAGGAGCTGCTGCATGCTTTGGCGGCACAGCAGCGCTTCCCGGATGCCGTCGTCCACCTCTGGAACGTCGTCGAACCGGAGTCGGAGGGGGAGGATGTCCCTGTCCCCATTGCACAGCGTTACGCCCGGTCGCAGCAGCTTGGGCTCTACAGCTTGATGCACTTGGCCCAAGCGATCGGCATGCAGGCGGCGGCGAAGCCGACGGAGCTGATCGTGCTCACCGGCAGTCTGCAATGGGTCGCCCACGAGCAGGTGCGCAGCCCGGAGCGGGCGACCTTGTTCGGGGCGCTGCGGGTCATTCCGCAAGAGTACGCGCAGATTCGGGCGCGTGCCATCGACGTGAGTCTTGCCGATCTTGCTTCGGCTTCCTCCGGGCGCTTGGTCCGGCAGCTGCTTCAGGAGATCGAGCGTGGGGGAGAGGACTTTGTCGTTGCGTACCGGGGGCTGCAGCGCTTCACGCAACTCTACGAAGCGGTCAAGCTTCCGGAAGCCGATCCTGCGGATGCCGCCTTCCGCGATGGAGGCGTGTATCTGGTGACGGGGGCAACGAGCGAAATCGGCTTACAGCTTTGCGAGGAAATCGCCCGGACGGCGAAGGTTTCTTTCGTGCTGATCGGGGAAGCATCGTTCCCGGACGCCCGCGAGTGGGAGCATTACTTGCTGCGTAACGGGGAGTCGGACGATACGGGCAAGATCATTAAGCGAATTCACGTGCTGGAGCAAAATGGAACCCCTTTGCTCTACGCCAGCGCCGATCTGACCGATGAAGCCGGGCTGCGGGATATTGTGCGGCAAGCGGAGCGGCGGTTCGGCGCGATTCACGGCGTGCTGTTCGCCCAGGAGCCGTATGGCTCGGGCTTGATCCAGTTGGGCGACCGGGAGCGGTCCGAACGGGTCATTGAGCCTCAGGCGCTTGGGCTGCTCACGTTGGAATCGCTGCTTCGCTCCCATCCGCTGGAGCTGATGATCGTGTTCTCGCGCACGATCTCGTTCACCGGCGGCGTCGGACTGATGGATCAGTGCGCGTCCCATCATTTTGTCGATGCGTTCGCCAAGTGGCATGCGGCCGCCGGAGGCCGGACCGTCTCCGTCAACTGGGGTATGTGGCAGGACGATGTCTGGGTCCGGAAGCAGACGGAGCTCCCGGCGGACGTCAAGGAGCATATGCTGCAGATGCAGGCGCAATTCGGCATTACCGGAGTGGAAGGGCTGGAGGCGATCCGGCGCATCGCGGCCAGCGGGCTGTCCCAAGCTGTCGTGTCCACGCAAAGCATTCACGATGCGGTGGGCAGCGGATGGCTGCATGCGGCAGGCCACGCTGCCTCGGATAGCCGAAATAGCCGGACGGACACCGAGCACCGGGATGGTGAAGCGCCTCAAGAACCGCCGCAAACCGAGGCGGAGCACAAGATCGCGGCCATCTGGGAGACGCTGTTCGGGATTCCCGGCATCGGCAGAGGGCAGAGCTTCTTTGATCTTGGCGGCAACTCGCTGCTTTCGATCCAGCTTGTCGCCCGGCTGCGGCAAGCGTTTCACGGCGACATCCCGATGGATGTTATTTTCCAGTCGCCGACGATTGCCGAGCTGGCCGAGTCGATTGCGCAGACGCAGGTCAAGCCGGAGGAACTGGACGAAATCGAACGCTTGCTCAGCGAAATCGAAAATATGCCGCAGGACGAGCTGATGCAGCTATTAAGCGGCGAGGGGTAAGGAGTTGGAGGGAATGAGCGGCATTCAAGATCGGCTGGCGGCGCTGTCACCCGAGCAGCGGGCGCTGCTGGAGCGGCGTCTCAAGCAGCAGGGGATCGCGGCGCCGGATACGGCAAGCGGCGCGAAGCCCGGGCGCGGACAGGCTGCGGCGGAAGCGGCTTTTGTTCCGAAGCGCAGGCGCAGCGAAGCGGCCATGGATTTCAGTTTGTTTTTCTTCTCCGGCGACGGCTCGACCACGGACCGCCATAAATACGGGCTGCTGATGGAATGCGCGGCGTTTGCGGATCGGCACGGGTTTAAGGCGGTGTGGACGCCGGAGCGGCATTTTGAGGAGTTCGGGGGACTGTACCCGAATCCTTCGGTGCTCAGCGCGGCGCTGGCGGCAGTCACCGAGCGGATCGAACTGCGGGCGGGGAGTGTCGTGCTCCCGCTGCACCATCCGGTCCGGTTCGTCGAGGAATGGTCGGTCGTGGACAACCTGTCGGGCGGGCGCGTGTCGGTCGCTTTTGCCACGGGCTGGCATCCCGCCGATTTTATCCTCGCCCCGGTGCAGGACCCGGACTATTATGTCCGCCGCAAGGAAGAACTGTTCAAATCGGTCGAACAGGTTCGGGCTTTATGGAGCGGGGAGGCTGTTCCTTTCACAGACGCCAGTGGAACGCTGCACCGAATCAAGACGCTCCCCCGGCCGATCCAAAGCGAGCTGAACCTGTGGATCGCCACGAACGGGAACGAGGAGACGTACCGTCAGGCCGCCGAGATCGGAGCCGGTATTCTGACCGGCATACTCGGGAACGGCTTTGCCGAGCTGGAGGGCAAAATCGAGCGGTACCGCGAAGCGCTGCCGAGGCATGGCTACGATCCGCAGGCGAAAAAGGTCGCGGTCATGCTTCATACCTGCCTCGGGGAGAACGACGAAGCGGTTCGGGCGAAGGTGGAGCGGCCGCTGAAGGAATATCTCAAGACTTTTTTAAGCCAGCAAAGGCAAATTCTCGCCGACTACGACGGCATGACCGACGCGGACTTCGAGGCGATCGTATCCCGCGCTTTCGATAAGTATTACCGCGAAAGCTCCCTGCTCGGAACGCCGGACAAGTGCGTGAAGCTGGTGGAGACGCTCCGCGACATCGGTGTCGGGGAGATTGCCTGCCTGATCGATTTTGGCGTGGACCGGGAGACGGTGATGGAAAGCTTGGTATGGTTATCCGAATTGCAGCGGAAATTCGCCTATGACAAGGAGCTGATCCCATGAAGAATCTGACCGACCGTATCCAATCGCTGACGCCGGAGCAGCGGGCGCTGTTCGAACAGCGGCTCAAGCAAAAAAACTTGAATGCGCAGCAGCTAAGCCCGAATCCGGCGGCCGCAGCGATCCCACGGCGGAACCATACGGACCCAAGCCCGCTCTCCTTCGATCAGGAGCGGCTTTGGTTCTTTAACCGGATGCATCCTGAATCGCACGCGTACAACGTGTACGGGGCCGCCCGTTTGAGAGGTAAGCTGCATCATGGAGCGCTGGAGTACGGCATCAACGAAATCGTCAAGCGACACGAGGCTTGGCGAACCGTATTCGGCCGCGTCGATCCCGTGCAGATCGTGCTGCCCGAGCTCCGCGTCAGCGTTCCCGTCGTGGACCTGCGGGATATCCCAGAGGAGGAGCGGGAAGTCGTCGCCCAGAAGCTGATGCGCGAAGAGGTCCAGCAATTGTTCGATCTGGCAAAAGGGCCGCTCATCCGCTTCAAGCTGTTTACGCTATCGGATACGGAATGGACGCTCGTCTTAACCATTCATCACATTGTCATCGACCGGCTCACCTTCTCGATTTTCTTCGAAGAGCTGATGGTACATTACAAGGCCGCGCTTGCAGGCGTCCCCGCCGAGCTTCCGGAGCTGCCGATCCAGTACGCGGATTATGCCGAATGGCAGCGGAATTATTTGCAGGGCGAGACCCGGGAGAAGCTGCTTGCCTTCTGGAAGGAGCAGCTGAAGGATTGCGACTATGTCCTTGACATCCATACGGACTTCCCCCGGCCCCCTGCGATAACTTACCGGGGAGCGCGCGTCTTCCTACGGTCGTCGAAGGAGATTTTGGACGGGCTGAAAGCGATTGCCAAGCGGGAAAACGCTTCGACCTTCATGATCGTGATGGCGGCGTTCAAGGCGCTGCTCTACCGGTATACCGGGCAGGCCGACATTCTGGTCGGGACTCCGCTCGCCAACCGCAACCGGATCGAGATGGAAAAAGTGATGGGGTACTTCCTGACGATGGGGACGCTTCGTTCGCATATGTCGGGAGAGATGAGCTTTATCGACCTGCTGCGGCAGGTGCGCGATACCGCCAGGGAGGTCTACAAGCATCAGGAGCTGCCGGTTGGTCTGCTGCTGGACGAGCTGCGGGTGCCGATCGATCCGAGTCGCAACCCGCTGGTGCAGGCGGTATTCGTATATGTGGACGTGCCGGAGGAAAAGTTCGCGCTCCCCGAGCTGGAAGCAGATATTCAGATGATCGATGGGGAAACGGCAAAATACGATGTCACCATCGGCTTAACCGAAACGGAAGACGGACTGGATGGCTTTCTCGAATATTCGCCGGATCTGTTCCGCCGGGAGACGTTCGAGCGCATGAGCCTGCATTGGGAAACCCTGCTGCAGAGCATCGTGCTCAATCCACAGCAATCCATTCACGAGCTGGGGATGCTGTCGGACGAAGAACGGCACCAGCTCATTGAAGAATGGAACGAAACGGCGCAGCCGTTCCCGGACGATTCGTGCATTCATCGTCTGTTCGAGAGACAGGCGGAGCTTACGCCGGACGATCCGGCCGTCGTGTGCGGGGGCCAGTCGATGACGTACCGGGAGCTAAACCGGCGCGCCAATCAGGTCGCCCATGCTTTGCGGAAGCGGGGAGTCGGCCGGGAGACGGCTGTCGGCTTGATGATGGAGCGCTCGTTCGAAACGGTCGTAGGCCTGCTCGGCATCCTGAAAGCGGGAGGCGCGTACGTCGCCATCGATCCGGCTTATCCGGCCGAGCGGATTCGCACCATGATCGACGATTCGGGGATAGAAGTACTGCTGATTCAGCCTAAGCTGGCGGATGCGGAGTCGGAGCCGATCTTGGCGGTGCGGCACAAGCTCGTGCTTGACGGCACGTGGCAATCGGTTGCGGAGGAGAGCGCGGACAATCCGCGTGTTGAAGCGGGCGCAGGCGATCTGGCCTACGTGATGTATACGTCGGGATCGACGGGCAAGCCGAACGCGGTCGCGATCGAGCACCGCAGCGTGTGCAATGCTGTCGAAGCGGCCATCGGGCTGTTCGGCTTGTCCAGAGGCAGCCGGATGCTGCAGTATGCGTCGACGACGTTCGATGCGTCGGTGCTGGAGATTTTTGCGACGCTCTCCTCGGGCGCGGCGCTCTGCCTCGTCAGCCCGGAAGCGACGGCGGGAGGCGAGGCGCTGCACCGGTTGCTGGAGGAGCAGCGAATTACGGCGATGCTGCTGACGCCGTCCGTCTTGTCCACGCTCAACCCGGCGAGGCTTCCAGCTTCGCTGCGTACTGTGGGAACGGGCGGGGAAGCATGCACGCTCGACCTTCGCGCATGGCTGTCGGATTCCATACGTTTGCTGAACCTGTACGGCCCGACAGAGGCGACGATTTTCGCTACGGCTCACGAATTTGACGCGGCCAGTCCGTCCGCTTGCATCGGGCGTCCCGTCGCCAACACGCAAATTTATATTTTGGACGAGAGCTTGCAGCCCGTGCCGGTCGGTGTGCGCGGGGAAATGTATATTAGCGGGGCGGGACTAGCCCGGGGCTACCGCAATAACCCGGTGCTGACCGCCGAGCGGTTCGTGGACCATCCGTTCCGACCGGTCGAGGTTATGTACCGGACGGGCGATTACGGCTGCCGGCTGCCGGACGGAAGCATCGAGTACCTCGGGCGGCGTGACGATCAAGTGAAGCTGAACGGCATCCGGATCGAAACGGGAGAGATCGAAGCCACGCTGAACGGGCACCCGGCGGTCAAAGAAGCCGCTGTTTTGGTCCGGCCGGTTGCCTCTGCCTCCGCATCCGGCAAAGCTCTCTGCGCCTATTACGTCGCGGATCGGGAATTGGATGCTGCGGAGCTGCGCGCGCTGTTGTTGGACCGGCTGCCCGCTTACATGGTCCCGGCTCATTACGTGAGGCTGGAAGCATTTCCGCTGACGTCCAGCGGCAAATTGGACCGCAAGCGGCTCCCGGAGCCAGCAGCGGCTGGGGGCTCGGCAACAGAGTTCGTCCCACCGGAAGGCGAGCTGGAAGAGCTAATGGCTTCCGTATGGCAGGAGGTGCTGGGAGGAGAAACGGTCGGGCGAGAAGACAACTTTTTCCATCTGGGCGGAGATTCCATCAAGGCGATTCAGATCGCATCGAGATTGTACCGCAGAGGCTGGGACCTGGAGATGAAGAAGATCTTTTTGACTCCGGTGCTGAAGGAGCTTTGCCTCGATCTCAAGCCGGTCGACGGGCAGGTGCAGATCTCGCAGGACGCCGTGGAAGGACCGATAGCGGATACGCCGATCGTCCGGTGGTTTTTTGACCGTGACTTTGCTTCTTCGGCCCATTGGAATTTGGCGGTGATGCTGCATTCGGAGACCGCTTTGGACGAAACCGCCTTGAAGCGCGCGCTGGAAAAGTTGGCCGGGCATCATGACGTGCTGCGATCCGTCGTAAGGGACGAAGAGGGCCGCAAGCTGCTGTATAACCGGGGACCGGAGGAGCAGCCGCTGATCGGTTTCGAGGTCGTGGCTCTGGACGGCGGCGATTCGATGGAATCGGCTGTTCTGGCGCACGCCAACCGGCTGCATGAGAGCATCGATTTGGCGAACGGCCCTCTGATGAAGACCGCCTTGTTCCGAACGCCGCAGGGCGATCATTTGCTGCTCGTCGCTCACCACTTGGTGATGGATTGGGTGTCATGGCGAATTGTGCTGGAAGATTTGGAAGCGGCTTACGAGCAGGCGCTGACCCATGAGGGTGACATCGTCATGCCGCCCAAAACGCATTCGTTCCAAGCCTGGGCGGAAGCCGTGCAGCAGTACGCCCGCAGCGGCAAAGTGCTGCGTGAGGCCGATTATTGGGCGGCCGTCGAGAGCACGCCGTGCGTGCCTGTACCAAGGGACTTCGAGGCGACGGGCAATCTGACGAAGGACGAAGCTCAAGCGATGTTCACGCTGC
Source organism: Paenibacillus oleatilyticus (assembly GCF_018998565.1). Lineage (GTDB taxonomy): Bacteria > Bacillota > Bacilli > Paenibacillales > NBRC-103111 > Paenibacillus_G > Paenibacillus_G oleatilyticus. Next base: position 75,603 of record NZ_JAHNZO010000017.1, on the reverse strand, counting down.
CGACGGAAGAAACGGAGCAGCTGCTGAAGCAGGTCCACCGCGCTTACCATACGGAAATCAACGATATTTTGCTGACCGCCTTGGGCTTGACCTTGAAGGAATGGATGAACACGAACCGGATCGTGATCCAACTGGAAGGACACGGCCGGGAGAACGTCGTTAAGGCTATGAACACCACCCGCACGGTCGGCTGGTTTACGTCGCAGTTTCCGATTGTTCTGCCGATGGAGCCTACGGATGATTTGGGTTACCAGATCAAATCGGTCAAAGAGCATTTGCGGCAGCTGCCGAATCACGGGATCGGCTACGGCCTGTTGAAATATATTACGCCCCGGGAAAGCGTGCCGGGCTTGACGTTTACGCAGCAGCCGGACATCTGCTTCAACTATATCGGCCAGATCGATACCGATCTGCGCAAGCGGTGGTTCGGCCCGTCGCCGTGGCCGGTCGGCCGTCTGACAAGCCCGGAAGCCGAGCGAACGGCTTCGCTCTTTATCACGGGCTATGTGCAGGACCGGCGTCTTCACATCGCGATAGACTACAACCGCACGCATCACCGTCACGACACGATCGCCGCTTTGCTGGACAAGCTCCAAAGCCGCCTGCTGGACCTCATCCGCCACTGCGGGGAGCAAAACGCCGCCGAAGCCACGCCCAGCGACCTGGGCTATAACCGGCTGACGCTGCAAGAGCTGGATCAGCTGTACGATCTGGTCGACACGATCGAGTAGCCCTTTACGGCTGCGGCGCAACAGGAGGAACTGCCTATGAATTCCAAGGACAAAATCAAAAAAATCTACCCGCTGGCTCCTTCGCAAGAAGGGATGTATTATCTCTGGCTCTCGGATAAGGAGTCCTGGCAGTCTTTTGTACAGATCGAGGCGGTGCTGCGGGGAGAGCTCGACGTCTCCCGGCTGGAACAAAGCATGGACGCCCTCGTGAAGCGCTACGATATTCTGAGAACGGTATTCGTTCACGATAATTTGCCGCGTCCGCTGCAGGTGGTGATGAAGGAGCGGAAATTCTGCCTGCATTTCGAGGACGTGTCGGAGCTGGCGAAGGAACGGCAGGAGGCGCATTTGCGCCAATGGAAGCAGGATAACAAGGCGCGGGGCTTCGACCTCAGTAAAGATCTTCTCGTCCGAATGGCTGTGTTCCGGACAGGTCCTCAGGAGTATCGGTGGATCTGGTGCAATCACCATATTATTTTGGACGGTTGGTCGTTTGCGCGAGTGTTCCGGGAGCTGTTGGACAATTACCGCCTGCTGCAAGACAAACGGGAGCCTGTGACCGTAGAAACCTCCCCTTACAGTCATTATCAGGAATGGCTGGAGAAACAGGACAAGAAAGCGGGAATTGCTTATTGGCAAAAGACGTTGGCCGGATTGGAGCGGTCCCGGGGCGGTTTTCCTGTAATCGCACAGGCCCATTCTTCCGCTTCGGACCCTTCGGGCAAGCCAGCGGTCAAACCTGTGGTCATGAACGTCAACGCGGAGCTGGGCCAAGCGCGGATGGACCGGCTTCAGCAGCTCGCCAGAGCCTGCCAGGCGACGATCAATTCGGTGTTTCAGGCGGCATGGGCGATCGTGCTGCGGCAGTACATGCAGAGCGACGATGTCGTGTTCGGCTCCATCGTGTCGGGAAGGCCCGCCGAGGTGAAGGGGATCGAGGAGATGGTGGGACTTTTCCTCAATACGATCCCCGTCCGTATCCGGCTGCAGCCCGGACAGCCCTTCGCCGAATGCCTCAAGGAGGTGCAGCGGCAAGCGCTGGAGTCGAAGGCGTACGATTTTGTCCCCTTGCAGGAGATGAATCAGGCGACCGATGTGAAGCATCGTCAACTGGATCATCTGATGATCTTCGAAAATTTCCCCTTCGACCGGAGGTACGTGGACAATGTCGAGTCGAAGGACGGCTTAGGCTTCGAGTTCGCGGATATTCGCGCCGAAGAGGAGACGGAGCAGTTCAATATCTACGTTTATCCGCAGGATGCCGCCATGAAGTTTAACTTCAACGCGTCGCTGTATGAGCCGTGGCTGATGGAGCAGCTTAAGGACCAATTCATCGGCGTGCTGGATCAGATCATGACGGACGAAACGGTGCCCGTTGACCGGATCGAAGTGCTGACGCCGGAAGATAAGCGAAAGCTGCTGGGAGACTTTTTCCAGTCGATTCGGTACGAGCAGGCGGATCAGACGCTTCATGCCTGCTTCGCGGATCAGGTCCGCAAAACGCCGGAGCACCCGGCCTTGATCTGCGGCATGCGCATGCTGACGTACCGCGAGCTGCATGTGCGTTCCAATCAACTGGCCCATGTGCTGCGGCGCAGAGGGGTGCAGCCTGACGACCGCATCGGCCTGCGCGCCGAACGTTCCGTAGAGATGATCGCGGGCATGCTGGGCATCCTAAAGGCGGGCGCGGCCTTCGTCCCGATCCCGCCGGACTATCCGGCCGACCGGCAAGCCTATATGATCGCCGACAGCGGCATGAAGCTGCTGCTGACGACTTCACCGCTGGGGGAGATTCCTTTTGCCGGGGAATGCATCGATCTCCGGGACCCGGAGCTTGACCGCGCCGACCGGGAGGAGCTGTTGTCGCTTTCGGGCAGCCGCCATTTGGCTTATGTCATCTACACCTCTGGGACGACCGGCAAGCCGAAAGGCGTCCTGATCGAGCACGGGGGAGCGGTCAATACGGTTCTGGCCCGCCGGGCGGAATACCCGTTCGACGGGACGGCCCGGGTGCTGCAGTTGTACTCGTATGCGTTCGACGCCTTCTTGTCCTGCTTGTTTACCCCGCTGCTGTCGGGCTCGACGGTGGTGCTGGCCACGGATGAGGAAGCGCGGAATCCGCTGGCGCTCCGCGATCATATTCGCGACCGGCAGGTGACGCATCTCGACTGCGTGCCCAGCGTGTATACGGCGATGATCGAATGTCTCGGCGAGGAGGACGCCCGTTCCCTGCGCGTGGTGACATTGGGCGGGGAGCGGCTGCCTGCCAAGCTGGTGAAACGGAGCAGGGAGCGATTCCCGCATATCGAGCTGGCGGACGAATACGGTCCAACGGAGAACAGCATCGTGACGACGCTGGAGCGGAACGTCGTACCGGATCGGCCCTTATCCATCGGCAAGCCGCTGCCGAACACCCGCGTCTATGTTTTGAACGACGACCGCGGCTTGGTTCCGGTTGGCGTGAAGGGCGAGCTGTGGATCGCGGGCCGGGGGCTGGCGAGAGGCTATCTGAATCTCCCGGAGCGGACGGCCGCGTCGTTCACGGACGATCCGTTCTATCCCGGGGAGCGCATGTACTGTTCCGGAGACCTGGCCCGCTGGCTACCGGACGGGCGGCTGGAATATATGGGGAGAAAAGACGAGCAGGTCAAAATCCGGGGCTACCGCATCGAGCTCGGGGAGATCGAAAGCGTGCTTCGGAGCCATGAGCGGCTGAGTGAAGCGGCGGTGACGGCTTGGGACGGGGCGAGCGGCGACACCGTGCTGTGCGCCTATTACGTTTCGGCCGCCCCGGTCACTGCGGAAGAGCTTAAGGCATTTGCCGCGGCACGGCTGCCGGCTTTCATGGCGCCGTCTCATTATACGGAGCTCAGCGAGATGCCGCTATCGTCCAACGGCAAAATCGACCGCCGGGCGCTGCCGCAGCCCGAAGTGACGGCTCGTGAAACGGCAGAGGTGCAGGCGCAGGCCGTCCCGAGCAATCCGTGGGAGCATCGGCTGGCGGCCGTGTGCAGGGAGATTTTGGAGAGGCCGGAGATCGGCGTCACGGACGATTTCTTCGAAGCGGGCGGCAGCTCGCTCCATGCGATGCTGCTCGTGTCGCGGGTCCAGCACGACTACCGGGCCGAGCTTCCGCTGCACGTCATTTTGGAATCGTCGACGATCCGGGGCATGGCCGCCTTCTTGATGGATAACAGCAAGGCGGAGCCTCAGCCTATCGTACGCTTAAACAAAAAGGAGCGGCGCAAAACGCTTTTCTGCTTCCCGCCGATGGGCGGTCTCGGGATCGCGTACTATGAGTTCGCCAAGCAGATGGACGACTGCACGATCTATGCGCTGGATTATATCGATCATCCCGACCGGATGGAGCGTTATGTCAAGCTGATCACCGCTGCACAGAGGGAGGGCGATTATACGTTCCTGGGCTACTCCGCCGGAGGGAATCTGGCGTTCGAGGTGATCAAAGCGATGGAGGCGGCCGGGTACCGCGTGTCCGATGTGATCATGCTGGACGCTTACCGGAAGACCGAGCCGGAGCCCGTGACCGACGAAGAGCTGCAAGCGATGTGGGAGAGGTATATCGCCACCCCCGTGATTCGTGAGTTCTATAAAAATTTTCGCATCAACGAACAAGATCTGGAACGCTTGAAGCAATATTCGTTCTATATTTATTTGCTGGATAATATCGGCACGGTCCAAGCGGACCTGCATGTCGTTCATTCCTCGCAGCCGGAGGACGAGTTTCGTCATCCGCCGAAGGATGAGGCCGATCAACAGTATCGGAATTGGCAAGGGGCCACTGCGGGCCGGGTGACGTATTATCAGGGCGTCGGGGGACACGAACGGATGCTGGACCCCGAGCATATGGAAGCGAATGTGGAGATTATCAAGGGTATTATGGGGTCGGCGGTTGTGCGGTAGAGGCAGGGTTGAAGGCTCGCATCGGGAGTTCGTTCCCGGTGCGGGTTTTCTTTTTGCGGGGGCGCGGGCTACATGAGCCCGTTTTCCCGTAGGCTGAAATGCCTTCCGTCCGCGACGATAATATGGTCCAGCAGCTCGATACCGAGGATATCTCCGGCGTTCTTTACCCGTTCGGTCAACTCTACGTCTTCCTGTGACGGTGTCGTGTCCCCGCTCGGATGGGAATGCGCTAGAATGATGCTGGCGCTATTGCTCAATATGGCGGATTTGAACACTTCCCTCGGCGTGACGAGTGCAGCATCGAGCGTTCCAATGGAGACGACTTCGAGCGCGGTTATTGTGTTTCTGATGCTTAGGCAGATGAGCAGACAGTATTCGCGGTCGACATCGCTTAAGTAATCGGTCACAAGCTTATACGCGTCCTCGGGGCAACGGATCTTGTCGGTTTTATAGGGGTATGTCGATTCGCGAACCATGCGTAAGCTAATCACGTTGAGCCGTTTCATCGCGTTTGACCATGAGTGTTTGTGGTGGGTAAATTCATTTCTTCAAGCAACCTTTCTAATGAAAATGTAGTTAGCCGTTGTATTCCATAAAAAGATTTAAAGGCGACTGATCCGTTAATGCTCGTAATTACGTGAGGTATGTTAAAGTCTATTAGGTGTTTACTTCAATGAGTTTGTGACTAAGGCTGTGGTTGTGAAGCCTTCTTTATCGCTATTTCCCTGCACATTAATAAGTCAACCTAGATGTGGTATAATTGGGAGAGCAAAAGACTGCACATTTCCAATTATACTCGTATTTACGATAAAGTAAATATTTTTTTCGTATTTACGTGTTAATTGCTATAAAAGGGTGTACCTATGGAAAAATTCGTGTCCTCAAAAGAAATTGTCGAACGTATTGAATACTTGATTGAAGCCAACAACATTCCCAAGAGTGATTTTCTGAAGGAAATGGGAATCAGCTCGGGCAACATGGGAGATTGGAAAAGCGAACGGTCCACACCTAATATCCATAAGTTGGTTAGAGTCGCGGAGTATTTTAAAGTCACCTTGGATTGGCTGGTTACTGGTAAAGACCGGCCCACAAAAGAGGGTGACTCGTTGGGAGAAAAGCTCCAATCTGTTGGCTCCGTTCATGAGCTTTCGGAGGATGAAAAGGCGTTTATCCGTGAGTATATTGAATTTACTGCTTATCGGAAGCAGGGTAAGAGGGGATAAGAAGTTTACGGCAAAAGAGAATCCAGCACCGTTTAGGGGCTGGATTTGTTGTAGTCTGTTTTAAGGTACTGACAAAATCCAAATGAGTAAGGAGTGAAAGATTTAGTAGAAATTTTAAATAAGGAGTTAGCGGTAAGTTTTCATGATTCAACTGGCTGCTGGAACAAAAGGTTTATTGCGCATTTAAGATTATGAACGGTGAACCGTATCACAAATAGTGGTAAAGCGGAGAACCGAGTTGAAGATTGAATCTTCAATGCTACATCTCAAGATGGTAAATAAATCATGGACAACTTTGGAGTACTGTGTGTAGCTGGTTAGGGAACAGTAAAGCCGCATTTATCGTATGTTTCTAATATTGCAAGCTTCAAATAGCTCACATCCTTCGTCTAGGTGTGGGCTATTTGAAGCTTACTTTTAAAGACAATAATATTAATATAAAAGTGAGAGTTGACAAGGCAAAAGTCGCCAGTAACTAGTAGTTATGACTAGTAAATAAATTTGTCTAATTCAGCATCAGTCATTGCTTTATTACTGTACAAGCTAGGGATAGCATCATGATAGTCTTTTAAGAAAGACTGGTCATTTTCTGTTTTCTCAGTAACATATGTATATCTCCAATTATTATCTTCTTTTGGTATTGCTAGTTTGAGCTCTTTCTTGGTGGTCCGATAACGAGTTTTCCCTTTGGAATTAGTGTAAGCGGTTTCTTTCTTAGCCCTTTCTAGAATTACACGCATTAAAAATTGATTTGCACCAAAAAGATACTTTTTTCTAACAATATATTTTGGAGTTAGGAGAATCTTATTATTTTCATAACGATAGCAGGGTAAAGTTACTTTTTTCCAAGTTGATGAGGCTATATCCCAAGTATTAAATGTGTCTTCAGAATTGGGCTCCACATTAGTAACAGCTAATTGTTCTAATGTAAACTGATTCAATTGAAGATGTAAAATATTTGTTATCATATCTGAAAGTCCATCTTCATTGAAGCCTGAAATCATAACAGGTAAGTCCATTGCTTTTGTAATAGTTGATATATTAGAAGTCATTCTTTCGAGATTTTTAAAAGTTTCTAGTAGACCTTCTGCTGTATTTCCGTGTCCATTATCTCCTTTTCCATAACCCAACTTTGTATAGTTAATTTCTCTTGCACAGGATAGTAATTCTAATTTTTTGTGTTTATCATTGTTACGGTACGCCTCATAAAATTTATTAAAGAAATTATCCAACAATTTAGTTGCATTATTGTACCAAGGACCTCGTTGAGTCTCTATTAAACAAGGGTCAATAAATAATGCTTGGTCATTTAAGACATTAATATCCACGAATTCTAAGTGAGAATGTCCAGTTCTTGGACGGTTAAGAAGGTCAGAAATATGTTTTTTCATATAAACCCCCCGTGCTAGTGTTTATGCACCATTAATTTTATAGATGCGGTTAAGGAGTAAATGTAACATCAAACAACTTTATTTTACAATATTATACATAGATCTACAATAAACCTTTAAATTTTATATAAAACATTGCATATAAATTATAGCCTCACTTAATTGTATCTTGAATTCTGTCTCTAGTGGTTTTAAACCATTCTGGTTCGATAATCCATTCATCAAGAATCTCATATTCTTCAAAATTACCGTTACTTAGTAAAACCTTCCATATCTTTTGTTTTACTTTATGTGGTTTGTTCCATAAGTCGTCTCCATATCTCATATTTGGTTCGAAAACAAAGTAAAAGTCATCTTTTCTAAACCCAGATTCATTTTTTGGAAATTTATCTCGACAAGTTAACAAAATATAGGGAATATATTTTAGTGTCAGACCTTTATAATTCCATATATTCTTTTGATTGAATGTTATAATTAAATCCCTAAAAACATTAAATTTTATTCCATCTGCCAAAGAATTGCATTTCAAATAAATTGCATATAAGTTCTCAATCACATAACTTTTAATTTGTATTGCATTTTCCTCATCAATTTCGGAGGGAGCCAAATCAACAAATGGCCTCCTGTTCCCCTTTATTGTAGGGCATTTAGAGTTTGGATAATGAGAGAAATGAGTACTTCGGTTAGGTGATTTATCCGCTTTTATAAAGACATCTTCATCGCAAATGGGGCATTCTCCAATTGATCGGTTTTGGCAGTTTTTAGACCATTCCTCAATATTAAATTTTTTACCAAGAACTTTATCAATAGCGTAGTTTGTCATAGTAGAATAGTGAGCTCCTCCAATGTTATTTTTTCAGCTTCATAAAAGGATATATAAATTCCACCACATCAAGATATTTTTGATCAGATGGTTGTCTTTGTATTTCCTCATCTGGGTGAGAGCTTCTTTTTAATAACCTTATGTTAGCTGTATCTAGTGAAAAATCTAAAGTGAAGATTGCAAATCCGCTCTCAAATGACTTTCCGATCTTTAAATGTTCAACCTTGCGTTCTGATTTAAGAACAGGGAGGTTTATCCAGTACAGTTCATTTGAGGATATGCACTTAAAATCTCTATCCACAATATGAATTTCAGCATATTTATAATCGCTATCATCTCTATGATTTCTGAATCGTATTCCGACGATGTCTCCTAGCTCACTGTTTTTAATAGTAGTTGAAACTATAGATAAAACAGCAGAAGAGATATATTCAATAGGTGAAAGCACATCTTGTGAAGCAGGAGGATTAAAAGTTTTAATGACTAATTCAGTAAAATCCTGAATATTATTATTAAAATTCTTAACAAGTTGCTCCGCTTGGTCTCTTTTTTCTACTAATAAAGACTCTTCGATAAGGAATAAGGATTCTCTAAAATTAGTGAATTCAGATAACTTAATCGAAGGCGACAGTTTTGAAATGAACTCTAGCAAGTTGGAAACTCGACCTTTTACTGTTCTAACCTCTTCAATATCGCTTGAAATATTTTCTATATCCTTAATACGAATATGTGTTAGATTTTTTTCGAAATCAAATTCAATTAAGGTAGGGTAGACAACATGAGAAGCATCTTGATTTTTAGGCTGATGTTTGACATAGCCTTCATCTAGTAGGAGCAAACGTATGTTAGTCCGATCAGTTGAAATTCTAAATCCACAAATTTTATATTTCATAGAACTTTCTTGTGATACGACGTTGTTAAGAAGTTCATTTTCACTTGGTGCCCCCCAGGCTTTGAGGATAGCTGGAGCCGCGTCAATATCATGTAATGAAATGTTATGAGAGTCTATTTTATAAAGAAAAGAGTTTAATAAATTATCTTCAATTAGTCTAAAGAGAATCTCATCAATATTTTGTTTAGACAGGAGGTTTTCTTCAATACCTTTTACTAAAGTTAAACAAGTAGTTACCCAAGCGGGACGTTCCTCGCTGCTTTCAATTTTGATTTGTGTATAGAAGGCTTCGAATTCGGGGAAAATTTTTAAGTAACTAAGCTTTTCTCTAACACCTGTTTTAGTAATAAACTGCTTGAAGTAAGTCAAATTCTCTAAAAGTTTGTTCGATTCCATTTAGACACCTCGTTAAATTTTTTTTGAGCTAAAGGAGAAGATACATTGCAAAAGGTTGACGTTTTCAGTAATAGATCCTTTTTGGGTCAGTTTGTTCTTGATGATTTGCTTATTGGGCGGAAATTGATTTCAACAGGAACAATACTTTTCCTTAATGAAAAGAAATATTGTGTTGATAACATTATACTGAAGGGAGAAAACACGATATCAATCGAAGTTTCATAAACCCAATTTTATGTGCAAAGAAATTGTAGTTGCTCAGAATCACTTGTTAGGATCTCTGCAAGAGGTAATCCGATGTCTTTTTATAGGCATGTTTATCGTTCCTTTCCAGATTTGATTTCAAATATAAAATTGAAAACCAATTATATTCATAGGTTTCAATTGTTTAATTGAAACCTAATTTTTAAAAAAGGAGGTATATACCTCCTAAGCTAAAACAAGCTACTGTAAGTAAACTGTCTTCCACCTTCTAAAAGAGGATCTTCTTGACGGTTCACCAGACGCATTTCGTATAATTTTGTTAAATGTGTAGATATTAAAGTGTGTTTTTTCTCCAGAATATCTGATATTTCTCGTGCTGAAACCATCTTGCGTTCATAAACAATACCCAATACTTCACGAAGAGCATCACCAACTCGTGCACCAATCGGTATATGATTTCCATTTGACTCAGTAATTACCGATGCTTTTTCTTCATTACAAGTAAGAAGAATATTGTAGAAATGGTCAAATTCCTCACTAAGGTTTTTTAACACTAGAAATTTATTATGGGTTTTATAGTTTTCGTACAGCCACTCCATAGGTTTTATGATAACTTCATGTATGCCTGACCCATTTACTTCACGTACTTCAGACATGTCATAGTAAAAAATTGTCCCGCTAGGTGCCTCAGCAATTAGCTCGATTACATATTCTTTTACTGGAATTGTCGGTCTTCTACCGACTAAGTCAATAAAATCCTTTTTTTCTCGTAGCAAAGTGATAAGACGCATAGCATTCACCATTTCTATTTGTTTTCAAATCTGAAATTGAAACCTAAAGTTATATTATCTTACGTCGAATCCTTATGTCAAGTCATATTCTAAGAAGCGTTAATAACAATATAATAATGTGTTCCATAGAAATATTCGCCCTTTTCTATAAGGGTAACTTTATTCGGAAGAACTTTATAGGCACTATCATGGGTACGTACATAGAACTCAGCGACTTCAGACCATCCAAAAGCTCTATTTTTTACATCTATTAGCCCTCTACCTCTGTCTTCTTCCTCAATACTGGTTGCTTCTGTAATAATTGCTTTTTCAACAACTTCATGCAAATTTTTATGTGGTACAAACCTTTGCAGGCTTTTTACAATACCTTTTCCATAATCACAAATAGCTATCTCTACTTTCTTGAGATGTGGATAATACTGAACACAAGGAAAACAAGCTGTGCCTCCGTGTTCTATAGAATTACCTGCTAGTTCGCCGACAATTCTTGCAATATCTGAAATACGGTTAGGTTCAAGCTTGCCCTTCATAATCTCTCTTACAGAAGATTGTAAAGAACCAATTTCGTCATATTCTTTTGCTACTCGCAGCTCAAATAAACCGTTAGTTTGGTCATGTCGGGTTCTATTGTAAAAATATGACATGTCTCTTTTATCATCAAAGGCTGTTTTTATTATTGTAGGACATACCTTAAAAAAATCCATGCGCTCCATATAGCCTATAACTTTCTCATCTCTATCGTTTTCAGGAATGTTTACTTTTAAGTTATATCGGGTGTTGAGCTTATGAAGTGAGCAGACTAATGAGGCATTCCCGACAGGAGAGACCCATTGTAAATTGCTGAGGTCAACTATTATTTGCTCATTATGGTCAAGCGTCTTAAAAATCGAAGCACACCTGTTTAACCATTCATGAACGTCTTTTATGCTACGTAAGCTGTCAAGACATTTCAATATCATGATGCGGTAGCCACCCTTTGATTGTAGTTAAAAAGTCACACAATCATTATACCATGTTTGGATAAATATACCTACTATAGTGTTTAGAAGACATATCAGATGAAGTAAAACGCGGAAAATCGAAACTTCCAAGGACAACTCAACCATGGCTATCCCAACAAAGGCTCAGACTTTTGAACATTGGATTGACTGGTTAGATAAGAGAGGACTGGACTGAGGGGAGTCAAGTTGTTGGGCCTGCAAACGTCATTTTGATACAAAATATGATCCTGAATTTCGAAAGCCCACAAGATCAAGGTAATAAGGTGCAACCAGCGAATTGAAAACGTAAAAATGTGGGAATTATTCATGTTGGCAAGAGGGTATGGAGCCCAGCGACCGGTCTTCCCTCCTCCCTAATGAAGGGGCGATTTCATTTTCCATGTGAAATTTTGGAGAGCTTCATTCCAGCAAGGCTACTTTCGCTTCGATTCGTTTCCAGGCATGGCGGCCGGCGAATTCCTTCATCAGCTTGAGCACGACAGATCGACTGTGTCGAACGAGCATCGCCGCGCAATGAAAGAACTCGAACCGGAACCTTGCAATCGTGTAGCCTAGATGCACGGGTTCGCAACAGTCGCGTTTGAAGCGCTCGAACAAATTGTAGGCGAGGAGCTTAATCGCCAAGTCCAGCTCGTTGGCTTTAAAATCTCCCGTCGCGATGCGGTTGATGGAGAAGCCATTCTTGGCTTCCTTGATGGAATTTTCCATACAGCAGCGTTGATTGTAGAAGCGCCATAAATCGATCGCTTCCCATTCCAGATTGGTCACGATCGCTTCGTACTGCCAGTCGGTATCGAACACAATCCGGCCTTGGCCGTCGTCGAACACTTGTGCCTTGCGGATAACCGCCACCCGGCGCGCCTTGTTCCAAGACGTCGCTTTGTAGATCAAAGAAATGCCTTCGATGATCCAGTCCTCGTCGACATAGCGCGTCCAATAACGGCAGGCCTGAACTTCCTTGGCCAGTCGCTGGGTCCACTTCAGCTTGCCGACATAGCCAATATTCTTTCGCTCCCACAAGCCGTAGAAATCCTCGCCCCCGAAACCTTTGTTGACCCGGGCGTATTTCACCTGGCGCTCGCCAAGCAGGTCAAAGGTTTGTTGCAGGAAGCCGACAGCGTCGGTGGAAGAGTGGGTATTTCCCGGTCGGAGAACCGTATTCAGGTTGAGCCGGGTTTGTCCTTCGAAGGCCAGTAGCGGATGATAGCTTTTGCGCCCGGGCTTGTGCGGGTTCGTCCCTTTAGCCGCACCGGATTGATCGCCATACACAGTCTCCACGGTGGAATCCAAATCGAGAATGAGGTTGGCAGGCAAGCAGGGCCGGATGACCTCATGGTTCAGTTTCCGCAGTTCGTGAACCAGTTTGGGGCTAGAACGCCCCAGCCGGATCAATTCCTTGTACAATAAGCTGTGATGCGGACAGCGACCGCCGAAAAACCGCTGGAGCAATGCATCACGTTGCAAACGACGACGAAAATGAAAAATGCGTTCGCATCCGAGCATCCAGCCGACGATGAAGTAAAGCAAGATGCGGTGAATCGGAAAAATTGTGTTGCGTGCTTTGCCGCCGGAGAGGTTGCGCATCGCTTCAGAAAGTTTGATTTTTACGAGAAAGGCCAGAAAGATATTGACGCCACCAAAGTTGGTCGCGTTTTGCAGGGAAAATTCGGACTTGATTTTGTGGATGGCTGTGGTAGACTTCACCTAAAAGGTGCTCCTTTCTTTGGGCGATGTTGTTCTGGACAAACACCATTCTACCAAAGATTTGAGCCCTTTTTTCATTATTTAAACGATGTTACTTTCGAAATTCAGGATAAGCTAGGTTATCTGAACGATAGCCTAGCTCTTACTGTTGTTACGGCTAGCGCGGAGAACCGCATCATAATTAACGGTGAAAAATTTATTGGAAATGACTTCGGGGATTATTAATGGTTATGGGAATTAATGTCAATAATAGCCTCTAAGACTTTTAGTCTAGGTTTTTGGTGTGTGAGCAAAATTCGATAAATTGCCCCATTATTTTCCAAAATATGATATAATATAAGGCATAAGAATAGTACATTTTGTTCACAATGAATTGGATGACATGTTGAAAATAACAAAAGGGGAGTGAATAAGGTGAAGGTATATTTTAGTGATTTTTTTGAGGTGAGCGCGCAAATCATTGAGCAGTATGGAGCGTTTGATATTTCACTTATTAATGATTTACCTTTGTTTATCGATCCATTTCTTCTCTTTAACAGCAAAAAAGAAGAGTACAAACAGTTACACAATAATATACTCAAATATTTATATTTTCTTAAAGAAAAATCAAATAGCATTAAAATAACAGATGGTCTTTTAAAGGCTTGGTATCAATTTCCTGAAGTCAAACAAAACTGGTTCGGCTTTTGTGAGGATGGTAATGGGGGAAGTGGACTAGGAAAAGAGTTTGCCATTTCTCTACATGAAAATCTCCAAAATATATTTAGTGATTTTGGAAATGAAAAGGTGACGAAAGGGACGCATTTAGAAAAGTTATGTCTAATAAAAGAGAGAGTCGGTAAAGACAACATAAGCGATTTTACGACAAATTTAATACATGAGTATTTGTTAAATTACACTGAGGCGCTTGCTAAAGAACATATAGATGAAAAGTATTTAAAAGAAGTCGCGGTTAGAGGTGTTCGATTTAATTATGAAAGAGAAGTTTGGGAGACTGATCGCTTCATTTTACCATTTCTTAATAATGATTATGTGCTTCTAACTCCAAAAGACATACTTACAAAAGATGAAACATGGATAAGTAGAGTCGACCTTCTGAATAGATTTGCTGAGATCCCCCCTGCGATTTCTAATGTTGAACTGAGAGATCAGATTAATAATTATTTTTATAGTAAGATTCCTGAAAAACCTACCCAAAGAGACAAACAGGAGGCGCTTTCTAAAACAATAAAAGAGTATCCTGAAATCATTGACTACTATATAAAATATAAGGAAGATCGTGGGGATATAGCAGAAAAAACAAGTATAGACAAGGTGTTATTTTCCATAAACAAATATGTAAAGCAATTTGGCGAGATGGTAAAGCTTCTGAGTTCCAGTACAAACTTTTATGATTATTCTGGTGATACATATGAGGAAGCCCACCAAAGACTTATCTTTCTTAAGGATGTTATCGAAAACAAGGACGGTTACAAGATATTCTATTCTAATGGCGTTCCTATTCAGAAGTAAAATGATTTGCAAATATTATACAGACTCACTTGGTTTGCCAGTTCTTCTGATGTAAATCGAGAAGTAAATAATGGCAGAGGGCCAGTTGATTTTAAGATTTCTCGTGGTGATAAGGATAAAACTCTTATTGAGTTTAAGCTGGCGAGTAACACCAAATTAAAAAAGAACCTAGAAAAGCAAGTCGAGATATACGAGTTGGCCAATAATACCAAAAAATCAATAAAAGTCATTTTGTATTTTTCCGAAAAGGAATATAGAAAAGTAATTGCAGTACTTAATGAATTAAGCTTAATAGGTAACAAGGATATAGTTTTAATAGATGCTAGAAGGGATAATAAGCCTTCAGCTTCTACAGCATAAAGTATTTCACTCATCACCACGACGGGTTTTAAGTGCCTTTATCTGTCACCGATATACAAGAGACACCTCTTTCGGAATAGAGGGGATAAAAATGAGCCATCAATTTATTGATGGCTCTCTTCGCACTCAGTATTTAATTTCTTTCCTTTATAGCCAGTATTTCAGACTCAGGCAGTCCCGAAGCTTTAGCAATAACGGAAATATCCACACCATGTGCCAGAAGCTCTTTAGCCATTTCAAGAGCCTTCTTTCGCTCGCCGCGGGCTTCTCCTTCGGCCAATGCTCCTTCGATCATGGAAGCCTCGTCGTGAAGGAACTTTTGTCTATCCTCATACAATCGGCGGGCTTCCGCATCCTGACTAAGAAACTCCAATGTATCCATGGCTTTCTTCAATACAGGCTCGTTCATCGTCAGCACCTCCCAATTTGATTTATCGGCACCCTTCAGAAATAGCAGCCAGTTCACCAGACCTCCGCTTTCTACGGGAACGGCATGGTCGTCTAGTTTTGGCAACTCTAGAAAGTGTAATTCAATATCATCAACCAGCGGAATGCCACTGCGCTCTTCCCGAAGATGGAATACACTATGATATTGCTGGTTGGGCAGGAAAGAATAATTGAGAATGTTGATGGCAACACATTTTTTCAGCATCTTGTAGGATTGCCCTTCTTGCAATTGTCCACTATAAAGCTTACTCCAATAAAACAGCGTTCGCTTCTCGGTATCGTACTTATTGAACAACTGCATTTCTACATTGATCAGTTCGCCTTCTGACGTTTTGCCCCGAATATCCAGAATGGACTGCTTATCCCGAGGTGCATCTTTTTCAGTGTAAGGATTAAGAAGAACAATTTCTGTCAGCGGCGGCTTTCCAACTTCGATAAACGTTCTGTTGAGGAAAGCCAGCAAGACATCGCGATTTTCTTCACTGCCGAAAATCCGCTTAAAAAGAAAGTCATTTCGAGGATCAAGCAGTTCAGCCATCAACAATCAACTCCGTTCATTATCAGTATATCATTTTAGCGACCTCTTAGACACACCAAGTAGAAGTGCTCATCGCCTGTTCAATTATGGGTTCGTATGATAAATTGGTGGGGGAGAGTTTATTCTGGATTCACGAGCTATTAGTGAAATCGAGTTAGGCGAAAACGCTGCTATAGTGAAAAAGCGGCATCACTTAAGCGATACCGCCAGACTAAAACCATCTTCATCAATCATGAGCTCGGATTCCCTGTAGCGATATGAAAGGTTATGTATACTGATTCTTTGCACGGAGTGTAGTAAAGGTATAATTTCGTCAATACTCTGCACCGTTGTTTCATGGATTGATTCGTCGGGAAGTAGCCATATGATTTTAAAATGGGGCTTTTTTCGGGTATGAAATATCATAACAAGAACAAGTGAAATGAGACCCATGATTCCAAACCAGACAAGATAAATCATAGTACCATCTCCAATACAGTTTTTTATTGCATGCGAAACTTGATGATACTTCAATATTATAAATAATAATTGAATTTTCGTCAAATTCATTTTGAAGAAAGTTCAAGTTTCGTATACTTGAACTCAGAGGTGGGGCCGATGACTTTCGGAGAGCGGTTAAAACAATCTAGAAATCGAAAGCAGATGACACAGGAGCAAGTAGCCCAAAAAATCGGGATCGACTTTACAACAATATCCAAGTATGAAAATGATAGATCGCAACCCGATAACGAAGTGCTGCAGAAGCTTGCGCAATTGTATGGCGTGTCGATTGATTGGCTTTTGGTAGGAAGTTTGAATGAACCCGGGGACAAGAAAAAGATAAACCGACTGATTATTAACGGGGAACCGGAAGAACTGACCACAGACGAAGCCGGACATTTGAAGGATAGCCTGGAGATGTATAGATTGCTCAAGGAAAAGCGAAGTAAGGAAGCTAAAAATTGAAGATAAATGACATCATGGTCTGCTCTTCTTCAGAGAAGGTGGATACATGATGTCATTTTTTGTTTGGTGATACTAAGCACGAACGGGGGCTGGCTCTCCCACCGTTCGGCAAGAGCAAGGGTGTCCTTCTCTTGATAGAGTGAGACAGAAAGTGTAATTAATTTAATAGAGATAACAAAGGAAACTTATATGTGGGTAGTTTTAGTGAACCTAAAATGGATATTTTCGATATTGCTAGTTTAAATATAAAGTTTCAACTGTTACGTTTGATGATAAGATCATTATTCCAATTAATTAACAACCGAAAGGGGTGTTATGATGAATAAAAGGAAGTATTTATTATTCAGTCTTTTGGGGTTAGTGATTGTAAGTGGGTTGATGATCAATTCTCTTACCTTTGATGAAATAGGGAAAATAGGAAGTCAGTCAGGGGATACAAACGAAAAAGAAAAGATCAAAAAAGAATTTCTTTATTCTTTAAATATTGACGAACATTTATCAGAAGAAGAAATACAGCAACTTTCAGGTGAGTATGACTTTAAAACAAATGATTATTATATTGAAGCGATTTATAAAAACGAGCCGAGTGTAATCTATGTGTATTACAAAAATCAGAATGGGGGTTTTACATTAGGAGGGGTTTTAGGGGAGGGGCAAGGTAAACCCCCCGAAGAATTGTCTAATGACCATATATTTTCAAGCTATATAAAGGGTACTTAAGATTTCAACTAAATAAGCAAGCGATCGATGGTTTACCGAGCATGTTTATTAAGCCGATTCATAAAGGCTGTGACATGAAGATGGATGCGATAGAACTTGCTGAAAAATACATTGTTGTGACGTCATTCCTGAGCCATTTGGCTGCTTTAAGAGCCTGATAAGAAAAAATAATCCAGCGCCGTCCAGGTGCTGGATTTGTTGTAGCCGAATGGGGCTGCTGGATGTTCAGAAGGTGTCAACGACGAGTTCTTCTTCCCTGAGTGTTGCGATAGGGTGCAGAAAATGATGGTCGAAAGGATTCAATGCTTTACCTTTCCGAACTTTGTTGATCCAGTCCGGATTAACGAGAGCGCTCGTTCCGATTGCGACTAGATCGGCGTCGCCTTTCCTCAGCAGATCTTCTGCTTGTTTAGGTTCCCCCAGCTTGCCATTGGCGATGACTGGCAGGCCGCTGAATCGTTTGGCCAACTCGGCAAGGGTGGGTCCGCTTTCCGCAAATGCCGGTGCAAATGCTTTATATTCCGTAGTATGGATGTAGCTTGGGGATGCCGTTGCCAATTGTTCGAAAATAACCCTGGCATCCTCCATGCCATTGGCCCATTTGTGGTGAAAATCATTCACTTTCCCTTGCGAGATGCGAACGCCAACCAGATAATCGGGGCCAACGAGAGCACGGATAGCTTCCAATACTTCTACGAGGATGCGGACTCGCCGCTCCATAGAACCGCCGTAAGCATCTGTTCTTAGATTCGTATAGTCCGTGATAAATTGATCGAGAAGGTACCCGTTTGCAGCATGGACTTCAACGCCGTCAAATCCGACTTGTTTCGCACGAATAGCCGCTTGTGCGAAGCTTTCGACTGCACCGTGGATCTCTTTGAGGGTCATCGCCTTCGGGACAACAAATTCTCCGCTCCCACCGTGCTCTTGCAGCATGGCTCCAACAGGCTTCACCGCGGACGGAGCGATTGGCGTAAATGTGTTATTTTGAACAAGTGCCCCTGCATGCATCAACTGAGCGACAATTTTTCCCCCGGCTTGCTGCACTGCATGAACAACCGGTCTCCACGACTCCGCTTGCGCCTCATTGGCGATTCCAGGTTGGTTCTCATAAGCCTGGCTGTTCGTCGCATCGGGATAGATGCCTTCCGTGATGATAAGACCGAACCCGCCTTTCGCAAAACGGGAATAGTAACGGGCCATACGTTCATTCGCTTGTCCGGACGGGTCCGCACTTGTCCGGGTCATCGGCGATAGTACAGCACGATTCGGCAATGTCAAAGAACCTAATTCAAAAGCGGAAAACAGCTTAGGATAGCTGCCCATTTTGAACTCCTCCTTCAAGGTTACCAAGGCAGCACAGATAGTTGCCCAGGATATGGATTGCTTTCTTAAACTGATTGTAATTCACTAATCCCATATAGTAAAATGATTGATATAGATAATATCATCAAAAAAAATGATGGTTTAGAGGAAGAGGTAGTCGCGATGGAGTTAACCGATCTGCGAATGGTGCTGGCCATTATGAAGGAAGGCAGCATCACCGGGGCGGCTAAGAAGCTCGATTACGTGCAGTCAAACGTCACTGCAAGGATTCGTAAGTTGGAGGAGGAGCTTGGCACGCAGCTTTTTCACAGAAGTCTGAAAGGGGTAGTGCCAACCGAGAAAGGGCTCCTGTTCTGCCAATACGCTTCAGACATTTTAAATATGGTCGAGGAAGCGGCCGTGGCCGTCAAAGAGCCTGATCATCCGTGCGGACCGCTTAGGATCGGCGTAGTGGAGACCATCGCTTCGTCTGCTTTTTTTATTCATGCATTGTCCGAGTTTCAGCGTAAATATCCCGAAGTTTCTTTATCCCTGATCAACGGAACGTCGTCGCAAAATTACGAAATGGTGCTGGACCGCCGGCTGGACGGCGCCTTCCTCACAGGCCAGTATGATATTTCTCCACTGCAAGTTGCCTATGAGATTCAGGAAGAGGTTTTCTTGTTAGCGTCAGCTCTTAGAAAGGAAGGTTTCTCCCCTCTGGAAATAGCGAATGCGACCTGGGTCGTATTTCCGAAGGGATGTCCATTGCGGGCGGCTAATGAAGACTGGCTTCAAGACGAGGGGATATTGTCTAAGAACCTGATCGAGGTGAGCACGTTAGATACGATGCTGAATTGCGTGCGAGCTGGGATCGGATACACTTTTCTAACCGAAGCTGTCGTGGATACAGATGATGAACGGCTTCGTATCCATACGGTACCGGAACCATACCGGTTCCTGACAACGCGGTTGGTTTCTCGAAAAGAGCAGTTCCGCAGCAAAGCGTTTGCTGCTTTTGCTGACTGTGTCAGAGCAGCGGGAATGGGTTAGAGTAGCCCGAAATGAAACTATACAGCGCGGCAAACTATGGGATAACTGACGGCAAGTGACGGCGGAAAATTGGACGTGGGAAAGTGCTTTGGATTACAGATAGATCCTTCGAGCTTCCTCGTCGAAGATTCGACTATAGAAGATCGCCAACCACCTGGCCAGTTAACCGGGTAGGGCGATCTTTTGCTTTTCGTATGCTCGATATTGCAAAAATTAAGATAATTATTCAAACAAGCTCTTTAAAAACTTGGCAGCTTGAGGACACGCCCGTGAAACGGACTGTGTCCTTTTGTTTTCGAGCAAACCACAGATTTCGCTGCGCGTGCATGAAAAAACGCAAGTCACACCCCCGCATCGTTGTCATAATAGAGCCCCAGATGGTAAGCTCGCATCAGGAGATTCTCAAAAATTTCCGGCCTCGAATCCAAGGTGTCGTAAAAAATCTCAACCTTGCTATTAGAGATCCCGCAGTAATCGGCGATTCCGATGTTCAGATGTTGAGAGAGCATCTTATCGTATTGTCTCTTCTCAAAGAGTTCTTTCGGAGCCGCTGCCAGACCAAGCCACAGTACTTTTTTATGATGTAATTTATTGGAGCCGTACGCAAAGCCATTGTTCCACACCCGGTCGATATATCCCTTGAGCATTGCAGGCAGATTGAACCACCAGATCGGGAAAATATAGGCGAGAGCATCGTATTTCTTCATTCGTTCCATCTCGGCCTCAACCTCAGGCGAATAGATCTTGCGATCGGACGACCAATCCGGTTCATCTGCTTCCCACAACACGGGATTAAAGCCGCTGCGGTGCAGATCCAGCATCTCCGTTTCGTGGCCCGCCTCAGCAAGTCCCTGCAGAAACCTGTCTGCAACAGAAAAGGTTAAGGAATTCAACCTGGGGTGCGATACAACGGTCAAGATTTTCATCGAGTTCACCTTCCATCTCTCAACTTTTTACTTCGAATGAGGTACGATGAAATTATCTCTTATGCAGGAAAAAAAGGGAAGAACGCACTTTTATGTTCTATAAGCACCAAAAAGTAATATAGGTACCGAAAAGTAACTATACCTAAGAACCGACGAGAGGATGGTTATCCCATGGAAAGGCAGGCAACACGGACGTTTAACATCCCCGCAGAAGCGACATTGGAGGTTTTAGGGGGAAAATGGAAACTGCTGATTTTATGTCATTTAAACTGCGGCCCCGGGCCGAAGAGAACGAGCGAATTAAAAAAGGCCATTCCCGAGATTACGCAAAAAATGTTGACTCAGCAGCTTCGGGAGCTGGAGGAAGACGGCATCATCATTAGAACGGTATATAATGAAGTGCCGCCGAAAGTGGTCTATGAACTGAGCGAATTAGGATTTTCGTTGAAATCCATATTAGACCAGTTGGGCGAGTGGGGCGAGCAATATATCTATCAGCGTGAATGGAAGTTCTCCTGCTCGGAACACTCCCAAAATGCTTAAATTTGCGCGGGAGGTAGGGAAATCGTGAAAAGACATGGAGGCCTAAACAGATGAACAACCTTGCTGATTTAGTAGACGCGATTATCAATGAACCTATGCTAAGTGAAAAAACGTATATCTACTTAATTTTAGGCACGGAGAATTCGTTTACGAGCGGATATTTTCCCATTTTCGAAAACGAAGTTTCCTACGATGGTCACACCACTGTTGCTCTTTTTGATAAATATAGGAACGAAATTGTGGAACTCATGCTGGGAAAAGGCATTCTTTGTATCAAAGTCGACGCTGGCAAATTAGTTGAGCATGGCCTTGTGAACGATACGAATCCTGAGCTTTTTGATACGGATGCCTTTGAGTTAATCATTTACCAGAGGTATGGTTTGGAACCAGAGGAAGAGGAAAGAAAAGAAATCTTACAGCAATCGTTGAAGGCGGAGAAAATTAAGAATACATTGGTATTCGCGTGCTATATGAATGACATGGAGAAAATTAAAGAGCTGGTCACCCACGCGAGCAAATCCGATTTAGACAAAGTTCTTAAATATAGCGGCACTGCATTGCAGTTTTGCAGTAAACACAATAATTTGGAGGCATTTAGACTATTGGCCGAGAAGGGGGCAAACGTGGGAAAACGTTCTCTGACTCAAAGCCCTCTAGAAATTGCTTTTAAACACTCAAGCGATATTGTGAATTATATTCGTCTGGAATTTCCGGATGTTTATCAAAAAGAGGTCAATAAAAAGGGCTTCGGGATTGCTCTTCATTGTAGAGACGAAGCCCTGCTGGAAGATATTTTAAGATTGGGCTGTGAGGTGAACCAGGAAAAGAAGCCATTCCCTCCTCTACATAGCTTTGCGGATTTCAATAACATTGTGGGGATTAAATTCCTGCTCGATCACGGAGCTAATCTTGAATGTAGAAATGATTGTAAACAAACCGCCTTGCATCGAGCGATTAGGAGAGAAAATGTCGCCGCGATTGAAATGCTGTTAGAATATGGCGCGGACATTCATGCTACAGACCGAGACGGGAAGACAGCTGTGGATTTAGCTAGAGCATGTGTAAACAAAGCCATTCTTCATATGATGGGTTAACATGCTGTGAAGGAGCTGCCGTGGCAGGCTCCTTTCGCATTTTTCGCCGATAACCCCGTTAAACTGATTACAGATAGATCCTTCGGGCCTCCTCGTCGAAGAATTCGACTACATTCCCATACTCGGTAATATCTATACGGTTCTGCCTCATAATCTTCTGAATAAAGATGGCATCCGTAAAAATTTTATTGATAATTGTTTCGCACCATGACGGAGTGCTTTTAAAGTAATCCACCAAATTATTGATTTCATCAAACTTAAAATAAAGGATATAACAGACATAATTCTGAAGCAGCGTACGGAAACCATGCTCGCGATAAGGGTTAGAGCGATGGTCAGAGAGAAAGTCTCCCATCATCCGGAATACTGTTGTTTTATTTTCGGCGTAGCTATGGATCAAATCATCAACGTCATTGATCAGCCGTAATACATCTTCCAGTCCTTCTTCCGGAGGCATGGCCAGCTTGGGCGATTTTCCCTCGATTGCCCTTAACAGCTCCAGCGTGAGATGTTTGCAGGCGTTTATTTCATGGGGAGCGATGAATAATGTATCTCGATACTTGTCGAGATGCTCGCTGTAGTAATCGTGGTATACCGTAAAATAATGCTCCATATGGATATTGGTTTTCGTATGAACCAAATCTTGCCCGCGGAATGAAAAGGAGTAGAGGGTCTCCTCGTTCACCGGGTGAGTATAAAGGTAGAAAAAGAAGAAAAAGTCTCGTAATTGCTTTCTCTGTTCATCGTTCAAGCTGGCAGCATCCGACAATTGAGCTAACTGAAAAAAACAATAGTTTTTCATAAAATCATTCATGGCATTGTACGGATTGATTTTGACAATGGACATCGTCTTGTTGATCGTAAACAACAGATAATAGAGGATCAGTTCATCATAGACATCCAGATGTTCAAAAAAAGCCGAGAGCACAGGCTTCCAGTCCGGGTTTGCGATGTAATTCGGATCTTGCGGTTGCAATTCATCCGCCCACTCGATAAACGACTCATTCTTCCGACCGATAAAAAATAATTCCGCGCTATCGTCTTCACAAAGGCCGTATTCAAAGGAGTCCGTTTGAACGGACGGTAAGCCCCTGTTGAATTTTAGATTCAGATATTCGTTATATAGTAATTGAAGCTTCATTAGTCGTGTCCTCGGTTCCTATAGGATTCAACACGTGTTAACGTATGGGCGGGAAGATTTCTCACTCCCCACTTTGGAAATATTCTACATCTAACGGGGCATTCCTCCTCGACCATTGATCGACGAGCGTGTGAGATGAAATCGACCCGATCAGCTGAACCTTAACACAAATTGGAGAGCGGAACTCTATAAGCGCCGAAGAGGCCCGAGCACGTTCGAGTGTCTATTCGATCGTGCTCGGGCCTAAGAAGATATTCCTTAATTGAGATCAGGCAGCTCTGTTCGTGCCTTTCGTCACCGGGGGCCGCATTCTTTGGATCAAGCACATAAAGATGCCTCCCATAAGTAACATCACCGCGATAATCCAAGTATAGTACAGAGCCGAGCTTCCTTTATAATCGGTTAAGAGGAACGAGAAATCAAAGAGAATATTCGTTATTCCATGAGCCACAGCAGCAGGCCATACGGAGCCTGACTTCAGAGTCAGCCATGCGAACATGAACGACATGCCGATGCATGCTAGCGGCATCAAGACAAGTGCCCCTAGCAACGGCGCGCTTTTAAAGGTAGCTCCCGTAAGGGTAACCCCGAGATGCCAGTATCCCCATACGATCCCCAGAATCACAATCCCCTTCACGGAACCGAAAGAAGCGATCATCCGGCTTTGCGCATACCCTCTCCAGCCCAACTCTTCGCCAAGCGCGAACAGGCAAGATTTAGCTACGACCACGAGGATCGTGACGAGGAGATTCAGCGTGAAGCTGTCCGTTACAGCTATAAGCTTGTAATCCCCCCATCTGATGCTGCCCTCGAATAATAGAGCCGAGCCTGCGATGGTAATGACAAACGTTAGGGCGGGGATGGCAGCTGCCATAATCAAATCATAGGGATGGCAAAACCGTAAGCCAAGCATTCCGGACCGCGGCGCCTTGCCCAGCAAGGTGAATACCACGGCAGCCAAGCCTGGCACCCACATCATCAAGAGGATATTTGAGGGGGTGTAAGCCGCCCCGATCACCGCTTGCATAATGAAAGTAATCCCAAGCGTTATCCCCAGATAATAGACAATCGTTCGTTTAAGGGACATCGTTGTATCCTCCTAATCCTAAGAGTAATGTACGGAAAGAAAGTTCCAATAGAACAAGTAAGCCGTATAAAGGAGCGTAAGCAAGGCGATACCAACGTTTACGATCTTCCATCGGTCAAGCTCCTTGGCAATAAAGACTCGAATCAAGAAATAAACAGCTGCGGCCGACGAAATAAGAGGCATTGAAGCCACGATTACCTGATAGAACTGCGAGTATCCGTATAGAATCTCTCCATTCCCATAGATGAATTGGACAATGAAGAATATGCTCTGAAGGAGAGCGATGATTGGAATGACTACAGAGATGCTGTGCGATTGCTTGCGCCATTGCCGTATCGCGTACCTCACGATCCATAGGAGCGGAATAAGCGTGAACAAAATGCCGGGTACCACATAGAGAGCCAACAAGACAGATCCCGACTCAAACGAAGCCGTGCGCGGGATGGAGAAGTTCATCGGCCCTGTCAGCGTCCATCTCCCCTGTTCTTTATGAAAGTACAGCTGTTCCTCCCCGCCGA
The DNA here is from genome assembly GCF_018998565.1 of Paenibacillus oleatilyticus. GTDB lineage: Bacteria > Bacillota > Bacilli > Paenibacillales > NBRC-103111 > Paenibacillus_G > Paenibacillus_G oleatilyticus. The sequence goes on along the minus strand of NZ_JAHNZO010000017.1, from coordinate 50,337 downwards.
CTTCTTGGAAGAACCTTTCACCTATTTGGGTAAACTCTTTCCTGATCATCTGTTGCCCGTCGTTCTGGAATAAGCCGGTCACCACTAAGGTTTGATCGTCTTTTGCTTCAACCGTATACGGTACGCTGCCCAGCAAGCGAAGTCCCTTGGCCCAGCCATGCTCCGCTGCCAAGTGCAGCTCGTATCGTCCTTCCAGTTCCTTGATCGCACTCCCTGAGCTTTCAAAGGGAGGAAGTGGCTTGCGGGCTACCTTCGAGTCGATCGTTTGGGATATAGCGTGAACGACTTTCCCGTGCATTTCCATTCCGCTATTTCCGGTGTTGGCGGTAATGAAGATACCGATCGAATGGGAAGGAATGAGCACCATTTTCGAATTAAATCCGTCAATTCCTCCATTCGCCCACAAGTAGGGAACTCCATTCACCGTCTCCGACCGAAAAAAACCATACCCAATCCCGTACATGCGTTCATGAGAAGAGAATTGCTTCGCATGCATCATCCGGACCGTCTCCGGTTTAAGCAAGGACTGGCCGTGGAAAGAGCCGTTGGACAAATGTGCGATCATGTAGGGGGCGAAGTCATTCGGCGTCATATTGACGGCTCCTCCTCCGGGAAAATGAATTCCGGAATAAGGAACCACTTGATAACCGTTGTCCGTATAAGCATAGCTCTTGGCCAACTTGGTCCGATCCTGCGGGAGATTCAAGCTCGCGCTGCTCATGCCGAGTGGCTGGAACAAGCGTTCCCGCAGGTAATCATTCAAGGGAAGTCCGGATACTTGTTCGACCACACTTCCCACAAGTCCTGACCCGGCATTGCTGTATAGGAATTTACTTCCCGGGGCAAACACCGGCGGCTGCCTCTCCAAATACGTCCGAACCGTATCCGTCGACCATTGCGGGATCAATCCTTGGCGATTATCTCTTTCATACATGGTTACATCCAGACCTGCCGTATGCGTGAGCAGGTGATGGAGTGTAATCGGTCCATACTTTCCATTAACCTGGTAATCCTTCAGGGCTGCATTGATATCGTCATGCAACGAGAGCTTTCCCTCCTCGACCAGTTGCATAGCAGCCGTAGCGGTGAAGGATTTGGTTAAGGAACCTAGCCGAAACACCGTGCTTGCCGGGTTAACGGGCACTTGTTGTTCCAGATCGGCGAAGCCATACCCTTTGCTATACATGATGCGTTCTCCTTGTGTAATGACAACCGCTGCGCCGGGAATATGAAGCTTGTTCATTTCCTCCTTCATGACAGGATCAATCAATTGTTCCAACACTTCTGCGGAGAACGGCGAAGCCTCGTTCGCATTCGCACGTGGCATGCACAATAGGAATAACAAACAAGAAGCGAGTAGAGCGGCCAACCATTTCCGTGTATCCGACATATTCATCATCTTCACCTTTCGTTTTTAAGCGATGGATATCGCCAGGCTGTAGCGATAAGGCTGAGTATGAGGTCGAACCTGTCATTTTGGGAAGTTGTACATTGTCATTCGTCTTCGTGATATCGCTTCGTGGAGGCGCATGCTATAATGGTTGACAGTTAAATCTGGAGATGAGGTGTTCATCCTGCTGACATTGGCCAACCGATGGGCATGGTTCGATTGGATCATTTTCACGATCCGCTTCTTGTGGTGGATCACGATTGTCATCGGGCTTGTTCGATATCATGACCGTTTGCCGTACCCTGTAATGGCGGTGCTATTCGTTTCGGTTCTTGCGTTTGTTATTCCTTATTGGTTTTTCCGGTATTCCACCAGCGCTTATTTGATTGCTGAGATTGCGCTGAGCGGGAGCCTTTACATTGCTGTAAACTACTATTTTGAAGCGACGCAGTGGCAGTTTGTGATCATCGCCTTTGTCGTGGGATTCCATAGCACGGAACGAACATACCGTTGGACGGGGCCTGCTACGATTCTTCTTGTCCCCTTTCTCGCATGGAATACCGCTCGTCTGGATTTCGATAGTATCGCTTTTCAAGCCATCTTGTACCATCTGGGAATGTATGGGTTCGGCTTCGGCTTTCAATTGTTGGTCCGTACGCATAAGCAGAGCCTGATCATTAAGGAACAGAACCAAATTTTGGAGCAATATGCGAGTCGAGTGGAGCAAATAACGCTGCTTGAGGAGAGAGACAAGATATCCAGAGAGCTGCACGACACGATCGGACACACGATGACATCGCTAATTATGGGCATGGAAACGCTTCGACCTCGCTTGCCCGATACCGAAGTGAATCGACTGGACACCCTGCTTCACATGGCGCGTCGCGGTTTGAATGAAACCAGGGGGATCGTTCACAATTGGGCGCAAACCACCGGGGAATCACTTACGACCTTGGAGTCCTCGTTCCGCGAATTGATCGAGCAATTTCAGCAGGCAACCGGGGTGATCGTCAAGCTGCGCATCTACGGCAAGGAGTATGAATTAAGTCGGTCCCGGAAACTGCCCCTGTATCGTTGCTTGCAGGAAGCGTTGACCAATGCCGTGCGCCACGGCGGTGCTTCACTTATACAAGTGGGATTGTACTTTGAAGAATCCCAAATCCGAATGCAGGTTGAAGATAACGGGAATGGGAACAAGGATATTGAATTCGGATTCGGGTTGCAATCGATGAAAGAGCGGCTTGAAGCCCTTGATGGACATTTATCTCTTCATTGTCTGGATGAAGGAGGCGTAGCGGTTATTTGCTGCCTGCCTCATCAGACGGTTCTGCCACAAGCAGCAAGCATTCGCATACTTCTTGTTGACGATCAGCCGATCATCAGAGAAAGCTTGCAGCTGATCTTACAACAACAGCAGGATATGCAAGTCGTTGGGCTCGCCGGAAACGGGCAGGAAGCGCTCGATATGATTCCAAACGTGAATCCCGATGTGGTGCTGCTGGACGTCCGAATGCCTGTATTGGACGGACCGAGTACGCTTCGAGCAATACGCGAACGATGGCCCGCCTTACGCGTTATTATGGTGACAACCATCGAAGAGGCTTCGCAGGCCACCGACACGCTCAAGAACGGCGCCAACGGTTACTTGTTGAAATCCGTTTCCCCTATCGAGTTAGTGGAGGCGATAAGGGTCGTCCACCAAGGGGAAACGCTGATTACCCAGTCCATCGCAGATGTCCTCTTCAAAGAGATGAAAGTGCAGCAGGAAGAACTGGATGGACTGCGTAAATTGCAAGGGCGCGTTTGCCCTTACGGGTTGACGGAGCGTGAGCGGGGAATTCTGGCATCCCTAGTGAAGGGGCTTCGCATAAAAGCGATTGCGGAAAAAATATTTCTTTCCGAAGGTACCGTTCGTAATTGCACTACGATGATTTATGCCAAGCTGGGCGTGAATAACCGGGAAGACGCGGTGAGGAAAGCGCAGGAGGAAGGACTTGTCGTTTAGTGCCCCGTTCCGGCGTCGTCAACATGCTTCACATGGCTGTGATTGAACGCGATAAACAATACGGACACGAGCACGAACGCCGCACCGACAAGAAAAGGCACATGCGGGTTATACCACTCCGCCAGTTTGCCTGCCAAGTACGGAGCCGCTGCGCCACCGATGAATCGCAGAAAGCTGTAGGCGGCGGAAGCCGTCGAGCGTTCCACCGGCGCGGCGTTCATTACCGCGGTCGTAATGAGCGTGTTGTTGTTCCCAAGCAAAGCGCCGGCGAAAATCACCGCGGCAATGACCACCCACTGCGTGGAGGTCCAGATGCCCATTGCCGCGAGCACCAGCGCAAATAAAACGAGCATGGCGCACATCGACTTTACGGTGCCGAACTTCATCTGAAGCTTGGGCGCCATGAAGACCGATGTCACGGCCAGCAATAAGCCCCAGCCCAAAAACACAAGCCCTAGCCCGTGCTCATCCAAATCCATCACAAATGGCGAGTAGGCGAGCAGCGTAAAAAATCCGAAGTTGTATAAACAGGCGGTCAGTCCGAAGACGACCAAAGAGCGGTGTTTCATCGCGCGGAACGGTTCGAGTAAAGATGTCTGCGCTTTTACGTTCCGCGGGCTGGTCGAAGCTGGCATCGATATCATAAGGCCGACAAAAGCGATCACCATGAGCGAGGCAACGCCGAAAAACGGAGCTCGCCACGACATGGCCCCTAACCAGCCGCCAAGCAGCGGCCCTACCGAAATACCGAGGCCGATCGCCGCTTCATATAAAATGATCGCTCGTGCCGTACCGCCCTTCGACAAAGTGACGATCGCGGTCAGCGCCGTTGCAACAAACAGCGCATTTCCGAGTCCCCAACCGCCCCGAAAGCCGACAAGCGCGCCGATATGGTTGGAAAAGCCTCCTAGTGCCGAGAACAAGGCAATGATGACGATACCGGCAAGCAGCGTCCGTTTCATTCCGAGCCGGGATGATATCGCACCCGTGATAAGCATGGCGACGGCCATCACGGCATTGTAGCTGGTGAACAGAAGAGTCACTTGGCTTTGCGACGCATTCATTTTTTTGGCGATCGCCGGCAGGATCGGATCGACCAATCCGAGTCCCATGAATGCGATGATACACGCGAAAAAAACAGCCCATACGGCACGGGACTGTTGGTGCAGACCGGCTTCCCCTTCTTCCCGGGAAGCAGCCTTGGAAGCTGCGGATTGCGACGCGGATGCCATGTACGGTTTCTCCTTTACCGTGAGATTTATAAAAGCGATTTAAAAGAATGCCTGATGATATCCCCGCGGCTAATCACGCCGACTAACATCCCGTTTCGCTCCACAGGCAATTTTTTGATTTGTTTTTTTTCCAGAACGGCGGCAATATCTTCGACTTCTTCGTCCCATGCGGCTGTAATCACTTTTTTCACCGCAATTTCCATCACATTCAAGTCGAGCAGCTTCCTCGTTCTTTCCTCGAAATCGTCTTCGTCGCCTTGGATCACCGCTACGAAATAGAGCGAATCGACGATCCAATCTTTATGTTTCCCGATGTAACGCATGATATCCCCGTCGCTGATATAAGCGACGATTTTATTCTGCTCGTTCACTACGGGGAGCCCGCTGATCCGATGGTGGATAAATTTTTCGATGACGGTGCGCACCGTATCGATTTCCTTTACTTTGTGTACCTGACTAATCATGATTTCATGAGCTTTCATCTAAAGACACCTCCAGACCGATTTAGCCAAACATCGCATATAGTTGTATGATGAAACTAATTGATTGATTGTATTATACAACTATATACGATGGCACGCAATATATTTTGCCGGCAGTGATGCCTTTAATTTCAAATGAGACCGTGCGTATGTTACCATAATCATAGAAAATAAGGCTGTACCTGAGGTGAACAAAGCATGAAGGAACCTTCGCTGGAAACGATCGAACTTGAGATGGCGATCTTGTTTCGCCGGATGACATCCATTACGAATAAAAAACGATTCGGAAATTTGGACCGCTCCGCTTATCTGCTGCTGCACCAAATCTCGTCCCATGGCTCCGCCGGGGTCAAAACATTGGCGGATGAATTCCATCTGGACATCTCTACCGTCAGCCGGCAGGCGGCGGCTCTTGAGGCTAAAGGCTACGTTTACCGAATCCCTGACCCGTCCGACGGAAGAGCTTATTCCCTGCAAATTACCGAACTTGGGGCCCGGGAGCTGCTCGAATACAAGGAGGCGCGCTTGGCGCGGTTTACGGAGCTGCTGAAGCATTGGTCTGAGGAAGAATGCAGCGCGTTCGGACAGCTGTTACAGAAGTTTAATCGTACATTTTTGGAACCGGAAGGCACTCCTAAACGGGATAATGGCGGGGGAAGTTAGAGAATGAACACAGCCGCTCGCGGCTATTTTCCCGTCTGGAGTGCGGGACCGCCGAGAGCGGCTGGTTAAGATTCAAGCTGCTTTTTGTACGGATTCCTCTTGTTTATTCGCCACGTAACTATGCAAAATCATGCCGAGAACAACGACAATCATCCCGCACCAGGATAAAAGCGAAGGCAGGGGAATCGACAAAAACAGCAGCTCCCCGGCTAAGGCGAACAGGACTTCCATCGACTGCGTAGCTTCAACCGAAGCCAACTTCCGCATATTTCCCCGCACCATATCCGTTGCTTTGAAGAAGAGGACGGTGGCCACGACGCCGGAAAAAAGGGCGACTAGCAACGCTTGAAAGCTCTGCTCCCTGCTCGGCAAGCCTACGGTAGACAAGCCATATAAGGAAAGGACCAGCCAGAAAGGCAGACTTGCCATCGTCATGCCCAATACCCTCTGAAACGTATCCAACCGTCCTTCGCAGAGCTCCATCATTTTCCGGTTGCCCAAAGGATAGGCAAACGACGCGATCAGCACAGGGATGACGCCGAGCAATAGGCTTTCCAAGGAAAGGCTTTTGGCATGCTCGATCTGCATGAGAATTATCCCTAGCAGGATGAGGAGCGACATGATTAGACCTTTAACGGGAATTTTCCCCCGGGCTTGCATGGGTCCCTTGTCAGTTGAGATCGTTTCCCAAAATAACGGCGCAAGCAAAGTGCCCGAGATAATCGTAACTTGCCATGTGCCGGCAATCAGCCAGCCTGGCGAATACGCGGCTGCGAAGCATAAGGGAGCATAGAATAACCCGAATCCTATTGTGCCCCACAATAGCCACGTTCCGGGTTGTTTTCTCATTTCCGCGAAGAGCGGACGCAGGTTTTTCCGAGACAATACGACTCCCAAGAGCAGCGGAACCATGAAGAGATAGCGCAGCGCGGCGCTCCAAATCCAACTCCCGCCGGCCAGCTCCATCGAGGCATTGAGAACAAAGGTAAAAGCAAAAAAGAAGGCCGAACCTATACCGATCATAATGGGCTTCAACGGGGCTCACCTCGGTTCCGTCGATTGGGTTAGCAGCTCGCCGAGACTTAGCCAGTTTTCTTCGACAAGACGGGCAGCCTGTTCACACTCCCCATTGCGGCAGGCGGCCATAATGTGATTGTGCTGCTCCACGGAATTTAACCCTTTCAGGGTATTGAATTGGGAAATCTCCAGTCGTTGAATTTTGGGAATGCTGCGTTCTAATGCCAGCACAATCTCAGGGTTCCCCGCCGCGTCCAGGAACACCTTGTGAAAATGCGTATCCGCCTCGATGGCCTGAATTACGTCGCCTTGTTCAATTGCAAGCTGTAAGGCGTTATTGCTTGCCTCTAGCGCCTGAAGATCCGTTTCCTTCAAAACAGGACATGCGAGTCTTGTAGCCAAAGCATGCAAGACTGCGACTACCGTAAACGCGTGTTTCGCCTCCGTTACATTTAATGGCGCGACGTAAGTGGACGATCCCGGGAGGGATGCGACCAGACCTTCATCTTCGAGCCTTTTAAACGCTTCCCTGACCGGCGTGCGGCTGATGCCGAATTTCCCCGCCAATTCTTTGTCGTTCAACCGTTCACCGGGATGCAGTTCCAAGGTGATAATCCACTTTTTTAACGTTTGATAGACTTCATCTCTAAACGACAGCCGTTGAATGGGTTGAATCTGATCTTTTTTCATAAAACCAATATATCGGATATTGGTTTATCGGGCAATATTTATTTGTGATCTGGTAAGGATCGGCGATTTATCAGCAAAACTAATAAAAGCTATAAAATCCTTTTAATTGATCCGTTTACCCGGCTGTGATAGGTTGGAGATAAGATAAAATTAATTATATAAGAATACTAGGAATTATTTTCATCCTATGCGAGGTGCATATTGTTGATATTACAGGTGATGAACAGCCCTTTTAATCAAGAGCAGGTGGAGCTTCTCAACCGCTTGCTGCCTACGCTGACGGAAGTGCAGAAGATTTGGCTGAGCGGTTATTTGACGGCTCTGCACAAAACCGAAGCTTCGGCGGCTGCCCCGGCCGTGAACCAACCGGTTCTCTCGAAGGAGGTCACGGTGCTGTTCGGGTCCCAGACCGGGAACAGCCAGAAGCTGGCCAAGAAGCTGAGCGAGAAGCTGAAGGAGCAAGGCCTCCAGCCAACGCTTTCCTCCATGAGCGACTTCAAACCGAATACGTTAAAAAAGGTTGAAAACCTGCTCATTCTGGTAAGCACGCACGGGGAAGGCGAGCCGCCGGATAATGCGCTGTCTTTCTATGAGTTTCTGCACAGCAAGCGAGCGCCGCAATTGGAAGGCTTGCGTTTTTCCGTATTGGCTTTGGGGGACACCTCGTATGAATTTTTCTGCCAGACGGGCAAGGACTTCGACAAGCGCCTGGAAGAGCTCGGGGGCAAAAGGCTTACCGCACGCGTTGACTGCGATGTCGATTTCGAGGATTCCGCAGCGGAGTGGATGGAGCGTGTCCTGGCTTCTCTGAACGAGGCTTCGGCGGCCCCATCCTCCGCAAGTGGCAGCAATGTAGCAGTCCGGAGCGAGACGCAGCAGACGGAATATTCGAGGTCGAATCCGTTTCAAGCCGCAGTGCTTGAAAATTTGAATCTGAACGGCCGCGGATCGGACCGGGAAACGCGTCACCTGGAAATTTCGCTGGAAGGGTCCAATCTCCAGTACGAGCCGGGCGACAGCTTGGGCGTATATCCGAAGAATCATCCCGGACTTGTCGACGAACTGATCCAGGCGTTGGATTGGAACCGGGAGGAGCTCGTTCCGGTCGACAAAAACGGCAACGAACGCCCGCTGCTTGAAGCTTTGACCGGCCATTATGAAATTACGGTTCTGACCAAGCCCCTGTTGGAGCAAGCGGCAGCTCTGTTCCCGGACAGCGGTCTGCAGGAGCTGCTTGCGCCGGGACGAGAGCAGGAGCTTCGAGCGTATATCAAAAACCGGGATTTGTTGGATCTGGTGCAGGATTACCAGCTGAAGGGAGTATCGGGCAAGGAGTTTGTATCGATTCTTCGCAAGCTGCCGCCGCGCCTGTATTCCATTTCCAGCAGTCCGAAGGCGTACCCGGACGAGGTGCATCTCACGGTTCGAAAGGTACAATACGAAGCGCACGGACGAGAGCGGTACGGCGTATGCTCGGCCTATATTGCCGACCATCTGGAGCTCGGCGATTCGCTGCCGGTATTTATCCAGCACAACCCGAACTTCAAGCTTCCGCAAAATCCGGATACGCCGGTCATCATGATCGGACCCGGCACTGGCGCTGCTCCGTTCCGGGCCTTCTTGGGCGAACGGGAAGAGAGCGGGGCACAGGGCAAGACGTGGCTGTTTTTTGGCGACCGCCATTTCTCCACGGATTTCCTCTATCAGGTCGAGTGGCAGCGCTGGCTGAAGGATGGCGTGCTGACCCGTATGGATGTCGCGTTCTCCCGCGATACGGACGAGAAGGTCTATGTGCAGCACCGCCTTCTTGAACATGGCAAGGCATTGTATCAATGGCTGGAAGAAGGCGCCGCTATCTACGTGTGCGGAGACGAAAAGCATATGGCGCATGACGTTCATGCCGCTCTCTTAACAATCATCGAGCGGGAGGGCGGACTTAGCTCGGAAGCCGCTGCGGAGTATTTGGCACGATTGCAACAGGACAAACGTTATCAGCGAGATGTCTACTGAGTTCAGGCTCAAAGATAACGAGAGGGGATAGGGACATGAGCGAAAATAATTTACTTTCACCGAACAGTGCGCCTCACAGCGATGTAGAGGAGATCAAGAAGCGAAGCGACTACCTGCGGGGATCTCTTGCGGACACGCTCACGGACAGAATCACGGGCTCCATTCCCGAGGACGATAACCGCCTGATGAAATTCCACGGAAGCTATATGCAGGACGACCGGGATCTTCGCAACGAGCGGAATAAACAGAAGCTGGAGCCGGCCTACCAGTTCATGGTGCGCGTGAGGGCTGCCGGAGGCGTCGTTACGCCGGAGCAATGGCTGATGATGGATCGGATCGCGCAGCAATATGCGAACGGAACGATTCGTCTCACGACCCGTCAGTCGTTCCAGCTTCACGGCGTGATCAAGTGGAACATGAAGCAGGTCATCAAGGAAGTTAACGAAGCGCTGTTAAGCACGCTTGCGGCCTGCGGGGACGTCAATCGTAACGTGATGAGCAATCCGAACCCGTACGTTTCCGAAATCCACGAGCAGGTGTACGAATGGGCCAAGAAGATCAGCCATCATCTTGATCCGCGAACCAGAGCCTATCACGAAATTTGGCTGGATGAAGAGAAGGTCATCGACAGCCGCGACGGCGAAGAGCAAGAACCGATATACGGACCGGTTTACTTGCCGCGCAAGTTCAAGATCGGCATTGCCGTGCCGCCTTCCAACGATGTCGACGTCTTTTCGCAGGATCTGGGCTTGATCGCGATTCATGAGCAAGGACGGCTGCTGGGCTTCAATGTGGCTGTCGGCGGAGGCATGGGGATGACGCACGGCGATCCGCAGACGTATCCGCAACTGGCGCGGGTGATCGGGTTTGTCACGCCGGAGCAAGTCGTCGACGTGGCCGAAAAAACGGTCACGATCCAAAGGGATTACGGAGACCGTTCGGTGCGAAAGCATGCCCGGTTCAAGTACACGATCGACGACCGTGGCTTGGAATGGTTTATCGATGAGCTTCATGAGCGCTTGGGATGGAAGCTGGAGGAAGCGCGCCCTTATCATTTCGACCACAATGGAGATCGTTACGGCTGGGTGAAGGGAAGCAACGGCAAATGGCATTTCACCCTCTTTATTCAGAACGGCCGGGTGAAGGACGAGGACAATTACCCGTTGATGTCGGGCCTACGGGAAATTGCCAAAGTGCACAACGGGGATTTCCGTCTGACGCCGAATCAGAACCTGATCATAGGTAATGTGTCGACCCAGAAGAAGAAAAAAATCGAGGAAATCATCAAGGCATACGGGCTGACCGACGGCATTCAATATTCTGCGCTGCGCAGAAACTCGATGGCCTGTGTTGCCTTGCCGACCTGTGGGTTGGCGATGGCCGAATCGGAGCGCTATTTGCCTACGCTGCTGGACAAGATCGAATCGATCTTGGATGAGGCGGGATTGCGCGAAGAGGAGATTGTCATTCGGATGACCGGCTGTCCGAACGGCTGCGCCCGTCCTGCGCTTGCGGAGCTTTCCTTTATCGGCAAGGCCCCGGGGAGATACAACATGTACTTGGGCGGCGGCTTCTCCGGCAACCGGCTCAATAAAATGTACCGCGAAAATATTGACGAAGCGCAAATTCTTGCGGAGCTTCGGCCCATCTTGAACCGCTATGCGAAGGAACGCGAGGAAGGCGAGCATTTCGGCGACTTCGTGATTCGCACCGGATACGTGAAGGAAGTTCGTTCGGGGCTTGATTTTCACGAGTAAGAGCAAACGGAATATTTTTATATAACAAATCGGATGAGCTGTCCTTGAAGTAGATTTCTACTGAGGGGACAGCTCTTCTTTATGGATCAGCCGTTGCATTGACATATCTGTATTTCTATATATAATGAAATAATAACCCCGCAAGCATGGCTAATTTCTATACGCTGGAGATTTTCCATGTATGCTGCTTTTGCTTTTACATCTAAAAAGATAGAAATCCAGATATATAAATGCATGACGTGAGAAGTCGGATGCAAGGCAAAATAACAAAAAGAATTGAGGAAGCAATATGTCTGCAAACCAAACGAACAAGCGGTTGAGCGATATCCCATTCTCCGTGCTCGATCTGTCTCCTATCGTCGCCGGGGGAACTCCTGCCGAATCTTTTCGCAACACGCTGGACCTTGCCCGGCATGTGGAGAAGTGGGGCTACAACCGCTACTGGCTGGCGGAGCACCATAATATGCCTTTTATCGCCAGCTCCGCTACTTCCGTTGTGATCGCTCATGTGGCGGCCGGAACATCAACGATCCGGGTGGGCTCGGGCGGGATCATGCTTCCCAACCATTCGCCTCTGGTGATCGCAGAGCATTTCGGGACGCTTGAATCCCTGTTCCCGGGACGCATTGATCTGGGTCTCGGGCGCGCGCCCGGCACGGATCAGCGAACCGCATACGCGCTGCGCCGCGACATTCGGAGCGGAGGCGAGGATTTCCCCGACCAATTGGACGAGCTGCGGGCTTATTTCGACCCTTCGTTGGCCTCAGGCCCGAGGCATGTGAGGGCGATCCCGGGAGAGGGCCTAACGATTCCGATCTGGCTGCTCGGCTCCAGCGGCTTCAGCGCTCAATTGGCCGGTCAGCTCGGTCTGCCGTTTGCTTACGCCAGTCACTTTTCGCCCGCCAACACCGTGCCGGCGATGGAATTATATCGTCGTTCGTTCCAGCCTTCGAAAGTGCTGGAGAAGCCGTATGCGATGGTTGGCGTCAACGTCATTGCCGCGGATACGGATGAAGAAGCGGAACGTCTGGGCACGACATTGCAGCAGCAATTCCTCAACCTGATCCGGGGCCATGAAGCGCCGCTGCAGCCGCCTGTGGACAGCATGGACGGCCTATGGAGCGAGCACGAAAAGCAAGCCTTGCAGCAGCAGCTTGGTTCCTCCATTTTCGGCAGTCGGGAAACGGTGAAAGAAAAGCTGCAAGCCTTCCTGGACGCTACCCAAGCGGACGAAATCATGGTCGTCGGCCACGTGTTTGATCATCAGGCGCGCCTGCGTTCTTACGAAATCGTCGCCGATCTTATGAAATCGTAACCCATTGTACAAACCTTAAAGGCTTCGCGAGATGATTTTATCATTCGCGAAGCCGCCGTTGTTCCCAAAGATGCTGTCCTCGATGGAAGAATGGAAAGGCGACAAATGCCAGAAGCATGAGGATCGCGAATAGGATAGGACCTTGCCCGAAGCCTAATACGCTCAATAAAATGCCGCCAATCCAAGCGCTAACACTCTGCCCGATAAATGCCAATCCGCTGGCGCCATAATAGGCCCCTCTCAAATGCTCCGGTGCAATTTCACCGATAAGCACATCTCCAATGACAAAACATAAAATTTCGCCCGTCGTAAAAACGACCATCGACAAGGCCAGCATCAAGATATTGTCAAAAACCCCAAACCCGAACAGACCCAATCCGAATAACAGGCATCCGACTTTCAGCGCCGTTAACGAAGAGAAGCGCTTCATCAGCTTGGCAAGCGGATATTGCAATACCAATACGGAGAGCGTATTGATCACGAAAAGAAACGAATACGCTTCGATCCGGTCATGACCAATAAATTGCGATAAGGTGGTATCCAAGTGGGAATAGGCACCTGCGACAAATACATTACCCAGAAGAAAATAGAGGAATATTTTATCGGTAAAAATAATTCGTGCCATTTGGTTCATCGTGACCGATGCTGATTTCTCATGAAGCTTTTGCTTGAACGTTACCATCAAAAACACCAAGACCATGGCATAAATAAAGAAAATCACAGCACTAGCGAAAAACGGCAATAGTGATGAAGAACTGCCTGCGCCAAGCTTCAAGCCTGCTAATGGCCCTATTGCTCCTCCCAGATTGATGGCAAAATATCTCGCATTAAAGGCGTCGGCACGTTGTTCGGAAGGAGTGACGTCGGCGAGCAGGGCTCTGGCAGTCGGTTCGAAAACACTGCGGCACAGACCGTTGATCGCACTCAATAAGAAGAACGCCCAAGTTTCGGCGGCAAAGGCGAAGCCTACCAATACAAGACTCCAGGCGGCCATCGAAGAAATCATAACCGGATATCTGCCCATACGGTCCGACAATGCTCCTCCGACAAAGCTGCTTAAGGTTCCGGCCAACAAGCTTACGGCTAAAATGGCCCCAACGGTTGCCGGATCGATTCCCTTGAATTTCCCTAAATAAATACCCAGAAATGGAAGTGTCATAAAAAATCCTGTGCGCGACAGGAAGGTTCCGATAATGACTCCCCATGCTACCGGATGAAATCGGGGCAGGTGTAACCGTTTTTTTAAGATCATGTTCATCCTCTTCTTCACCCTCTGCTGTTTCGTTTTCCTAAATTTCAGTATAGCTATCAAAAAAGGGATAAAAAGAGTATGATTTGATTAAATCACTTCACCTTTTTTAGTGAGAAATGAGGTTCCCTATGTTGACGGTCCCGCATTTTTTAGAGCTGCGCCAATATTTTAACAACCACGAAGTCGGTAAGCCCTTCCCGGTTACGGTCGACAAGCTTACCGGGATATGGTACTGTACGCCCCGATACGCTAAACTGATTGTCCGCAAGCTTTGCGAGCTGGGCTGGATTGAGTGGAAAGCCGGGCGGGGCCGCGGTCATACTTCCGTGCTGACCTTACTCACGGATTCGGGCGAAATTCTCCTTCGGGAAGTTAAGCTTAGGATGGAGCAGGGGAATGTAAAGGAAGCGATGGAACTGATGAACCGTTTCGGGGCGGCCGCGGTCAAAGAGCAGTTTATGGATTGGCTGTCGGAAGGAATGGGTTTTTCCACCCAAGCCGTTTCGAATAAGCTGCAGGATACGCTGCGTTTTCCTGTGTACCGTTCGATTTTAACGCTTGACCCCGGACTGATTTATTATGATTTTGATGCTCACATGGTAGGCCAGTTGTTCAATACGTTGGTTGAATATGATCAGGAAAGGCGAACCGTCACACCTTGTATCGCGCACTCCTGGGAAAGCAGCGTCGATGCCAGAGAATGGACGTTCCATTTGAAAAAAAACGTCATGTTCCATCATGGGCGGGAGCTGACTGCTCACGATGTCGTTTTTACACTGGACCGGCTTCGCTTGAACCCTGAACGATTCGAATCGAGCTGGATGTTTCAAGACATCGAGAAGATCGAGGCCATGGACCATAAAACGGTACGCATCCGTTTGAAAGAACCGAATTATTTGTTTCTGCGGTTTCTTTCTACCATTCCCGCTAGTATTGTTCCCGAAGAGATCGTCCGGGCAGGCGAAGCGGAATTTGGGAAAAAACCGGCAGGAACAGGCCCTTTTCGAATGGTTCGTCTCAATGAGGGCATCTGTATTTTGGAGGCATTTCCCGCACATTTTCAAGGCAGACCACACCTGGATCGCGTCGAGGTTCTCATCTTCCCTGAAATGGAAACTGGAAGCTTAAAGGAGCCTGACTGGACCTCGGTTATGATTTCGCACGGGGATGCCTCCAAAGCGCAGCGGGATGCCTTGTTAAAAGGGAACAGCGAGTGGCTTGCTATGGAAACGTTGTTCTGCTGCTGCAGTTTGCTTGTATTTAACCAGCGGAAGAGCGGCCCGCAAAACCATCCGAAATTCCGGCAAGCTCTTCATCATATCATCGATAGAGAACAGATGATTGCCGAGTTGGGGGGCGACCGGGTGTTTCCCGCGCAAGGATTCCGCCCATACCGTCCGGTCTCCGGTAAGATGGTGGAAGAAAGTTCCAGTGCAAGTCGCTCGGAAATTTTGGCTCTATTGAAGGCAAGCGGCTATCAGGGGGAAGCGTTCCGCTTGCTTACGACCGAATATCACGAGGAAGACGCCGTTTGGATTCGGGAGCGCTGCGAATCTTTTGGAGTCCATATGGAAATCGAAATTACTGATCCGTCCGAATTTGCGGTACACCCTTCTTTGCCGCAGCATGACTGTGTATTGTTTGGGAACATCTTTAGCGATGACGAGGTAGGCGAATTGGAGATGTATCTGCAAAAAAATTACTTCATGTCTGCGTTTGACGAGCCAACGACGGAGGCAGTAAAAAAAGCGGCCGTATCTGTTTTTCGCGAATCCGACGAGAACGAACGCCAGCGCAAACTGGCGGACGTGGAAAATCTGATATGGCAGACCTATTCCGTCCTGTACCTTGTCCAAAAGAAAAGCAATACTTCGTTTCATAAATCGGTTCGCGGAGTTACCATTAATGCCTCGGGCTGGCTTGATTTCCATAAGATTTGGTTTCATCCGCATGTTTCGTCTTGAGCAAGAATTAAGCAGGCCGATCCTCCACGCTGCAAGAGAGCGGAGGAATCGGCCTGCTTCTTTAGTTAGGCTTGCGCTCGGCTTCCGCTTTCCAACGCCGCCAGCAGCCGGGAGTACGTCGGCGCGAGCGCCCGCAGCAGGGCGGCCGCTGCCGCGTCGTCGCCGGTGACCAGCGGGTGCTGCATCGAACCGATGATCCGCGCCCGCTCGGCTGCGATCTGCGCCGCTTCGGCGTACCCGACGCGCGCCAGGCAGGTCGCGGCATCCGCGGCGCGGCGCGCGCCGACCCGGACCGCGAAGTAAATCAGGTGGCCGCGCAGCTCCCTGTCGCAGCCGCTCTCGATGAGTGCCGCGAGCCCTTCGGCGGCTTCGCCGTTGCCGAGCGTGTCTGCCGGCGTGCTGTGATCGCCTTCCATCGACAGCCAGCGGATCGCGGCGGGGATCGACGCCCTGATGGCATCCGCCTCGGACACTTCCGCGAGCCGGGTGAAGCCCGTGCGCATCGTGTACGGCTCGCCGTAGCTGAGCGTCTCGGCTCGCCAGGCCGTCATGAAGTCGCTCAGCGGCAGCGAAACGTACGGGTAACCCTGCGGGTCATGCATAAGCACGCGCTCGTCGTTCACCTCAAGGACGACGACGTAATGGTCGGCGCCGATCGGTCCGGCCATTTCCGGTTGATGCCGCAGATGCCCCATCTCCAGCGGACCGATCCACACCGGGCCGTCCGACAGGGACGATTTGAGACGGGCGAGGGCCTCGTCGGCGTCGCCGCCTTTGGTCACCGTGGACGTCCAGCCCAGGGCGGCCAGCGCGTCGTCGAAGCCTGCCTCGGGGTCCCAGCCGTACGGATCGAAGAACGGCAGCGTGCCGCCGATCAGCTGCATCCCGAACGGGCTGCCGGTAGCGAACTCGATCACGGCTGGGGAGGGCGAGCCCGCGCCGAACATCATCGCGAAGGAATTGGCGTAGCAGTACGGGCCGGAGCCCGTGTAGGTAACGTGCGCAAGCGCCTTTTGAGTAACCATCGTAAGATCCTTGCCTCCTTTGGATAGTTGCGACTTTAAGGCTTCACCGGGATGTACAAATCGATTTGGGTTTGTTCATCTTCCGGCCCGGTAAACCGTTCGTCGTATACTTCGAGGTCCATGCCTTGCGACGGCTCCAGACTGTGCAGGGGCAGCCACTTGCTGTAAATTAACTCCATTGTCTCTCCAAGACGGCTCAGACTGCCGGTGTGAGTAAACACGGCATAGGTCTGTTCCGGCACCGCGAATGTCATCATGC
Source organism: Paenibacillus oleatilyticus (assembly GCF_018998565.1). Lineage (GTDB taxonomy): Bacteria > Bacillota > Bacilli > Paenibacillales > NBRC-103111 > Paenibacillus_G > Paenibacillus_G oleatilyticus. The sequence goes on along the minus strand of NZ_JAHNZO010000017.1, from coordinate 33,276 downwards.
CGTTCGGAATGTGCTCGCCCGTCGTCTCATAGCCGGCAATATACGAGAAATCTCCGTTCGAACCGGGGATGCAGACGCCATATGAGATGTCCGGCTGCAATTTCCCCTGAATCTCATCCTCCCGCGGTACGAATCGGTCCCACAATTGGGGAATGCCACCTTCGCTGCTTCTGTTGTTCCACTCCATCCCGACAACGGTAAAAGTGGCTTTCTTCACCAGCTTCGGTTCCATGTTCGTTCCTCCCGTAATGGAAATATAGTCGACCATGCGCTGAACCGCAGCCAGAAGCTTTTGTTGTCGCTCAATTTCGTCACGAATGCCATCTGCGTGCCCCAAGAGGATCGGCTTCAGCTTTTCGGCATCCCCCAGTGTCCCGTTTCGTTTGAGCTCCCGTATGATCTCGATACTGAGCCCCATGGAGCGCAGAAACAAAATTCGGCGCAGCTCGGGCAGCTGCTCGGGCGAGTAGAAGCGATATTGATTTTCCTCGCCGACTTTGACGGGCGTGAACAAGCCGACGGCATCATAGTGCCTGAGCGTTTTGGCGGACACGTTAAAAATGCGCGCCAATTGCCCAACGGTAAGCATGGCGGATTCTCCTTTCGCATCGGTCTGATCCCATCCTACAAGATTGCCGCAGGGGCAAGGTCAAGACTTTTGTTCCTATTGTCCGGAATGACGAAGGACACGGTGGTTCCTTCGTTCAGCTTGCTGCGAATGGACAAGCCTTGGCAGTACAATTGGGTCAAGCGCCGGTTCGTATTGGAAAGTCCGATTCCGCGTCTGCCTTTTCCCGTCGGATTCAATAGCTGCTTGACCTTGTCCGGCTCCATACCCTTGCCGTCATCCGCGACTTCAATGTGGATGACCCCCTCCTGTCGGGCGATCCGGATACGGATCGTACCACCTTTAATTTGGCTGAGAAGCCCGTGCTTGACGGCATTTTCGACCAGCGGCTGGATCGAAAGCGGAGGGAGAAGCAAGTCGATCCCGGGGTCAACCTCCCACAAGACCGACAGTCTGCTGCCGAACCGCTCTTGTTCGACAAACAGATAGGCTTTTACAAGCTCCAGCTCGTGGGACAGCTCTACAAGCTTTCCCGTATTGAGAAAATCAAAGCTGATCCGCAAAAAGGACGCGAACGCATCGCCGAGCTGGCGCATTTTTTCCGTGTCGATCTCGCTCAGCGCCATAATGGAATTCAGCGTATTAAACAGAAAATGAGGATGAATTTGCGCCTGCAGATAAGCGGCTTCCATACGTAACCGTTCTTGAATGGACTGCTTCAGCGTGATCAGCGCCCTGATCCGGTATTGCAGCTCCAGCGCGTCGACCGGCTTGGTCACGTAATCGTTGGCTCCCGACTTGAAGCCGGTATAGATGTCGGCAGGCTGACTGCGTGCGGTCAGCAGCAGTACCGGAAGCTCGGATAAGGAATACTGCTCCCTTACCTTCTGCGTCAACTCGTAGCCGGACATCTGCGGCATCATGACATCGGCAATCAGCAGATCCCATTGCTGCGTACCCAGCAGCTCCAGCACCTCGCGGGCGGAATGAGCGGTCGTGATCCGGTACGGCTCCGATGAAAGGATGCCAACAAGCACATTCAAGTTGACGGGATCGTCATCCACGGCCAAAATATTCGCTTTCCCATCATCCTCAAGCGGCGGGACAAGGACGGAAGCAGCCAATTCGCCGATGGAGGCATCCGAAGCCATTACCGCGGCACGCACGTTTTCCGCTGCGTCCCAGATCAGTGGAGGCTGAAGCGGATTTTGCGGCGGCGACGGGAGATGCGACACGTTAGCTAACGGCAGGTCGAAGCTGAATACCGAGCCCTTCCCAAGCTCGGAGCGAACGGTCAGCGCACCGCCGTGCAATTCGACCAGCTGCTTGCATATGCTTAGCCCAAGTCCGATGCCACGCCCATCGTTAATGCCATAAGATCCTTGTTCATAAGGGAGAAATACCCTCGCTTGGGTCTCCTTGTCCATGCCGACCCCAGTGTCGGAGATATGGATCACGGCGTGCCCTTCCCGGGTCTCGGCGGACACGGAAATGGTTCCTTCCTCCGTGTATTTGAGCGCGTTTTGCACCAAGTTATATAAAATTTGCACGAGCCTTTTCTCATCGGCCATGACGGGCGGCATCGATTCCGCAATGTCCATATGCAGTCGGACAGGCTTGCCCTCAAGCATATATTGAAGCATGCCGATGACGCCGGGCACGACGGATTGAATGTGCAGAGGCTCTTGCTGCAGCACGATGCGGTGCTCCTGGAGCCGTGCGACATCGAGAAGATCGCCGAGCATATGCGACATGCGGCGGCTGATGATAATCAGCAGCTCCATGTCTTTCAGGCTGCGCTCGTTCAGCTTCGTTTTTTCTTTGGTCACGACACTCTGCGCGATATTGATAATGCCGTGCAGCGGCGTTCTCAGCTCGTGCGACGTATTGGCCAGAAACTGATCCTTCAGCTTGTCGGCTTTCCTTAACTGATCGTTGAGGGCGGCGTTTTCCCTGGCGTTGCGGAAATATTGTTTAAACCAGTAGGCGGAAAAACCGATAATCGCCGCAATAATATCGATCGGATAGTAAACGGGAGTATAGGTGCTCCGTAAGCTCCAGAGAAAGCTCGACATAATGCCGGCTGCGGACATCACCAAAAAGACGCCGTCCTTGACGGCATGCTTCCCGAAGATCATCGTTCCTGCCGTATAAGCAAACCAGACGAAGGGGAGCAAATAGAAGCAAGCAAATATCCCCAAGTCAACCGATCCATTCACCCATGCCGCATTGGCAGCGAACAGAAATCCCGTATAAGCAAGGAGCACCGCGCTGAGTACCCGCAAGCCGACGCTCTTCGGAGGAGCCGAAGAGAACCTTCGAAAGAGTAGAAGCATGAAATACGAATGCCACAGGAGGGCGATCAGTCGGATCTTCAGCGCCCATGTATAGTTGATTGGTAGCCATAGCAAAAGCAGGTTATCATGACCGGTCGTAATGGCAATTCCGGTTGCCAGCGTCAACAGAAAGACAATGACCAACGTCCGTTCATGCGGGTTAAACGTATAAAGAATAAAGGCATACATCCCGTGAAGCATCAGGACGATAAACGTAACCAGTTGAAACCCGATGGAATACCAGCGTGCGTAGTCGATCGCCGCTTGGGAGCCAAAGTAAACGGGGCGTAAGATCCCGCCGTTATAAGGGTCGTCGAAATTCGCCACCCGGATAAGCAATTCAAGCTCTGTGGCTCCCATTGCATCGTAGGAGGGCGTGTAGGAGACGTTTTCGGGCGTATACTCATTCGCATGTTCGGCAGGCTTTCCGATATCGGGTTTAACCTGCCCGTTGATTTCCACGCCGGATGAGGCTTGTATGCCCCGCAGCCAAAAAGCGACAGGCTGCTTCAGCGGATCGACCAAAATGCGCAGCCGATACGTTCCGTACCCATACGAGGAATCCGGGCCATTCGTCAGTTGGCTGCTCCAATCTCCCGGAACCTGAATCGGGCGAAGCTCGTCTTCCGCCAAAGCTGCGTCCCGGTGATATACTAATTTTCCAGGGTAGAACTGCCAATCGCCATCCAAGGAGATGGTAGGGGATTGATCTAAGTCCACACCGCGCAAATCGAGCACGCCATGGACGGGTCGGGGGTGCTCCAAGGTGGGGAACATTTCGGTCCAAGTCCAGCGCAGGCCGAGGAGAATGCCGAGAAATAATATAATAGTCGCTATATACTTAGGCGTGGTATTATTTTTCATTTGCATCATACGGAGAAGTTCGACGGAACTTGGCGTATTCCTTTTTAATACGGCCGGTGAAGTGGGCTCCTAGTATCAGGAAATGTATAATAAAGGAGAGAATGATACGATGAAGGGGGTTGTCTTGGATGAAGGGCATAGGAATCGAACAATATGGCGGTGTCGATGAATTGCGAACCATTGAATTGCCAGCAAAGCAGCTTGGACCCGACGATTTGTTGATTTCCGTTCAGGCGAGCGGTGTGAATCCGGTAGATTGGAAGGTGCGAGAGGGCAAGCTAAAGCAAGACTTCGCGTTTGAGCTTCCTCTGATTTTGGGATGGGATGCGGCAGGAACGGTCATGGCTGCAGGAGCCAACGTACAAGATTTCCGTGTCGGGGACGATGTGTTTTTTCGCCCGTTGTTTGATCGTTTTGGGACTTACGCAGATGAAATCACAGTTCCTGCCTCTATCGTATCGAAGATGCCCAAGGGAACATCATTTATTGAAGCCGCATCCCTCCCGTTGGCCGGTCTCACGGCTCTGCAGGCGATCGAGGAGGTTGGACAGGCCGGGCCGGAAACCCGTGTCCTGATTTTGGCGGGAAGCGGAGGCGTCGGCTCTCTTGCCATCCAAATAGCGAAAGCGCGGGGCGCATATGTAGCGGCAACGACCAGCACGCGAAATGCTAAGTTTGTACGTGAATTGGGAGCGGATGAAGTGTTGACCTATGACACGGAGAGCATCCATTCTTCGGTACAGTTTGACTTTTTGTTTGATACCATAGGCGGTTCCGCTTATGGAGATGCCCTGAAATGGATGAAGCCGGGCGGGGTCGTGGCTACGATTATCAGCAGCAGAGATGCCATACGTCCGGATTTTGCCGACGCTCTCGAACAAGACCTGCGCCTTCGGACGGAATTTGTGTTTACCCGGCCGGACGGGAAAGATATGAATCGACTTCGTGAGCTTGTGGAAGAAGGGAAAGTGAAGCCTCTCGTCTCGGAGGTCTATCCGATGAGCGTAGATGGAGTAAGGAAAGCCCAGCTTGCCAGCCAGACCGGACGAACGCGCGGCAAGATTGTGTTAAGTCGAGAATTTTCCCAGTGACGATTGTGTTGTATAGTCGCAAGAAACCGGCATCGCGTCCTCGAATCAAGGGCGCGATGCCGGTTTTAAACTTAACGGCCAAACTCCTTATTGAGTATTTTATCGTGAGCCGGATACACATCCGGGCCTACCGCGTTGATGCACGTTACCATAATATGCTTCCCGTCTAGAGTTCCGAAGGCTCTCGATTCAAATCCGTAAGTACCGCCAGAATGCCCCCAATAGGACTGCCCGTCCGGTGTTTTTAATTCAAAAATCCCTAGTCCAAATTTACCTAAAGGCGAATCTACTGTTGTGGTCATCTGCTTCATCATCTCTTCATTTAGAAGCTTTCCGCCCAACAACGCACTAAAGAAGGTGGTCAAGTCTTTGACTGATGAAACCATATCTCCGGCTGCATTTGCAAATGATTGATTGATTTCTGTTAAATCATACAAATGACCCGATCTGTCCATATTGTATCCTGTAGCATGGTTGCCCGGAATATCGTGACTACTTTCCATTACGAATGTCTCTGTCATCCCGAGCGGTTCGATGAACCGTTTCCGGATCTGCTCCGCGTACGTATCCCCGGTTGCCTTCTGAATAATTTGACCGGCCAGCACGGTATTGGTGTTGGAATAGTTCCAGCCCTCCCCTGGCGCAAATACAGGCGGCTTTGCAAGTCCCATGCCGATAAGCTCGTCGACGGTATAGTAACGGAATGGGTTTTGAGGAATGGTAATATCTCGAAAGTCAAGATCTGTATAGGACGCAATCCCGCTAGTATGGTTCAATAACTGACGAATCGTTATTTTGTTGCCGTCATACCCATTGCCCTTTACGACTCCCGGCAGCCATTTTTCGACCGTATCGTCCAGGTTCAATGTTTTTTCCTCAGCCAACTGCAATACAACGGCAGCGGTAAACGCCTTCGTGATGCTTCCAATACGGAATGAATAATCCGACTCCACCGGGTGTGGTACTTCGAAACTGGCTGTACCTGTAGCGTAGGACCAGCGTTCCCCGTCCTGCAGTCCGCCAGCGATGACACTTGGGACTTTTTTGGAGGTTACCACCTCATCCATGATGCGTTTGACATCTTCCAGATGCTTGCTTTTCTTTTTCTTCTCCGGGAGTTCTTTTTGGGGTTCTATTGCGAATTCCGTCGCTACAATATCGTTGACATGCTTCTCCGCATCGCTCAACACATTGATGTTTATCGAGATGACATGTTGACCGTCTTCCGTTCCGCCTCCAAAGTTGGTAAATCCGGGAATACCTCCGCCATGCCCCCATACGACGGTACCGTCAGGCAGCTTTGTTGCGAATATGCCAAGTCCGTACTTTCCCCATGGGGAGTCGACTGTGTTGGTCAGCATTTCCTTTTTCATCTCCGGCGTCAACAGCTTTCCGCCCAATAAGGCGCGGAAAAACGTCGTGATATCTTGTCCTGTCGAGATCATTTCCCCGGCAGCGTTAGCCCACGACGGGTTAAGCGCAGTAATATCTACTAATTTATCTCCGGTATCCAGGTAGCCGCGGGCATGTTTTTTCGGAAAATCCGGCGAACTGCCGGGGAGGATCGTTTCTTTAAGTTGAAGCGGTTCAATGATTCGTTTCTTAATCTGCTGGGCATAGGTTTCCCCGGTGACCTTCTGGATAATGAGCCCCATAATAACCGTATTCGCGTTCGAATATTGAAAACCCGTTACCGGCTTCTGCTTCAAAGCACGGGCAATTAACTGTTCGGCTGTATAAACTTCGCCCAGATTTGTGACTAAATTCGTCCTTAATTCCGGAGTCAAGTAGTCCGGGAGACCGCTTGTATGATTTAACAATTGACGAATCTTAATGTTATTGCCGTCGAATCCATTGCCCTGCACGAGTCCAGGCAGCCATTTCTCCACCGTATCGTCGAGACTTAGCTTCTTCTCGCCGGCAAGCATCAAGGCAACTGTAGCGACAAACGTCTTCGTTGTACTTCCGATCCGGAAAGAGGCGTCGGCGTCCACCTTATGGTTCCTTTCGATATTCGCTTCGCCGGAAGCATAGGACCAGCTCTCATCCCCATTCTTCACGTTAACGATAACACCTGGAATATTTTTGGTATTGGCGGCTTTATCGATAGCTTGTTGGGTTGGCGTTTTAGCTTGTTGGATTGGCTTTTTAACCGCTGCTTGTACCTCTGCTTGTACCTCGTTTGCCGCGTGTAGAGTGCCATAAGCAGGGAAGACCAGCATACCCGCCAATATGGCTGTTAATGTAAGTGCAGCCCCTTTTTGAATGATTTTCATAACGCATCGCTCCTATTGGTTTGGAATGTTGTATTGTTGTTTCACCCCCTAACTTTATCTCTGAGGTTGTTAAATTGGACAGTGACGAAACCGCCAAGCTTCTAAATGACATCGTACTTGGCCTGTCACATTTGCCGTATGACAAACTGTCAACTGTCTTATGTGACGTGCTTGCTACGGTCAAATTCTAAATGTTCCCTCCCTTCTGTGGCTTGACGAATCGGGAAGATATGGTGCATGATAGGTCTGAATATCCGGAACTGTTCTTACTTATAAAAAAGGCAAGCAGGTGTACATGATCCGTGTTATCCATACTAAAAAAATGGTTTTTGTATGATTGGGTGGTTCTTGCTATACGGACCACTTGGCTCGCCATTATCCTCATCTCCGGTTTCATCAACCCGTCACTGATCATAACGCCGTTATGGATTGTAGGGATGCTTGCTCTCTTGGTTTATGTCATTCCGCCAATCGTTCAATATCGGAAAAGAAGCTGGTATCTGGCAGTCGAAGTTTTATTTTCCGGATTCTTCCACTTGTATTTGGCGTATGCAGCGCCGGGGTTGCTATGGTCTTTCGTTTTATTCGCGGTAATTATAGGCTTGGCCAGCAGTTGGCGAACGTACGTGTGGACGGGTATCCCTTGCGGCCTCGTTTTTCCGGCATTGAACGGGTGGCTCGCCGATCGGCTCCCCTACGAGTTTATGTTTAGCTGCAGCTTTGGTTTCGCCATCGGCTTCGCGTTTAGTATATTAATTCAGTCCCATAAGCAAGCCCAAATCATTCAAGAGCAGAAGCAATTGCTGGAACGGCACATTACACAAATCGAGGAGCTTACGCTGATGGAGGAGCGCCATCGGCTGTCACATGAGCTGCATGACACGATTGGACATGCGCTAACCTCGTTGATCGTCGGCGTTGAATCACTCCGCTCATCCGTACCCGCTGTACAGATCGAACGGATCGATTCCCTTGTCGGCATTGCACAGCGCAGTCTGAATGATATCCGAAACCATCTGCACCAGCTCTCTCATGGCCCGTTGAACCATTCGTTGAGCGAATCGCTGCTGCAATTAACCGAAGAATTCAGGAAGTCTACAGGGGTAACGGTCAACTTCCGCGTGATCGGCAGCGAGGCTCTTGTGCTGCAGAAAATGAACCTTTGTTTATATCGCTGTCTGCAAGAATCGCTCACCAACGCGGTTCGTCATGGCCAAGCGAGTGCGGTATCGGTTCAACTGCATTTCGATAGTCACCAACTTCGGTTACAAATCGAAGACAACGGCATCGGCACGGATTCCATCCGGTTCGGATTCGGTCTAAATGGGATAAAGGAGCGGCTTGAGCAGCTTCACGGCACGCTGTCCGTTCATTCACAATCGGGGCAAGGAACCGTCGTCATATGTAATATTCCTTTGCAGGCAGCGCCTGTGCATGGTCATATCCGCCTGCTGATTGTTGACGATCAGTCGATCATTGCCGACAGCTTGCAGCATATTTTAGAGCAGCATGCTGATTTTATCATCGTCGGTACGGCCGGGGACGGGCACGAGGCATTGGAACATTGCGAGCGATCCCGGCCGGATATCGTGCTCATGGATATTCGGATGCAAGGGATGAACGGACTTGAAGCCTTGCTTGAGATGAAGCAACGCTGGCCTGACATGAAGGTTGTGCTCATGACGACGTTTGAGGATTCCATACAGGCGGCAACCGCACTGGAGCACGGGGCGGAAGGCTATATGCTGAAGTCGCTTCATCCGCGAGAATTGACCGAAGCCTTGAAGCTCATCTATAGCGGGGGAACGTGGATCGATCAGTCAATCGCCACGCGTGTATTCGAAGAGATGAAGCGCCAGCGTGAGCAGTTGGAGAAGTACAGCCCGCAGCAAGAAAACTATCCGTACGGGCTTACGAAGCGGGAGATAGAGATTTTACAGCATCTGTCGGACGGACTGCGCTACAAGTCCATCGCCGCCAAGATGTTTTTATCGGAGGGAACGGTACGCAATTATTGCTCGACGCTCTACTCGAAGCTCGGTGTCAGTAACCGTGAAGAAGCCATTGAATTAGCGCGAGTGGAGAATATCGTATAAACAGTCGTTCTTGGCAATGGAGGGAAATCATAGATGCCGTCCTCCTGGGTTAACTACCGGGATAAAGAGCGGAAGCCGTCGCAATAGCGACGGCTCTCAGAGTGTTGAGAAAGTGGTCAAATGGGATAATAGAGGTTACGAGGAGGTGGGGTATCCACTTCCGACCGCTGTTGTCATCGGGAAATTATTATTGAAGCCGCTTAACAGCGGATATTTCCCGAAGACAAAGGCGGCCGCTATCGCTTCTCCAGTGGATACCCCACCGCCGTATGCATCTCTATTTTTGTTTAAGTGCACTTTCTCAACAAGCTCGTAGCCGTCGCAATAGCGACGGCTCTTTTATTAGTACACCCGGGTATGGCCAGCCTCTTGTGCAGGGGAGCGCGTTAGAACGGATTCATGCCGAGTGTGTTCAATTTCTCGCCCGTGATATCGACGCCCATTTTCGTCGTAATGTCGCGATAATGACCGACCCGGCGGCCGATCCGGTTGTCGGTTTCGTCTTTATTGCCCTCCAGATTGCCGTTGATGATCATGATCGTAATCCCGAAGCCCGGCGGGGTAAGCCCTTTGGCAATGTCCTCCGCCGAAGGCGTCCAATTGCCAACCATGACGTCGTGGGCCGACGGCTTCGGCGGCTGTGGGGTCATCCAGAACAGGATGGCGGTCATAAAGCCTAACTTACCGTCGCTTGTGATAAGCTCCGGCTGCTGGAGCAGCGTGTTTTTATTGCCGTATATAATGCCGCTGAACAAGCCGTAGTTGTAGTTCCAGCTCAGCTGGATCGGCCCGCGTCCATGATACGATTTGCCCGCGACCGGCGGGTAATCGGCATGCGTCTGCACATAACCGATGTTGGTGCTGTTGATGTACGCCACTTCCTCGTTCCAGAACAAGCCCCAACGAAGCTCGCCGCCGGGCGCCGTCGCCCAGCCTCCGCCCGTTTCATGCGCAATATTGGCGAGGAAGGCCGCCAACTCGCGCTTGCGGTTCGCGGCAGTGCCTTCTTTGAGGAACGAACCGAAATCGACGGTTTTGGAGACGATCGGCACCGTCAAGTTCCAGGAAGCGTTGAAATCGGCATTTTGATAGATGAGCGTTTCCGTCTTCGCCGCCTTGTCCAGTCGGAATATACGATGGTTCCAAGTCGCTCCCTGCCGGTATTCGAGCTTGTACTTGATATTCGCCACCTCGGATACGGCGGCAATCAGGTTGTTGTACGAATAATAGTCTCCTTGCCCCGGCTTGTAATACGGCTTGGAAGCAGCGAAGGTGTGCCACTCCGGCGAGCCGATGCGGATCGGGAACAGCGCTTCGTACTCAGCCTGCGGCAGTGCGTTCTGCACGGCGGCAACCGCATTGGCCGGCGAATATTGCGGATCGATGCCGCCCCAGATCGAGGCAATTTGCGAATCGGTCAGGACGCGGCTTTGACCGACGTTCAGACCGCCCAGCGACGTCTTTACTTTGATGCTGGAGCTTGCCGTCGTGTTGTTGGCGCCATCTCTCGCGGCAACGTAATACGTATATTCGGTATCCTGCTGCAGCCCTGTGTCGGTGTAGGTCAGCGTGGAAGCGTTGGCCGAGGAGCCGACCTTCGTCCCGTTGCGGTAAATATCGTAGCCGGCCACAGCGATGTTGTCCGTAGCCGCAGTCCAAGTTAGCGTGATCGTGTCTGCGGTCTGCCCCGTCGATGCAAGATTCGTCGGAGCCGTCGGCGGAGTAGCATCGTTGCCGCCGCCCGTGTCCGGACCAACCAGCTGCCAAGGCGAGCTTGACGGGTCGCCGGTGCCCGGCGTGTCGCCCTGCGTCCACCATTTGGCCCGGTAGATCTTCCCGTTATAGCTGACCTCATTGCCGGATACGTACACTTGAGTGGCGATCCAAGGCGAGGCGGCTAAGGCGGCTTGCTGTCCGGCATCGGCCGAAGCAATGGCTGTAACCGGTTCCAAAGGTGCGAGCGCCAACAGAGCGGACAGCGCGGCGACGCTTGCTTGAACCGCCTTCTTGCTAGTGAACTTAGGTTTCATAATTAACCTCCTATGACGATTGGATTAATTTCAATTTCTAGTATATGGAATCCATAATCTATTATATATAGATATAATTTACTATTTGTTTCAAAAATCCCCTTAAGTATAGGAGCTTTGTTGACAAGCGCGACCGCCCTTCACACTTCAAGTGATGATTTGATAGAATCAACATGTAGTTTGCTTTAGTAAATCTTACATAGGGAGTCGTGGATGAACATTCGACCTTCTTTGAAAATATTTTTTTGGGGATGTGTCGATTGGGCCGAGATTCGTTCGTCGTGTAAATAGAAACTAAATTCGGGAGGCCTAATTCAGGTCTCTGAACCAAAAAAAAGGAGGAGAACTACCCATGAGATTCATGATGATTGTAAAGGCTACGAAAGACTCCGAAGCAGGCGTTATGCCCAGCCAGGAGCTCGTTGACGCGATGATGAAGTATAACGAGGAATTGGTGAAGGCCGGCGTGCTGTTAGCCGCCGAAGGACTTCATGCCAGCTCGAGCGGGATTCGCATTTCCTACCCGGAGCCCGGCGGCAAGCCCAAGGTCGTCGACGGCCCGTTCACCGAGTCGAAGGAACTGATCGCCGGATTTACGCTCATCGAGGTGAAATCGAGGGAAGAGGCGATTGAGTGGGCGATGCGTATGCCGGACCCGCACGGCAACGGCGAGGGCGTCATTGAACTGCGTCAGGTGATCGAGACGACGGAGTTGACCGAAGACCCGGATAACCTGGCTTTACACGCCATGATCCGCGAGCAAGGGAAGCCGGAGAGATCGTGAAGCCGTCCTCGACCCATCGCACGATCGATGCCATTTGGAGAATCGAATCGGCCAAAATCATCGCGAGTCTCGCACGAATGGTGCGGGATGTCGGGGTGGCCGAGGATCTCGCGCAGGATGCGCTCGTCGTCGCGCTTGAGAAGTGGCCGGAGACGGGAATACCGGACAACCCGGGGGCTTGGCTCATGACGACCGCGAAGCGCCGGGCGTTGGATTGGCTGCGCAGGAACCAATTGCTCGGGCGCAAGTACGAAGAACTGGGCCGCGAGATGGAGTCCCGGCACGAAGACGACTTCGATGCGGTGATGGACGGCGATGTCAGCGACGATCTATTGCGTTTGATTTTCACGACTTGCCATCCGGTGCTTTCATCCGAGGCGCGCGTGGCACTCACCCTGCGGCTGCTGGGAGGACTGACCACCGTAGAAATTGCGCACGCGTTCTTCGTTCCGGAGCCAACCGTCGCCCAGCGGATCGTCCGGGCCAAGCGGACTCTTGCGGCCGCGCGGGTACCCTTCGAGGTGCCTCAGGGGACCGAGCTTAAGGCCCGGCTCCAGTCGGTGTACGAGGTCATTTATCTTATGTTCAATGAGGGCTATTCCGCCACTTCCGGGGAGAACTGGATTCGCCCGGTGCTCTGTGAGGAGGCGCTGCGTCTCGGACGGATTCTCGCGGAAATCGTCCCTGGAGAGTCGGAGGTTCACGGTCTGGTCGCCCTTATGGAGATTCAGTCTTCGCGGTTTAAGACGCGGGTAAGCCCGACAGGAGAGCCGATCCTCCTCATGGATCAAAACCGGGCGCTATGGGATCACCTCCTGATCCGCCGCGGTCTGACCGCCTTGCAGCGCGCCGAACGGATCGGCGGAATGCTTGGCCCGTACGCGCTGCAGGCCTCGATTGCGGCGTGCCATGCGCGGGCCCGCACGCCCGAGGAGACCGATTGGGTGCGTATTTCAGCGCTGTATGAAGCGCTGTGTCAGGTAGCGCCATCCCCCGTCGTCGAGCTGAACCGCGCCGTTGCGCTCGCGATGGCGTTTGGTCCGGAGGTAGGGCTGGAGATTGTCGATGCGCTGGCATCGGAGCCGTCGTTGCAAGGCTACCATCTACTGCCGAGCGTTCGCGGCGATTTCTTGTTCAAGCTGGGCCGATTAAAAGAGGCCTGCGAGGAGTTCAAGCGCGCCGCATCGTTGACCCATAACGCGTGCGAACGGGCGCTGCTTCTGGAGCGCGCCTCCGATTGCATTGCGGGTACGGAAGATGACCGTCTTTAGAGATGAGCGATCCTTTTTTTAAAAATATTTTGCGATCGTGTCGATTTCGTCGAATCCCGATCGTCGTATGAATAAAGGCCGGTTTTCAACATTTCATTTTGAATCCGGTACAAACCAATCACTGGAAGGATGCTGCATATGAAAGCCAACCTAACCCCATTCATTTCTTCGGAGAATGCCAGAGCGCAAGCTGAATTTTATTCGCAGGCGCTTGGCGGGGAGATTCAATCCACGATCACGTTCGGCGAAATCCCCGGCACGCCGGAGGAGCATAAAGATAAAGTAATGTACATGGCGATGACGGTGGCCGGAGGGAATGTTTTGTTCATGTCGGACTCCTTTGGCCCGGTAAGCAAGAACGGCGGAATCGCGATGTCGCTGTCGTTCGGCGATGAAGCCGAAGCGCGGGAAGCCTACGCCAATTTAGGAAAGGGCGGCACGGACAAATATCCGTTCGCTTTGCAGCCTTGGGGCGCATATTACGGCGAGGTCGTTGACAAGTTCGGAGTCAATTGGCAGATTGTAAAGCAGGGACAATAAAGGAGGAAAACAGGATGAGTCAAGAAGTTATCGAATTCATAAATGCAATCAAAGAACCGTGGCAGGCGGAGATGTCTACGCGTCTTCGCGAGATGGTCCTTCAAACGATACCGGACGTTCAAGAGCGTATCCAATACAAGAAGCCTCACTTCTTGAAAAACGGCAAGTACGCGGCCGTGATCTCGACATCGAAGGATGCGGTCAGCTTTACGATTTTCAATCCTGACGGAATTGAATTCCCCGAAGCCCAGTTCGACGGCCCTCCCGAGAGAAAAACGATCAAGCTCCGCAGCGGTCAAGCGGTGGATTACGATCAATTAGCGTCGCTGTTAGGTCAAGCTTCGGCTTCCCTGTGAAGGCGTCGAGCAAAGAGGCTGTCCAGATGGGGCAGTCCTAGAGTGTTGAGAAAGTGGTCAACTGAAGTAATAGAGGTGTACGAGGGGGTGGGATATCTACTTCCGGTCGCTCTTGTCTGCAGGAAATTTTTATTGAAATCCGCTTAGCAGCGGGTATTTCCCGCAGACAAAGGCGAACGCTATCGCTCCTCCAGTAGATACCCCACCTCCGTATGTTTCTCTATTTTTGGAAAAGCCACTTTCTAAACACCCTGAGGCTGTCTAGATGGACAGCCTCTTGGCTTAGCTTGCAAAAGCTAACCTAATGAGCCCCTTTATATTCCTTGAATATCGGATTATGGCCGCAAACCATAAGTCCTTGCCCCCAGTTCACATGAACTTCTTCCGTCGGCAAATCCTCGGGATCACGGTATTGGACCAGCACGTTCCTTCTCGGCCGTGGGCTTCGATTGACGTCGGAGCCGTGAATCGTCAAGTAATTGAAGAACAGAACATCTCCCGCGCTTGCCGGACAAGGCGTCCCCAACGAGATCGGGTACTCTTTATGATCGAGATAATGGGCTCCTACATGCGGCATCGGGCCATTTTTGTGCGTCCCGGGAATGACACACAGACAGCCGTTTTCCATGTCGGAATCGTCCAAGTGGATACTTGCCGCGATCATCGAATGATTCGCATGCGGGAAATACGGGTAATCCTGATGCATCGGGAACGCTGCGCCTTTTTCCGGGGGCTTGACCAGCATTTTCGAGTGGTGGACTTGCACATTTGGGCCAATCAATCGGGATAGGACGGCCGCCATGTTAGGATGGCACAGCGCCCGGGTAAATACCGCGTCATGATAATGCACATCGTGGAAGCCCTTTAATACGAGCTTCTTCAACTGCTCCGGCGGCAAGTAATCGCCTTGCCACGTGTCGCTTCGATCGAACTTCGATTTGGCCGCGCGGTCGATAATCGCATCCGTTGCGGTTCGCATTGCTTCTACTTCCTCACTATTGAATAAACCTTTAACCAATAAATATCCGTTTTCATGATAAAAATCAACTTGCTCTTGGGTAATCATCCAGTCAGCCTCCCCAAAATTGATGGATCGCTATCCATGATGTTATTGTAGAGAGAAACCGGCTGGTTGTATTTGATCAAATCAGTCAAGTCCTTGCACTTTTCGGACATCCATGCCAAGGGGGAGCCGGATCATGTTCGATCATCCGCATAAAATTCAAGCCTATTTAAACGAAATCGTCCCGCGTCTCCAGAACCCATCGGCCTCCTTCACCATCCATTATTGGGGAATCGATCCCGCTCATTTCGACAATCCCGTGCATCAGCATTCCTTTTTTGAAATCTGCTATGTCCGGGAAGGAGAGGGAATGTACATGGACGGTGACGATCTCTTTCCCTTGCGCAAGGAGACGTTATTTTTATCGCGGCCTGGCGTGCGCCACCAAATTCGCAGTAAGAAAGGAATGTTTCTCCTGTACGTCGCTTTCGAAGTCGACGAAGAGAACACGGACCCTGCCATTGTCCGGCACTTTCGGCAGCTTGCGGTGGCCGATCGCATTTTGATCACCGATGCATTCGCGAATCCCGCGACGTTAATCTGGACCGCGCTTCTTAAGCATTTGCAAGAACCGGTCCCCATCACGGAGCACTACGTGAAGAGCACTGCCCTGTCGCTATTATTCTCTTTTTGCTCCGCCTTTCAAGCTGAAGCTCCATCTGGGGGTCTTGGCATTTCCGGTTATAAGCCAGCCGCCTACGCGTTGAATCGGGCGATCCGGTTCGTGAAAGACAACCTTTCGCATTCGATGACGTTGGCGGAAGTGGCCGCTTATCTTCATCTTTCCAGCCGCCATTTGTCCCGGTTGTTTCAACAGGAGCTCGGAATGAGCTATATCCACTTCGTTCAACAAGAAAAAATTCGCCGAGCCGTATATTTATTGAAGCACACCGATTTATCTTTGATCGAAATTGCCGAGAAATCCGGATTTTCCAGCATTCATTACTTCACAAGGTCATTTTCCCGCAAAATGGGAATGCCCCCCGGCAAATACCGGGAGGCTATGCATGAAAAGAAAGCTTCAGAATGATGGTACGGGGCCGTTGGCATTCCAGATTCTTTACACCAAAGTTGCCCCGCCGTCCACGACGATAGTTTGTCCGGTGGAATACTTTTCGCGCATTAAATACAGGAACGCCTCCGCCGCGTCCTCCGGTTCACCCACCCGGCCAACGGGGAGAAATTTTTCGGCCGCTTTATACATGGCATTGCGGTCCCCTTCGGGAATGCCGCTCCACATCTCGGTGCGCATCAGCCCGAAGCGAACGGCGTTGACCCGAAGCGGGCTGAGCTCGACGGCGAGCGCTTTGGTCAGCGCCTCGACTGCGCCACAGACGCTGCCTGCGACCGTGCAGCCCTTCTGCGGCCGGACGCCGGCCGTACCGGAAGCGAGCGTGATCGAGCCGCCCGACCGGATGTTCACGCTGCCGTATTTTGCGGCCATGAGTGCGCCCCAGTAACGCAGGTTGAACATTTGACGCGCTGCGTCCATGTCCACTTCGCCAAGAGTGGCGAGCTGCAGCGGATCGCCGGCCGTGAACACCAGGTGATCGAATTCGCCGATGCGGCCGAAAAAGTCGCGTACCTGCGTCTCGTTCGCCAGGTCGACCGCATGCCCTTCGGCACCTTGGGGCAGACGCGAGACCGCCGCGTCCACTTTCTCTTGACGGCTGGATACGACGACGACGGACGCCCCTTCGTCCGCTGCGGCTTCGGCTGTCGCAAAGCCCATTCCGGACGTTCCTCCGAGGACGATGACGCGTTTTCCTCTTAATGTGCTTCGACGTTCGTTTTGTTCCGGTTTTATCATAGGTTTAGATCTCCTTTGTTTTGGATTAGGGTAATAGCATTGCCCGGGGCTTGATGAATGCTGCTTGGACGCTTCTCCTCCTTCACTGCGGGCGATGAGTCGATTATAATTAGTTTTATCACTGGCAAACAGGTCTGCATTTGTAGTACTATTCGGAGTACTAGTCGTACGGATACTGCTATAAATTCTATCAGGATATGGAGTGGTATCATCGTGATGAACAACGAAAGAAGACGGAAAGAGCTGGCGGATTTCCTCCGGACTCGCCGCTTGCGTTTATCTCCGCAGGAATTGGGGCTGCAGGTGGACACCTCGCGCCGCCGCACGCCGGGGCTGAGACGGGAAGAAGTGGCGAGCTTATCCGGCATTTCCTTGCCATGGTACACTGCGCTGGAGCAGGGGCGGGATATTCAAGTGTCGGAGCAAGTGCTGGAAAGCTTGGTGCGGACGCTGCGGCTGAGCAAGGACGAGCGCAACCATCTTCGCGTCTTGGCGAACCATTTCACCGTATCCAGAGGGACGGAGAATGAAACCTTGTCTCCTTCCCTTCAACAAATACTCGACAGGCTGGGAACTTACCCGGCGTATATCATCGACAAGCACTGGAACTTGCTCGCTTGGAACAAAATTACCAGTTCGCTTTGCGGCGACTTTAACCGGATGGCAGAGATCGAGCGCAATATTCTTTGGCGCGTCTTCACGATGGACCATGAAAAGAAACGCATTGTCAACTGGGAAAACGTCGCCACCTCGATGGTGGCCCATTTCAGAAGCCGCTACGCCATGTATATGAACGATTCGTGGTATCAGGAATTGGTCGGCAGGTTATGGGACCGAAGCGAGGAGTTCAGGTTGTTGTGGGGACGCCACGAGGTTTCCGGAAGTCTGGAAGGGGACAAAGTGGTTCGGCACCCCAAAGCAGGCTTGCTGACATTTCGTTACAATACGTTTCCCCTCTCGGAAAACAGCGACTTTCTGATGCGGGTGTACACGCCGGTCGAACCCGTCGGAACGGATCGGCAGCTGCAAGAGCTGCTGCAAGATTCCTGTTGAAGCATCAGCCCGGAGCTTCATTTCGGCCTTGCTTCCTTCCGAATCGTTATTTTATAATAAAATCAAATCTTGGAAATGGTGGGATACGTGCAGTGATGATGATGATGGCTGTGTTCCTGACAGAAGTTAACGGTTAACTCTTAACCGAATAACCATAAGCGTGACCGGGGCACTCTGCCGGATGGGGCAGGTGTGCTTTGCCGTGCGTCCGCTTGTGTACTCCTGTTATGAACCCGATCATCACCGTCTATGCATGAATCGATGAGACAAGGCCGCTTTGGCGTGTCTTGTTTCCATATTCTTACGCATAGGAAGCCGTGGATGGACAATGTTCATCTGCGGCTTTTTTTGGTTTTCGTGCTATACAATCCAATAACTTAAGCGAGAAAGGCGGAATGACAATGCGTTCATTCAAACCGGAAATGAATATCGAAGAGGCTCTCGGCTATTTGCGGCAAATCGAAGGGGAGGGCGTTTCCGATGTGACCCCGATTGATATGGGGGAGCTGAGCAAGGTGTACAGCTATACGAAGAATGGCAGGGACTTGGTCATTCATTTTAAGAACGACCCGGAGACGCTGAAGAAGGTCAAGTTTATTTCGGACCAATACGCCTCTTGCGGGGTACCGATGCCCCGAATCTTTGAAGTCGGAACGTGCGGCGGCGCCCATTATTCGATTGCGGAAAAAGTGGAGGGGACCCCGATCCTCTCCCAGGCCGGACCGGATATCCGCGGCGTTTTGCCCGATCTGGTCCGCCAGTTTACCCGGATGAACCAAATTCGGGTGGAGCCATGTTCAGGCTTCGGATGGATCACGCCTACGGGAGAGGGTTCGGCCAAGACGTGGACCGAATTTCTGGCGTCGACTTTCGAGGAAGAACAGGAAGGGTTTTATCATGGCTGGACTTCTCTTTTTGAAAGCAGCTTTCTGGAGAAAGACGTGTTCGATCGGATCTATGCCGCGATGATGGAACGAATCGATTATGCGCCTGAGGAGCGTTACCTGGTACACGGGGATTTTCACTTCGGGAATATGTTATCGCAGAATCATGCCGTAACCGGGATTGTCGATTGGGAGATGGCGATGTACGGGGATTTTATGTTCGACTTGGCCGTCCTGCATTTGTGGGCACCGATAGCGCAATTTCCGCAGAGAGTCCGCGAGTCATGGGCGGAAGAAGGGCGCTCGATCCCCTACTTCGAAGAGAGATTGCTCGGGTACCAGCTCTTCAAAGGCCTAGACGGCTTGCGGTTTTACGCGAAGAAGGGAGATAAGCCTGCCTACGATTTTATGAAAAATCATCTCTTCGCTTTGCTGGAACAAGCCGACAAGCCCCAGTGATTCCGGGGCCCGTAGTTTCCAAGAAAGAAATTATGCAGGCAGACGCCTCGCATAATTTCTTTTTTTGTATGCGTCGCTTCAGTGTGCTTGTCTCAATGCAACGTTTTATTTCCATTATGACATCATATTTATCCTAAATATTTCATAACATGGGGGTAGAATGACGTTTCATCGTAAGTCTCTTTGTTGTTCAAAGGAGAGATTTTATGAGGTTCGAGTTGACGGAAGAGCAGGAAATGATCTGTGACGTGGTGCGCGATTTTGTCGCCAGGGAAGTGGAAACGAAGGTTGAGCAGTTGGACGAAGCGGAAGCGTTTGACCGCGAGCTGTTCGACCGGATGGCGGCGCTGGGCTTTGCCGGCTTGCCTTGGCCCGAATCGGACGGCGGGGCCGGGGGAGGCTTCGCAAGCTACGTCCTGCTGCTGGAGCAGCTGTCCGGAGGCTGCGCTTCGCTAGGTGCGGCGCTGTGGACGCATGTTCAGCTTGTGACGTGGCCGGTATACAGGTTTGGGCAAAATGGGGGAACGAAGCATTTGCGGGCGCTGATCGAGGGCCGGAAGCTGGGGGCTGGGGCGCTTCCTCCGCGGCCCGGAGGGATTCCTCCGCTTGCCTTTACGCTGACGGCGAAGCCGGATGGGGACGGGTACGTTCTCGACGGGACGCTGGAGTTCGTTTTCAATGGCAAAGAAGCCGACTTATTCTTGGTTTATGCGAATGTGGAAGGCAAAGGCGAAGGCGAGGGGGAACCCGAACGAACCGCCGTATTTCTCGTTGAGCGGGGGATGACCGGTTTACAGGTACGCCCCGTCACCCAAGCTCTTGGACTTCGCTCCTCCGGTATGGCTCATCTGACCTTTGATCGCTGCCGCATTTCCGGGGGACAGCTGATCGGCAGTGTCGGACAAGGGGCCGCCATCGCCGGGGAGACGTGGGCCAGCGCCCGCTACGGCTTGGCTGCGCTGGCGGCCGGGATTGCGCAGGGCGCTTTGAAGGCGTCGCTGGCTTACGCCAAGGAGCGGACGCAGTTCGGCAAGCCGATTGCACGGCATCAGGCGGTGGCGTTCATGCTGGCCGAGATGAGTGCGGCTGCCGAGGCTTCAAGTCTGCTTGCCCGCCAGGCCGCGTGGAATGAGGACAAGGGGCTGGCCTATGCCGAGCCGTCCGCCCGGGCGCTCGCTTATGCGGCCGATGCCGCCATGGGTTCGACGACGAATGCGGTGCAGATCCTCGGGGGCTACGGCTATATGAAGGAGTACCGCGTCGAACGGTACATGCGCGATGCCAAAGCGGTGCACATGGTCAAAGGCATGGACGTATGGGCCGGAAGCGGATGACCGTCGAAGCTGGAAGGCGGGAAGAGTGGAGCTAACAAGCGGCAATTTTTTGATGATCAGGCGGCTTTCTTGCGGAAAGCCCGGAAGGAGAAGCGATGAGAGAATCTGTGATTGTCGGGGGAGCCCGCACGGCATTCGGGAAATTCGGCGGCGCCTTGAAAAGCAAGCAAGCCGTCGAGCTTGGGGGCATCGCCATCGAAGGGGCTTTGGACAAAGCGAAGGTGGCTCCCTCCGAAGTCGATGAGGTCATTATGGGTATGGTGCTGCAGGGCGGCGCCGGACAAATCCCGTCGCGTCAGGCGGCGCGGCTGGCCGGATTGGACTGGCGCGTGCAGACGGAGACGATCAACAAAGTATGCGCCTCCGGCATGCGCAGCATTACGTTGGCCGATCAAATCATCCGGGCCGGCGATGCCGAAACGATCGTAGCCGGCGGGATGGAAAGCATGAGCAACGCGCCGTACGCGGGGGCGGATGCACGCTGGGGCTGCCGTCTTGGGGACAAGAAGATGACGGACCTGATGTTGCGAGACGGGCTGCACTGTGCTTTTCAGCATGTCCATATGGGAGAGTATGCCGAAAGAATCGTTGCTGAGAAAGGCATCAGCCGCCAGCTTCAGGACGAATGGGCGCTGCGGAGCCATAAACGTGCCATGGAGGCGATACGGCAAGGGCTATTCAAGGACGAGATCGTGCCCGTCGCTTGCGGGGCGGGCTCTTACGCGGATGTCGATACGGATGAAGCCCCGCGCGCCGATACGAGTGCGGAGAAGCTCGCCAAGCTGCCGTCTGCCTTTGTGCAGGGAGGTACCGTGACCGCAGGCAATGCTTCGGGCATTAGCGACGGCGCCGCCGCGCTGGTGGTCATGTCCGAGGAAAAAGCGGTCCGCGAGCGTTACTCGCCGCTTGCGTCCATTATCGGGCATACGGCCGTTGCCGCCGAAGCGCCTTACTATACGATAACGCCAGGACTTGTCATTCAGAAGCTGCTGCAAAAAACCGGAAAAACCTTGCAGGAAATTGACTTGTTCGAGGTCAACGAAGCGTTCGCAGCGGTCATTCTTGCCAGCGGAAGTCTCGTCGGCTGGGACGAGGAGAAGGTCAACGTTAACGGCGGGGCGATCGCGCTTGGGCATCCGATCGGGGCCAGTGGGGCAAGGATCGTTCTGACCTTGATCCATGCGCTGAGACGCCGCGGGGGCGGGCTCGGTATCGCGGCCATTTGCAGCGGAGGCGGACAAGGAGATGCGATTTTGCTTCGGGTGGACGAATAAGGGGGAGTTGACGCCTGATGGAGCTGTGCTTCACGGACGAACAGGAGCGCTTCCGGAGCAAGGTGCGCGAATACGCCGTTAGCCGGATCGCTCCGTCCGTCCCGGACATGGAGGAGTCCGATGCTTTTCCGCGTGCGCTCGTCAGCGAAATGGGCGGCTTCGGTCTTCTGGGGCTGCTCGTTCCCAAGGAATGGGGCGGAAGCGGCGCGGATATGATTTCATATATGATCGCCATCGAGGAAATATCCAAAGCGAGCGCCACCGTTGGCGTTATTCTGTCCGTCCACACTTCGGTAGCGACCTTGCCTATTTTGTATTACGGGACGGAGGAGCAAAAAGCGAAATACCTTCCAAGATTGGCGTCGGGGGAATGGCTCGGGGCGTTCGCCCTGACGGAGTCGCATGCCGGCTCTGATGCGGCCAGGATCAGGACGTCCGCCGTTTGGGACGGGACAGACTATATCCTGAACGGATCGAAGGTATTTATTACGAACGCGGGCGAAGCGGACGTGTATATCGTTTTTGCCGCGACCGGTCCGGGACAGGGGGCCTCCGGGGTCAGCGCCTTTATTGTCGAGAAGGCTGCGCCCGGCTTCCGCGTAGAGAAGAAGGAAAAGAAGATGGGGCTGCGCGGCTCCAATACGTGCGAGCTGACCTTTGACCAGGTCCGTCTTCCCGCCGCACAGCGGCTGGGGCAGGAAGGACAGGGGTTCGTCATGGCCAAGTCGATTCTGGACGGGGGGAGGATCGGCATCGGCGCACAGGCGCTGGGCATTGCCAGAGCCGCCTTGGAGCATACCGAGCTTCTGGTGAAAACACGGTATGCGAAAGAGCGACAGCGTGCGATGGAGCCCGTTCTGACAGAACTGGCGGCCCGGGTCGAAGCTTCAAGCCTGCTCGTGTACCGGGCTGCCTGGCTGCGGCAGAACGGCAAGCCTTGTACGAAGGAAGCTTCCATGGCCAAAATGTTCGCCAGCGATACCGCCATGTCGGTCACAACGGAAGCGCTGCAGCTGTTCGGCGGCAGCGGATGGACGAACGAGCATCCGTTGGAGCGATTGTTCCGCGATGCGAAAGTGACGCAAATTTACGAGGGGACCAACCAGATTCACCGGATCGTCATTTCCAACGAGCTGTTGAAGCCGTGAGCGGCGGAAGTTGTCTGGTAAAAATAAAGTTCCTAGACCGGCTCTGCCGAAAGCAGGGATTGAACAACGGATTCGATTTCGGACGGTTCCGTCGTCGTTTCGTATCTGGCGTAGATATGACCGTTACGGTCGATCAGAAACTTCGAGAAATTCCACTTGATGCCGTCGCCGGCGTAGATTTCCGGATACTTTTGCTGCACAAAATCCTGCATCCACTGGCCGTTCGGGGTATGGATATCGAAGCCTTGAAAAGGGGCTTGCTGCGTCAGATATTCAAATAAAGGATGCGCGGACGGCCCTCTGACTTCTATTTTTTCAAACAAAGGAAACGTCACTCCAAAGCTGCTTTCGCAGTATTCTTTTATTTCCGAGCTGCTGCCGGGCTCTTTGTCGTTGAATTGGTTTCAAGGAAATCCGAGAATTTCGAACCCTTCTTGATGGTAGCTTTCGTAAAGTTCTTGAAGACCCGCGAATTGCCGGGAATAACTGCACTTGCTCGCCGTGTTGACAATAAGGAGAACTTTTCCACGGTAAATAGACAAATCAACTGGCTTGCCATCCATTGAGTTTACCTTGAAATCATAAACAGACATTGGATCGTTCCTCCTTTAATTACGGTATTTAGGATGAATTCATGATATAGCAATTAATTCTATTGGTCTAATATATAATGAAAATAATTTTTATAGGTAAAAACAATCAGAGAGTTTTGATCGTTCTGGAGCGGAAGGGGCGCATGCTGCCTACATCTTGGTTATGTATGCATCCGGATTCGTTTTCCACTTGTATGCTTCGATTTTTCGCTATGAGGAGAGATTTGTTTGGAAACTGCACGAATGTATCGAACAAAGCACAAGGCCAGGTTTGTTACCGCTTCCGCTTTGTTTGACGGTCATGACGTCTCAATCAACGTGATGCGCCGGATATTGCAGGCCAGCGGAGCGGAGGTCATTCATCTGGGCCACAACCGGTCCGTGAACGAGGTTGTGCAAGCGGCGATTCAGGAGGACGTGCAGGGCATCGCCATTTCCTCCTACCAAGGCGGGCACGTCGAATATTTTCAATACGTGATCGATCTGTTGAAGGAGAGAGGCGCAAGCCATATCCGCGTATATGGAGGCGGGGGCGGCGTCATCATTCCTTCGGAAATGAAGCGGCTGCACGACTATGGCGTGGCCCGCATTTTCTCGCCGGAGGACGGAAGAAAGCTGGGGCTGCAAGGCATGATCAATGTCATGCTGGAGGAATGCGATTTTTCGACGGTTACGGGCTATGTGCCCGATCTGGAGGAACTGAAGCGGGGGAATCACCGCGCGATCGCGCAAAGCATCACGGCCGCCGAGAGCTTGAACGGCGAGTCCTGTTCTTCCAGCCCGGAGCTGTATGCCGCGTTCGAGCAAATGAAGGAATGGCCGTCCGACGCTCCTGTCGTCGGCATCACCGGTACGGGCGGCGCGGGAAAAAGCTCGCTCACGGACGAACTGGTCCGCCGTTTCCTGCGGCATTATCCCGACAAGAGCGTCGCCATCCTGTCCATCGACCCGACCAAGCAGCGGACAGGCGGCGCATTGTTGGGCGACCGCATCCGCATGAATGCGGTGCATTCGGACCGGGTCTATATGCGGAGCCTGGCGACGCGCAATTCGGGCAAGGAGCTGTCGCAGGCGATTCGCGAGGCGTTGGCGGTGGTCAAGGCGGCGGGCTTTGACTGGATTCTGGTCGAAACAAGCGGGATCGGGCAGGGGGATCACCAAATTACGGAAATCTCCGATGTGACGCTGTATGTCATGACCAGCGAATTCGGCGCGCCCTCGCAGCTGGAGAAAATCGAGATGCTCGACTACGCCGATTTGATCGCGATCAACAAGTTTGAACGAAGGGGCTCGGAGGACGCGCTGCGCGAGGTGAAAAAGCAGGTGCAGCGAAGCCGCGGATGGTTCGAGCAGCCTTACGACGCGATGCCGGTGTACGGGACGATCGCGAGCCAGTTTAACGATGCCGGGGCCAACAGGCTGTTTACGGCGCTGATCTCCGAGATGAACCGCAAATGCGGCGGTGGCTGGCCGGCTCCGGATTTCTCGACGGAGAAAAGCTTCAAGAAGCAGGTCATCATTCCCGGAGACCGGATCCGGTACTTGGGAGAGATCGTGCAGACCGTCCGCAGCTACAAGGCTTTCGTCGACAAGGAAGCGGAATTTGCGCGCGCCTGCTACCAAATCGAAGGCACGATGCAAGCGCTGAAGCGGGAGCATGCGCCGGAGGACAGCGTCGTCATGCTGCAGGAGCTGAAAGAGAAGTACGAGCAGCGCCTGCATCCGGAGACCCGGACTCTCCTGGCCCGCTGGCCGGAGATGCGCTCTCGCTATGCCGGGACGCAACTGGTCACCAAGGTCCGGGACAAAGAGATCGTCACCGAGCTGGCGACCACCAGCTTGTCCGGGCTGAAGATTCCCAAGGTATGCCTGCCCGGCTTCCATGACTGGGGCGATCTGGTAAGCTGGCTGTACCGCGAGAATGTGCCGGGAACGTTCCCTTATACGGCCGGCGTGTTTCCTTTTAAACGGACGGAGGAGGACCCCAAGCGTCAATTCGCAGGCGAGGGAACCCCGGAGCGGACGAATCTGCGGTTTCATTATTTGTCGAAGAACGATCCGGCCAAACGGCTTAGCACCGCCTTCGATTCGGTCACGCTGTACGGCGAAGACCCCGATTACCGGCCCGATATCTATGGCAAAATCGGGGAGAGCGGCGTCAGCATCTGCACCTTGGACGATATGAAAAAGCTGTACGCCGGCTTCGATTTGTGTCATCCGCTGACCTCGGTCTCGATGACGATCAACGGTCCTGCGGCCATCATTCTGGCGATGTTCATGAATACGGCGATCGACGGACGGGTGGACAAATTCCGCCAGGAGCAAGGGAGAGAGCCCTCCGACGAGGAAAGATCGCAGCTCGCCAAGGAAGCGCTGAAGCAGGTTCGCGGAACCGTGCAGGCGGACATTTTGAAGGAGGACCAGGGGCAGAATACGTGCATCTTTTCCACCGAATTTGCGCTGCGGATGATGGGCGATATCCAGCAATATTTTATCGATCACGAAGTGCGGAACTACTACTCCGTGTCGATCTCCGGCTACCATATTGCGGAGGCCGGGGCGAATCCGATCTCGCAGCTCGCCTTCACCTTGGCGAACGGCTTCACGTATGTCGAATACTACTTGTCCCGGGGCATGCACATCGACGATTTTGCGCCGAACCTGTCGTTCTTTTTCAGCAACGGGCTCGATCCCGAATATACCGTGATCGGCCGGGTGGCCAGGCGGATCTGGGCCACGGCGATGCGGGAGAAATACAAGGCGAACGAGCGCAGCCAGAAGCTGAAGTATCACGTCCAAACCTCGGGCCGGTCGCTGCATGCGCAGGAAATCGATTTTAACGATATCCGCACGACCCTGCAGGCGCTGCTCGCGATCATGGACAACTGCAATTCGCTGCATACGAACTCCTACGACGAGGCGATCACGACGCCGACGGAGGATTCGGTGCGCCGGGCCATGGCTATTCAGTTGATCATCACGAAAGAGCTCGGACTCGCCAAAAGCGAAAATATGCTCCAAGGCTCCTTCGTGATCGAAGAGCTGACGGACCTGGTGGAGGAAGCCGTCCTGCTTGAGCTGGAGCGAATCAGCGATCGTGGCGGCGTGCTCGGGGCGATGGAATCGCAGTACCAGCGCGGGAAAATCCAGGATGAGTCGCTTCTGTACGAGACGAAAAAGCACAACGGCGAGCTCCCGATCATCGGCGTGAACACCTTCCAGAACCCGAACCCGCCGACGGAAGATCTGCCGATTCCGATGGCCCGCGCCACGACGGAGGAGAAGGAGCAGCAGATCGCCAATCTGCGAGCGTTTCAAGCGAAGCATCGAGAAGAGGCTCCGGCCGCCTTGGCGAGGCTTCAGCAGACAGCTTTGGACGGGGGCAACATTTTTGCCGAGCTGATGGAAACCGTCAAGGCTGCCAGCTTGGGCCAAATTACGCATGCGCTTTATCAAGTCGGCGGGCAGTACCGCCGGAATATGTGATCGCCTCGGGCGGAGGTACGGGCCGTAACCCGCGAGGCGAAGCGGTGACAAGCTACGCGTTCAACCAAAGATAATCGATTCGCCCCAGCACAACGAAGGGACTGACGCGATCGGTTCGGAAAGTCTGATTTATTGAATGACATAAATCATATATAATGGAAATATATTACTCTTCAAATAGAAGGATCGGAGGTGGGTAACATGGCTATCCAGACGGTTATGGTTATTGGCGCAGGACAGATGGGCAGCGGCATTGCCCAGGTTGCTGCAGCGTCGGGCTTGAACGTTCTGCTGCACGATATTGCCGAAGTGTCCCTTCATCAGGGCATCGCCCGGCTGACGAAAAGTCTTGGCCGGAGCGTAGAGAAAGGAAAGCTTGCCGAGGAAGAGAAAATAAGCATTATGGCGCGGATTCTTCCTTGTGCCCAGCTGGACCGAGCGGCTGAGGCCGACCTGGTCATTGAAGCGATTATTGAAAGCATGGAGCACAAAACGACGCTCTTCAAGCGATTGGACGACCTGTGCCGGCCGCATACGATCCTTGCTACCAATACGTCCTCGCTCCCGATCACGGAGATCGCCGCCGTAACGGGACGGCCTTCGCAGGTGATCGGCATGCATTTCATGAATCCGGTTCCGGTGATGCCGCTGGTTGAGATCATCCGGGGTCTGGAGACCTCCGACGAGGTATTCGGGCACATCCGCGATTTGGCGGAGCGCATGGGGAAGACGCCCGTTGAGGTGAACGATTTTCCCGGCTTCGTATCAAACCGCGTCCTGATGCCGATGATCAACGAGGCGATTTATACCGTCTACGAAGGCGTTGCGGCTCCGGAGGCGGTGGACAAGGTGATGAAGCTGGGAATGAACCATCCGATGGGACCGTTGGAGCTGGCCGATTTTATCGGGCTGGACACGTGCCTGTCCATTATGGAGATCCTTCACGACGGCTTCGGAGACGGCAAATACCGTCCATGCCCCTTGCTGCGCAAATACGTCAAAGCCGGCCGGCTCGGCCGCAAAACGGGCAAAGGCTTTTATACCTACGATTCATCCTTGTAACGCATTCCCTAAACCGCAGCTTTCTCTTATAATAGAGGCAGATAGAATACTTGACCAAGGAGAGGAAGCAGGAGATGAAGCTGCGGTTTGAAGGGAATTTAAACGTTTTATTGCCGGGAATTCGCGAACTGTCGCAGGAGCTTCGGATCACCGAGGCGGAAGACGGCATCGTCGTCCGGGTCGAGCCGTCGTCCGGTGAACTGGAAGTCGGCATGGAGCAGGGTAAAGCCTATATTCGCTACGGTCAAAAGCATCAGTTCTTTCGCGGGCTTGGGCTTCTTGTGCAGTACGGTCTCCATGGAGAGCCGTTTCATCTTCGGGAGCAGCAGCAGTTCGACACGATCGGGCCGATGTTCGATTTGTCCCGCAATGCGGTATTGACGCTCGAGAGCTTCAAATTCATGCTTCGCAAGATGGCTTTAATGGGATTAAACAGCGTCATGCTGTATTTGGAGGATACATACGAAATTGGCGATGAGCCTTATTTCGGCTATATGCGCGGCCGGTACACACAAGCGGAGCTGAAGGAAATTGACGACTACGCCGACCAATTCGGCATCGAGGCGTTCCCGAGCATCCAGACCTTGGCGCATCTGGAAGAGTTCTTGAAGTGGGAGCCGGTGAAGCACTACAAGGATACGAAAGGCGCGCTGCTGGTCGGGGACGAGCGGACGGACCGTTTGGTCGAAAATATGATCGAGGCCGCCAGCGCTCCGTTCCGCAGCCGCAAAATCCACATCGGCATGGACGAGGCGGAAGAGCTCGGCCGCGGCAAATATTTGGACCGCAACGGCTACACGAGCCGGTTCGAGATTATGATGGCGCATCTCGACAAAGTGCTGGACATGACGCGCCGACGCGGCTTGAAGGCGATGATGTGGAGCGATATGTTCCTGAAGCTCGCTTCGCAGAACGGCAGCGATTACTATGACAAGGATACGCAAATTCCGGAGGAAATGGCGCGCCGCATTCCAAAAGATGTGGACATGGTCTATTGGGATTATAACCACATGGAGCAGGAGGACTATGAGAACCTCATCGCCAAGCACCGCCCGCTCGGCTGCAATCTGGTATTTGCCGGCGCCGTCTGGGTGTTTAACACGTTCGGGGTCAACTACGGCCTGTCGCTGAACGCCTCCGACGCCGCTCTGCAAGTGTGCAAAAGAGAAGGCATCCGCGAGGTATACGCGACCATGTGGGGCGACGACGGCATGGAGAGCAATCCTTTTGCGGCGCTGCTCGGCCTGCAGCTCTACGCGGAGCACGCATATTCGGAAGCGAAGCCGGATCAGGCGAAGCTGGCGGAGCGGGTCAAGTTCTGCACCGGCATCGAGGCCGACGCCTTCCTGACGTTCAAGGATTTGGACGAGGTGCCTGGCTCCGAGCCGAACAACCGGATGCAGAGCAATCCTTCGAAGTTTTTGCTGTACCAGGACGTGCTGCTCGGATTGTTCGACAAGCAGATCGAAGGACTGGAACTGTCCGCGCATTATGCGAAGGTGGAGCAGGACATCCGCAGCCGGCGTGTCAAGGAAGCCGAGCTGGATTACTTGTTCGAGGTGCCGGAGAAGCTGTGCGGCGTGCTGAAGCGGAAGAGCGAGATCGGCATCGAGCTCAAGCGGGCGTACGACGCCAAGGATACGGGGACGCTGCGGCGCATTGCGACGGAAGTGCTGCCGGAGATTGCGGAAGCGGTACGGGAGCTGCGGGCCACCCATCGCGCCCAGTGGCTGCGGATGTTCAAGCCGTTCGGCTGGGAAGTCATCGATATCCGCTACGGCGGAGTCGCCAATCGGCTGGACACGGCTTCGCTAAGGCTGCTCGATTATGTGGAAGGCCGGATCTGGCAGATCGAAGAACTGGAGCAGGAGCGGCTCGTATACAGCTCGTCCAACCGGTTCAACAACCGTGGCGTGGGCTGGTGCAGCTATTATTACCGGATGGCGTCGCCGAATGTCTTTTTCCACGTGATGAATCCTTTTTAAACGGAATGAAGCAAGGGAAGCGCTCGCTGCTGTAGCGGGGCTTCCCTTTTTTGGGTTATTGCGTTTAAGTTTAACGACATTAAAAATCGCGCAGCTTATCGAAGGTATCAAACAGCTTATCCACGTCCACTTCGACGCCAGCAGCAGACAATTGCTCCTGTGCCCCGACGAGCAGGTCCTCCAGCACCGTATAAATTTCCTCGCGCTCCACCGTTTCGATAAAACCGCTGCGGCGGTCCATTTTGTTGAACGCTTCGGTGTAACCGGACACCAGAGTGTCCAGCGCGGACTCCGCCTCGGCTGGCGTCATGCCGCCGCCCTGGACTTGTTCCGGTAAAGCCGATATGGCCGCCAGTGTCTTTTTGTACAGATTCATCGCTTTCTTGGCTTGGGCGGCTGTGATGTGCTCTCGTCCGTCCCAGTCGCGGTAAGGATTATTGAGATTTTCGGCCAGCCATTCGGGCTTGCGCGGCTTGGTGATCGACAGGTCCAGACCTTTGGAGACTTCTTTTTTGTATTTGTCTTTAATCGCATTTGGCCGCGTCGGCGGGCAGGCTGGTCATCCATAGCCAAGTAAGGTTCGGCAGCCGGTCCGGACCGGGAAATGCTTCGCCGGAGAAGCCGAACATATCGTAGGTGCTGAATACGCTAAGGTTCGTTAATTGTTCGAGTTGTTGAAGATTAACGATGTTGCCGGGTTTGCCCCATAAACGCAGCTCCTTCAGCCCAGGGTAGCTCCGGACGACCGGTCCAAGATCCAGATCCTTCGCCCGTGTCACGTGCAGCCCCGCCAAACGTTCCAGACCGAATACCGGCGGCACGTTATCCGTAAATGCGGCCGTCAGCCATTGTCCGCCGTCTTCGGCGTGGATTTTCAGCTTGGGCGAAGGTGTGCCCGTTAACGATAGAAAGGTCAGCCCTTTATTTAAAAACAGCTCCTCCACTCCGTCTGCCTGAAGGATCAGGCGCTCTAATCTGCTACCTCGGAGGTCGATGGACGTATATCCGTGGTTCTCCAACTGCAGCTCGTAGATAAACGGATTTTTGTTAACATACGGCAGCAGTGACTCATAAGGGCGGTCGGCAGCGATGCGCGTCAGGCAGGGCAGCTGTTCCAGCATGGACAAGTCGGAGAACTCCCGGAGTGCGACGGAATTGACTGCACTGGCCGAGCGAGCCAGTTGCACGCTCCCCACGACAACCGGCGTGTTGTCCTTTGCCGCTTCCTTGAACGAACGGCGCCGATCTTCGGGAATACTCCGCCACTTCAATTGGTTGACCGTACTTCTGCCTATATGCCAACTGGCGCTATAGCTGTTTGTTTTTTCGGTGACGAGCGGAGGCCGGTTTCCCGTTAAAATGTATTTTTTTGGGACCTGTGCCGTGACATAGGAATGATCAAGCTGATTGTTCCAGAAGTAATAATCACAGTACAGCGGCTTCATCTTGTCGAGCTCTTCCTCCGTGGGCAGCTTGTCCCCAGTCCAGTCAAGCTCCAGTACGGCGGCCAGCGGCCTAGCCTTTTCCTCTTCGATTCGAGTAATCTGGCAGGCGACGTAGCGCTGCAGCCGTTCGACGTATACGCAATATATATCTCCGACATTCGGCTTCAATCCTATCATCCTTTCCATTCGAAGAGCTGTAGGTTAGACGAGAAATGCATCATTAGGGGGAGGGTTTCCAAGTTTCTTCTTTTATATCGGCCATCAGCCGGGAAAATTTATCGGCTTCTTCAAAGTGAGGGAAATGTGCGGAATCCTCGAACCAGACGAACTGCTTTTTCGGAGCAAGGAGCTTTTCGTAATACCGGTAAGCCACCTCCGAGGGCGTCATATAGTCGTATCTCCCCATAGCCAGATAGACCGGCACCTTTAGTTCCGGGACCGTTTCGAATAAATTTGTATTTTCCGTTTGAGGCCGGATGGCGCGAAGCGACAACGCGTTTCCCCGGGCCAACCGAATTCCGTCCATGAGGGTATATTCCGGCGAGAACAAGATGCCTTTAATCAGATCGGCATTTGAGTCGATTTGTCGCTCGGAGCCGCCGAAGGCGGTCACCCACTTCCGTTCCAGCGTCGTATCTTTGCGGGGATTTGCATAGGGAGGGGAGCCGATGGATCGCAGGGCTTGGATCGCTTCTTCGTTACTGCGGGCCTCTGCCTCGCGAAGGGCGAATTCATAAGAAAGCCTCTCGCCTTCCGGGGAATTGGCCACTTGCCCGATCCCGATGTATGCATAATAATCGTCCGGGTATTTTTGAACCGTCCATATCCCGAGCAGGCTCCCCCACGAATGCCCGACAAGGAAAATTTTCGGTTGGTTGAATGTTTTACGCAAATAGTTGGTTAATTCGTGCGTGTCTTCGACGAGCTTATCGACCTGCAAATCGTCCTCGGTCATTCCCCACCGATACGATTTCCCCGAGCCGCGTTGATCCCAGTTAACTACCGTAAATTGATTTTCCAGCTCCTGTTGATATTTCCGCGCATATGCAATTTGCGGATAGCCCGGTCCGCCGTGCAAGAACAGTAGAATCGGATTCCGCTTGTCGCGGCCGCGAACAAGGATGGATTGCTCCATTCCACCCAGCGTCACTTGTTCAAGAACGGCCACACTGCTTGGAACAACGTCGTCATGATGGTCCCGGATCAAGGGAGTCCGTGCCGGCACTAGGGACGCGATCACGAGGAGAGCGAGAAGGCCTAGTCCCAGTTGAAGCTTTCTACGCTTGCCAATGACTTGCAGGATGGAAATCACCTCCTGAACCTTTTTTATCGAGAGTATGTATGAGGCCATTCAAGCGACACAAGCAAAACGCCAGCCTTTTGAGGCTGGCGTCAGCCTGTTGAGAAACCCTCAGCAGGCTATTTCTTTGTTTCCGTTTTTTATCCATTCACCGCGTTAATATGGTAT
>NZ_JAHNZO010000179.1 GCF_018998565.1 Paenibacillus oleatilyticus | reverse complement strand
ATATAGTACTGGGCATCGATCGACCTTTCCGCCATCCGCGCCAACGCCAGGCGGCTGGCGAACGCATCGTGGCCGCTGACCAGCGGCACCACGCCGCTCAGGCCGGGGTGCGCCGCCATCTGTTCGGCGGCCCGCGCCGGCAATAGCGCGGCAGGATCCGCCGGCAATGCCGCCTGCGGCAGACGCTGCGAAATATCCGGCAAACGAAAGATGACTCTTGCCGCAATAATGGCGATCGTCACGGCGATAATCAGGTACACGACAATTTTTATCACGGGAAGCGGCCTCGGAGGTTGACTGCTTTGCTTTATACGTCATTAGGTTGCTTCAATCTATAGG
>NZ_JAHNZO010000178.1 GCF_018998565.1 Paenibacillus oleatilyticus | reverse complement strand
ACCGCCGGCAGTGGCTGCTTGTTTTTTACGTGCATATAGAGGTCTTTATTTAAGGGGTCACGTTGGCAGTATAGATGCAGCCACCGCACTTTATTTGTCGCCGCAACAATAAGTTCGCACCGCCGCGCCGGCGATTTTCGCCGCCTATTTGCGCAGTTCTGCGCCGCACGGCGCATCCGCCTTGCCGCAGGCGTATTAGACGCTGGGTTTACCCTCGATTTTGTGGCATGATCCGCGGCATTCGTTGTCATCGTTGTTACAGCCACGCCCGATCGTTCCCGTTCGCGGCCGCCGCCGTTACCCTGGCGATACACACAACCTTATGCAGTAAGCCATGTAC
>NZ_JAHNZO010000177.1 GCF_018998565.1 Paenibacillus oleatilyticus | reverse complement strand
GCCTGACGCAGCGCACCCAGTTCGATCTGGAGATGATGAACGAGCTGGGTTACTGCTCGGGCATCGAAAACTACTCGCGCTACCTTTCCGGGCGCGCCGAGGGCGAGCCGCCGCCGACGCTGTTCGATTACCTGCCGGCGGACGGCCTGCTGGTGGTCGACGAATCCCACGTCACCATTCCGCAAATCGGCGCGATGTTCAAGGGTGACCGCGCGCGCAAGGAAACGCTGGTGGAGTACGGTTTCCGCCTGCCGTCGGCGCTGGACAACCGCCCGCTGCGCTTCGAGGAGTTCGAGGCGCTGGCGCCGCAGACCATCTATGTCTCCGCCACGCCGGGCAAATA
>NZ_JAHNZO010000176.1 GCF_018998565.1 Paenibacillus oleatilyticus | reverse complement strand
GTGTTGACCGTACCGGCGCTGGCCAGTACCAACGTTGGCTGGCCAGCGCCGGCGGCGAGCTGCCGCGCCAGCGCTTCCATATCCATGGCTTCGGACTCCGGCAGGCTGGCGACGATCGTCAACGCCTCGCGGCCGATGCCGAGCATGCTGAGCGCCTTCACGCTGCTGGAATGCGGATTGGCCGCCAATACCCGGATGGGGCCCAGCGCCGCCAGGCCTTGTTGGGCGATATCCACGCCTTGCTGTTGTCCCAACCACTGCCGGCCAATGGCCAACCCGGTGAAATTGGCCATGGTCGCACCGCTGACCAGGCTGCCGCTGAACGTTTCCGGCAGGCCCAGCA
>NZ_JAHNZO010000175.1 GCF_018998565.1 Paenibacillus oleatilyticus | reverse complement strand
ACTTTGCCGGGGGAATGATGAACAAACAACAAAGCGCCAGAGCCGCTACGCTGGAGTATTTGCGCCAGGCGGACATTATCTTGACCGAAGAAGAACAGCAACGCATTGAAATTGCGACGTTTGGTCTGGCCGACTATCCCGCTTCCGGGTTGCAGCTGCTGACCTACGTCAACTCACCTCGGTATTGCGCGAAAGAGCTGGTGCTGTTTCCTGGGCAGACTTGCCCGGAACATTTACACCCTCCCTTTGCCGGCACGCCCGGCAAGCAAGAGACGTTCCGTTGCCGCTGGGGAGAGGTGTTTTTGTTTGTCGATGATGAAAGTCTGACGCCCAACGATCGCGG
>NZ_JAHNZO010000174.1 GCF_018998565.1 Paenibacillus oleatilyticus | reverse complement strand
GGAACAGTAGCTTTGCAGCATGCCGTGGCTGTTGCCGAACACCTTGATGCCGTAGTGGCTGTTGAAGCTGCCGCCTTCGGTATTGGTAATGCGTTTGTCCGCCGCCAGCGAAGCCTGCTCGGCGCGCGCCGCCAGCTCGATGCCGCGCTCGGCGTCCAGCTCGGTCGGGTGGAACAGATCGAGATCCGGCGCCTCGAACGCCAGCAGATCTTTCTCCGCCGGGCCGGCGCAGGGATCTTCAGAGGTGTAGCGCGCGATGTCCAGCGCCGCCTGTACGGTGCGGGCGATGGCGTCCGGACTGAGATCGGTGGAAGAGGCGCTGCCTTTGCGTTGGCGGTGATACAC
>NZ_JAHNZO010000173.1 GCF_018998565.1 Paenibacillus oleatilyticus | reverse complement strand
CGCCAAGGCGGCGCTACCGGAGGAAGACAACCGTTTCCTGCACTATCGCTGGCAAGCGGTGGGGCTGGCGCAACAGGCGGCCGATCTGCTGCCGTCGAAGAGCCAGGCCTATGCCGCCGTGTTGTGTAACGCTGCCAGCTGGGTTATCAAGCGTGATGCCAAAACCGGCCGTGCGCTTTATCAGCGCTATATCAACACCGGCACCCGTTATCCGTGGGCGGCGAAATTCGGCTACGACTGCCCGGCGCCGGACTTCGCCACCGTGGCGCCATAACGCCGAATTTCAGGCACTAAAAAGCCCGGCTTGCCGGGCTTTTTTTATCGAATCTCGCATCGACTCAGGCT
>NZ_JAHNZO010000172.1 GCF_018998565.1 Paenibacillus oleatilyticus | reverse complement strand
CTGAAACAACGCCAGGTAAGGATTGGACTGATCAAACATACGCATCACGACATGGATGTGGATACGCCGGGTAAAGACAGCTATGAGCTGCGTAAAGCAGGCGCCGAGCAAACGCTGGTCGCCAGCGATCGCCGCTGGGCATTAATGACCGAAACGCCGGAGCAACAACCTTTGGATCTGCGCTATCTGGCTGGGCGCTTTGACGCCGATAAGGTCGACTTGATTCTGGTGGAAGGGTTCAAACATGAGCCGGTCAGCAAGATCCTGCTTTATCGGGCCGAGATCGGCAGACCGTTGGAAGACATGCTGGATCAGTTTGTCGTCGCGATAGCCAGCGATCGACCGC
>NZ_JAHNZO010000171.1 GCF_018998565.1 Paenibacillus oleatilyticus | reverse complement strand
GAACAACACCCTGTAATTTGCACGGTAATTATTATTTTGTGATTTTAATCACTTTTTATTCCTCGATATTTCCGTCTTGATAAAACATCACATCTTTTTGAATAATATATCCTTTTATATTTGGATTAAAAAATAAACACACTTGTTCACGTTTTATGCGCAGTATTTTTTGCCACCATTACGGAGAAAAGGTAGCATGCTTCGCCGTTATTTTAATGATGGCTGTATACACAATAAACAGCGGAATGATGCCACGACCTCATTCTCATGACGATTGGTCATAGCAATCGTTTGCTCTCGGTAAGAGCAGGGTTAACATAGACAGGTAAACAGGACAGATAATGCAC
>NZ_JAHNZO010000170.1 GCF_018998565.1 Paenibacillus oleatilyticus | reverse complement strand
GGTTCGGGGTGGAAGCACGGCAACGTGTGCAGCTGACGAATACTAATCGGTCGAGGGCTTATCCAATAAGTCTTCCGAAGATCCCTTCGGAAGCGACTAAGGCTTAATGGTTTAGCTACCAGTGAAGATATATCTTTTAGGAGCGACTTTTGACACAGTCAACGGAGCGAGAAAAGATATATCGAAACGCGCTTTGTTTCGATCCAGTTTTCAGGGCGCAAGTCGCCTTGAGTTAAAGTAAAGATGTTTCGTGGCAGAAACATCGCAATCCGTTTGGTGATGATGGCGGAAGGGAACCACGCGTACCCATCCCGAACACGACCGTTAAGCCTTCCAGCGCCGATGGT
>NZ_JAHNZO010000016.1 GCF_018998565.1 Paenibacillus oleatilyticus | reverse complement strand
ATTCAGAAGTCATCTCCTAGCTGCTTAAGGCTTCAATACCGTTTTTCAACACTGTCCATAAATGAGGTTACAGTTCAGTATGCTGTGTGGCCAGGTAATTGGAGTAGTGATCTGTTTATCATTGATGACCTTGATGCTTTTGCGAACGCATTTAATTTTATTTGATCGGTTAGACATATTTAATTTGTTCTATATACTGGTGCCGCATGGGCAGGAATATTGTGGGTATTATAACACTATTAGTGTTTCTCTTTCATTTCATGATCAACTTTCGATGAGCCAGATCTAACTTTTTGGGTAGGTTCATATCTATGGTAGTGAAATACCCAGTGCTGGGAGAGCGCATCGCTGGCAGCGATGAGGTCAGGGGTTTCGATCCCCCTAGGCTCCCTACTCGAAAACCCTTGAGGAATCAAGGGTTTTTGTCATTTTTGCATAAATGAAAATTGGTGCCAAAAACAGATTGGTGCCTTTATTGGTGCCTTAGTTTGTACGCTTGCGTGACCAAGGCGCAACGAAAGAATCTCAGAGTTAACGCTTGCCGTAAGAGGAGGGTTTTGTGAAGGTACGTTTTATAAATATAGGCATATGATGACATTATAAAAATATGGAGGGAATGACAGAAGTGCATCATCTGCCGAAATCGTATTTTAATCCATTGTACTCATATCCTTACTGCCCTGGTATGAATATACCCGTTTATTATCCAAGCTATAGGTCTGGAAATCAGCAAAATCAATATCCTTTAAATCAAAATGTATTTTTACACTCTTATCCTGTTGCCATTGATAATGCTCCACGATTTGAGTCTTTAGATGAGCGGGTAGTAAAGGATCATGGAGCAAAACCATATGTAGTTAATATTGATAAGGTTACAAAACAAAACAATACTTACCGAACCGCAATATGGACAGGGAGACACTTTCAAGTGACCGTAATGAGTATCAATGTTCGAGATGACATCGGCTTAGAAGTTCATCCACATACCGATCAATTCATACGAATTGAAGAAGGCCAAGGACTTGTTCAAATGGGCGATACCAAGGATAGATTAAATTTTCAAGAAAAAGCCTATGATGGATACGCAATTATGATTCCTGCCGGAAAGTGGCATAATGTGATCAATACCGGGAATAAACCGCTCAAAATTTACGTGATCTATGCGCCGCCTCATCATCCATACGGGACAGTTCAAGCAACAAAAGCAATGGCAATGACTCCTCATTCCAGGCTTTATTAGGAGGCGTTCACCACCCCGATTTCATCCATCTGCATGGTGAATGACGTAGAGAGTGAAATGGGAGCTTCGGGGCTCCTCTTTTTCGGTATTTATTTTACAGAACCCGGTCCGAAAACGGGCGCTAGCTTTGAAGCAGACAGTTGCTCGCTAAGGCCGAAATATTCGCAGAAATTCATAATCATCGGATTCCATTTTGAAGGATCGATATAATTGGAGTTTGCGTCCATTAGAAGATCTTCTTCGATATGAACTTTTTCGATGCGTACTTCAATAGCGACAAGGGAGCTTGGTTCTTCGAACGGATGCAGCTTCACCAACTGGGCTTCCAGATGGACGGGGCATTCTTTGACGCGCGGCGCTTGAACAAGCTGTGCCGGAAGCGGGGTCAGCCCGGCAATACCGAATTTATCCGCTTCATGCTGATAGCCCCTCATGGCTTTGGATTCGGGTACCGGATTTCGACCCGTTAACAAGGTCAGCCGATCAATCGCGGGAATCAAGTCAATGGACGGGAGATTCAGTACACACTCGCGTTCGCGGATCAAATTCTGAACGGTCTGAGACTTGCTGCTTAAACCGAGCATACACGATTGATTGAGCCACCAGGCAGAGGACATAGGAGCCAAATTGGGCGTGCCGTCTTCGTTGATCGTACTTATAAGCACGACAGAGGTGCCAAAGTAAAGAATTTTGGGTTCGATTACCGTATGCATAATGTATCCGCATCTCCTTTTTTGATCAATTTTTTATGAATATATCACAAGTTTTTTGCGGGAGATACGGATATGGAGTAAAACAGCAAGATGTCAAAAGTTCCTCCATATGGTGAGGCTGCGGAAAAGAAGATTAACGTTTCGCAGTTGGATGGCATTGAAAAGATGTTCATCCCGTACGAGGATCAAGCAAGGCTCTTTCTGCAGTTTTTCTCCAAAGCCGTGCTGGATCGCAATTTGCAGGAAGTCGTATCCAAGAGCTATATGGCTGATCTTCATGGCATTGCCAAGATTTTTGATTACGGCAACATGAAGGGGCAAATGTCTGTAGAAGATTCCCGAAGCGCCGCTTATGGGCTGTTAGCGATGGTCGTAGGTCTAAGCTTTTTTAGAGTAGCGAACATTCCGCCAGCCAATGGCGAAGATAACCGGTTCATTTGCGAAGATTACGTGAGAAGGTTTACCGGCGGATGAGGAACGTGAGGAAAACGGGTGTCACACGAACGGCATAGTTATGCGGAGTATCCGATGGTGACAATTCCCGCAGGTGGAGTTGAATAAGGGACGATCGAATAAAAGTGGCCTGGACGGCCCAAGTGGATTCTTTCTTGCTTGCACCGGTTCCTGTAATGTGGCGGAAAAGCAAGAGGCGGCGCGGATCATTGAGATTCACTGATAAGGGCTGCGTTCAGAGTGTTGAAAAAGTGGTTTAAACAAAAAGTAGAGATACATACGGAGGTGGGGGATCTACTGGAGGAGCGATAGCGTTCGCCTTTGTCTGCGGGAAATGTCCGCTGTCAAGCGGCTTCCAATAAAAATTTCCTGCAGACAAGAGCGACCGGAAGTAGATACCCCACCCCTCGTACGCCACTATTATCTTCAGTAACCACTTTCTCAACAAGCTCAACGCAGCCGATATGGGCTGCGTTTTTTGTATGGGCGAAGATCGGATCTGCCAAGTTTCATTGGATCGTTTTGAGCTGGCTTGTTATTGTGCCAAGGTGAATGGCTTCATGAATGAGCGCAAAGTTGAATAATTCGCCGGCAGTATTGAATTGAAACGGCCCCATCACAAACGGTGCTTCAAGCGCATTATCCAGCATTTCGGGCGTCAGCTCTGAGAAGCGGGAAA
Organism: Paenibacillus oleatilyticus; assembly: GCF_018998565.1. GTDB lineage: Bacteria > Bacillota > Bacilli > Paenibacillales > NBRC-103111 > Paenibacillus_G > Paenibacillus_G oleatilyticus. The sequence continues at coordinate 169,222 of NZ_JAHNZO010000016.1, read as the reverse complement.
GCTGCGCTGTTAACCCTTGGATCAGTTCATCCTTAGATGGAGGTGTCATGGTCCAATCCGAAGGCTTGGTTCCCGAGCCAAACAGCGTCTCGTAATGTCCAGGAATAGCGGACGGTGAGCCGAAGCTGAGGGTAGAGTACTTATCCATCCAATAGATCATGTGACCAACATTCCAGCGGATGGTGTTATTGAAGCCTACCGGTTGGACGTCGAATTGCGCCTCCGAAATTCCTTGAACCTGCCCGATGACGACTTGACGCAGAACTTGACTTGTGTGAATAATCGATTGAGTCATGATTTAAGTGCCTCCTCAATGTATGGTTGATGTGGTTCGCTTTCATAATCCAAGTGTAGCTTTTCATCGATGATGCAACAATCACGTAATTCCGATGAAAATGATCACTATAACTAATGACCGGCCTGGACGATGTTTTTGATGCGCAAACGATGATTTTTACGAAGGAGTTGCGGAAGAATGGAATTCAGACAGCTTCAATACTTTGCCGCCATATGTAAGGAGATGCATTTCTCCAAAGCAGCCGAGTCTCTCTGCACCACGCAGTCAAATCTTAGCCAGCAGATCAAGTTTTTGGAGAACGAGCTGGGGCTTCCTCTATTCGACCGCATCGGAAAACGGATCGCGTTAACCGAAGCAGGCCAAATCCTTTTGGAGCAAAGTCAGCTGATCTTTGAACGGATGGATTATATTCAGAGGGCGATCTCGGATCTGAAAAAGATGGAAGGCGGCAGGCTGGATATCGGGATACTTCCCGGCGATGGGGATTTGCTGTTTGATGCGTTACTGGTCGATTTCCATCGCTCCTACCCCAAACTTTCACTTACCGTGACGGAATCGACGGAAGTGTATAAGGAGGTTGTCGCAGGCACGCGGGATCTTGGCGTTACGACGGTACCTGAGAACCCCGACGAGCGTATTGTCATCGAACCGCTTTTTCACGAGGAATTTGCCTTGGCCATCCGATCGGATCACCCTCTGGCGAAGTCGAAGGCGATCCCGTTCGAACAAATTCAGCAATTGAAGCTGGTCATGTTCGGTCCCGAACACCAGATTACAAAATTAATTCAATATCATTGCCAGGAGAAAGGGGTAGTGCTGGACAATCCGATCGTGACCTCGACGTTATCGTCGCTGCTGTTGCTGGTAGAGCAAGGGATTGGGGCCTGTATTTTACCACGAATGCTATTGGATTATTTAAATCGTGAGAACATCACCGCCGTTACCCTGCAGCATCCTACCCCGAGTCAAGACATTTGTATCATTTATCGCAAGGACAAATTTTTGGGACAGGCGGCAAGATTGTTCATGGAAGTCCTGCAATCTTTTATTCAAAGTGTAGAGGATCGTACCAGCCGCTCGTTAGGGTGAAGGAGTTTAGAAGCCAGTTCCGCTGTGTCGGGGCTGGCTTCTGTAAGTTATCCCCCATGAGGCGGTATTTGCTACCAGAAGCTAGTGCAAGTTTCTCCAATGTATTACTAGAAAAAAGTTATAAAAATTCTTAAATTATGTAAGATCATAGCGGAAAGACGTATACTGTTAAAATGAGTTAGTTTCATGGTTAAAGCGTCGATAGACTTTATTTCGGGAGAGTGAATCATGTCCAATTTTGATTTTCATGCATTACTAGAACCACTTGAATTTGAAGGGCTTGTTTGCGATATCGTTCAACTCAGGGAAGGTATTTTTTTAGAAACATACAAAGAAGGTCGCGATTCGGGAATTGACGGCTTATATATTGACAGCAATGGTAGAAAAACCATAGTTCAAGCAAAACGCTACAAAAATTTTAATAAGCTATGTCGTGACTTGGAACGTTTAGAATTGCCCAAGGTTCGGAACTTAAATCCTGACCGATACATCTTAGGGGTTTCATTTGAATTTGGGCTAGGAGAGAAAGAGAAAATTAAGGAGTTGTTCGACGGATATATATCCAGCGAAGGTGATATTTTAGGCAAAAAGGATATGAACCGTTTACTAAGAGACCCTAAATACGAGTGGATAGTGCAAGCTTATCCTAAACTTTGGATGCCAAGCATTACTATATTTAAGAAAATATTAAATGAATCTGTACACCGGGCAGCCTATAAAGAGTCGGCAGAGGAGCTAAAAGAGGCGCTTAACACATCAAAAGTTTTTGTTCCAACCAGAATTTATCGAGAAGCGTTGCATAAGTGGTCACAAAACCATGTAATTATTCTCTCCGGAGAGCCTGGTGTAGGTAAAACATCGATGGCCTATCTTTTGGCTCTAGCCTATTTACAGCCTAATGATTTGGATGGATTTGTATGGGCTAACTCAATTGATGATGTATATAAAATGCTTGAAGATGAAAAGAAACAAGTTTTTATTTTGGATGATTTCTGGGGTAGCATTTTCCATGAAGAACATAGGCGCAGAAACGACGAGAATCGACTGAATAAACTAATTAAACGTATTATTGAGTCAAAAGTGACGAAGCGTTTAATCCTGACGACTAGAGAGTATGTACTGCAACAAGGCTTACAAAAACATCCTGAATTAAGAGATACGCTAGATAAATACTCATTAATTTGTACAATGGAAGAATACGGGTATGGCGAAAAAACCAGTATTTTGTTTCGTCATCTTTACGTATCAAAGCTTGAATATGAATATGTAAATTACTTATTTGGTAAGTATAGTGAAATAATATATCATCCAAATTATAATCCGCGGGTGTTGGCAATCTTTCTGAATAAAGAACTGGACATAGACTGTTCGCCTGAAGAATACTACAACGAATTATGGGACTATTTCGATAATCCAGGTGCATTCTGGGAATCTATCTTTAAAGAACTTTCGCCAGAAGCAAAAATGGTCGCTTTGCTTCTGTTAATTTCGTCTACCCCTATGCGATTGAGTGACATGAATACTTGCTATGTGAAATATATACATCATTTCAGCGATCGTACAAATATATTGAATTTAGGCGAATGCATAGCGGAACTTGAAAAAACAATGATTAAATCATTCTACAGCAAGGAAGAAGAAGAAATTCTATTAAAGTTCAACATGCCGGCAGTACAGGATTTTCTATATTCGTATATTAAAGAAAACAGCGAACACTGTATCCCGCTGATTTTAAGATGCTGCGCTTTCTTCAATCAACTTCAATTTCTACTAGAGCATCAAGCAATACATTGTAGTGATATAGTTTTAAAGTTAATAGAAGAACAATGCATCTTGCACTATCACGACTATACTGATAGCTATATGGAATACGATGGGAGTTGGAACTGGAATATAGATACAGATTTTTTCAAACAAAGAGAAGAACTACATAGGTTCTTTCATTTACTTCGTTGTTGCAAGCCTACAAAGCATCCTAAGCTCTACCACTTTTTAGAAATCGAAATACGAGACTATTGCTTAACAATGGATAGGGGGAATTTAGAAGCACGGTATTCAGACTTGCACAATTTACCGGATATAATAGTACGTTGCATAAAAAAAAGGAATGACTTTTAATGGAAAAAACATACTTGAAAAATATTATGAAGTAGCATTCAGTGTATATCATTATTCAGCAATGAAAGAATTTCAAGAAGTATTTCCAGAAGAATACAGTTTATTCTACAGCACTTACTTTCATAAAATTAAAAAAGGGCTAAAGAATAGTATACTTTCTGAACTAGAAATGCTTGATGAAATGTGCATGGATATTGAATTAGATGTTTTGATCGATAATATTCCAGAACTTCTCGAGGAATTCGGTTTACGCTATACCAAGCAATTTGGACAGAAAATATATTCTTTATGTGGAAGAGAACCAATAACTGCATCTCAAAAAAAGGTGTCATCTAAAAAGCCAACTCGCGATTACATAGATCGGGAAGAGCAAGCTCACCAAGTCGTAAAAGAAGATGCTGAAAATTGGCTTTTGGGACCGCAAGAAGAAGATTTAAGCGAAATGCAGATTAAGGAATTTATTTCAAAAAGCAGCCTTACACCAACTTTGAAAACAAAAATGATACAAGTGCTTAATTCTGGATCACCGCATCATATTTTCATGTTCTTTCAAACTAAAGAATCCATTGAGTTGCTATTTGCCGCGTTATCCGAATCCGATTATGAAATAACTGATCAAGAGAGCATGCTTAGTATAATTATACTGTCTCACATTGGTCAGAATAATCGAGATTTGATGAAAAAGCTTATTGGTTTTTGTGCTGAGAGCTTTAATATTATCATGTATCAGGAAGAACCTGTCTTGCGATTAAATCAATTTTTATCCAGCGAGGTTTACAACTACTATTTAAAAAATGATGATTCATTTCAAGAGATTGTCTTTAATCATTTGATCATACGTGATGAACAATGGGTGCGTTTTCTTCATATACCACTATTCATTTTTTGTTATGCTTCTATATGGTGTATAGATGGTGATGAGTTAGAAGAACACTACCATAACCTTTGGGGGAATAATTTTGATAAAATTAAGCGCATAACGACTTATGATTTCAAACCTGAAGCCAGTATATACTATGCTGAGTATGGTACTTACTACTTCAAATGCTATGAATGGGAGCGCTGTATGTATAAAATGTTTGAAGAACTAAATCCTTTTCATTTTAACAAATCCTACGTGGAACCCATGATTAAAAACTACCTGGCCAAATTAGGGAACGGAGATGATGAGAGCAGAGTCTTAAATCATTTATCTTATTGCAGAATAGAATTTGAATATGATAAATCTGGGGCTCAACGTTATTCTAGTTGTCATCTTAGTGATGAACTCAGTTTGATTGAGCATCTGGAAATTGCATATGTCCTGGATGCAGAACCGAGACTAATGACGAAAAACAAATTAAAAGAACTGCAAAAAAACGAAACAATCTGTGAAAAAGATGATGATATATGGAGAATATTATTTTATAAAATAGAAGACATCAAATTGCTGAAGGAACTTGGCATCTATGATGAATTATTAAGTTTTGTGAAGAAAGTGGAATTTGTACATAAAACATTTACGAATGGTAATTATGCACGAATAAATATTTCTAACACTCCTTTCCCTTCGATCACCTAGCCGTGATTTGACTTCCTTTAAGAAAATGTTTATACTTTGTATAAACTTTTATGGAGGCGATTCCATGTTCCAGGTTCAAAAATGGGGTAACAGCTTGGGCATTCGTATCCCGAAGTCCCTCGCCTTAAAGGTAGGACTGGAGGAAGGTTCCGAGGTCGATCTCGACGTGGAGGATGGTCACCTCGTCATTAAGCCAAAGTCGACAACATTGGAAGAGCTCCTTGTCAAGATTACGCCAGATAATCTTCATAAAGAGGTATCCACTGGCGAGCCGCAAGGACGGGAGTCATGGTAACGAATCCGTATGTGCCGGATCGCGGAGACTTGGTGTGGTTACAATTCAACCCACAAGCAGGTCATGAGCAAGCTGGGAAGCGCCCCGCCTTAGTTATTTCACCTGCAGCGTATAACGGAAAGGTTGGGCTATCCCTACTTTGTCCAGTAACCTCCAAGATCAAGGGCTATCCATTTGAGGTCATCATCCCGCAGGATTTGCCCATTGAAGGAGTAATCCTCTCGGATCAGGTGAAAAGTCTCGACTGGCAGTCACGACAGGCCGCTTTCATCTGTAAAGTACCGGGGGAAATACTGTCAGAGGTAATCTCAAAAATGGAATTATTAATTCGCTAACAGATGTTTTGCCTTCCGAGGGTTCTTCGGAAGGCATTTTGGCTTGATCAGCTTTTAACCATCTCAATGAACTTCCGGTGAGCTTTTGACAACCATTTGTTTTTATGGTAGATGATTTGTGCGTAAAACATTAGATTCTCACATGCGGATTCTATCACTTTCATTTTTTTGTCGCGCAGCAGCGTTTCCACACTGATGGAAGGCATTAAGCTAATCCCTAACCCGCTTACAACACACTCTTTCATCGTTTCCATGCTGTTAAATTCCAAGTAATTACACGTATCTATTCTTTTCTGAATCAAGTATTCCTCAAAAAATCGCCTTAACGCACAATTTTTCTCACTAAAAATGATACACTCGCCACTTGATTCTTCGATAGTCTTTATGGAATGATTACTTTCTCCTACAAAGACTAACGGTTCTTCCGAGTAAATTTCGGTGATGAGCTGCGGATCGCATACCTGCGGTTCTAAGGTGATGGCAACGTCTAGCTCTCCGGAGTGGAGTCTCTGTCGTAAGGCGGAACAATGATCGTTGATAAGAGAGATGGTAACCTCAGGGTAATTCTTTTTATACTTGGATAGCACGGGCCCTAGTTTGTATGCGGTTAAGGTTGCTGATGCGCCAATGCGGAGTTGGCCTTTGACCGTAGAGTCATCGGATGAAATTTGTTTTATTTTGGAATACGCGGTTAGCAATTCTACTACATAATGATATAGTTCCTGCCCAACCATGGTGAGTTTAATTTGTTTTCCTAATCGGTCAAACAAAGGAACCCCGATTTCATGCTCGATTTGCTGAATATGAGAAGTAATCGTGGCCTGTGAGTACTGAAGAGCATGAGCTGCTTTGGTAAAGCTACTCAATTCCGCAACGGCTTTAAAGGATTGAAACTGACGGATGTCGATTTTTATTCCCCCCAAAGATGTGTATGTTATCAGAAATTCTAAATATAAAGATTAGTTATTTCAATTTTACTAATGATTCATTGTATCATATGATTCTTACAAAAGGAGATGAATCATATGAAAAAAGTATGTTTACTTTTACCGAATGGCTTTGAAGCCGTGGAAGCAAGCGTGTTTACAGATGTGATCGGATGGAATAAAGACGAGGGGGATGGTTCAACGCAGCTTGTTACCGTCGGAACTCGAAACGAATTAAAATGTACCTGGAATTTTACCGTCATCCCCGAAAAGGTCATCTCGGAGGTAACCGTCCAGGAATTCGATGCGCTGGCCTTGCCTGGCGGTTTTGAAGAGGCTGGATTTTACGAGGATGCCTTTCGTCCCGATGTCCTTGAATTTATACGTGAATTCGACCGGCAGGGAAAAATCATTGCCTCGATTTGTGTCGGGGCATTACCGCTTGGCAAAAGCGGCATTCTGCAAGGCAGACAGGCGACGACCTACAATCTGAACAACCGCAAGCGGCAGCTGCAGCTGGAAGCCATGGGCGCTCACGTCATTCCGGACCAGCCCGTTGTAAGAGACGGAAATGTCATTACTTCTTTTAATCCATCGACCGCATTCGCTGTAGCCTTCGACCTTCTTGAATCTCTTACTTCGACGGAAAATACCAACAACGTGAAAAGGCTCATGGGATTCCTCGCCTAACTTCAGATCGTATGCCGCAAGAAAAGACCCCGAGCTTAGCTAAAGCTCGGGGTTGTGATATTTTTATTTAATGGACGCTTCGTAAATGGCCTGAACGGATTTGGACAGTACCGCGTTGAATTCCTCGTCGGTTTGTCCGGCGGTGAGGTCCTGAGACAAAGCTCGCGAGAAGCTCGCGATCAATCCGTGATTTTGTGCCAGCTTTTCGTTGGCTTCCGCTTGCGAGTAGCCGCCGGACAACGCCACGATCCGTACGACGTGCGGGTCCTTCATCAGATCGCTGTAGAAGTTGTTTTCCGTCGGTATGGAAAGCTTAAGCATGATCTTCGCGTCTTTGTCGAGGGCAGATAACTGAGCGGAAATTTCGTCTTTCAACAGTTTTTCCGATGCTGCTTTATCCGCGCTGTAAATATCCACTTCCGGCTCGATGATCGGAACCAGTCCCATGTCAACGATTTGCTTCCCGATGGCAAACTGCTGCTCGACGACTTTTTTGATTCCGGCCGGGTTGGCTTCTTTAATCAGCGAGCGCATTTTCGTCCCGAAAATGTTTCGTTCCACCGCCCGTTTCAGCAGGTCGTTTAAATCCGGCATCGGTTTCATGAGCTGAACCCCGTCTTCCAGATCGGCGAGTCCTTTGTCGACTTTCAGAAAAGGCACGATTCCTTTCTTCTCCCACAGATAATCGGCCGTCAATTGGCCGTCAATGGAGCGGTCCATCGTGTTCTCAAATAAGATCGCGCCCAAAATGTAACGGGAATCAAACGCAGGGCTTTTAATAATGCGCGTTCTCATTTCATGAACCAGTGCATACATCTCTTCTTCGTTGGAATAGCTCGATTCTTGAACGCCGTACTGGGCCAGCGCTTTAGGGGTGCTGCCGCCGCTTTGGTCCAAGGCCGCGATAAAGCCTTTTCCGGTATGGATTCTCTCCAATTGTTTTGTATTCATGAATGCTTCTCCTTCCTTATTGTGGAACTGAATAACATCTTGAATTCTTTTATTATAGCACTTTTAGTTGCAAACATACATTGATGAAGATCACCGGGATTGTAAAGGGAGGCAAAAGGGAAATACAGTGAAACTGTCGAACATAATATGAAACGTAAGCGCCGCCATTGACTTCGTAGAAACGGTGATAATGATGTCTATCCCAATTGTGTCCACCAAGCTGTACATCCCTCCTCCCCGGGCAAAAGCTGTCTCCCGTCCCCGCCTGATTGAGCGTCTGGATCAGGGGATGCACCGCAAGTTGACCCTCATCTCCGCTTCGGCTGGGTGTGGTAAAACCACGCTTGTTAGCGAATGGCTCGCCGGTTGCCTGCAGCCGGCCGCGTGGCTGTCACTGGAAGAGGCGGATCGCGATCCGGCGCGTTTTCTGACTTACCTCTTCGCGGCTTTGCAGACGATCGGGATTCGTAGTGGAGAGGGCGTGATGGGTATGCTCCAAGCCCCTGGCCCTCTGCCGATGGAGACGATTTTGACAGCGGTACTCAATAAAATCACCGCCATTCCGGACCGTTTCATTCTCGTCCTTGACGATTACCATGTGATAGATTCCAGACTGATTGACGATGCCATCGGCTTTCTGCTTGAGCGCATGCCGGCACAAATGCATCTGGTCATCATCACCCGTGAGGACCCCGATCTGTCCTTGGCCCGTCTGCGCGTGCGGGACCAATTGACCGAATTGCGTACCGCTGACTTGCGGTTTACATCCTCCGAAGCGGCGGAATTTCTGGGCCAAGTGATGGGTCTCCGCCTTTCACAGGAAGACGTCGCCGTGCTTGAATCCCGTACGGAAGGCTGGATTGCCGGTCTGCAATTAGCCGCGCTTTCCATGCAGGGACACCCTAAAGACGCAGCCAGCATGATCCGATCCTTTACCGGCAGCCATCATTTCGTGCTGGACTATCTGGTGGAAGAAGTGCTGCAGCAGCAATCCGCAAGCATGCAGGCTTTTTTGCTGCGTACGTCCATTCTCGACCGGTTGTGCGGCCCGCTGTGCGATGCCGTTCTCCGCGGGGGAACCGACGAGCTTCTCTCCGGACAAGAAACCTTGCAATATCTCGAACGCGCCAACCTGTTCATCGTTCCCTTGGACAATGAGAGGCGCTGGTACCGTTATCACCATCTGTTTGCGGATTTGCTGCGTCAGCGGTTGTACCAAACTACCGGCGGTTCGTCCAAAGGGGAAGCGAAGCGGGACGTGGAGGAGCTGCATCTGCGTGCCAGCGAGTGGTACGAAGACCATGGCCTGGAGCTTGAAGCTTTTCACCATGCGGCGGCCGCCCATGATGTTGAACGCGCCGTACGTCTGATCGAGGGGGAAGGGATGCCTTTGCTCTTCCGCGGCGCGATAGCTCCTGTCCTGAATTGGCTGGATTCGATGCCGAAGGAGGAGCTGGACGCGAGGCCCGTGTTAAGCGTCATGCATGCCTCTGCCTTGCTCATGGCCGGTCAACCGGCCGACGTTGAACGGAAGCTGCAGGCTGCTGAAAAAGGGCTTCAAGGTGCCGCGCAGGACGACAATAAGACCCGGGATCTAAAAGGGCATATCGCCGCTATACGTGCCACGCTTGCTGTCAACACGCACCAGGCCGACGCTATCATTGCCGAGTCGCGGCGCGCCTTGGAATATTTGCACCCGGACAACCTGCCTGTCCGTACAGCAACGACATGGACGCTGGGATATGCTTACCAGCTCCAGGGGGATCGTGCGGCGGCAAGCCAAGCCTATACCGAAGCTTTGTCGATCAGCCGGACGATCGGTCATTATATGATCACGATGATGGCTACACTCGGCCTGGGGAGCATCCAGGAAATGGACAATCGGCTGTATGTGGCGGCTGAGACGTATCGGCACGCTTTGCACTTGGCCGGCGATCCGCCTCTCCCGGTTGTATGCGAAGCGCATCTGGGCCTGGCCCGTATTTTTTACGAATGGAACGATCTGGAGACCGCGATGCACCACGGGCAGCAAGCTGTCCGACTGACGCAGCAGCTGCAGCAGACGGACAGAGTCGTTGCAGGCGAGGTAGTTCTCGCCCGACTGAAGCTTGCACGGGGAGAGGTGACCGAAGCGGCCGCTTGTTTAGCGAAGGCCGAGCATATCGCCCGCCGGCAAAATTTCGTGAAGCAGACGCCTCATATCGTTGCCGCGCAGGTGCTTGTTTTGCTTCATCAGGGCCTGGTGGCTGCTGCTGCCCATCTGGCGCAGAAGCACGAGCTTCCCCTCAGCCAGGCGCGGGTTCATCTGGCACAGGGAGAGGCGTCCGCGGCACTGGCGCTGCTGCAGCCGCTGCGAGAGCAGGCAGAGGCTAAGGGATGGGAGGATGAGCGGCTCAAAATCACGGTTCTGCAAGCCGTCGTTCTGCATGCGCAAGGCGAAAAGCGCAAAGCCGTGCAAGCGCTTGTTGAAGCCCTGACCATAGCCCAGTCCGGTGGTTGTATTCGGACCTTTGTCGACGAAGGCATTCCGATGAGAAGGCTGCTGAGTGAAGCCGTTACTCTTGAGACGATACCGGATTATGCGGGTAAGCTGCTGGATGAATTTGAAGCGGAGCGATTGAACGGTGAAAGCAAACCCGCTCCGCGCCAGGTCCGGCCAGACAAGTCCCTGATCGAGCCCTTGAGCGTGCGGGAGTTGGAAATTTTGCAGCTCGTCGCCCAAGGACTCTCGAATCATGAGATTAGCGAGCGGCTTTTCCTCGCGTTAAGTACGGTGAAAGGGTATAACCGGAACATCTTCGACAAGCTGCAGGTCAAGCGGCGTACCGAAGCGGTGGCGCGCGCCCGCGAGCTGGGGCTGTTGTAGGTCAGCGTGAAGCAATGCCCGAATCCATACTTTAGTAGCTATATATCCAAACCGTGTTCGAAGACGGATTGCTGGCCTTGAAGCCGGACAATGTGACTTATGAGGAAGCGGCTGCCGTTTCTTTTGGGGGAACTACGGCATTGCATTTTCTGAGAAAAGGAAAGATTCAGAGTGCACGGAAAGTTCTTGTCTATGGAGCTTCGGGGGCGGTAGGCACCGCTGCGGTACAGCTTGCAAACTATTTTGGTGCTGAGGTCACCGGGGTATACAGTACCGCCAATTTGGAACTGGTAAAATCTCTCGGAGCCGACAAGGTCGTCGATTACACGAAAGAGGATTTTGCGAAAAGAGGAGAGCTTTACGACATTATCTTCGATGCAATAGGGAAACATTCGAAATCGAATTGCAAGAATGCGATGGCTCCGAACGGGCAATATGTCTCTGTCGCAGGGCAGGGAGTAGCAAAGGTCCGGACGGAAGATTTATTGCTCCTCAAAGAGCTGATGGAAAAGGGAGTGCTAAAGCCGGTCATAGATCGGCTCTACTCGTTCGAACAAATGGCCGACGCTCACAGGTATGTCGAAACAGGGCATAAAAAGGGGTGCGTAGCCATCATGGTGGGGCATGATCGTGAATTGTGATGAAGCCATATAAAAGGAGAGTGACAAACGATGGCCGAAAACGAACTTCTGACACGGCAGCATGAGCTGCAGATCGAAGCGAGCGCTGTGGCGAAGGAATTGAAAATCGACGAATTGCTATCTTCGGCGGGCCAGCCGGTGCGAGTCGGCAGTGCTGCTCTCGGGCTGATGGTCTGGAGAGATTTGGATATTACCGTGGTGTGCTCCAAGCTTAACATCAATGTAGTAACTCGGATCGCTTCCGAACTGATGGTCAGTAAGGGGGTACGAGAGGTCCGGTTCCTGAATGACTCCGGCGTCTGGAATACGGATCCCGGCTATCCGGACGGGCTATACCTTGGATTAAAGTATAAAGCGCTGAGCGGGATGGATTGGAAGCTCGATATCTGGTTCGTCGACGAACCGGATAACCAACCGGATCTTAGGCATATCCGGACCATGCCCGACCGGCTCACCCCGGAGCTGCGGGAATCGATTCTGACCATCAAAAATAGCTGGGCCACGCGAGCTGAATACGGGAAAGAAGTGAAAAGCTATGACATTTATACGGCCGTATTGGACGATAACGTGCGGACAACGCTTCAATTTCAGGAATGGTTAAACAACAAAAATGAAATACGGTGAACTTTCGTTATAATCGATTTTGCAATTGCTATCAAGGCCGGATTTCTTTTATAATGGCGGATGAATGGAGGCGGTTGAAATGGCAAAGTATTTTGCCGGAACAAGAAGCAGCTCATGCAAAGCCTAACATTAGGGCGATACTTTGCATGGGCCGGACGGTTATTTCGTTAACCTTGTCGCCCGAGAAAGCTTGGATCGTTTCTAATCATGGGCTTTGCACCTATTTTTGTTTTCATCAAAAATAAGGGGCTGAAAGCTAATGGTCAAACCATTCCCATTCATTAGAAACCATCAATATAATTTCATCAAAAAGCAGATCGATCTGCTGGAGCGTGCCTGCCATTCCGTTACCGATCCGAAAGTGGTGGAATCGGTAAGATATAGCGTTCACTTCAATATTATGGAGGCATTCCCGGATGCCACCGAGCTTCAAAGGCAAGTGTTGGAAAACATTTCCTCTTTGCGTGCGGAGGTAGAGTTCCGGGATTACTTGCATTCGTTGGATCCTTATTTGGTGCAGTTTCCGGAAGTGACGGGAAAACAGCTTGCCAAGCTGTTCCCCAAAAACAAAAAGCTGAAGCTTCCCGATTTAACCGCGATCGATTACCGCTATGTCACTTATCTTGGCTGGGTGGACATCGCGACAAATAAATTGTTCATCGTGTACCGTCTGGACGGGCAGCTCGTCGGCATCGAAGGAAGATATATCCCGACGAATAAAAGCGTATGCTTTTTGTGCAACCGGCATGCGGAAGTTGCGTTGTTTACGGCGGTCACCAGATCGAAGCCGGCGAACGCTTCGCCCGATTACTATAAGGCGATCGGCAATTACTTGTGTGTGGACAGCAAGGTTTGCAACAAGAACATTACGGATGTCACCGTGCTTGAAAAGTTCGTTCGAGAGGTGGTGGGAACCCATGAATCGTAATTGGGTTCTCGTATCCATTCTCATCGTCATGTTCTTGAGCGCGATGGAAGCGACGATCGTCACTACGGCGATGAAATCCATCGTCGACGATTTGAAGGGCATGGAACTGATGAACATGACGTACTCCGTTTACCTGCTCATCACGGCCGTCACCACGCCGATTTACGGCAAGCTCGCCGATCTGTACGGCCGCAAGCGTATTCTCATGATCGGCATCGCCGTATTTTTGCTCGGCTCCGTCCTCTGCGGGGTGGCGGCGACGATGCTGCAGCTTGTCATCTTCCGGGCCGTGCAGGCGCTGGGCGCCGGGGCGATCTTTCCGGTCACGATGACCATCATCGGCGACATCTATACGCCGGAGGAACAGACCCGGCTGCAGGGGATTTTTAGCAGCGTCTGGGCGTTGTCCAGCATCGTCGGCCCACTGATCGGAGGGTTGATCGTCCAATTCGCCGATTGGCGATGGATTTTCTTCCTCAACCTGCCGCTCGGTCTGGCGTCGCTGCTGCTGCTGTCGTTTGCGTTCAAGGAAATGTTCCGGCCGGTGGGCAGATCCATCGATTGGACCGGGGCAATCTCGTTCCTGACGAGCATCTCGTCGCTGCTCATCGTGCTGCTGTTCAGGGGAGAGAGCGGCTTCCTTTCGCCGGTCAATCTGCTATTCGCAGCTTCGTTCGTACTGTTTGGCATCATTTTTGTGGCGGTCGAGCGGCGCGTATCCGAGCCGTTCATACCGCTGGAGCTGTTTCGGAACAGGGCTATCCTCATTCCGAACCTGTTCAGCTTTCTTGCGTACGCCTTTCCTATTGCGACAACGGTCTATTTCCCGCTCTGGCTGCAATCGCTCAAGCATCAGTCGCCGATCGTATCGGGCTTCGCGGTTGCCATCGCGACGGTCGGATGGCCGCTCGGCGCCACAGCCGCGGGCAAGCTCATACGACGGTTTCCGCCCAAGCGGGTTGCCGTCCTCGGAGCAGGCCTGCTCGTCTTCAGTGGTCTGATGCTGGCAGCGATCGCGACGGCAACACCGGTGCCGATGTTCTTCGTCATCATGCTTCTGGCGGGTTTCGGCCTCGGTGTTAGCCGAACCGTGCTCATGGTTCTGATGCAGAACGCGGTCGAGAACCGACAGCGCGGCATCGCGATGTCGACGAGCGCACTCATGAATATGCTTGGTCAGACGGTGTTTATCGCGATTTTCGGCGTCGTGTTCAATGCATTCGTGTCCACTGGCGAAACCGCGGATCTGGCGCACGGCATCCACATCGTCTTCGTCTGCGTCTCCGCTGTTATGGTGCTGGCTTTTCTGGTCTCGCTGGGGCTTCCGGGCATTTCCAACCGGGAGCTGTTCGGCAACGGAAAAGGCGCTGCGGTGCAAAAGAAGACGTAAGCAGATAAAAAAAGGCAGTTTCCGGGGCGTTCTCATCCCTGAGCTGCCTTTTTTGCTTTTGATCAAATTAACCATTTTGCGGATTGACATCGGCGGGGTTGGAAAATATAATGGTCATAGCAACTATAATCATGTCGACTATGATGGAGGCTGCCATTGGAATTAGAAAAGTATATCGGCGTTATCGTACATCGCGCGGATTTGAAGCTTAACAATTATTATCAAAAGGTCGTTAACCCTTTCGATATTACTGTGGATCAATGGGAGATATTGGTCATTCTCTGGGAAAAGGAGGGGATCACCCAAAAAGAGCTTGCGGAAAGGCTGTATAAAGATCAGACGAACATTGCCCGGATGCTGTTCAAGCTGGAAAAGAAGGGCTTCGTTCATCGCGTAACCCATGAGACGGACCGCAGATCGCTGCGGGTATATTTAACGCCGAAAGGCAGAGAAATCAAAGAGGAGATACTCGCTCCGTCGATCGAAGCTTATAAGAAAACGGTCGAAGGTTTGTCCGAGGAGGAAGTCGAGACCTTTAGAAGAATACTTGCCGTTATGTATAATAACGTGAAGGATTTATAGAGATTTGCCCGTTTTCCTGTTTTGCGTTTTTTTTAATCATATAGTTGCTATAGCAACTATAGACAAGACTATTTTCGGTTTCTTCAATGCAGCCCAGGCGTTAACAGTTATATTTTTTTTATATCTTATACTTGCTAAAGCAACTAATGTTCTAGCAAGTAAATAGGGGATGAGAGAATGGAAACAGGTGAGAGCAAGGCAACTATTTTTGACTCGCGTTATCGGGCGTTGACCATCGGTATCATTTTGGCTGTGACTACCGTAGCGTTCGAAGGCCTGGCGATTACGACCATTGCGCCGGATTTGGCGCAGCATTTGAACGGCATTTCGTTATACGGCTGGATCTTCAGCGCATTTCTGTTGACGCAAATCTTGGGCACGATGGTCATCGGCCAGCAAATCGGCAAAATCGGCGTGTATCGCTCATTTTCTTTGTCTATCGTTATTTTTGTAGCCGGTATTTTGGTTGCCGCCACCTCCGTGAATATGCCGATGTTAATCGCGGGGAGAGCGTTTCAAGGCTTTGGCGCAGGCGCTATTGTCACATGCGTTTACTACAGCATTACTTTAAGCTATCCCGATGCGCTCCGGACGAAAATTTTGGCCGCATTTTCCAGCGCCTATATTTTACCAGCGTTGATCGGTCCGTATATTGCCGGACTGCTGGCCGAATATGTCTCATGGCGATTCGTGTTCTGGCTAGTATTGCCCTTGATCGCATTGGCCGTATTGCTGACGCTTCCTTCCTTTCGCAAGCTTCAAACGGCTAGCGCTCCGGTTCAGAGAAGCGGCCGCAAGGAAGGATACGCTGTATTGCTGACGGTAGGCACAGGGCTGCTGCTGAGCGGGCTGGGCTTTGTCTCCGATTGGAAGGGTATTGCGCTTGCGCTTATCGGGTTGATCGTCATGGTCCGCCCTCTGCAGAAACTGCTCCCCGCGGGCACGTTCTCCGTCAAAAAAGGGCTGCCTGCCACCATTGTTTCAAGAGGGCTGTATGTTGCGTGCTATGTTGCTACCGAGAGCTATGTCGTCTTGGCGCTGACGGAGGTTAAAGGCTTGCCCGCAGACCTTGCCGGACTAATCGTCGCCGCAGGGGCGTTAAGCTGGTCCACCGCAGCTTGGCTGCAATCCAAACTGGATGAAAAGGATAGCGGACGCGGCAGAAAAAAACGGATTATAACGGGTATTGGCTTAATGATCGTCGGCGTATCGCTGGTCATCACGGCTGTAGGACTGGAGAGCGGGGGAATTGGCTTTGCTGTCATCTCGCAAATTTTTACCGGCTTCGGCATTGGGTTAGCCAATCCGACGACAGGTGCTATTGCGCTGCAGCATGCCCGCTCAGGCGAGGAAGGCGAGATTTCTTCGTATCTTCAATTCGTCGACGCTTTTTGCCCGGGAGTGAGCATCGGAATCGGCGGGGCGTTAATCGCGGTAAGCGAGCATTTTAGCCAAGGCATCTTTATGGGGATCATGCTGGCCTTAGTGACTCAGCTGCTCTTCATCGTCCTGAGCTTTCTCATATCTTTCCGGATTGCCAAGAGAGCCGGTTAACCTTCCACAAACAGCTTCTTGGTCAGCATGGAGGCTAAATGATCGACAGACATCGCTTGAATGCCAATCAGAGGCGCGATCTGGCTCCAAATCGAAGAGCCGTGGTTCGATAAAATAACAAGCCCCATCTCTTTTTCGCGGTTAAAAGTGATAAAGGAACTCGATCCATACGTTCCTCCGTTGTGCCAATGCGTAGTCGTGCCGTCCTTTTCTTTGTACCTCATCCAACCGAAACCGATTCCGATCCCTCGGCCCGGCATTATGGCATAATGCTCCTCCAAGCATTCCGCAATCGCCGGGCCGAGGGGAGCATCGAAATGGCTTAAATGCGCATCCAAATAGTTAAGCATATCGGTTATCGTCGAACGGACCGCTCCGGCGCCCCCCAGCGTATCAAGGAAGTCCCAATGCTGCATGGGCTTGCCTTTGGAATTGAACACGGGAAGAAGCTGTCCGGCCGGCTGCCGGCTCATGCCTGTTCCGGAATCCGTCATGCCAAGAGGATTAAATATATGTCCGGCCAGCGCTTCATTCAAGCTCATGCCCAACCGTCTGGAAAGCAGCCAGCCAAGTAAGCCGAAGCCGTAATTGGAATAGCGGTGCTTGCTGTTCCTCCTGGGACTCTCCGACAAAACAGCCTCGATTAAGCGGGCATCGTCATAATTCGCGTAAGGATTTAACCGATCGGTGATGGCGGCTCTAAAATTCCCGGGTACGTCAGGCAGGCCGGCGGTGTGCGTAACAAGGTCCAACAGCGTGGTTTGATTGGCAAATGAGCTGGAAGACCATTCCGGAACGAAAGCCGAGAGCCGATCGGAACGGCTCCACATCCCCTTCTGTTCTCCTATTGCGAGTAATAGACCGATCAAGGTTTTGGTAATCGAGCCGATCTCATAAATCGACTTTGTGCAGTCAACTTCCTCGGATTGTTGCCCAGCCCATATCGTTCGTGCGGATTTCCGGATGAAACCGACCGCTAAACGATGTGTCGGGAGGTTCGCCCATCGGTGAATGCGTTTCTGAGACATGATATTTGCCATAACGTTATCCAATCCAACTCACCTCGATTTGCGATTTTTATATATGATATTATTATGATATCATTATTAGAAGTAATTTACAATTAACGCATAAAAAATAAACGTCATCCTTTCCGGGCGGCGTTTTTTGAATTTTTTCCATCCTTTCGATATACTGAAATTCTGTAAAGAAGAGGAAACGATTGGAAGGATCGATGTCTGTGAACGACAAGGAGAATTCATATGATAAATAAAGTGATAGCGAGATCCATAGGGAGCGCAATCCTCGCCCTCGTCATGCTTTCGATGATCGGATGCGGCGCTAATATTCCATCTTCGGCGTTAAACGATAACGTTCAGCATGCGCCTTCGGGAAATAAGCCTGAAGAAGTGAAACCGGCCACAGCTTCTTCACCATTGGAATCGTGGGTCGGGGAGTACGAATTTTCGGAATACGCCCCTCCGGATCAAAATAGGTTTTATCAAATTAAGATATTTAAAGAGGATAAAAGCTACTACGCGACAATAGACATCGATGGCTTTCAAACGATGGAACGACTTCAGGCGAAAGTGGAGGGAGACGGCAAAGCGATAAAAATCATTTTTGACAAGTATTTGCCCGATAACTTATGGGAGCCCTATAGTCCCGGAGACGTCTTATTGCGTCTGGAAAAAACGGATTCGGCTTTGAACACATTTTGGGAGAAAATCCAACCCATGCTCAAGGATGACGGCGAATCCGGCAAGACTTACTTTGAGGCGGCGGCTCGCTCAAGCTGAACACGGGGCGGCAATAAAACCATGGCCGGGTGACACTTGTCTATTGCGCCGCATCCTCCCCGGATTGGCGAATAATTCGTACGAGATTTGCAGCAGCGGCGGACAAAGGCTCGTTTTTGCGGGTACAGATGGCAATTGTATTTTGCAGCCGGACACCCTCAACGTAAACCCGGCATAGCTCGCCGCGCTGCACATATTCCCGCACGACCAGCGAAGAAACGAAATTGGCGCCATAGCCGGCAATAACGGCCATGATCGCTTCATGCAATCCGTTGAATTGCAGCGTGATTCGGGGTTTAGATACGCTGTAGGTCCGGCATAAAGCCAGCAGCCTTTCCCGTGTCGAGCTTCCTTCCTCCCGCATAACGAAAGGCTCCTTCATCATTTCGCCCAGCGAAACTTGCCGATTCGCATATTTGTGATTCGGCGCTACCACGAACCACAGCTCGTCGCGAAACAGCTCTTCCGTTTGAATCGCATCGGGGTATTCTTCCGCCAGTCCTCCATAAACCGCAAGATCCACTTCCATCTGTAAAAGCTGCTTGAGCGCATCGCTCGAATTGGTCGTTGTAATCGTCATTTCTACTTGTTCGTACTGCTGTTTAAACTTCGCGATCCAGGCGGGGATCAAAAACTGGGCCGGCAAATAAGTCGCAGCCAATCGAATATGTCCGTTCGTGCCGTTGAGGTATTCGTGACAAAACTGATCGATTTGCTGTTCCACCGCAAACAGCCTTTTTGCGAGCAGCGCCATTTTTTCACCGGCATCCGTCAGGGCAATTCCTCTCCCACTAGGCTTGAATAAAGGAATGGAAAGCTCCTTCTCAAATTTTTTGATCTGAGCCGTAATGGCCGGTTGGCTAATATTCAACAGTTCGGAGGCACGGGTTACATTTCCGGTGGAAGCGATCGTATGAAATAGTCGCAGGGCATGAAGATTCATGGCAAGTCTCCTTAGTTCTATATACAAAATATATGGAATCTTCAAAACAATATATTATATTTATGATTTTGAATCAATTAAAATCAAGGTGGAAGTCAAAATCAAAACAAGGAGCTGGGATAACATGAATGCATTGGACATGTGGAGCCGGGTCGACCAGTATATAACGGAGAAGCTCATACCTCACGACACCGTGCTGGAGCAGGCTTTGTCCGCAAACCGGCAAGCGGGCCTACCGCCGTATGACGTATCTGCAGCCCAAGGAAAGCTGCTGCAATTATTTGTCCGGATGCAAAACGCCAAGCGTATTCTTGAAATCGGGACGTTGGGAGGCTACAGCACCATTTGGATGGCAAGGGCGCTGCCGGCTGACGGACGTCTCGTTACCCTGGAGCTCGATCCGCGGCATGCGGAGGTAGCGCAGGCGAATGTATCCCTTGCTCAGGTGGCGGGCGTTGTGGAAATCCGGGTAGGGGACGCGCTTGAGCAGTTGGCCAAGCTGGAAGAGGAAGGAGCCGCGCCTTTTGATCTCGTATTCATTGATGCGGATAAGCCGAATAACCCCGGATATTTGAAATGGGCGCTTCGCTTTTCCCGCCCCGGGACAATCATTATTGGGGACAATGTCATCCGCGGCGGCGAGATTATGAACGAAGCCAGCACAGATCCCCGTGTCAATGGAGTCAGGGAATTTTATGATCTGCTGGCGCAAGAAGCCCGGATATCCGCTACGGCGATTCAGACCGTAGGCAGTAAGGGATACGATGGGTTCGTCTTAGGCGTCGTGAACGGATAATTCGGCGAAAGCCATGCGCGAGGCAGAACAGCAATCCGCAAGAAACCGCATCCCCTTTTGTATGCTAAGATGGAGCTGTAAGGTCAGGCGAGAGGACATTCATTCCAATCGAGTGCAAAAGGAGCGATTTCGTTGCAAAAAATTACCCCTTTCTTGTGGTTTGACGGCAAAGCCGAAGAAGCGATGAATTTTTATACTTCCATTTTTGCAGATTCGAAAATTGAGAGCGTCACCCGCTACGGAGAAGGCGGACGTGGTCCGAAGGGAACGGTCATGTCAGGAACGTTCCAGCTTAACGGGCAATCGTTTATGGCCTTAAACGGCGGACCGCAGTTTAGCTTTTCCCCGGCCGTCTCGTTCTTCGTGAACTGCGAGACGCAGGAGGAAATCGACGAGCTGTGGGAGAAGCTCTCCGAAGGCGGGGAGCCAGGAAGATGCGGCTGGCTCACGGACAAGTTTGGGCTTTCGTGGCAGATCGTTCCCATGATTTTGGGCGAGCTGCTGCAGGACAAGGATGCCGAGAAATCGGCGAGGGTGATGCAGGCCATGCTTCGGATGGATAAACTGGACATCGAAGCTTTAAAGCGGGCTTATGAAGGAACGCCCGACTAACGCGCCATTCCGGGCCGTACTCTCTTGAGAAGAGGGGTACGGCCTTCTTTTTATTTTTATCGTCAGGCGGGCTTGACCGAAATCTTCCTCCCCCTCGTGAAGTTGACCAAGGCAGCCGCCAGTCCGATCACCAAGATGAAGCTTGCGGCCCAAGGGTTATACTGGAGGGTGGAAGCGGCGTTGATCATAAATCCCCCTGTCCCGGCTCCTGCCGCCAATCCCAAATGCACGATCGATGTATTCAGGCTAAGAACGAGATTCGACGACTCGGGCGCTTGTTGAATGAAATAGCTTTGGATTGCCGGGCCGTTCGCGAACATGGAAAAGATGATGACGGCCAGCAGCGCCAACCCGATCCCGGGCACATCCGAAACGAAAGGCAGCACAGCCAGCGCTGCGATATGAACGGCAATGCTGAACGTAATGACCCGGGCCGCTCCCCATCGATCGACGCCGTAACCGCCCAGACGGGAGCCGATAGCGCCGATGATGCCGAAAGCCAGCATAATGATGCTAATGTTCGAGGCTTGGACATGAAGGATGCCTTGAAGATACGGCGTCAAATAAGTAAACACAATCGAATTTCCCGACTCCCGGAAAAACGTGAGCAGCAGCCCGCTTATGACAACGACGCTTCCCAGCACTTTGAACTGCTGCCGGAATGAAACCGGTTCATCCCCTTCGATATCCGGGAGAAGACGCCAGATGACGATGGTAATTCCTAAGCTGAACAAGCCCAGAATCAGGAAGATGGATTGCCAATTCAGCCAATTCGTTATGGCGATGCCGATTGGGACGCCCAGGATCATGGCGCTGCTAAAGCCTAGAATGATGGTGCCGATGGCGCTGCCCAATTTCTCACGGGGAACCAGTTTGGCGGCCATGCCCAGCGCTACGACAAGATAGACGCCTGCGCTTACTCCTAATATGACGCGGGAGGCCATCAGGATGACGATGTTCGAGCTCCCGAACGATATCAAGCAGCCCACAATAAAAAGCGCCAGCGAGCCTAGCAATACTTTTCTGCGTCCCAAGCGGGCAGTGACGGATACGACAACCGGGGTGCCAATGGCGAAGGCAAGGGAGTAAGCGGTAATCAATTGCCCGGCAAGGGCAAGGGAAATGTTTAAATTATCGGCAATGACATTAAGAATGCCGGATACGACCAGCTCGGAGGTTGCCGTTAAAAAGACGCCAAGCGCAAGGGCGTAAATAGAAATGCGATGCATTTTCGAATCATTCCTTTCCGCTGTCCGGGACAGCAGCCGAAATCGGATCATGGCCGGTCACATGCCGATTCGACAGTTGGATTGCGAGATCTCTTGGTTGTATTATAATAAGGGTACGTATTTTACGTAAGAAGGCAAAGTATTTGGACATTATCCAACTGTTTTGACTAACTAAATAAAAGTAAGTAGGTGGAGAGCATGGAGCCTGCAAAGGAAGAGGAGAAAGGGTTCTCGAATATCTGCTCGGTGCTGCAAATTTTGGGGGCGAAATGGGCTTTTCTGGTCATTGCCGAGCTGTCCAAGGGGCCCAAACGGTTCAAGCAGCTTCACCGGGATGTAGCGGTCGTCAGAACGCAATCTTTAACGGATGTGCTGCGGCATTTGGAGAACAGCGGGATTGTCCGCCGCGAAGTTTTTCCTACGGTGCCCGTAACCGTACAATATTCGTTGACGGAAAAAGGATTGGATTTTCAAGCTGCGCTCAAGGAAATGGAGAAGTGGGCCGCCAAGTGGGGGAATATATGAAAAAATATGTTATTGGTTTTATAGCCGGTATCTTAGTTGCTTCGGTATCGACTTCTTATGCTGCCTTTGAAGAGAAAACGGAAGCCATCATCTCCAAGCTGATGAAGGTCAAAATCAATGGTTACACCGCAGAACTTGAAGAGCCTCCTCTTATTGTGAACGGTAATTCGTATTTGCCTTTGAGGGCGACAGCAGACTTGCTTGGCTATCATGTTAATTATAATGATGAAGAAAAAACCGTGTATCTTGACAATAAGAATCGGGAATATTACGGGGACAAGCAAGTCTATTATTCATTGGATGAAATAAACGATCAGAAAGGAAATCTGGTTGTATTCATTCGCAATCAAGTCTCCGAAATTTTTTATAATGGCGAAAAATATCCGTTCGATCCGATTTTTGATTATTATTTTGACAATATAAGTGAAAAAAATTATTTTTCAGAACAGGCTTTATCCCGCTTAACGCCCAAGATTTATCTTGAAAATTTAAAAAAATATAGAGTTAATCGCGCAGAAAACTTTATTTCCCGCTATTGATTTGAAGGAGTAAAATCTTTCTGTCTTATTTGCCCACATGCTAAGAACCGCGACCCGTTCATCGGGATTCGCGGTTCTTGCACGTTGCGGAAACGCGCAGCTTTTAAGGTTTTGCAAACAAATCCCGTGCGGTTTGGATAAACAGCTTGACAGCGATGGAAGCTTCTTGCAGGGAAGGTACCGCCAGATTAATTTCTCTGTAAGGGTAAGGCGTTAGAGCATGCATTCGAACGTTGGGAGGCAAGGTTGACAGGGCAACCGAGATGTTCGACATGATCGCCACACCGAGCCCTTCTTGGATCATATTCAACGAGGTGTTCACGTTATGGACGATATATTTTACCTGGAGACGGGCCCCGGCTTCCCGGAATCGCTCAAAGATCGGGATTTCATAGCCCCCGTTGCAGATGATCATCGCCTCGGCGCTCAATTCTTGTAAATGAATGGTCGAACGATCTGCCAGAGGATGGTCGTCCCGGATGAACAGAAACATCTCTTCTTTTAGCAAGGGGGTAACTTCAAATTCATCATGCGGCGGAATGAGAAAGGCGACATCGATCATTCTGGAGGCCAGCCGTTCTCTGAGGTCGTCGATGGTGCCTTCGTACAGATCGAATTGAATCCGGGGATATTTCTCCCCGATGACTCTGAAAATTTTGGGAAGAAAATAAGCGGAAGCCGAGGGAAAGGAGCCGATCCGAATGGTCCCGACTTCGAAGCCTTTTTCGGCCATCACTTCCTGCTCCACCTTCTCGAAGCCCTGCAAAATATCCCGGAACACAACCAAGAGGCGTTCGCCGATGTCCGTCAAAATAATCCCGTTTCTGCGGTCGCGGATCAGGAGGGTCACGCCCAATTCGGCTTCCAGCGTGGAGACGGCGCGGCTGACGGCAGGCTGTGTCATATTCAGTTCGTGACCGGCTTTGGTAAAGCTCCCGGTTTCGGCGATTTTGACGAACAGCTGAATTTGGGAATGGGTCATAACACTTATGATATGCTCCTTATAATAAACATTCATTTTATTTATTTCGATAGTTATTGTATCATGAGAAAACATTGACAACAAGGAGTGTTCATCGTGTTGCAGCTCTCACGCTCGCGGGCGGCTTTGTATCTCGTTTTTCTCGTTATCGTCTGGGGAATCAACTGGCCGCTGTCCAAATATACGCTTTCCTTTTCGCCGCCTTTATTATTTGCAGGCTTGAGGACGTGCATCGGGGGATTGATTCTCATCTGCGTCGCCCTGCCTGGCTACAAGAAGCTCAATTGGAAGCAGACGTGGCCCGTTTATGTGATTTCGTCCGTGCTGAATATCATTCTCTTTTACGGCCTTCAGACGATCGGACTGAACTATTTGCCGGCCGGTCTCTTTTCGGCCATCGTTTTCCTGCAGCCCGTGCTGCTGGGGATTTTATCCTGGCTGTGGCTGGGGGAAGAGATGTTCGGCTTGAAATGGATCGGGCTTGTGCTCGGGTTCCTCGGTGTATTCGAGATCAGCGCAAGCAGTCTGGCCGGACATCTGTCCATTACCGGAATCGTGCTCGCTCTCGGCTGCGCGGTGAGCTGGGCCTTGGGCACGCTGTATACGAAGAAAATGTCGGCGCGGGTCGATATGGTCTGGGCCGTGGCGCTTCAACTGATGATCGGCGGCATTTTGCTGTTAGGCTCGGGTTCTGTCCTGGAAAAATGGACGGATATCGTCTGGAACGTTCCGTTCGTATCGAGTCTGCTGTTTATTTCGGTATTCGTTATTGCGCTGGGCTGGCTCGCTTACTTCAAGCTTGTCGGCTCCGGCGAAGCCGGCAAAGTCGGGGCGTTTACGTTTCTGATTCCGCTCATTGCGATTACTTGCAGCGTCCTGTTTCTGGGCGAGCGAATATCGATAAATTTGGTGGCGGGACTCGTGCTCATCGTCGGCAGCATTCTGCTGGTCAATGCAAGGTCGATATTCCTGGTGAAAAAGCCGACAGGATTGCAGAGGTAAAATTCAATCGAAAGATGACCCCCAACGCTTATGTTTGGCCGGAAGGGCTGGCGCGAGCGCGAGGGGTTGTTTTGCGTTCTAAAATGTGCTAAATTAAGCACATTAAAAGCTGTAGCCGGAGGAGGCTGTTCAGGGCAGCATGGCACAAATCAGGCGGTTCGGCTTCGGGCTCCAAGCCTTAATCGTATTGGCTTTAACTTCGGAGCAGCGTTCCAGTGCCGAAATCGCGGAAGAGATCCGCTGCGAGCCGACAGCGCTCCGCAAAATTTTAGCTCAGCTGGCGGAAGCCGGCATCGTGGAAGTGAAGCAGGGCAGAGCCGGGGGCTATCAGTTGACCCGAAAGCCCGGGGAGATTACGCTGTCCGAGATTTACAACGCTTTGCACGAGGAAGAGCCCTTATGGAACCAAATGCTGGATACGACAGGAAATCATCTGTTTGGAAAAAAGGTCAACGAATCGTTTCAGAAAATCATGACCGACATCATTGTGCAGGTTGATCATGTGCTGGGCACCTATACGATTGCCGACCTACTGGAGTGACCTCTTTTTTTACTCTAATCTGTGCATAAAAATGCACATATTATTCAAAATAAAGATAGAAAGATAGGGGAGGTAGAGAGAATGGATAAACGACCGGTCCGCTTCCCCGGGATCGCGTACTCTCTGATTGCGGCTGTCATCGGCGGCATCGCGTTCAAGCTGCTGCATCTGCCGATCCCTTGGCTGCTCGGTCCAATGTTCGCCGTACTGATCGGATCGAATGTGTTCAAGGGACGTTTCGCATGGCCCGGGCAGTTCAGAAACGCGGGCATGATCATTGTCGGATACACGATCGGGCTGGCCATGACGGCGGCGGCGCTGAAAGAGATGTCGTACCAACTGCCGTGGATGCTGCTCATGACGCTGCTTCTGCTGCTTTGGTGCGCGGGCATCGCCTATCCCGTCTCCAGGCTGGCGGAGATCGATTACAAATCCTCGCTGCTGGGAAGCATACCCGGAGGGCTGACACAGGTTCTTGTGTTGGCGGAGGAAACCGACGGGGTCAATCTCACGGTCGTTACCGTCACGCAGGTGATCCGGCTGATCCTGATCATCACGTGCGTGCCCTTGCTGGTAACGAGCCCGCTCTTCGGGCAAGCGCACGAGGGTTTGGAGGCCGTCGCTCCGTTGTCCGCCGTTTTGGCGGGCTGGGACAGCGGGATGATTCCGAACCTGCTCGTTTATGCGCTGGTCAGCGTGGGATGCGCCATTTTGGGGAACAAGAGCAAATTTCCGACCGCTTTTTTGCTGGGTCCGGCTATCGGAACGGCGGTTCTTCAATGGACCGGCTTCCCGGGACCGCCGCTTCCGTCCTTTGTCCTGAACGCGGCGCAGCTCTTGATTGGCGTTCACGTCGGGCTGATGCTGAAGCCGGGCCGGTTGACGCATAAGGTGCGGACGATCTCGCTGGCGGTTGGCAGCGGACTGCTGCTGATGCTGGGGGCCTTGGGCTTGAGCGTGCTGCTGACCAAGCTCCAGCCCGTATCCGCCTCTACCGGGCTGTTAAGCCTCGCTCCCGGGGGGATGGATCAAATGGGCATCATCGCCCATGAGATTCATGCAGATTTGTCGATGGTGGCCGGCTATCAGCTGTTTCGCACCTTTTTTATCTTTTTCGCGGTACCGCCTTTGTTGAAGGCGATGTTCCGATATCACAGCAAATTAACCAAACGGAGGGAAACTCAATGACGCCATTAGACGTAAATTTTCAAAAAACGGCTTTGGTCCTTATCGATCTGCAGAAGGGAATCGTCGCCACCGCGAACGGGCAAGAGATTGTTGAGAAGGCTGTCCGGCTTGTCCGGCTGTTTCGTGAGAAGGGCGGATTTATCGCGTTCGTGAATGTCGATTTCCACGACGGGCAGGACAGATTAAAGCCGGTAACGGATCAGCCGGTTCCGACCGTTCAGCCTCCTGAAGGCTGGGCCGAGTTCGTCCCGGAGTTGGGCGTTCGCCCGGACGATTACGTAGTTACGAAGCGGCAGTGGGGCGCTTTTTTCGGTACGGATCTGGATCTTCAGCTTCGCCGGAGAGGGATCGATACGATCGTCTTGTGCGGAATCGCCACCAATATCGGGGTGGAAAGCACGGCGAGGGAAGCATTTCAGTTCGGCTACCGCCAAATCTTCATCACGGATGCGATGAAGACCTTCAGCAAGGAGGAGCATGAAGCTTCCTGCAACTACATTTTCCCGCGAATCGGCAAGGTCAGAAGCGCCGAGCAATTTCTGGCGGAAGCGGGCGGCGCAGAATAGGTTTGACAAATCGATCGGGTTACCCTATAATAGCCAATAATTCCATATTCAAATGTGAGGATTAGAAATAGTAGAATTGCAATGACCTTTCAGAGAGCCGTTGGTTGGTGCGAAACGGTAACGTCGTTCATTTCGAACTCGTCTATGAACAGCTGCCTGACATGTAGGGTAAGCCGGAGTTCCACCGTTACAGGGATAGATGGTGATGGCCATCGAATTGAGCTCATTTCTCAGGAAATGAATTAGAGTGGTACCGCGGGTTCAACCTCGTCTCTATACGTAGAGACGGGGTTTTTTTGTTGGTTAAATTCCGGGTTTAATCAACACCGCTTCACATATAAATATAAAGAAATGCGATTTTGGGAGGAATAAGGATGAAACGTAAAATTATGGTGTTCGATACTACGCTGCGCGACGGCGAACAAGTTCCGGGCGCAAAATTGAATCTTCATCAAAAAATAGAGATTGCCCAGCAGTTAAAACGGCTTAATGTAGATATTATCGAAGCAGGCTTCCCTGCCTCGTCCGCAGGGGATTTTCAAGCGGTCCAAGAAATTGCCCGCAGCGTAGGCAACAGCGTCTCGATCACGGCCTTGGCCCGGGCGGTCAAAAGCGATATCGACGCGGTCTATGAAAGCATTAAGCTGGCGCAGAATCCGCTTATTCATATTGTGCTCGGCACCTCGAACATCCACGTGGAGAAGAAGTTCAACCGCTCCAAAGATGCCGTCCTGCAAATGGGCGTTGACGCGGTCAAGTATGCCAAGACGCTGCTTCCGCAAGTGCAGTATTCCACGGAAGACGCATCGCGGTCGGATTTCGAATACTTGTGGAAGACGATCGAGGCCGTCGTGAAAGCGGGAGCGACCATGATTAACGTGCCGGATACGGTAGGCTATGCCGTTCCGGAGGAATTCGGCGAGCTGATCCGCAAAATCAACGAACGGCTCAAAAATTTGGACGACCGCGTCATTCTTAGCGTGCACTGTCACAACGACCTTGGTCTGGCAACGGCCAATACGCTGAGCGCGATCAAGAACGGGGCGGAAAAGGTCGAATGCACCATCAACGGCCTAGGCGAGCGGGCAGGCAACGCTTCGCTGGAGGAAGTCGTGATGGGGCTTAAGGTCAGGGAGAACTACTTCAACGGCTACACCGATATCAATACGACGGAGCTGCACCGAACCTCCAGACTGGTCAGCCATTTGACGGGGCTCGATGTACAGGTCAACAAAGCGATTACCGGCGAGAACGCCTTCGCGCATTCCTCGGGTATTCATCAGGACGGGCTGTTGAAAGACAAGCGGGTATATGAGATCATGTCGCCCGAAGAGGTCGGTGCGGACAGCATGGAGCTGATCCTGACCGCCCGTTCCGGACGGCATGCCTTCAAGAATACCGTCGAGAGAATGGGCTTCGATACGAGCGATGCCGAAGATTTCGAGCAGCTGTTCGCGAAGTTCCTGACCTTGGCCGATGCAAAGAAAGAAGTGTACGATCACGACGTATTCTATCTCGTCACGAATCACCGGACCGTCGAGCAAAGCAGCAAGCAATTATACGAGCTGGAGTCATTCCAAGTGGTGAGCAACGATCAGTGCCCGACGGCTGCTGTCAAATTGAACAAGGGCTCGGAGTCGATGAAAGGCAGCGCCGTGGGCGACGGTCCGATCGATGCCTTGTACAGCGCGATTAAAACGTTGGTCGGTCTGGAAATTGAGCTGAAGGATTATAAGATCAACAGCTTGTCCCGAGGCAAGGAGGCTGTCGGCCGGGTCAACATCCGTATTGAGCATCAAGGCAAAATCTACTCCGGACGGGCGATGGACACGGACATTATCAAGGCCAGCGCGAACGCTTTCCTGAACGGGATAAACGGCATCCTGCTGGATCTTGTGAAAGATGAAAAATAGGCCGATCGACAATACCGGACCTATCGGAGGGAAACGTTTTGAGCAGTCAGTTAAAGGAAAGCTCGCAGCGGGTGCAGGATAAATTAACGGAGTGGGGATATCCGAACCGGGTTGTGGAGCTGCCGGACAGCGCGCGAACCGCCCAGGAGGCGGCGGACGCCATAGGCTGTGAGGTGGCGCAAATCGCAAAATCGATCATTTTCCGGCTCAAGCCTTCCAATAAGCCGCTTCTGGTTGTCGCGAGCGGAGTGAACCGGGTGGATGAGAAGCTCATCTCCAGTCGCATTGACGATAAGCTTGTCAAGGCCGATGCGGATTTCGTGCGGGAGCATACGGGCTTTGTCATCGGGGGCGTTGCGCCGATCGGACATCCGGAGCCGATTCTGACGATGATCGACGAAGATCTGTTTCTATACCCGACCTTATGGGCGGCGGCGGGACATCCGAAAGCCGTATTCGAGCTGACGCCCGATGAGCTGGCCGCCATGACGCACGGGCAAGTAACGTCCGTCAAAAAGGAATAAAACGCAAGACGCTTGGGCTTCCAAGCGTTTTTTCTTTTGGGTTGACATTAAAAAGGAGGAATGTTATAAAAAATAAAGAATGGCACTCGAAGATGGAGAGTGCTAACAACGTGGGCGTTTACAACCATTGTCACCCTTTATTGTCCAAAAAGGAGAGAATTCGAATGGAAAAGAAGCAGTTTCAAGCCGAATCCAAGCGATTATTGGAAATGATGATCAATTCGATTTATACGCAAAAAGAAATCTTTCTTCGCGAATTGATATCGAATGCCAGCGATGCCATCGACAAGATTTACTACAAGGCGTTAACTGACGATACGTTGGTTTTCGACAAAGACAGCTACTATATTAAAGTGATTCCGGACAAGGACAGCAGAACGTTGACGATCCTCGATACCGGGATCGGGATGACCAAGGAAGAGTTGGAGACGAACCTCGGCGTGATCGCCAAGAGCGGCTCGCTCGCATTCAAGAAGGAAAACGAACTCAAGGACGGCCACGATATCATCGGCCAATTCGGCGTCGGCTTTTATTCGGCCTTTATGGTTGCTGACGTGGTAACGGTGATCAGCAAAGCCTTGGGCAGCGACAGCGCGTACAAGTGGGAATCGGCGGGTGCAGAAGGCTACACAATCGAGCCATGCGATAAAGAAACGGTCGGCACGGAAATTATTTTGAAGATCAAGGAAAACACCGAGGACGAGAGCTACGAGGAGTTTTTGGAGGTATATCGTCTGAAGGGAATCATTAAGAAATATTCGGATTTCATCCGCTATCCGATTAAGATGGACGTTACCTCCAAGCGCCTGAAGGAAGGCAGCGACAACGAATTTGAGGATTATACGGAAGAGCAGCGCATCAACAGCATGGTCCCGATCTGGAGAAAAAACAAAAGCGAGCTGACGGCTGAGGATTACGAGAAGTTCTACGCGGAGAAGCATTACGGCTTCGACAAGCCGATCAAGCATATTCATATCAGCGCCGACGGGGCTGTGGTTTATCAGGCGATCCTGTTTATCCCGGAAAATATTCCTTTCGACTACTACACGAAGGAATACGAGAAGGGGCTGGAGCTGTATTCCAACGGCGTGCTGATCATGAACAAATGCTCCGATCTGCTGCCGGACTATTTCAGCTTCGTCAAAGGGATGGTCGATTCGGAGAGCCTGTCGCTCAACATTTCCAGAGAAATGCTGCAGCACGACCGCCAATTGAAGCTAATCGCCAAAAATATCGAAAGCAAAATCAAAAGCCAGCTCCTGAGCCTGCTTAAGGATGAAAGAGAGAAGTACGAGCAGTTCTACAAATCGTTCGGCAGACAGCTGAAATTCGGGGTATACAGCGATTACGGCAGCCACAAAGAGGTGCTGCAGGATCTGGTTATGTTCTACTCCTCCAAGGAGAAGAAGCTGGTCACGCTGGAGGAATACGTATCGAGAATGACGGAGGAGCAAAAATATATTTACTATGCTTCCGGGCCGTCGAACGAACGAATCGAGAAGCTCCCGCAGACCGAGCTCGTTGCCGAGAAGGGCTACGAAATCTTGTACTTCACCGACGATATCGACGAGTTCGCCGTCAAGATGCTGATGAAATACAAGGACAAAGAATTCAAGTCCGTCTCCAGCGGCGATCTGGGCTTTGAAGCGGAAGACAACAAGGACAACGACGATGCCGACAAAAACGATCACAAAGAGCTGTTCGACTACATGAAAGGTCTGCTGGAAGGCAAAGTAACCAGCGTCAGAGCCTCGAAGCGGTTGAAGTCTCACCCCGTATGTCTGACTACGGAGGGTGACGTCAGTATCGAGATGGAGAAAATATTGAACGCCATGCCGAATAATCCGAGTGTCAAAGCGGAAAAGGTGCTGGAAATCAACATCCATCACGAGGTATTCCAATCGCTGCAGACGTCGTACGAGCAGGATAAAGAGAAGCTGAACCTGTATACGGCACTCTTGTACAACCAAGCGCTGTTGATCGAAGGGCTGCCGATTGAAGATCCGGTCGAATTTACGAATGATATTTGTAAAATTATGGTGTAATACAGGCTCACGCACATAAAAACCGGCCCTGGAAGGGGGCGGTGAGCTTGGTGAGAAACCCGCTTCGCGTATAAAATTCTCTGCATAAGCAGTGGGGTATATCCCTCCTGCCGCTCTTGAAACCCGTGAACTTGATTAGAATTAGCGGTATTTTCACGGGCTTCAAAGGCGGACGTAAACTCTTACGGGATATACCCCACCTCTATTTCTCTGAGATTTTTCTACTTCTAGGGCTTCTCAACACTCTCGCCGACCCTGGTAAGGGTCGGTTTTTTGTCGTTCGTCCTGATGGATGGGGGAGTAGCTAAAAAACTCTTTTAAATATTCCTTGATTAGAATATTCCTTTTTGGGTATATTTAGATTATGAATTCGACCTTTCGTACTCTTGCCGAGCCGAATCGGCTGCGCATGGTTGAGCTCTTGCGGGAAGGCCCTTTGACCGTGGGGGAAATTGCGAATCGGCTTGGACTCAGTCAGCCGCAAGCTTCCAAGCATCTTCGTGCGCTAAGCGCCGCAGGGCTTGTCGAGGTGCAGGCGATCGCCAACCGGCGAATCTGCAAGCTTAGGCCCCAGCCGCTGCTGGAGCTGGGGGCGTGGCTGGAATCTTTTCGCCACAGCTGGGATGAGAAGCTCGACCGCTTGGGTCATTACATGCAGGAGCTGTAAAGGAAGGGAAGGGAGTGAGCGGTGGCGATCTGCAGTCGTCCTGCCAAGGAACTGTAAACAACAATATGATATGGAGGAATGAAATCATGACACAAAACAATTCAACAAGCAGCACCGTGACGTCCGTCGAAGGCCGGGAGCTTACGGTTAAACGAGTCTTTCGGGCATCCCGCGAGCTGGTGTACAAGACATGGACGGACCCTGTACATTTGCCGCAATGGTGGGGACCGAAAGGGTTTACGATTACGGTTCAAGAAATCGACGTACGACCGGGCGGTGTATGGCGCTATATCATGCACGGTCCCGACGGCACCGATTATGACAACCAGATTCGTTATATCGAAGTGGCAAGCCCGGAACGGCTCGTATACGCCCATGGCGGAGACGGAGAAGACGATTTTCACGTGACCGTTACGTTTGTAGAGCGGGATGGCGTTACCGAATTGACCATGAGAATGCTCTTCAAGTCGGCAGCGGAGCTGGAGCGGGTGGTCAAGGAGTACGGCGCGATCGAAGCCGCAAAATCGACACTCAACCGTCTCGAAGAGCAGTTGGCGAAGCTTAAGTAAATGAGGATGAGAATAACACAAAATGAAGGAAGAGGGATGAGTATGAAGAAGATCGTAACTGTTTACTGGATTTTTACAGGGCTGCTGGCGGCATTGATGGCTTTCGGTTCGATTCCGGATATTTTGTCGGTTCCCGAAGCTGTGGCATTATTCGATCATCTGGGCTATCCCGCTTATCTCCTTCCGTTTATCGGCACGGCGAAATTATTAGGGGTTATCGCGCTCCTGGTTCCGGGTTTTCCCAGATTGAAGGAATGGGCTTATGCAGGTTTTACGATTGATTTGGCAGGGGCGATGTATTCGAGCATTGCCGTAGGCGACCCAGCCAGCGGCTGGCTTGTTTTCTTCATCGGCTTCGGACTCATTGCCGGCTCGTATATTTTTCATCACCGCAAGCTGCAAGGGAAAGCAACGAA
Organism: Paenibacillus oleatilyticus; assembly: GCF_018998565.1. GTDB lineage: Bacteria > Bacillota > Bacilli > Paenibacillales > NBRC-103111 > Paenibacillus_G > Paenibacillus_G oleatilyticus. Next base: position 135,518 of record NZ_JAHNZO010000016.1, on the reverse strand, counting down.
AAGTCATTCATTGTTATAGAAAAGGCGAAAAGGGCCGACGGGATTCCGTCGGCCCTTTTTTCGCTTACGATTGCAAGCTTGCCGGGAAGCCTTCGCGCCAAGTCGGATAAAGCGGCTTCCAGCCATAGTCGGTTCGCGCTTTGGCATTAGCTGCCCCGCGCTCGCCGCGGCTGCTGCCTTCCTGGATATCCGGCTCGGGCGCGCCAATTGCTGCGGCGTAGAAGGGCAGCCACTCCGTTCCCGGAGCGGGTTCGTCGTCCACGATGTTCACCGGCCCGTTCGGCCATTCCAGCGCAGCGGCCGCTGCCAATGCCGCATCTTCGACATGTAGAAAGGAAGTTATTCCTTCCGTCGCTTTCAGTTCCTTGCGCCGCACCTTCTCGGTCATCAGCCCGTTGCGGTCGTACCAAGTTCCGGGACCGTAGAGCAGACCGTATCGAAGAATGACGTATTCCGGCATTTCGGCGACCGCCTGCTCCAGAGACAGCACTCCGTCAACGGTCCTTTTTCTCGGCTGCGGCGCTTCCAAATCCAAAGACTCCTCTTCCTTGGCAGGATGATTTCCCGGTTCGTAGGTCCACGATATGCTCTGCGCGATCATGCGTCTCACCCCGACCGCTTGCGAGGCGTCAACCAGATTGCGGGTTCCGATCGTTCGGATTCGGGCATTGTCCTCTAAGTTGTAACTGCTTAAAGAAGTGAGCTGATGGATCACGACTTCCGGACGCACTTCCCGAAGTGCGGCGATCACGGATTCCCGATCTAAAGCATCTGCAACCAAGGGGAATGCCCCCATTTCCATAATGATGCTTTTCGCGGATTCTTTCCGCGTCATGCCAATGACTTCATGGCCTTCCCGTACCAGAATAGGCAGCAGTAAGCGCCCGATGACACCGGTTGCTCCGGCAACTAAAATTTTCATACACATTGCCTCCCGTTGAACGGCAATTCAAATATGCCTTGTATTTTGATTCATTATACAAGACAGAGACGGGCGCAATTTTGTGACGCGGAAAGCATGATCATTCCTTTTTATGCTCCATGATATCGTTCGGCTGGACGCCGAAATGCGTACAAATCTTATCGATGATTTCCAGCGAGACGTACTCGTCTTTCCCTAATTTGGCAAGAGTTGCGGTGGACAAGCCCAAGCTTTCCCGAAATTCGGTTTTTGTCAATTCTTGATCGACAAGCAATTTCCATAATGGCTTATAGGAAAAAGGCATAGTTGTACCCCTTAAATTGGCTGCTGAAGTGAATTTTCTCAATCTTAGCATAAAATGTTTACAAAATCACGAGCGTGCTAAAGAGCAGAAGGGGAGTATAGTTCTGTGTTGCACGAAGCGAAAGGATAACCGCCGACTAGTCTGATTCGCCGGGAGACGCCTCAAGATGGGACAGATCTCCCGGAGCGACGAATGCGGGGATGTGGAGAACCGGGATTGCCCCCTTCCTTGGGAAACGGCGATCCTGGCTGATGGGGAAAGTGCTGCTTATCAAGGGGAAAATGCTCAGCTTTCGGCGCCTTGGTGGTTGAATAACCTCAGTCAAATTTCGGAGGACGGACGCAGCGAAGCTTCAAAATAATCGGCCGTCCCGTTCATGGCAATTTCATGGGGTTCAGTGTTCATATGTTTAAGCTGTTCTTTTTTCCACGCTTCGAATTTTTCCAGCGGGATCTCTAACTGTTCGATGAGAAGTTGACAATCTATCGGTTGCTTCATTTAGGATACCCCCTAGTTAGAAAAAAATGATTAAAAAACAAAAACCACCTTTCCTAGCGATGGCTAAGAAAGATGGTCCGGTTGCACTACTAGCTCCTTCGAATCCAAGTGCCCAAATACAGATTCGAATTCATTGCTTACCTGTACTTCATGATACCAGTAAACAATGGAATATGTCTGTATCGTTTCATACGGAATTTTCTAAAAAAAATTTTAGAAATGCCCGTTTTTTCGAAAATAAATCAAAAATCGATCCCCAGAAAGGGGACCGATCCGATGTCGGTATAAATAGGCTATTAGTTCGCGATAAATTCTTGAACCCATACGCCGTTGTAGTAAGCAACGCCGATTTTCGTAAAGTTCGGGCTCAAAATATTTTCACGGTGGCCTTGGCTGTTCATCCACGCATTCATTACCTCTTGCGGGGAACGCTGGCCTTTTGCGATATTTTCACCCGCATACGAATAACGAATGCCGTAAGATCTCATCATATCGAATGGAGACCCGTACGTCGGGGATGTATGATCGAAGTAACCGTTGTTATACATGTCTTTTGCTTTGTCCAAGGCCATACCTGTCAAGGCGCTGTCGGAAGTAAGCGGCTGAAGCCCGGCTTTCGCGCGCTCTTGGTTCACAAGGTTCACCACTTGGCTGGCAAAAGCAGATTGATTCGTCCCTTGCTGGGAACCCGAATCCGGTTGTTGTGCCGGAGTCGTCGGCTGAGGCTTCGCTGGAGTCGTCGGTTGCGGCTTAGCAGGAACCGGCTGCGGTTTCACCGGAGTCGTCGGCTGATTCCATCCGTTGCCGAATCCCGGAATGTTGATGATCATTCCTTTCCAAATCACATTCGGGTTGGACAGCTGCGGGTTCGAATTCAGCAGCGAGGAAAGATCAATGCCGTATTTTTGGGAAATCGTCGACAACGTATCGTTATCGGTAACGACGCATGGTGCAGCCGAAGCAGATGCCATACCAGCTCCGAACACCGAAGTAAGAGCCAAAACACTCACCAAAGCAGCTTTTTTCATGCGTTTCAAAAAAGATCCTCTCCTTTTACCGGCCTGCGAGGTTAGCTGACGGGTTCGGGTCAAAGAGCAATCACCCGGCCATAGAGCTTATGGCTTCACCCCAAAAGATGGGTTCCCCCGCGCTTCCAAAGAAGCTTCGGCCTTGAATGTAGTTGTCCGCTCGACACAACCGGTTAAGCCGAAAGTCTCTGGCCTGCCCGGTCTCTCAAGGGCCCTTACAGTCTATCACGAGGATCGCTAGATTTCACCCCACAAAGTATTCCAGCCTTAGCATCGCTTACTTCCACTTCATCAGGATAAACCCGCCAATGATAATGAGAAGTCCGACCCACGTTTTCCACGTAGGCATCTCCTGCATAAACATATATCCCATAATCAAACATACCAGAAGCTCGACGATTTTGGCCGACACGAGAGCCGTTGTCAGTTGACCGAAGCTTTGCTGCACCCAGCGGACGCCGTACCCGATCAACAGATTCGCCGGAAGAAACAAGGGAAGCATCTTCAATTGAAAAAGAAACGTTGATCCGAAGGCGGGATCGATGTGCTTGCTTTGATAAGAGTAAACGGCATTGACGATAATCAGACCGACGAAAAGACACGTAAAGCCGAGAAGAGCGGACATATATCGAAGGACCTCCTTCATAGTCGAAAAACAAGTGAAGAGCCATCGGGCTCTCTTGAATGTTTCCCTGAAATAACAAATTTTATTGACTAAAAGAAAATTTCCTTATAGAATAAATTTTGCATTAAGGAAAAATATTTGTACATAGACAAATATTCTTTTGCTGCCCACCGCCGAACATCTCGGTAAGCGGGCGTAATATCGAAATCATAAGGAGGATTCCTGTTGTTTAAGCGTCGGCATCTTTTGTTTTCCTCCCCGTTCTTTGTTTTTGGACTGCTTTTCGCGCTTCTTCTAACCAGTATCGTCATGGCCGCCGGTTTCGGACCCGTGTCCGTTCCGTTTAAACAAACGTTTGCCCTGCTGCTGGAAAAATTGGCTTTTCCGGTGGATGGCACGGTGGGTGAACGCGAGCGGCTGGTGATAGAGCAGGTACGTCTGCCGCGCGTGCTGGTCGGCGCGCTTGTGGGTGCGGCGCTCGGCATCTCGGGCGCTTCGATGCAAGGATTATTTCGCAATCCGCTCGTTGAGCCGGGCTACGTCGGCGTATCCAGCGGAGCCGCTGCCGGGGCCGTGTGCGCTTTGTATTTCGGCTTGACACAGCTGGGAGTATGGCTGCTGCCCGCTGCCGCTTTTACCGGAGCGCTGCTTGCCGTGTGCGTCATTCTTGCGGTCTGGCGGTGGAGCAGCCGTTCTACGGTGACGACGCTTCTGCTGCTTGGGATCGGCCTGAACGCTTTGCTGTCCGCCGTTATCAACATTCTGGTCGCCAGCTCGCGGAACGAGCAGGAGCTGCGGAGCATTATTTTCTGGCTTCAAGGCGGGCTGGAAGCCCGGACTTGGGGACACGTGCAGTTGATTGCCGTGCCGATTCTTGTCTCTTGCGTGCTGCTTTGCGCCTTCGCCCGGGATTTGAACTTGCTGCTGCTTGGCGACGAGCATGCCCAAAGCAGCGGCATGAAGGTACGCGCGGTGCGTTATCTTATTCTGGGCCTCGCTTCGCTCATGACCGGCTCGGCTGTTGCGATAAGCGGGATCATCGGGTTCGTCGGCTTGGTCGTTCCGCATATGATCCGCTTATGGGCCGGACCGGATCACCGGGTGCTGCTGCCGGCCAGCGCGCTTGGAGGAGCTACATTTTTAGTTGTGGCGGACTTGATATCCCGGATGGTTCTCCAGCCGGTGACGCTGCAGGTCGGTGTCGTTTGCGCTTTGATAGGGGCTCCGTTGTTTTTGGGCATGGTATTGAAATCCGGAAAAGGGGCGGTGGCATGAGTACGGTTATTGCGGTACGGCAGCTGTGGCAGCGAGCCGAATCGAAGACGATCCTGCATGACGTCAATTTGGAGATGAGGCCCGGACGCTTCATCGGCTTGATCGGTCCGAACGGCAGTGGCAAATCGACGCTGCTTCGCGCCATGGGCGGATTACGGCGGCCCGCCGCCGGAGAAGTGCTGTTGGACGGGGCCTGCTTGCACCGGATGAAGCCTAAAGCGGTCGCCCGCCATATCGCATATGTGCCGCAGGATTTGAGCGCCGAGCTTGATTTTACGGCGGAAGAGATCGTGATGCTGGGGCGTTATGCCCACCGGGTGCGGTTTGCTTCCGCCTCTGCGGCAGACCGTGAAGCAGTGCGTGAGGCGATGTGCACAACCGGGATTGACTCGCTTGCGGACCGGAGGGTGACGGAGTTATCCGGCGGACAGCGGCAGATGGTGTTCATCGCCAAGGCGCTAGCCCAGCAGCCGCGGATTTTGCTGCTCGACGAACCGATTTCGGCGCTGGATATCCGGCACCAGCTGCGCGTCATGAAGCTGCTGCAGGAAAGAACGAATGCCGGGCTGCTCGTCGTTGCCGCTTTGCACGATTTGAATTTGGCGGCGCGGTTTTGCGACGAGCTGATCCTGCTTCGGCACGGACATGTGCTGGCTTCCGGGGCGCCGGAGTGCGTCATGACATCCGAACGGCTCCGGCAGGCTTACGGGGTGGAAGCCTCAGTCCGCCGTGACGAACGGACCGGCAAACCTGCGGTGACCGCCTTGGACGAAGTCCGGATGCAGGCGGCTTATTAAGGCTTATTAACTACATAGAAAAAAATGGAAAAGGTGAGAGCCATGCTGCATCGGAAGCAAATGAAAAATAAAAGCTCGGGTTTCAAGCCCTGGCGGCTCGGAGGAACGATCGCACTGCTGCTGCTCGCGACGGCATGCGGTTCCCAAGCGGCGCCTGCCGGACCGATTGACGGGCAGGAGGGGAAGGCTCCGGCCGGAGCCTATCCGAGAACGATGGTGACAGGCGGCAAGCACGAAGTGGTCGTTCCGGCCAAGCCCGAGCGCATCGCCGCACTGTCGCTGGATACGGCCGAGATGGCGCTGGAGCTGGCCGATCCTTCCCGCTTCGTCGTTGCGCCCCGCAGCTTGGACAACGAGCAGTTGTCCGTTCATGCCGAACAAGGCAAGCTGATCGGCACCAAAATAACGGGCGCGACGAAGCTCGATCCGGAGCAGGTGCTGTCCTACAAGCCCGATCTGGTGCTGATGACGACGATTCATGATGGGGAAAAGGATGCCGATCCGATTTTGAAGCAGGCGGGCATTCCCGTGATGACCTTTAAGGAATGGAGTACGGTTCGGCAAATCATGGACCAACTGAACCTGATCGGGCGGGCGCTCGGCGAAGAGGAGAAAGCCAAGGCCGTGACGGACCGGATGAAGGGCAAGCTGGAGGCTGTCCGGAACAAAGTTGAGGGACGTAAAGCGGTCTCCAAACCGACGGTGCTCGTGCTTTCGCCGGTAGGTCCGAATACGGGGCCGTATATGATGGGACCGGACAATATATCCAGCGATCTGGTGCGGCTGGCAGGCGGTGTGCCTGCTGCCGAAACGATGGGGCTGCCTCGCACGACGAAAGCGACGATTGAACAGATTATTCAGGCGGACCCGGATTGCATCCTGCTTTCAGATTGGGAAGGGAAGAAGGAGCAGGCGTTTCGGGAGCTGACCGGGAATCCGGGCTGGAGTACTCTGAAGGCGGTGAAAGAAGGCCGGGTTCGGGTCATGGCGGCGAAGCAGCTTGTGAACGCCAATCCGGCCGTCGTTGATTCGATCGAAGAGATTGCGGATGTACTGGAGTCGGCTTCCGGCGTGAAAAAGGAGGCCGGAGCATGATCGGGATACTGCTGCCGGTGTACGGGCTGGTCCGGTCCGTCGACGAGATTGAGCCGTTCTATACGCATATTTTCCACGGGCAGCCTCCAGGCGAAGAGCGGCTGCGGGATGCGATCTGGCGCTACCGGCAGCTCGGCACCTGCGATCCGCTCGCCTCCGTCACGCTAAGACAGGCGGAAGCGCTGGAGCGAAGGATCGGAGCGCTGCTTTTGGACGAAGTTAGAGTCTACGTCGGCTGCAAGCATACGCCGCCTTTCGTCCCCAAGGCGGTGGAGCAAATGATCCGCGACGGCGTGCGTCGCGTGGCGACGCTTCCGGTAACGCCGCTGTATACGCGGTCCGGCACGGGAGCGTACCGTAAGCAGGTCAGGGACACGCTTCAGCGAATCGGCGTGGATCTCCCGGTTGTCGATATCGAGGGCTGGTGGGCCGAGCCGCGGTTCGTCGACCTGTTGGGATGTCGTCTTCGCTCGGCGGTAGACTGGTTGTCCGCGGAAGGGCGGAGCGATTTCGTCGTGCTCTTCACCGCACACAGCCAGCCGGGGCTGCCGCAAGCGAACGAGCGGTTCTGCGCGGAGTTTGAAGCTTTGGCGGCAAGCGTCGCCCGGACGGCGGGTGGCTATCCGTGGAGGCTGGCGTACCGCAGCGGGGGATCGGCGCCGCAGGTTTGGCTGGGCCCGGATGTGCGGGAGGTCATCGAGGCGGAAGCCGCGGCTGGACGCAAAGCCGTCGTCGTATGCGAGCTGATGTCGCTGACCGAGAATGTGGAGGTGCTGTACGACGCGGGCATTGACTGTTGGGAGTCGGCCACGAAGTCCGGGATGGAGTTCGTGCGCACGGAGTTTCTAAACGATGCGTACGAGTTTATGGATATGCTGAGCCGTTACGCGGCCCGCCGCATCAGGTGCAAGGACGATGCGTACGGCACGGCGAGCGTACTTGGAATTTAAGATGAATAAAGCGAGGACCTGCTTCCGGCTATCGTTGATGCCGGGTGCGGGTCTTTTTTGTATAAAAACGATGAACGTCAGTCCCTCCGACAAAGGCAAGGCGGGTACCTACTGCGGACTGAAATTTGTTCGTTGACAAACGATGGGCGTCTCAGTACAATGAGTTTTATTAGTAATAATTACGTTTAAGAAAGGTTTGCTGATGATGGAACACAATACAACGAAAATACCGGTAACGGTGCTGAGCGGTTATTTGGGCGCCGGGAAGACGACCATTTTAAATTATGTGCTGAATCACCGACATGGCTTGAAGGTGGCGGTCATCGTCAACGATCTTAGCGAAGTGAACGTCGATGCGGCGCTGATTCAAGACGGAGGCGGACTGTCCCGCACGGAGGAAAAGCTTGTAGAAATGTCCAACGGCTGCATCTGCTGTACGCTGCGGGAAGACCTGCTGCGCGAGGTGGAGCGGCTGGCGCTCGAAGGCCGGTTCGATTACATCCTGATCGAATCGACCGGGGTGGGCGAGCCGGTGCCGGTGGCGCAGACGTTCACCTATATCGACGAAGAGCACGGCATCGATCTGTCCCGGTGGTGCCGGTTGGACTGTATGGTCACGGTGGTAGACGCCTACCGGTTCTGGCACGACTATTCCTCCGGCGAATCGCTGCTGGAGAGGCAGCAGGCCGTAGGCGCGGACGATACGCGCGATGTGGTCGACCTGCTGATCAGCCAGATCGAGTTCTGCGACGTGCTTATCTTGAATAAATGCGATCTTGTCGAAGAGGAAGAGCTTAACGAACTGGAGGGCGTGCTGAAAAAGCTTCAGCCGCGGGCCAAGCTGCTGCGCACCGAGCGGGGAGAGGTGAACCCGGAGGAGATTCTGAACACCGGCTTGTTCGATTTCGAGGCTGCAAGCACCTCGGCCGGCTGGATGCAGGAGCTGATGAACGACCATCATACGCCGGAGACGGAAGAGTACGGCATCTCCTCGTTCGTGTATGAGCGCCGCCGTCCGTTCCATCCCGAACGGCTTACGGCATGGATGTCGGACTGGCCGGAGGAGATCGTCCGCGCGAAGGGGACGGTGTGGCTGGCGAGCCGCAACGCGCTTGCGCAAAGCTTGAGCCAAGCCGGCCCATCGATACAATTCGGCCCGGCCGGCTACTGGGTGGCCGCGCTCCCGGAAGCGGAGCGTCAGGCCATACTGGCCGAGGAGCCGGAGCTGGCGCAGCATTGGGACCCCGTCTTCGGGGACCGGACGACGAAGCTGGTCCTGATCGGGATCGCCCCGGACAGGCGGCGGATCACGGCCGAGCTGGACGCGTGCCTGCTCACGGATGAGGAAATGGCTGGAGACTGGAGCTTGCTGTCCGACAGGCTGCCGAACGTATCGACGGAGCAGTTGGAAGCGTCGTTGCTGCAATAAATGGTTGAATAGGCTCGAAAGGAGGTGTCCCTTATGCGCGTCATCGTTACATTAGCCTGCACGGAATGCGGCGACCGGAATTATACGACCACCAAGAACAAGAAAACTCACCCGGGACGGCTCGAGCTTCGCAAATACTGCCCCCGGCTCAAGAAGGTTACTCTGCACCGGGAAACGCGGTAGGACGTAGCAGCTGCGCGGCAGGAACATATTGACAATGCCTCCTCCCCTCGGGTATCGTTAGGTTCATAACAACTGAATACCGGGAATTAGGTGCTTCGGACCTCGTCCGAAGCTTAAAAGGGAAGACGGTGCAAATCCGTCGCGGTCCCGCCACTGTGAAGGGCGCTTGATTCAAGCTATCGCTCGGCAGCACGCCACTGAAGACACGTCTTTGGGAAGGCGCCGAGCGAGATGTCCTAAGCCAGGATACCTGCCTGATCCGATAACACGGCTGGCCCCTACGGAGCATAGGGGGTGTTAGGATACGAAGAACGGATATGCCGATGCGCGGAGCTGCTGTCTTACGGACAGAGCATTCGGGGATGCAGATACGGGTCTGAAGGGAGTATTTCTAACCGACAGGGTTGGAATGCTCCTTTTCTTTTTTTTCGAAAAGGAGGAGGCGGGAATCATGACTACATGGAATTTATCCGGTACGCGCCACCACGTGCTGATCTGCAACGGCGGAAGCTGTATGAGGCAGCAAGGCGAGGAAGTAACCAAGGCGATCCGGGAGGAGATTGCCCGGCAGCAGGCGGACGCGGTCGTGCACACGACAAGAACGCGGTGCAACGGACGGTGCGAAGACGGTTGTATCGTCATCGTCTATCCGGAGGGCGTCTGGTACAAAGAAATGACCCCCGAGCTGGGCCGGGAGCTGGTGAAGGAGCATTTGCTCGGCGGACGACCGATGCGGGAGCAGGTCCTCTATACGTATCAGGAAGGCTTCGTCGGGATGACCCGCGGGGCGGAAGGAACGCCGAAACCGCAGCCTTCGGACGGCCGATGAGCAGCGACTTTGCAACCTTCCGCATTCCGTGCTATAATGGTCGAATGTTATTTTTTTGAGCGTGGTGATGGTTATGATTTTGCGTAGGACTGATTTTCGTCATAAAAAAGCTTTTCCAACCCTTGGCCGGGCGGCCGGGGGTTTTTTGTTTCCTATGGGAAAAAGTTCTGGCGGGGGTCATAAATGATGGGTAAAGGGAACAATGCTTCCATTGCAGCGGTGTGGATCAGCCTGATCAGCAATATCGTGCTGACGCTGCTCAAGCTGGCCGTCGGCTTTTTATCCGGCAGCCAGGTGCTGCTTGCGGACGGCGTGCACAATGCCGGCGACGTTATTGCGACGGCCGCGGCACTAAGCTCGATGAGGATTTCCAAACGTCCCGCGGACGAGGACCATCCGTACGGACACGGCAAAGCCGAGGTGCTCGGCTCCGCTTTCGTGGCTATCGTGCTGGCGATCGCCGCCTTGTTCATCGGCTATCATGCCGCAGCCGCGCTGTTCGAGGAGCCGGCGGAAGCCAGCGTACTGGCGCTGTCCGCGGCCCTGGTTTCGTTGGCCTGGAAGCAGGCCTTGTATATGTATACGATCCGCATCGGCAGACAGACGAACAGCAAAGGGCTGATCGCCACGGCTTACGACCATCTGGCCGATGTGTACGCGTCGCTTGCGGCCGTCGTAGGTATCGCGCTTGCGATGCTCGGCGAGGCTTGGAGCATTCCGTACTTGGCCTACGGCGACCCGCTCGCCGGGATTATCGTTTCGATTCTCGTGCTGAAGCTGGCTTACTCGATGGGGCAGGAAGCGTTCGACGTGCTGATGGAAAAAGCGGTGAAGCCGGAGAAGCTGGGCGAATATGCGGCTCTCATCCAAGCAATTCCGCAGGTGAAGCGTATCGACCGGCTTCGGGCAAGAGAGCACGGGCATTATATTTTGGTGGATCTGCGGGTCAGCATTCCGGGAGAGCTTACGGTTCAGGAAGGGCACGATATTTCCCGGCAAATCAAGCGGGCGATTATGGAGCGGCATGCCGATGTCGATGAGGTGCTTATCCATTTGAATCCATGGTACGAATAAGCTTTTTTCAAAAGGGGGCGCTCGCGATTGGCATCGGTATTATCGATGGAAAAGCTTGCGAAATACCGGCAGCAGGGCGGTGAAGGAAGCGCTGCGTTATTCAGCGGCATAACGGCCGAGCTGGAGGAAGGCGGCGTGGTCGCGCTGCTCGGCGCTTCCGGGCAGGGCAAAAGCACGCTGCTGCGCATCCTCGCATGGCTGGACGCCGCAGATGAAGGAGAGCTGCGGCTGGGCGGCAAGCCTACTTCCGCATGGAAGCCGCAGGAGTGGCGAACGAAAGTGGCTTACGTCGCTCAGCAGGCCGTCATGCTGCCGGGAACGGTCGAAGACAATCTCAGCACGGTCAGCCGCTTGCACCGCCGCCCGTTCGATCGTCTGCTCGCCGCCCGCTGCATGGAAGCGCTCGGCCTCGGCGGGATGGCTTGGAGCAAGCCGGCAGGCGAGCTGTCCGGTGGCGAAAAGCAGCGGCTCGCCCTGGTCCGCTCGCTCCTGCTTCGGCCGGACGTTCTGCTGCTTGACGAAGTTACCGCATCCTTGGACCCGCACAGCCGGACGGCAGCCGAGCGGCTGCTGCGGGAATGGAACGAGCGGGAAGGCACCGCGCAGCTGTGGGTGACGCACGATCTGGAACAGGCGCGCAGCGTCAGCCGGCGCGTGTGGTTTATGGCCGAGGGGACGTTGCTGGAGAACCGGGAGACGCAGGACTTCTTTCATGCTCCGGATACGGAGCACGGCCGCCGGTTCGCGGCAGCGTTATCCGCTGCGCCTCCCTCCGGGAAGGAGGAGGCAGAATGTCCAATCTGGCGTTAATCAGCACGCTGGTGTTCGTCGTCGTGACCATGCTCGTCTCCGTCTGGCAGAAGCTCGGCTTGGAGAAAGACATAGCGATCGGCACCATCCGATCTGCGGTACAGCTGCTGCTCGTTGGGTATGTACTCCAGTTCGTCTTCCATACGGACAATCCCGTGTTCATAGTGCTGATCGTCGGTGTGATGATCGCGGTCGCTTCATGGAACGCCGGGCAGCGTGCCAAAGGCATCGCCGGCATCCGGCTGCGCATCGCCGTCGCGATTACGGCCACGGAAGCGATCACGATGACGCTGCTGCTCGGTCTCGGTATTATTCAGCCGACGCCGCAGTACATTATTCCGATCAGCGGCATTACGATCGGCAGCGCGATGATCGTCTCGGCCTTGCTGCTGAACCAGATGAAGCGGGAGCTGGAATCTTCCCGCGGCGAGATTGAAGCCTTGCTGGCGCTCGGCGCGACGCTGCGCCAGGCGATTCAGCAGTCGCTCAAGCGCTCGATCAAGTCCAGCATGATCCCGACGATCGACGGAATGAAGACGGTCGGTCTCGTTCAGCTTCCGGGCATGATGACCGGGATGATCGTGGCGGGAGCCAATCCGGTCGAAGCGGTGCGGTATCAGATTTTGATCATGTTCGTGCTTTCCTCCTCGGCAGCGATTACGGGAATGCTGCTCGGGCTGATCAGCTACAAGCTGTGGTTTACCCGCGACGGCCGCTTGCGGCCGGGCGGTTAGGATGCGCCAAAATACCCTTCAAATCCGCTCGTAACGCGGAGATGAAGGGTATTTGGACTTGTCACGATTCTTGTTTTTGAATTTTGGACGGATTGTTGATTTTGTACGGTACGGGATGCCGCGTAAGCTTCTTGGCGATGATCTTTGCCTCAAAGGTAATCGTGTCGCCGATTTCAAGTTCCAGCTTCTTCATCGTGGCGCTGTTGCTGGACCAGGCTTCACCGATTTCGGTCGCCGGCTCGGCGATGGAAACCGCCTCGTAAATAATTACTTCATCGTCACTGTCGGAGAAATTGTTCGGTACGGTTGTAAATTGTTTTACCGTGGCGGTCATTTTAACTTTTTCTTCCGGAAGCTGCAGCTTCGGCGTTTTCGCTTTCTTGGCCTTCCCCTTTGTCGGCTGTTCAGCGCTCTCTGGCTCTTCGGCCTGAGGCTTCTTGGCCTCGGGGGCTTCAAGCTCCGGGGTTTCCTTCGCAGGAGGCTCTAATGATGTTTCGGTTGCCGCAGCCGCTGGAACGGTGCTCTCCGGTTCCGCCGCATCCTCTGCACCGACGGCAGACTTTTGCCCGTAAGTTGAAGCCTGCATCTCCTTCAGGTAGGACGGGTGGATGCAGTGCAGCCGCTTGTCTTCCAATTCGATGACAGCCGTCATTTTATCAACATAGCCGATCAACCGGCAGGCCAGTATTTGCCCGTTTCTCTTGTAAAAAAAGGTTTTGGCTTTGGACGCCTTCTCCGAAAGCAAATTCCATTCTTTGCATTGCTCAATGAGTGCCGCCTCGTCGCTAAAAGCGGTATAAGCCGCAGGCTCGATAAGGAATAGTTGCACCTGATCTTCTCTCCATTTCGTTTATACTGCCGCGTTTGTCGTTCCAACTTGAGTATACAGCATCTGCAAGGGAACAGGAAAGCCGGTCAACCCCTTGTTCATTATTACGCGGATTTTTGTCGGATCTTGATCTATACATTTAAAAAACGTTGCGTTAGAATGGGAATCAATTTAGCGGATGTTTCGCGAATAATCTCAGAAGCGGAGGTTCGTCAGCCTATGAAAGCGCTGTTGGCGGGTTTGGGAGTCGCCGGGTTCGGCATGTACAAAAAGCTAAGGCAGCACGAGGGGATGGAAGTGGCGGTCGTCGAGCCCAATCCTGCGATGAAGGAGAAGCTAGGTGCGGACGATACGCCTTTTTATACTTCGCTGGAGGAAGCGCTTGCAGCGGAGAAGCCGGATATTTTCGTCAATGTAACGCCGCCCCATGTGCATACCGCCATCAACAACCGGGTGTTCGATCTCGGGCTGCCGGTACTGTGCGAGAAGCCCATCGCTTTTGATTACAGCGAATCGCTTCAGATCGTGGAACGGTCCGTGAGAGAGCGGATTCCGTTCATGATCGCGGAAAACTACCGCCGCTTCCCGTACATGCGGAAGCTGAAAGCGTTGCTCGACGCCGGAACGATCGGCGCGGTGTCGACCATCGACGTTCAGTTTTACCGCTACCACCATACGCAGCGAAATTATACCGTCAGTCTACTGGACGATATCGCGGTACACCATTTTGATCTGATGCGCTATTTGACCGGGAAGGAGGGCGTCCGGATTTTTGCTCGTAATTTCAATCCGGTCGGCAGCTGGAGCGAGGAGCCGGCGAACATCAACCTGTATGCGTTTCTGGAGATGGAGGAAGGGATCGCGGTAAGCTATACCGGCTCGATTACGTCCCGGGGCGAACCAACCGAATGGGGCGGGAATTGGCGAATCGAAGGGACGACGGGCGTCATCGAGGTGAAAAATAAGGAGCTGCTTGTGTTCAAGGACGGCGTCGTCACTCGCTTCGACGATTACAGCGACATTGTGGCAACGGATACGCTCACCGAGTTCCTGGATGCGCTGCGCGAAGGCCGGGAAAGCGAATCAAGCGGGCGCGATTACCTTCGGACACAAGGGCTGGTGTATTATGCGGCCGAATCGAGCCGCGAAGGCCGGGCTCTGGATATTCAGCTGCACGACATATAAAATAGGAACGAAAATGAGCATTTTCTCTTCAGAAGATGACGGCATGCATAAGGGGGAACTAAGGTGAGAATCGATGCGCATCAGCATTACTGGAAGCTGGAACGAGGAGATTATGGCTGGATTACGCCGGAGATGGGCGTGTTATACCGGGATTACGAGCCGCGTGATTTGGAGGCTCATCTGGCAGCGAACCGGATCGACCGGACAATTGTCGTTCAAGCGGCGCCTACGCTGTCGGACACGGACTATATGCTGGAGCTGGCTGGGCGATCCGAACGCATTGCAGGGGTTGTCGGATGGATCGATCTGGAGCGCCCGGATTACCGGGAGCAGTACCGGAATTTGAAGCGGAATCCGGCGTTCGTCGGCTTTCGGACCATGATTCAAGAGATGGAGCGGGCGGAAGACATGCTCCGGCCGCACATCGTCGAGGCAATGCAGTTTTTTGCCGAGGAAGACTTTCCGGTGGAACTGCTGCTGAAATCGCACCAACTGCCGGCGGTGCTCAAGCTGCTGGAACAGACGCCGAACCTGCGGGCGGTGATCGACCATATCGCGAAGCCGCAAATCGCCGCAGGCGAATGGGAGCCTTGGAGCGCTCAATTGGCGGAGGCTGCAGCGTCCAACCCGCGGCTGTACTGCAAACTGTCGGGAATGGTCACGGAGGCCGACCACCGGAATTGGAAGCCGGAGCAGATTGTCCGGTATGTGCAGCATGTGGTGTCCGTTTTTGGCACGGACCGGGTCATGTTCGGCAGCGATTGGCCCGTCTGCCTGCTGGCGGCAGGCTACGATCAGGTTGTGGAGCTGCTGGACAGCGCACTTCCCGACGGGTTCGGGGAATGGGAGCGGGAAGCCGTCTTTGGCGGGAATGCCCTTCGATTCTATAAGCTGGAGCATTTGTTATTAAGCGAATCGTAAAAACGCAGGTATAGTATAGAAGAGACACGCGTCCTATGGCGCGGTCTCTTTTTTTGCAAACGGTTGGCTATTTCCCCGGCAGCGGGGGATAGCGTTCTTGACGAAAGCTTCGGAGTGGGCTATGCTTCCTTGAAGATATTTTGATGCGGGAGGGACTGCTTGGATGGCACAGTCTTACGAGAACAAGCTGTATATCGGCACGGTTTTGCTGGAACGGAACCGATGGGCGGCGGAGCGCATGCCGTCCTATGCGGTTAGCGATTGGCAGGAACGGTTTCGCGGGGACGGCTTCGACGGCATGGAGCTGTGGGAAAATCATGCGCTTCTAGCAGACGAACGGGAGCAGGCGGCGCTGGAGGCTTCAGGTCACGTAGCGATCGTCAATTCGTATATCGGATTCGAAGATGGCGATGAGGCGGAGAGGAAGCGTGAGGCGGCTGCGGCTCTGGTGAAACGGCTGCGCGCGCCCGCGGTGAAATTCAATCTCGGTGCCGATCCGGCCCAGCTTCCGGTTTACATCGCCAACGTCAAGCGCTGGGCGGAGCTGCTGCCGTCAGACTGCCGAATATTGTGCGAGTGTCACCCGGGGACGGTCGCAGAGCATCCCGATGCCGCCGCGGAAATGCTGCGCCGGTTAGGGGACGGGCCGTTCGAGGCAATCGTGCATCCGTTCTACTGCTTGGGAGAACTCGAAGATTGGTTCAAAAAGCTGGGGTCCGCGATTACTCATGCACATGTGCAGCTTCGTGACGGGGACAACCGGTTCATCCGGTTAAGCCGACGGCGGGAGCTTGTTAAAGACAGGCTGGCCTTGATGAGAAGCATGGGTTTCTGCGGCTCGTTTACGCTGGAATTCACCGAGGGAGTCCGCGTGAATGAAGACCGGGAAGCATTATATGAAGCGGCGCTCGAAGATTTGCAAATTCTGCGTAACATTTGGAGCGGAAATCCGTCTTAAAGAATGGAGAGAGGTTGGAATGGTGCCAGCGGGCCCTCGCAAATCCCGACCTCCGTCGGAAGGAGAGGAGTGATCTGCAGCTATTTTGCACACGAAGATCAAAGACATAAAGGATAGCGGGGAGGAGAGTACATGGAATTTGCCATTTCCATAGCGCTTTCCACATTAGAGACGGTTGCTATATTTGTATTGATATTCGTCCTGTTCCGATATAGGGAATCGTATCATCTTTGGGCTGTTGCCGGTTTAGGCATTGGTCTTGCCGCCTGGTCTTTATTGACACGGAAGGTTTTATTGCTTGCAACGGTGGATGTATTGTTTCAATTGATAGCCATGTACATATTTTTGAAATTTGTTTACCGAATTCGTTGGTTTTACGCGTCGATTATGCTATTTTTCGCTTACGGGCTGTATCTGCTACTCCAAGGCCTGCTTGCGATAGTTATTACCTATGGATTTGGTTACGTAATGAATGATTACAGCGATATGACTACGATCCAAACGTTCATGCTCCAACTAGTTACGTTCCTAACCGCACTTGGTATTGCACGGATGGTGAAGAAGAAAAATTGGGGCTTTACCTTCATCTCTTACCATAAGCTGCGGGAGGAACAATGGACTGAGGTCAATCGAAGCATTCTCGGCAGTTTAATCGGGATCGGCGTGCTTTTACCCAGCGGTGTACTTACCGCAGTGTACGGGTATAGCAACGTATACTCTCTAATCATGTTTTGCATTTTCTTTTTCTGGGTTTATTTGCTTTTGCTGTTTTTTCAAAAAGATTACTCCGAATAAATCGGTCAGAGTGTTGAGAAAGTGGTCAAACGAGATTATAGAGGTAACGAAGGGGTGGGGTGTCCACTTCCGACCACTCTTGTCTTCGGGAAATTTGATTGGAAGCCGCTTACTAGCGGACATTTCCCGAAGACAAAGGCGACCGCTATCGCTTCACCAGTGGATGCCCCACCTCCGTATGTTTCTCTATTTTTGCTTAGACTACTTTCTCAACAAGCTCCGCTTGCCGATCTCCTCTACATTTGCAGCTGCTCCGAAAGAAACTTGACCAATCCGCGCTCCGCATCCTGGGAATATTCCCATACCATCGCTCCGGCCAAATCCTTTTGCTGAATGTAAGCAATCTTGGCCTTCAAAGCTTCCTTGTCCTCGTACGAAATGAACGTCTTGCCGTCGTACAGGTAAGCGGCCTTGGCGTGATCGTCGTAGTAACGCTTGAAGCCGTTTTTGCCGATGTACTTTGCTTCAATCGTTTTATAGCTCAGGTCCACCTTGTCGATGTCGATCGGCTTGCCCTCCGCAAATAATCCGTCGCCTTCGCTCTTGACCTCTTCCCAGCCGTAGGAATAAGCCGGAATGCCCATCAGCAGCTTCTGCGGGTCGATCCCATGCTCCAGATACATCGAGATGACGGCATCGACGCTATGCACCGTTTTGCTCCCCGCATCGGCGTACAGATTGGAGTTATAGCCCGTTGTTTGCGACCAGCGTCCAGTTAGGTCATAGCTCATCACATTGATGAAATCGACATATTTCTCGACCTTCTTGACTTCGACGTTCCGGAAATACCAGTCCTGGGTCCCCGAAGCGAAGGTCAGCAAATATTTTTTTTGTTTCTTATGCGGCAGCCGGTTCAGCTTCTCCCGAAGCTCCTTCATGAGAGAAGTGAAGTTTTGCGTATCCTCGGGCCGGGATTTTTGGGTATTCCATGCATTGGAAGCCGGGTACTCCCAGTCGATGTCGATGCCGTCCAAGTCCAGTTCTTTCACCATAGCGACAATATTGTCCGTAAATTGCCCGCGGTTCTCCGCCAGACTTGCGTCCGAGAAGCCGTCGGCCCCATAGCCGCCTACGCCCAGCACAAGATTCGTTTGGCGGTTATTCGCCCGGAGCGTCTTGATGTTGTCTTTGATTTCGGCATCGGCGGCAGGGTCCGTATGGAAATAAAGCCGGTTTTTATCGATTTTCGCAAAAGCGATAAAGGCGATATCGACACGCGGATTCGACAGGTTGATCCGATCGATGCCGCTGCCGCTCGGAACGATATAGACCGAAGTGATTTTACGATCGCTTGTTTGCTGCTGGACGTAGAAATATACCCCCATTCCTGCGATCAGCAGGACGATAAAGAGCTTGGTGTAGATGCTGATTTTCATGTGCATTAGCCTCTTCCGCCGAATAGTACGCGCGTCACGAATTTATTGAGATTCAGTAGTTTTACAACGATGTAGCTGATGACGAACACCATGCCAAGATTAAGCAGCAGCGTGAATACGGTTTCCGGGGCGGAACCTTCGCTTTCCACTCTGCGGGAAATCGTCAGCTCAACCAAAAGATGGATCAAGTAAATACTGAAGCTCGCCTTGGCTATCGAGCCGATCAGTTTCTGAAGCTTGTAATTCAGCTTTTCGTTCAACATCGCGTTCTTCTCTTGAAAGTACAGAAACAGCCCGACCGCCATGAAAAAAGTCGTAATCGAGTAATTGCCGTAGAACATTTCGTCCAGGACCCCGCTATAGAAGGAGGCAAAATAAGTCGCAACCGGCGTCACGAAAAAAGAGACGACTCCGATGTTAAACAGCAGCGACTTCACCTTCGCAGGCAGCTCGTAATGGAAGAGATAGTATCCGAGAATGAAATAACCGAGATATCCCATAAACAAAGGGATGTTCAGGATCGGGACATAGATGCTTTCGGAGGCGACCCGGAACACCATATCCGATATGAAACGGTAGACGATACTTATCGCGAACCACAGGGTCAAATAATACCGCAGTTCCTTTTCCGAACAAGCTTTGACGAGCCGGCCGATCAAGGGGACCGTGACATAGACGGCGATGATCGCGTACAGGAACCAAAGGTGTATGTAATTGCGGTCGACGATCAGCCGATAGACGAAATCGGTAAAAAACTGAAAGATCGTCAAGTTGCTCTTGAGAATAAAATATTGGTTATAGGCATCGTAGATGAGAGACCAGCTTACGAGCGGGATGGCCAACGGCACGATGCGCTTCTTATAAAATTCTTTGTAGGAGGTGACTTCGGTCCGCAAAATCATGGCCCCGCTCATCATGAAAAAGACGGGAACCGCGAATCGGGCGATCGAATTCAGCACATTGCTGATCCACCAGGAGATCGTATTGAAATCATTCGTCCGGGTCAGCAAATCCGCAGTGATATGCAGGATGATTACGGCGAGAATGGAGATGATCCGCAGTATGTCGATGTAGATGATGCGGTTGTTTTTCATTAGGTTGTCCATAACATCCTCCTACCGAGTCTATCGTCAATAATTGCAGGGGTTCAGCTAATGGAAGCGACGCCTTTCCGCTCTACGTATCCCCAGCCTTCGTCGTTGTCGAAATATTTGAGCGTTCCGACAATATTGATATACAGTACGACGTTCCGGTACGTGAGCAGCTCCGCCTGGCTGAACAGGAACATGCGGATGTAATCTTTCATCGTGTAGGTGCTTCCGAATTTTTTGCATAGGTAAAAGGCGATGATCATCTGCAGCGCATTGACTGCTACCGTAATGGCGAAAAGGATCAGCGCATGCCCCAAGTTTTGACGGCTTATCAGCAATTGAACGATATAAATCAAACTGGCGAAGGCCGTAATCGTGCCGAGAACAAATCCGTCGATGGCAAAAAACAGACTGACACCCCTGCTAAAGCGATGCGAGAGCTTGGACCAATAAAGGAGGATGCAGTCGATGAACGCTTTTTGCCAACGAATCCGCTGCTTGTAGAAATTGGCCATATTTTCCGGGCATTCGGTATAGCAGACCGCTTCCGGCGCGTAGACGAGCTTTTTGGCCAACCGGTTGGCTTTCATATATTCGTGAATCTTCAATGTAATGTCGATATCTTCCCCGACCGTGCTGCGAAAGCCATTCACCTTGACTAGAATATCCTTGTAAAACGCGCCGAACGCGCCGGAGATGACGACGATGGAATTAAAGACGGATTGCGTCAGCTTCCGGACGTAGAAGCCATGGATATAGTTGATGGTTTGGCTCTTGATGATTCCTTTTCCCGTAAATTTCTCAACGATGACACCGTTCTTTTTCTCCGCGCCTTGTACGATCTTCACCGTACCGCCCAAGGCGATGACGTCCGGGTCATGGAAATATTGACTCACAAACTGAAGGGAACGGGCTTCAAGCATACTGTCGGCATCGAGCGTAATCACGATGTCGGACACGGCATAATCAATGCCCGCGTTCAGCGAGTCGGCTTTGCCGCCGTTATGCTTGTCGATAACGAAAATATGAGGGTACCTCGCCGATTGATAGAAGCCTTTGACCGGCTTGTAGACAAACTGCCCGCCGGGCTCCCGGTGCCGGGACTCCAGAACTAACAGCTCATCCAGCTTCGACAGCGTGTCATCCTTGGAACCGTCGTTGACGATAATCACCTCGTGATTACGGTAGTTCAGGCCGTTCATCGCATCGATGCAATTTTTGATCGTCAGCTCTTCGTTGTAGGCGGGAACCAACACCGAAATGGACTTCTCGGGCAGGCTTTCGTCCAGTTTCTTCACCCTGCCGAACAGCAAGGGAATAACCGTGTACAACAGTTGAAACACAAGGAACACGATCGTTGTGACATATAAAACGTACGACATCTCCTACTCCCTCTACTTTCTTTTTTATCTCTGTTTTGCGGTGAAACGGCTGCCTGCTTGCTTAGGAATAGATTTATCTTGTAAAACTTGGTCCTTTTTAACTATCATAGTGGACGATCCATTTCGTGTAAAACTTCTATAAAATTCAATAAAACGAATACATTGCTATTTTTCTGCGTCAATCTCCTAATACATCCATTTTCTTCATGGTTCATTACTCACAAGATTTGTAGGTTTAGTTTGTTTTTTTCTGAAGTTATTAAGGGGACATGGCTGGTGGAGAAGGTAGCTCCTATGCTTTAACGGCTGGGTAATTAGTCTCATGACCTTATTGGGGAAGGAACGACCGGCTGCGGCAAAAGGGAGAGAGCGGATGCGGCTGGCCAGCGCCGAAGAGCCGAGTCGCACCATGCGGACGGCGTTGTTCATGCGTCTTTGTTTGAGCCATCATGCATAGCCGCCATCCTTCGGACGGATACTTTACCTATCGCTGCCTGAACGAAGGAGGTGTGGCATGAAAAAGTTGTTGCTGTCGTTATGGATCGTTCTTCTATGCGCGTTGTCCACCCCGGCGAGCGCGCAGGATGGGCATCTGCCGATTCCTTATAGTCAGGAAGATATCGATATGCTTGGCAGTCCCCAGGGCAGTTACCAGACGGAAGCTTACCGCTCGGGACGCGGGGGCTACTCCAGCGGCCGAAGGGGATACACGCCATCGCCGGGCACAAGGACGCCCGTAGGCAACGTCCGCACTACCCCCGCGACTCCGGCACCGGGAACGGCCCCGCCTCCTGTCCGTGGCGGATTGGGCGGCATCCTTGGGGGCTTTGCGGCCGGCGCGCTTTTCAGCAGCATCCTGAACCCGTTCGGCTTGTTCGGAGGAGGGGTCGCGCCGGTACATGGGGGGTTCTCGATTCTCGGCATCCTTTTTTGGGGCGTGGTCTTGTTCTTTTTGTACCGTTTGTGGAAAGGGTTCCGGAAATCCTCATAGATCAAGCGCAAAAGCAAGCTGCACCGGCTTATCGTCTTCGGGGCTTTCCGCTTGAGTGGACTTGGTTCCGATCTCGGGCAGGTACGCAGGAATGCCAGCCCGTTCAAGAAGGCGGGCAAGCTGCGAGCGGATTTGCTCCCGGTATGCCTTGGGGGCGATCGCGGAATGTCCGTACCAATCGGCATAAGAGCCGACCAAGCGGGGATACGCTTCCCGGAGCGTTCCGAAAAACCACGATTTCACTTCGGCGGTGTTCAAGCGGAGCACTGATCCCATGACAAAGCATGCTTTGGCTTCGGCGGCTTGCTCTACGACCTGTTCCATGTCTTCCGCGTGGTCGGTCAGGAAGGGCAGAATCGGAGCCATAAAAATTCCGGCTTCGATGCCTTCCTTCCTTAACCCTAGAAGCGCCTTGATCCGCTGGGCCGGAGCGGGAGACATCGGCTCGAAGCTGCGCCAAATGCGCTTATCGAGCGTATTCAGGCTGATGTTGACCGAGCTTCCGGGCAGCTTGCGGAGCAGATCAATATCGCGCAAAATCAAGGGAGAGCGCGTCGTTATGCTGACCGGCAGCCGGTAGGCGGCCAGTACTTCGAGACATTGGCGCGTGAGCTTCAAGCGGCCCTCGAGCGGCTGGTAAGGGTCCGTAGCGGTGCCGATCGCAATTCGGCCCAGCTTGCTTCGTCCGCCCTTAGCGCGCAGCATCCGTACGACTTGCGCTTGCAGCGCTTCCGGCGCATTGTCTTTGTACAGAATGTGATGCTGAAACGTATCGTCGGCTTCCATTCCAAGGAAGGCATGGGTCGAACGGGCATAGCAGAAGCTGCAGCCGTGCTGGCAGCCGCGGTACGGATTGATCGACCAATCGAACGGCATGGACGGGGCTTTAACGGGATTCAGCAGCTGCTTGGCGCGGACAGGCTCGTATCGGGTTTGCAGCGGCAAGGCGAAACACCTCCATATTTAATAATTATACGAATATATGTTCGGTTTATTAGGTTAAAGTATACACAGGAACAAACGTTCCTGCAACTGGGAAACAAAGGAGGAATTGTGATGGTAAGAAGACGCAGCCGTAATCCGGTTGTACCCGGAGCGAATCAGGCGCTGGACCGGTTAAAGTCGGAGGTTATGCGCCGGGAAGGCTATGCCGTCGATCCGAACCGTCCGGATCTGGTAAAATATGAGGTGGCCAAGACGCTCGGTATTCCGCTTAGCCCCGGGAATAACGGACGGCTCTCGACCGAACAAGCGGGCAAGATCGGTGGGCCGATCGGCGGAAGCATGGTGCGCGAGATGATTCGGCTCGCCCAAGAACAATTGGCTAAACGTTAACCTGCAGAACAACGGCATGAAATTAAGTTCCACCCGAAAGGGCCGGTTTATAGAGACCGGGCCTTTTTTTTGCTGTGATGAAAATTAAGCTGACTTCGAAGAAGATGTCCGGGGCGATAACGTTTTTCACTTTTCACAAGATTGTCGAATGATATCGAAATAGATTGAAACGATTAAAAAGGAATTTGCAAAAACAAGCTGATTTCGCCGTGTTTATCGGGTTTCAGTGGCAAAATGGAGCCGAGTTTTTGTCGGATTTTGTTGTCGGAATATGTCCCTTTTGTGACTAGTGATTTTTTTCACAGTGTATTTCTTCCATCGCGGTTACAATGAAAGCAATCCCAATACGAGGAGGATTGTTTCAATGAGTACGATAACGGAGGCCAGCGTTCAAAGCGCGCGTCCGACCCGGTTTATGGACGCGGTGGACCGTCTCAAGGAAGAGCATGACGCCTTAAAAGTCCGACTGTCCGCGGTTCAGGCCAAGGCTCAATCGGTCGGAAAGATGAAAACTGTTCCGGAAGCGATGGCGCTTCTCCAGCAGCTGCGGGAGGAAATTACGGATTTCCGCACCGAATTGGACCGGCATGCGACCTGGGAGGAGCGGGAGCTGTTCCCTTTACTCTGCAGTTATTTCAATAAATATTCCGGTCCGTCCATGATGCCGTCCTTTTGGGTAATGGAAAAAGATCACGAGCTTGCGGAAACGTTCATCGATTCGTTCATCGAATCGGTAGACCGGCTGTCCCTGCCAAGCCGGGAAGCCATCCGCGAAACGAGCTCGCATCTGATTCAGGCTTGCCTCATTCTGAACGAGCACCTGAATCTGGAGGAGGACGTCGTCTACCCGATGGCGGAACAGATTCTTGACGATATCGATAGTTTATTTTCTTAACATACAGCATAGATTCAGGACAGAGGAGGGGGGATGCCGATGAATCTCATCACCTGTGAGCAATGCGGCAAGACGAAGGGCGATAGCCCGGCGGGTACTTCATGGATTTGCAGCGACTGCCGCGTTGTTCCGCCGTCCAATCCGGACAAACCGGAGCGGAACCAACCACAATAACGCAAGCGACACGAATGGAGGAAGAGTCAATGGCCGTTAAAGAAGTAAAAGCCGACGCAAAAGCAGCCGCGCTCGAGGAAGTGAACAAGCTCGTAGCCCGGGCAAAAAAAGCGCAAGAAGCATATCTGAAGCTGGACCAATCCCAAGTGGACGACATTGTGCAGCATATGGCGCTTGCCGGGCTTGACCGGCATATGGTATTGGCGAAGATGGCGGTGGAAGAAACCGGCCGCGGGGTGTACGAAGACAAAATCACCAAAAACATCTTCGCGACCGAGTACATCTACCACAGCATCAAGCATAACAAGACGGTCGGCGTGATCGATAACAATCCGTACGAGCACTACAAGACGGTGGCTGAGCCGGTCGGGATCATCGCCGGGGTTACGCCGGTCACGAACCCGACGTCGACGACGATGTTCAAGTCGCTGATCGCCGCCAAAACGCGCAACCCGATCATCTTCGCGTTCCATCCGTCGGCGCAGCGCTCCAGCGTCGCGGCAGCCTCTACACTACTGGAAGCGGCCGTGAAGCACGGAGCTCCGGAGCACGCCATTCAGTGGGTAGAGAATCCGTCCGTAGAGGCTACCCAGCTTCTGATGAATCATCCGGATGTAGCGCTGGTGCTCGCAACAGGCGGTTCCTCCATGGTCAAAGCGGCGTACAGCACCGGCAAGCCGGCGCTTGGCGTAGGGCCGGGTAACGTTCCTTGCTTCATCGAGAAGACGGCTGATCTGCCGCAGGCGGTAACGGACCTGATTCTTTCCAAAACATTCGACAACGGGATGATTTGCGCCTCCGAGCAAGCGGTCATTCTGGAAGAGCCGATTTACGAGCAAGCCAAAAAGCTGATGAAGGAGCTGGGCTGCTACTTCCTGAACGCCGAAGAAACCGAAGCGGTATCGAAGCTGGTCATCAACCCCGAGAAATGCGCGGTTAACGCGGTCATCGTCGGCCAACCGGCCGTCAAGATCGCAGCCATGGCCGGCCTTACGGTACCAAGCGATACGAAGGTACTCGTAGCCGAGCTGAAGGGTGTAGGCGACGCCTACCCGCTGTCTGCGGAGAAGCTGAGCCCGGTGCTCGCTTGCTATAAAGTGAAAAATGCGGCGCAAGGCATTGAACGCGCGGCAGAAATCGTCGCCTTCGGCGGCATGGGACATTCCTCGGTCATCCATTCCAAGAACGAGGAAATCATTCAGGCGTTCGCGGCTCGACTGCAAACCGGACGTGTCATCGTCAATGCGCCGTCGACTCACGGGGCGATCGGAGACATCTACAACACGAACCTGCCTTCGCTGACGCTCGGCTGCGGCTCCTACGGGCATAACTCGACGACCGCCAACGTGTCCGCCGTCAACCTGCTCAACCTGAAGCGTGTCGCCGAAAGGACGGTCAATATGCAGTGGTTCAAGGTGCCGCCGAAAGTATATTTTGAAAAAGGCTCGACGCAATATCTGGAGAAAATGCCCGATATTACCCGAGTGATGATCGTCACTGACGCGATGATGGTGAAGCTCGGCTACGTGGAGCGCTTAGAGTACTATCTGCGCAAGCGGAAGCAGCCCGTTGCTATCGAAGTATTTTCCGAGGTTGAGCCCGATCCTTCCGTCGATACGGTAGACCGCGGTACGGCCCGTATGGCGGCATTCAAGCCGGACTGCATTATCGCACTGGGCGGCGGATCGCCGATGGACGCGGCCAAAGCGATGTGGC
Organism: Paenibacillus oleatilyticus; assembly: GCF_018998565.1. GTDB lineage: Bacteria > Bacillota > Bacilli > Paenibacillales > NBRC-103111 > Paenibacillus_G > Paenibacillus_G oleatilyticus. The sequence continues at coordinate 109,317 of NZ_JAHNZO010000016.1, read as the reverse complement.
TGTTCTACGAATATCCGGACACGAGCTTCGATTCGCTCAAGCAGAAGTTTCTCGACATCCGCAAGCGGGTGTACAAATATCCGCGCCTCGGTCAGAAAGCGAAGTTCGTCGCGATTCCGACAACATCGGGTACCGGATCGGAAGTGACTTCCTTTGCAGTTATTACCGATAATCATAAAGGCAATACCAAGTACCCGCTTGCCGATTACGAGCTGACGCCGGACGTGGCGATTATCGATCCGGAATTCGTCTACAGCTTGCCGAAAACGGCTGTCGCGGATACGGGGATGGACGTGCTTACGCATGCGATCGAAGCGTATGTCTCGGTGATGGCGAACGATTATACGGACGGACTCGCGATGAAAGCCATTCAGCTCGTATTCGAGCATCTGGAAAATTCGTTCCACACCGGCGACCCGCTGGCACGGGAAAAAATGCATAACGCTTCGACGATTGCCGGTATGGCCTTCGCCAATGCCTTCTTGGGCATCAACCACAGCTTGGCGCACAAATGGGGCGGCGAATACCATACGGCGCACGGCCGCACGAACGCGATTCTGATGCCGCATGTTATCCGGTACAACGCGCAGAAGCCGACCAAGTTCGCATCGTTCCCGAAATACAATCATTTCATCGCGGACAAACGGTACGCCGAAATTGCCCGGGTGCTGGGCCTGCCAGCGAAGACGACGGAAGAAGGCGTGAACAGCCTGATCGCCGCGGTGCGCAAGCTGAATCAATCGTTGGGCATTCCGGAAAGATTCCAGGATCTCGGCTTCGATCCGGCAGACTTCGAAGCGAAGGTCGATGGGCTCGCGGACCGCGCGTTCGAGGACCAATGTACGACAGCGAATCCGCGGTTGCCGCTCGTGACGGAGCTGGCGGACGTTTACCGCAATGCGTTCTACGGGAAATTCGAATAAACAGAGACGACTTCTTGGAGAGGAGACCCAACTATGAGCTTGAAAGAAACGGAATTAAACCGGAATCCCGAACCATCGGAGGCTTGGCGTCAGTTCGTGTCGGGCAAGTGGCAGCATCGGATCGACGTGAAGGATTTCATCGACCGCAATATTACTCCTTATACGGGAGGCTCGGAGTTCCTGGCCGGACCGACGGAAGCGACGACGGATCTGTGGCAGCAGCTTAGCGTACTGATGCGCAAGGAACGGGAAAACGGAGGGGTGCTGGACATTGACGTCCACACCGTCTCCACCATTACTTCGCATGCGCCGGGCTACATTGACAAAGGAAAAGAACGGATCGTCGGTCTCCAGACCGACGCCCCGCTCAAGCGTTCCGTCCAGCCGTTCGGCGGCATCCGCATGGTGGTCGACGCCTGCAAGGCTTACGGCTTCGAGCTGCCGCAAGAACTGGTGCAGCTGTTCACCGACATCCGGAAAACGCACAACCAGGGCGTATTCGATGCATACACGACCGAGATGAAGACCGCGCGGAAGGCCGGGATCATCACCGGGCTGCCGGACGCTTACGGCCGCGGCCGCATCATCGGCGACTACCGTCGCGTAGCGCTTTACGGTACGGACCGGCTGATCGCGGACAAGAAGAACGACCTGCTTCAGCTCGAAACCGATGCGATCACGGAAGATATCATCCGCGCCCGGGAAGAGCTGTCCGAGCAAATCCGCAGCTTGGACGAACTGAAGCGGATGGCGCAATCGTACGGCTACGACATCTCGGTCCCGGCCACGAATGCGCAGGAAGCGGTACAGTGGCTGTACTTTGCTTACCTCGGCGCGATCAAGGAGCAGAATGGCGCGGCAATGAGCTTGGGCCGCGTCTCCAGCTTCCTTGACATCTACATCGAACGGGATTTGCAGAACGGCACGTTGACGGAGGAAGAAGCACAGGAACTGATTGACCAGTTCGTCATGAAGCTGCGGATCGTGAAATTTTTGCGTACGCCGGACTACAACGAACTGTTCAGCGGCGACCCGACCTGGGTAACGGAGTCGGTCGGCGGCATGGGAATGAACGGCGTGACGCGGGTAACGAAGAACTCCTTCCGCTTCCTGCACACGCTCTACAACCTGGGCCCGGCGCCGGAGCCGAACTTGACCGTGCTGTGGTCGGCCGATCTGCCGGATGCCTTTAAGCAATATTGCGCTAAAGTGTCGATTGAGACAAGCTCGATTCAATACGAGAATGACGACTTGATGCGCCTGCAGTTCGGCGACGACTACGGGATCGCCTGCTGCGTATCCGCGATGCGGATCGGCAAGCAGATGCAGTTCTTCGGGGCGCGCGCGAACCTTGCGAAAGCGCTACTGTATGCGATCAACGGGGGCGTCGACGAGAAGCTTGGCATCCAGGTCGGACCGGAGTCGGTGCCGATTACGTCGGATGAGCTCTCGTACGATGAAGTCATGAGCAAATACGACAAAATGTTGGATTGGCTCGCGAAGCTTTACATGAACACACTCAACGTCATTCATTATATGCATGACAAGTACAGCTACGAGCGGCTAGAAATGGCGCTGCACGACCGGGAGATTTTGCGGACGATGGCTTGCGGCATCGCGGGCTTGTCCGTCGTGGCGGACAGCTTGAGCGCCATCCGTTATGCCAAGGTGAAGCCGATCCGCAACGAGAAAGGCATCGCCGTCGATTTCGAGATTACCGGCGAGTACCCGCAGTACGGCAACAACGACGAACGAGTCGACCGGATGGCCGTGGAGCTGGCCGAGTCCTTTATGAACAAGCTGCGCAAGCATAAGACATACCGCAACGCGCTGCCTACGATGTCCGTGCTGACGATCACATCGAACGTCGTCTACGGCAAGAAGACCGGCAGCACGCCGGACGGCCGCAAAGCCGGCGAGCCGTTCGCACCGGGTGCGAACCCGATGCACGGCCGCGACCGCAAAGGCGCGCTCGCTTCGCTGGCATCGGTAGCCAAGCTGCCTTACGAGCATTGCCTCGACGGCATCTCGAACACGTTCTCCATCGTGCCGAAGGCGCTCGGCCGGGAGACCGACGTGAGATCGCAAAATCTCGTCGCGATGCTGGACGGCTACGCGACAAGCGGCGGCCACCACTTGAACGTGAACGTGTTCAACCGCGAGCAGCTGCTCGATGCCATGGAGCATCCGGAGGAATATCCGCAGCTGACGATCCGCGTATCGGGATATGCCGTCAACTTCATCAAGCTGACCCGGGAGCAGCAGCTTGACGTCATCAACCGGACGTTCCACGGATCCATCGGATGAGAGGACGCATCCATTCGCTCGATACGTTCGGCACGGTAGACGGGCCGGGCATCCGCTTCGTGCTCTTCATGCAGGGCTGCGCCCTGCAGTGCGGGTTCTGCCATAATCCCGACACGTGGGAGACGGCCACAGGCCGTGTGGTAGAGGTCGCATCCGTGCTGGACGAGATCGAGCCGTTTCTTCCGTATTACCGCAGCTCGAACGGCGGATTGACCGTGACCGGCGGCGAACCTACGCTTCAGGCTCCCTTTGTGGCCGCGCTGTTTCGGGAAGCGAAGAAACGATGGAATTTGCATACCGCGCTGGACTCGTCAGGCTTCTGCGAGCCGGAGCATGCAGGGGAACTGATGGACGTGACGGATCTCGTCCTGCTGGACCTCAAGCATATCCGCAGCGACAAGCATCAGGCGCTGACAAGTCAGCCGAACGAACGAATTCTCCGGTTTGCCCGATGGTTATCGGACCGCGGACAGCCGGTCTGGATCCGCCATGTGCTCATCCCCGGCGTCACGGACGACGCGGCGGACTTGCTGGAGCTCGGCCGCTTCATCGGGTCGCTGGGCAACGTGCATAAATTAGATGTACTGCCTTACCACCGGATGGGTGTCTACAAGTGGGAGCAGCTCGGAAAAGCCTATCCGCTGGAGCATGTGCCGACGCCAAGCGACCGGGAGCTGGAGCGGGCGAAACGTTTGATTGATCAGGGAAGAGAGAAAGCTTAAAGGGGAACCCCGCGGACATGCCGTCCGCGGGGTCTTTCGCGTTTTTAGCGGCCTGACTGCTGCGCGTCGTACTCGTCCGAATACGCAGCCAAGGACTTGATTTTACCGTGCGGCTGCTGGGTTTGCTTGCGGATTTTCCATTGGTTTTCCTTGCGGCGTTTCGAATGGCTCATCGCAATTCAGCTCCTTTAGGGCATGGTAAAAATCGGCCTTGCCTCCTTAGGATGCCGGGCGGGCGGTTGTTTCATGTATTGGAACAATATGCTAATATATTTATAGTCTTGCTTTTGCATAAAGGAGGGTAGCTCGATCAACGTTTCATAAGCTGTCTGCGGCAAATCAAGCCGAGTAAACGCTAAGGAGGAATTTTAGGATGAAGAAGAGTCGAATTTTTTTGTTAGCCGCTATGATGCTTGCAGGTGGGACCACGTCGGTCTTTGCCGATGCTATCGAGCAAGCCGCCGCCTTTCCCATCGAGAGAACGCAAGGCGGTACGGTGACGTCCAACGGCCAAAGCCCGGCCGATCAGGAGAAAGAGGAAGCGTTCGATAATCTGTTAAAGACCAAGTGGCTGACCTTCCAAAGCTCAGGGTGGCTGCAGTATGCTTTTCCGAACCAAAGCTCTTATGTGATCACTTCTTACTCAATTACCTCTGCAAACGATTTCCCGGAGCGGGACCCGAAGGATTGGACCTTGAAAGGCTCCAACAACGGAACGGACTGGACCGTGCTGGATACCCGCCAAAATGAAAGCTTCGATAGTCGATTCCAGACGAAGACGTACAATTTCTCGAATCAAACGGCGTATTCGTATTATCGGCTCGAATTAAGCAACCATAGCGGAGGGATTCTTCAGCTTGCGGAGGTGAAGCTATTCGATGCCCAACAGTGGCCCGAACCGGCCAAGGTGGTAGAGATTACGGCTAGCGGCGAAAAACTGCCGAACGAAGGTAAGGACAAGCTGAACGACGGGTCGAGCCTGACCAAATGGTTCACCTCCCAGAAGTCCGGCTGGGTCACTTATCGTTTCGACCGGCCGATGGCCATCGGCGGTTATGTTTTGACTTCGGCGAACGACGTTCCGGAACGCGATCCGGCCGAATGGACGCTTCAGGCGTCGAACGACGGGAAGCAGTGGGTCACGCTGGATACCCGCAAGGGAGAGCAATTCCGGTACCGCTATCAGCGGACGAGCTACAGCGTTCGTTCCGACGCAAAATACAGCTATTATAAACTAAATATGAAAGCCAGTGAAGGCAACAAGCTGCAGCTTGCGGAAATTGAGTTCATCCCGAAGGACAGCCCGCTCCAAAGCATTCTGCCCAGCATTGAAATCCGCAATCTGGATGCCAAAGGAAACGGCAAGCTGTTCGATCAAGCTCTTCCGGATGCCCAAGAGCAAATCAAGCTGATTATTTTGAAACTAAATGAAATCTTGTACGGACACCCGAATCGGATGGATGTGGGCCCCAAGAAGGTCGTTATTTTCATCAAAGACGAGGGTGGGGTCGCTTGGGCCGGCGGGACCCCTGTGGAGGGGCAGGTCACCATCAGCTCGCGGCATCTGAAAAACGTCAGCAATTCCAGCACGCCGCTGCGGCATGAGATTTTGGGCATGTTGTATCATGAGCTGACGCATCTTTATCAATTGGACGACAACCGCTACGGCCAGATTGGGTATATGATCGAAGGCATGGCTGATGCGATTCGCTTCAAAGTCGGCTATCACGACCGTCTTGCAGTGAGAAAAGGGGGCACCTGGAAGGACGGCTACGGGGTGACGGGCAATTTCTTCGTTTGGATCGACGAGCATAAGCGGCCCGGATTTTTGCGGGAGCTGAATCAGAGCTTATCGCCGTTTGACGGTGTGGAATGGAACGAGAGCGTAATCCAGAAGCTGACGGGTTCCGATGTCCTCTCCCTTTGGAACGAATACCAGCGTTCCTTGCCGAATCCGTAAGCGGTTGATCCGGTCTCCGTCGTATTCTTCCGTCCCGCATCTGAGACTTTCGTCGCGTAACTGTCGTTGACAAGGCCCATCCCGGGGTGTACGCTTAGGGTAATGTAGGTCGAATTACCCGGTTCTGCCAATCCATACTACGGGAGGGGAACGATAGTGAAGATGGAATGGATCAGATCCGAATCCGGGACGGATGCCATGGAGTTCGAGGAACTGTGGCATACGGGGATTCGGATCGGCGGCAATACGTATTTTTGTCCGGTATCGCTGGGAAGGAAAATTAGCTACGGGCTGTGGCTGGTTATGTTCGTCAGCCTGCTCGCCGCGGTCTGGATCAATACGAATGTCCAGTCGCCTGCGCTGCTCGGGTTATATGCGGTTCCCGTACTCATATTTGCTTTATTCGTGTTTAACGTTTATTTGGTCGGCGCATTTTCGGCGGGGGTAACGGCGCTGTGGGTGTATTTTACGGGGACAGGATGGCCCGGTCTTGCCGGAGCGGGGGGATTGCTGCTGCTCGCTTTGCTCGTGCAGCGGGTCGTCGTTGTGTCCCGGCGCAACTTCCGGCAGCGCGAAGAGTACGAGGAGCTGTTCATGAACACGATTTTCTCGTTCTCCAAAAGCATCGACGCGCGCGATCCGTACACGGCGTTCCATTCGAAGAACGTGGCCGACTATGCCCGGGAGATCGCCATGGAGCTCGGTTTGTCCAAGCAGGAGACGGAGGCCGTTCACCTGGCCGGACTTATTCACGACATCGGTAAAATCGGCACGCCGGAGTCGATACTCAAAAAGGAAAGCCGGCTCACCGAGGAGGAATACGACATCATGAAGCGGCATGCGGAGGACGGCTACCAAATCGTCAAAGGCATCAAACGGCTGCAGGAGCTCGGAGTAACCGAGATGGTCCGGCATCATCATGAACGGATGGACGGCAAAGGTTATCCGATGGGCTTAAAAGGCGAAGACATCCCGCTCGGTGCGCGCATACTTGCGGCCAGTGACTCCTATGACGCGATGACGACGAACCGGTCCTACCGGGCGAAGCTGTCGACGGAGACGGCGGCCGAAGAGCTGCGGCGGCACAGCGGAACGCAGTTCGACCCGGAGGTCGCCCATGCGCTGCTAAGAGTGCTCGTCCGTCAAGGCAAGCTGCCGGCGGCGGAGCTGCAAACCGCAGGGCAAGTGCAGCCGGCATGACCGAGATGAAAATACGGCGTTATCGCCCGATACCGATCGTTTCAGGTCGTATCGGGCTTTTTTGCGCTCGCACACCGGAGATAACGTGAAAAACGCGAGAAGCCCTTCCCGGACTTCCCGCGTTTTGATGTACCTGCTCAGTGATTCCCCTTGGCAGCGACCGTTTCTTTGTCGGCTTCCGCCGTCACGTACCCGTATTTCCCGGCCTTCAAACCGGCTAACAGCAGCCCGCCTGCGGCGATGAGAAGCAGGATCAGGGGAAGGGTCCAGCCGCCTGTCGCGTCGTGAATGAAGCCGAAGAGCGTCGGGCCGACCGCAGCCAGCAAATACCCGAACGATTGAGCCATGCCGGACATCTCCGCCGATTGACGAACCGACTTCGTGCGCAGGGCGAAGAACATGACGGCCAGGCCGAAGCCGGACCCTGCGCCGATGCCGACGAGCACGACCCAGAGCGGAACGAGCCAGGCCGTATCGGTAACCAGCAGCCCGAGATATCCGGCTAAAAATAGGGAAGCGACGCCGACGGCCAAGCCCCGCTGATCGGCACGCCGCCCGGCAAGGATCGGCATAAAGAACGTCGCCGGCAGGCTGGCGAACTGCATGATCGAAATCATCCAACCGGCGGACACCGCGCTCATGCCGCGATCCTGCAATATGGCAGGGAACCAGGAAATATTGACATAGAAGAACAGCGACTGCAGTCCCATGAACAGCGTAATTTGCCAAGCGAGCGGAGAGCGCCAGAGTGAATCGCTTTTTTTGGCGTCCCCACTTGCCTGCACCGCTTGCGGACGCTGACGCGAACGAAGCATCGGCAGCCAAGCGGCGAGGGAGACGATGGCCAGAAGCGCCCAGCTGCCTAGCGCCCCCCGCCATCCCAAGCCCATCCCCTGCGAAAGCGGGATGCTGACCCCTGAAGCGATGGCGGCACACAGATTCATGGAGACGGAATAAATGCCGGTCATCGTTCCAACGTTGTTCGGGAACTCCCGTTTGATCAAGGCCGGCACCAGCACGTTGCTGACGGCAATGGCAACACCGATGAGCGCCGTGCCTGCGAACAGCGCCGCGACCGAAGACAGCGAGCGCAGCAAAATGCCTGCCAGCAGGACGATCAGACCGGCGAACAGCGTATGCTCCATGCCCAGCCGCCGGGCGATCCGCGGGGAGAGCGGCGAGAGGAGCGCAAAAGCAAGCAGCGGGAGCGTGGTCATCATGCCCGCCAACGTATTGGAAATGCCCGTTTCCCCGCGAATTTCTCCGATAATCGGCCCGACGGCCGTTAACGGAGCCCGCAGGTTGGCGGCGATCAGGACAATGCCGAGAATAAGCAGGCTTAGACCGGCACGGGTCTGTACTCTGGAGCTGACGGCATCTTGAGCCGGAATCATAAGGAACCCTCCTTGCGCACATCTTCTTGCAGAAGATTCAGCGATTCCCGGATATAGCGGCGTACGGCTTCGGCGGCCGCAACCGGGTCTTGGGCGGCGATGGCATCGACCATTTGGCAGTGCGAGCGAGAGGCTCCGTCAACGATGACCGACAGGTCCAGGGTCTGGTCGATGGACGACTCCAAGGCATCGGTCATATGCTCGTACAAGTCGATTAATACGCTGTTGCGGGTCGCCTGGACGATGGCAAGGTGCAGCTTCAGGTCGGCTTCGATGTAGCCTTCGATGTCCTGCGCCGCCGCGGCGGCATCGCATGCCGACAGCAGGGAGCGGAACGTCTCGATCTCTTCCGGCGTACGCCGCAGGGCAGCCAGCCTTGCCGCCTCCTGTTCGAGTGCGCAGCGCACCTCCAGCGTCTCTGTGGCGTTCGAGCGCCGCAGCCGGCGCACGAGAGCGGGACCGAGGCTGCTCGAAGAGCGCACATAAGTGCCGTCGCCTTGGCGTGCCGTCAGAAGTCCGGCGTGAATGAGAGCCCTGACTCCTTCGCGAACGGTGTTCCGGCTAACGCCCAACTGCTTGACCAGCTCGGGCTCGACCGGGATGCGCGATCCGACCGGCCATTGGCCGGATTCGATCAGCGATTCCATCTGGGAAACGACCTGTTCCACCAGCGTAGAGCGCGTGGTTTGTTTCAGTTCCATCTTGTAAACCTCCAAACATCGGATGATTGGGATATTGGATAATATAGCACGTATTCGTTCCCCGGGCAAGCGAGGTGCGAACTCGGGACATCGTGCGGCTTTTTCCGCCGCGAAAGAAGCGCGTTATAAAGACAAAGCTCCCGAGCGATATTGCCGCCCGGGAGCCTCCTATACTTTTTGCGAAAGTCCGATGCCTGTCATTTTTCTTCTTTTCGTCCGTCCAGGTGCAAATCCTCCAGCGTATACTTATGATTCCACAAAAATTCCATATCGTAATCCGTCGTATCGCGCAGAACAAACTCCATTAACACAGCCATAAAAGCGACAATGATCATGCCAAGCAGCATCAGGCACATGAGAAACGAGATCGTATGGACCAAGGTGATCGCATCCTTTCCTGCCGTATGCTACCAGTTTATGAACGTTTCGCGAAAAAATGATAGAAAAGCAAAACGAAGGCTTCCCGACCGGGTTGCCTTCGCCGCTTACACGTTCACTTCTTGCGTTTCAGTCAATATCGCTTTGCAAATGCGGGTCAAATGTTTAATGTCCTCATCGGGCAGCTTTCCGAAATATTCCTCGACCACTCGCTGGCGGTGCAGGTGAAGCTCCTCGATAATTTCTCTTCCCTTGTCGGTAATCTCCATATAGACCACTCTCCGGTCTTCCTCAGAGCGGGTTCTTTCGGCAAATCCGCCGGAAATCAGCTTATCGGAAAGCGATGTCACCGCGCCCGACGTGATCCAGAGCGCGTCGGCGATTTGTGAGACCTTCAGCGGACCTTCGTTTTGCAATTTTTCCAGAATAACCGCTTGCGAGGCGGAGACGCCGTGCGCTTCAAAGCGGGTCCAACTGGCTTTCACTTTGCGAAACATTAAGCGGAACGCTTCCTCCAGCTCATATAAATCTTGTCGGTGTACCATAATAGCCCCCTTAAATTGTTACCGGTAAAGATAGAGTTCGACAAAATATTAAGTAATACGTAAGTTGCCCCCTTTGGTTTCAAAAAGTTTTTCGCGCCTTGGTTTGCCATGAAAAATTTTGATTGACGTTAAAAATTTTCCGTGATAATTTATTTAATGTTAAATCATTGCACTATAAAATTATTTTAAACTAAAAATATAAGAGGAGGGAAGTCTTGCGTAATTTGGAGCAAAAGCTGACGGAGCTGGAAGGACTGATTGCCGTCGCCGTACGTCACGCCCGCCGCTGGTCGCCGCCCGATGCAGACTTGTCGAAGCAGCAAATCCAGCTTCTGCATGCCTTGTGCGGCAAGCGGCGGGTGACCGTAACCGAGCTGGCCGAGGAACTGCAGCTATCGGCAAGCGCGACGACGATTGCGTTGAACCGGCTGGAACAAACCGGCTTTGTGAAGCGGACCCGGGACGAAGCGGACCGCCGCGTCGTTTGGCTTGAGCCGTCCGATGAGGCGGTTAATCACATGAAGGAATTTCGGCTATTCAAACAAAAGCTGCTGATGCAAATGTTCGGCGGCTTGACGGAGGAAGAGACGGAGCAGTTTATCGCATTGGTCCGCAAAATGATCTCCACGCTGGCTTGAGCATGCAGACACCGATACGGGACCTTAGGAAAGGAGCTTCATCCGAATGAAGAAAAAGATCATTATACTGACCGTACTGGCTTTGGTGCTGGTGGGGGGAGGGACCGCCGGTGCGTACTACTACAATATCGCGAGCAAGTACATAACGACGGAGGATGCGAAAGTACAGGGCGATCTGCGCGCTATCGGCTCGCTGGCTGCCGGGAAACTGATCGAGTGGCGCTATAAGGAAGGCGACTCGTTCGGCAAAGGCGACGTGCTCGGCATCGTAGAAACGTCGCCGGCCAAAGGAACGACCCCTGCTACGACGACAGAAATCATTGCGCCGGATGCCGGAACGATTATTCAATCGAACGCGGTGAAGGATCAGACGGTGGCGCCGGGCGGCACGCTTGCTTTGAGCGCCGATCTGAATCAGCTGTACGTTACGGCCAATTTACAGGAAACGGAAATCACGAGCGTCCAAGTGGGCAACAAGGTGACGATCCGGATCGACGCGTTCAAGGACACGGAGTTTACAGGACGGGTGGAGCGGATCGGGCTCGGGACCAATTCTTCTTTTTCCCTGCTTCCTTCCTCTAACGCCAGCGGCAATTATACGAAGGTGATTCAACGGATTCCGGTCAAAATCGCACTGGACGATACCCACGGGAAACGGCTCATTCCGGGCTTGAATGCAACCGTCAAAATCGAGAAATAGGGGCATCCGGGAACGGAAGGAGGAACACTCGGAATGAACGACCAAGCCACAGATCAGGCTAAAGCCTCTTCCAAAGGGTCCGGACTCGCCATGCTGGCCATTATTCTCGGCGTCTTCATGGCTATTCTCGATACGAGCATCGTCAACGTGGCGATCCCGAAAATGATGAACGTCTTCGGCGTCAGCCAATCGCAGATCGAATGGGTCGTTACGGCTTATTCGCTCGTCAGCGGGGCGCTCGTGCCGGCGACCGGCTATCTGGGCGATCGCTTCGGCTATAAGCGGATGTATGTCATTTCGCTTGTTATTTTTACGATCGGCTCCGGTTTATGCGGCATCGCTTGGAGCAACGAAAGCATGATTGTGTTCCGGATCATTCAGGCGATCGGCGGCGGCGCGATGATGCCGATCAGCATGTCGATGATTTTCCGTATGTTCCCCGTCGAGAAGCGGGGCATGGCGATGGGCTTGTTCGGGATCGCGATCATGTTCGCCCCGGCTACCGGCCCGACGCTGAGCGGCTACATCGTCGAATATTTGGACTGGCGGCTTATTTTTACGATTAATGTGCCGATCGGGATTGTAGACATTTTCCTGTCGATGGCTGTGCTTAAGGAATTCAAGATGGAGGCCAAGAAGCGGTTCGACGTCTGGGGATTTATAACGTCCAGCACCGGGCTCGCCACGCTGCTTTATGGCATTGGCAAAGTGTCGGAGAAGGGCTGGGGCGACAGCGAGGTCGTCGTATTTCTTACCTTAGGGATCGTGTTCCTGGTGACCTTCGTTATTCTGGAGCTGACCGTGAAGGAGCCGATGCTCGATTTAAGTCTGTTGAAAAATGGCATGTACACGTTGTCGCTGCTCGTTTCAAGCCTCGTGACCGTCATCATGATGGGGATGCTGTTTTTGCTCCCGATTTTCCTGCAGAACATTTCGGGCTTGTCCGCGGTCGAGACCGGCTTGATATTGCTGCCGCAAGCGATCGCCTCCGGCATTATGATGCCGATCGCCGGCGGGCTGTTCGATAAATTCGGGGCGCGTCCATTGGCGGTTATCGGACTGCTGATTACGGCGGCGGCGCTGTTTCTGACCTCGAATCTGAGCATGGAGACTTCGCGCGCGACGATCATTTTCTGGCTGACGCTTCGTGCGGTCGGTATGGGGCTCATGATGATGCCGGTACAGACCGTAGGCATGAATACCGTGCCGATGGAGAAGGTCGGCCAAGGGACCGCGCTTTCCAATACGATCCGGCAGGTGAGCGGCGCGTTCGGCATCGCCTGGCTGTCGCTATTATTCGGGGACCGGAAAGATTTTCATACGGCTTATTTGTCCGATCAGCTGAATATGGTATCGACAACGGTGATCGACCAGGTGACGAAAATTCAAAATCAGTTTATCGCGATGGGACAGTCGGCCGCGCAGGCCAAAATAAGCGCCCTGAACTATATCGGAGGACAGGTGCAGATTCAGTCGACGATCATTGCGCTGGACGACGTCTTTTATTTGACCGCCGGACTTTCGCTGCTTGCCGTCGTTTTCAGCCTGTTTCTCAAAGGCGCAAAAGCCAAAGGCGGAGCCGGCGGCGTGCATATGATGGGCGAATAAACATAACAGGACGAACAGACGGCCGAACGTTCGGCAAAGCAAAGGAGCGGGGAATTCCATGACCTACAATAATAAAGAAACCGCCGGCTGGAAGCGGAGCGCGCTGGCCGGGCTGGCTATTTTGCTGACCGCTGCCACAGCGGCGGGCTGCTCGACGGCGAACGCGGGCGAGAGCGGGCCCAAGCCCGTGAAGGTGGCCGCCGTCTCGAAAATGCAGTTGGACGGTTCGTCGGAGCAGGACGCCGATGCGGTTCCGTCCTCGCAGGCCAATGTTGTCGTCAAAGCGAACGGCGACGTGGCGGAGCTGCTCAAAAAACGCGGGGACGCGGTCGCGGCGGGCGAAGTGCTGTTCCGGCTCGATTCCACGGATGCCGTTCGCAACAAGGATAAAAACCGGTTATCCCGGCAAAATCTCGAATCGCAATTGGACAAAACTAGCAAGGATATTGCCACCAATAAAGCCGTCCTGAACAATACGATCGAGAAGCTGGAGCTGCAAATCGCGGATCTCGAAAAAGCGTACAATAACGCACGCAACGACTACGATGCGGGCACGGCTCCCAAATCGCAGGTGGACAAAGCCGAGAGCCAGTTGAAAACGGCCCGTCTCGACCTGGACACGTCGAAGAAGCAGCTTGCGAATCTGGAATCGACCGATCCGCTTGCTCCGCTGCAAATCCAGATCGAGAGCACGGATCTGGCGATGCAGGATATCGAGAAGAATTTGTCCGACTTCGACGTGAAGGCGCCGATTGGCGGGCTGTTGACGGACCTGTATCCTGAACAAGGCGTGACGGTTGCCCCCGGGTATGTCGCGGGCGTCATTCAGCAGATCGATCCGATCAAGCTGCATGCGGACGTGACCGAGACGACGGCGAAGCTGGTCCGCGGTAAAAAGGATATTCCGTTCGTCATCCAGGACACAGGCGAGAAAATGACGGGGACCGTCGCCTATATGGCCGATGTGATGAGCCCGCAAAGCAAAACCTATGTGCTGGAGCTGACCGCGCCTAACCCGGACCGGAAGCTGAAGCCGGGCATGCGGGTGAAGCTGCAGCTTGGCAGCGATGCGAAGCAGGAGGCGCTGACCGTGCCGACTTCGGGCATTATGAAGGAAGGGAACAACAGCTTCGTATTCGTTCTGGCCGGCGATCACGCGGAGAAGCGTCAAGTAACGCTCGGGCGTGAAAGCGGACCGAACCGGGAGGTGCTCGGCGGGGTAAAGGAAGGCGAGCAGGTGATCGTATCCGGGCAGCGGGAGCTGAAGGATCAAGACAAGGCGGTTGTCCGCAACTGAGGCTTCGCCGCCGACAGACGAACGATTTACGAATAATGGAGGACATCCTATGAATACATGGAAAAGAGTAGTTTCTACGGCGCTGATTGTGTCCTTGGCCTTGTCTTTTCAAGGGGCGGTACGGGCGGAAAATCCGCAGCCGGCCATCGATGTGCGGTATCCGGCCGTGCTGTCCGGTCCGGTGCAGGTGAAGGTGAAGAGCCTGCTCAGCGAACGGGCGAACGGCGGCGCGCGCATCGCAGTCGTTGTGAAAATGTATAACGTCTGGGCGAGTGCAGCCCGCGTGCCGGATTACGAGCTGCGCGTCGTCACGTCCGCGGGTACCAGCTATGTGCTTAAGCCAAGTGCAGACAATCCCGGCTCCGTACCCGCGTCCTCTTCGGTCGAGCTTAGCTATATGGCGCAAATCGACCGTACCGATGCGGTGCAACCGACCGATCTCGTATGGGTGGACGTGAACAAAGACGTCTATCCGAAGGTGGAGACCTCCATGCTGAAGCTGCCGGTAAGCGGCTTGGTCTGGTATGGGGACGCGGCGGATAACGGTTCAATTCCCGTCAAAGCATGGGGGACGCCGTTTGTCATCCCGGGAATCGAATCTTCCTTGGAGTATACGCCGGTCGGCATGACCAAACAATTCAAGGACGGGGCGCCCGTCGAGCTGCTTCAGCTGCTGGTAACCAATAACGGTACCCAGACCGAGACGGTTCCGGCGTTTACGGTGGACGGCAAGGCCGCAGGTCAAATATACAAAGGGGCCCGCCAGGAGCAAGCGGCCGTCAGCGTCGATCCGAAAGAGAAAAAGTACTTATACATCTCGATTCCTTACGAAGCCGACAAGCCGCTCGAAAGCTTGACCGTCCAGACGCCGGAAAGCTACAAAATTCCGAACCGGACGGATGCAGCGGCAGCCGTCAGCTATTCCGTCGGCCGGCTGCGCATAGCGCTTCCCGAGACACAGCCCGGCAGCCCAAGCGCGCTTCCTAAGGTGGAAGGCTTCGGCACGCGGCTCGCGTTCGATCCGCTGAACAGTGCGGTACATCCCGATCTCGCCGTATCGGTAGTCGACTTCCGGCTGTACGAAAACAAAGGGCAGAGCTATCAGACCGGCGTCGTGAAGCTGAAGCTGGATAACCGCAGCGACAAGCCGCTGCCGGTGCCTCAACTGGCGGCGGAGCTGATCGGCGCGAGCGGCTCCTCGTACACGGGCAGCCAGCAAAAGACGGCAGCTCAGGAGGTGCTGCCCGGAACGGCGTACGTGATGAACTACACCTTCATGCTGCCGCTTGCCGGTGACGGGGATCATTTTACATTGAAATTCAGCGATAGCAAAACCGCCGCACCGTACAAAACGGCAATCGGACAGGTTGGTTTGAACGTGAATCAGACGAAGAACGACGATGTGGCTTTTTCTTTCTATCCATATGACCTTAACGTGAAAGACTGGTCGCTGACTTATACGACTGGTACGAACCCGACCACGAGGTCTTACACCTATACGTACAAGCTGAAGTGGAACGTCGATCTGAAGACGACCGAGCCGGTCATCGTGGACGCGGGGTATTCCAAGCTGCAACTGGTGATCGAGGGCAGCGATACCCGCGAAGTCGCCAGACAGACGCTCAGCTTGACGGGCGAGGGACGCGTGGAGAACGGCGAGCAGTCGATTTACTTTACCGACACGCCATCGGATCAATTCGATCATCCGTTGACGCTGCGGGTATATGAAACGGTCGACACGCCGTACGGTCCGGCCCGCCGGCTCATCGGTACGATGCAGCAGCCGTAACGGGACATGGCTCCAGCCCTGACTTAAAGTTCCGCTTGCAAGGTCTTGAGAAGACTTTGCGGGCGGGACTTTTTCGTTGAAGGATGAAGCGGAGAACAGGGGCGGTTTCAATTTACGCCTCGTAGAAAAAGCGGTATGATGGAGATAATTGGGTCAAGCTTCGTCCTGTCGGTTGACCAGGCGGAACAGGACTCTAGGGCTAACATGGAGGGCTGGAATGGAGCAGATTGTCGTACTTGACGGCTATACGCTGAATCCCGGCGATCTGAGCTGGGAATCGCTGGAACGATTGGGATCGGTTGCTCTGTATGACCGGACGCCGGTCGAGGAGATTGTAGATCGGGCAAGATCCGCCGGCATCGTGCTGACGAACAAAACGCCGCTGTCTGCGGATACGATTGCGCGGCTGCCGAACCTTCGTTACATCGGAGTGCTGGCGACGGGATACAACATTATCGATACCGAAGCGGCTGCGGCGCGCGGCATTGTCGTCACCAACGTGCCGGCTTACGGCACGCATGGGGTGGCGCAGTTTGTGTTCGCCCTGCTGCTGGAGCTGTGCCAGCACGTCGGGCGGCACGCCGAAGCGGTGAAGTCCGGGGAATGGAGCGCTTCCCCGGACTTCACCTTCACGAAGACGCCGCTCGTGGAGCTGGCGGGGAAAACGATGGGCCTGATCGGGCTCGGCCGCATCGGGCGGCAAACCGCGCGCATCGCCGAAGCCTTCGGCATGCGCGTCATCGCCGTCGGCAGCGGACGCACCCAGCCCACCCCCGTAGAGGGGGTGGAATGGGTGACGCTGCCGGAGCTGCTGCAGCAGGCTGACGTCATCAGCCTGCACTGCCCGCTCACGCCCGCGACGCACGGGCTGATCAACCAAGACCGCATCGCCCTCATGAAGCCTTCGGCGATGCTGATCAACACCGCCCGCGGCCCGCTCGTCGTCGAACGCGACCTGGCCGCGGCGCTGCGCGAAGGCCGCCTCGCGGGCGCGGGTCTGGACGTGCTGTCGGCGGAGCCGCCGCACCCGGACAACCCGCTGCTCGTGGCCCCGAACTGCATCGTCACCCCGCATATCGCTTGGGCGACGAAGGAAGCGCGGGCCCGCCTGATGGACACGGCGTGCGCGAACGTCCGGGCTTTCCTCGAAGGAAAGCCCGTTAATACGGTGCCGGAATAATCGGCCCGTCATTCTAATTCAGAAGCGAGGATGATCTGCAAATGAAGCATTTCGTTGTGTTTTTGCCAATGCTGGATGAAGCGAAGAGCGCGACCTATCGGCCCGAGCATTTGGCTTATTTGGAGGCGCAGCGCGGGCAAGGGCGCATTTTCGCCAGCGGACGGTTTACGGACGGCGCCGGCGGCATGGTCGTATACAAGGCCGAGTCGCTGGAAGAAGCGACGGCTTGGGCGGAGAACGATCCGTACGTGGTCCACGGCGCCCGCCGTTATGAGATTCACGAGTGGGACATGGTGCAATAAGTTGTCTCAACGCGCTCGCAGCTCCCTGGAATAGCTCAGCAAAGTTCGTTCACAAGAGGATAACCCTCTTCTTCCCGTTTGATTGAAATTGATTGATATCGTCAAAAAAATGATTTATTATTTCATTAGATTGTCAAACGGATGGGAACGACAGGAGGGGACGCCATGAGCGGAAAGATGCTCAGCAAGGGCGACCGGCGGCGCGAGCAGATTATGAACTTGCTGAAACGCCAAGGAAAAATTACGATTCAAGAGATCATTGACAAGTTCGCCTGCTCGGAAGCGACCGCCCGGCGCGACTTGGACCTGCTGGAGAAGCAAGGCGGGCTAATCCGCAGCCTGGGCGGCGCGCAGCTGGATACGCCGTCTCCGTCTGCCGGCAGGGAAGTCCCCTTCAACGAGAAGAAGGAGCTGCTGTGGCTGGAAAAGGAAGCCATTGCGGCCAAGGCCGCCTCGCTGGTGGAGGAAGGCGACGTCATCGGGCTGAGCGGGGGCACGACGACGTTTCTCATCGCCCGGGAGCTCAAGCTGCGCAGGGGCATCACCGTCGTGACCAATGCGGTGAACATCGCCATGGAGCTGTCCGAGAGCGACGGCATTCAGGTGGTATTGACCGGCGGAGTGATGCGGAGCAACAGCTTTGAGCTGTGCGGCCCGCTTGCGGAAAAAATTGTGGACAGCGTCAACATCGGCATGATGTTTCTGGGCGTGGACGGCGTTACCGAGGAGCAGGGCTTGACCACCTTCTCCGAGCAGGAAGCCGACATCGCGCGGCTGATGCTGAAGCGGTCGCGCCGGACGGTGGCCGTCTTCGACCATACGAAGGTCGGCCGGACTTCGCTGTTCAGCATCGCGCCGCTGACGGCCGTGCAAGGCTGCATTACGAACCAGCCGGCCGACGAGAAGCTGAAGCGGCATTTGGAAGAGCAGGGGATCGCGCTGTACTTGGCGGAGCCGGCGGCTCCCGTCCTCTGATGGGGAAATGACTAGAGCGAAACGCATAGAAAAGAGGAGATCCGGTGAAACATTACGTAGGAATCGATATCGGCGGTACCAATATGGTTTGCGGTTTGACGGACGAGACGGGGCGGACGCTGCGCATGACGAAGGTCGCGACCGAGGCGGAGCGGGGAAGCGTGGACGTGATCGAGCGGCTGGGGAAAGCCGTGAACGGCTTGATCGCGGAAGCCGGCGTATCGCCGGAGGCGGTCGGCATCGGGATTCCCGGGTTCGTCGACCATGTGAACGGCGTATCGGTGCTTGCCGTCAACCTTGGCTGGAAAAACGTCCCGATAACGTCGGAGCTGAGCAAGCATCTCGGCGGACTGCCCGTTTACCTCAACCACGACGTGCGGATGTATGTGTACGGCGAGGCGGTCGCCGGGGCCGGGCAAGGCTATAAGCACGTATTCGGCCTGACGGTCGGGACGGGTCTTGCGGCGGCAATGGTGAACGAAGGCAGGCTGTATTACGGCAGCGGCGGACGTGCCGGCGAATTCGGACACATCCCGGTTCCGGGCCTTGAATACCATTGCAATTGCGGAATGATCGGATGCCTGGAGACGGCCGTGTCGGCAACGGGCATTGCGCGCCAAGCGAGGGAAGCGGTACAGCGGGGCGAATCGACGATATTGGCCGAGCGTTTCGCCGGAGACAACCTCCAGCAGTTGACGGCTGCGGACGTATCCCGCGCATACGATGAAGGAGACCCTGCGGCGATTGCCGTGATGGAGCGTACGGGGACGCTGCTTGGCCGGGGCTTGGCGGCGGCGATTCCGCTGTTCAGCCCGGAGGCGATCGTGATCGGCGGCGGCGGTTCGCTGGCGGGCGAGAGATTGTTCGCGCCGATGCGCAAAGAAATCGAGCGGTCCACGCTTTCGTTCTACTTGGACAATCTCGTCATCAAGCCTGCGGAACGGATTGAGGATGCGGGCATTGTCGGCAGCGCACTGTATGCGAAGCAGCGTCTGAACGGAACCGATATGGTATAACAATAAAAAATGGAACCTTCACTGTCCGGGGGCAGCGTGCGGTTCCATTTCTTTTTGTGCTTATCCATTAAACGTCTTTGTTTCTCGTGCAGCGTCGGGGTCGCGCGT
The DNA here is from genome assembly GCF_018998565.1 of Paenibacillus oleatilyticus. GTDB lineage: Bacteria > Bacillota > Bacilli > Paenibacillales > NBRC-103111 > Paenibacillus_G > Paenibacillus_G oleatilyticus. The sequence goes on along the minus strand of NZ_JAHNZO010000016.1, from coordinate 89,574 downwards.
TCGACGGGAACGACACCGTGCCAGCTTCCGCGGTTCAGCTCGGGATTGCGAGAGCCTTCCCGCTCCAGCTTCCGCCTTTTTTTCCATGCTTGACTTTTGGCCATGTCGGCACCTCCTGATTGGTGATCCATTCTATTATACGCTTCTTGAAGGACGATGACCAGACGGCGGGAGTTTGACAGTTTTGCGGCGAAACGTACAACCGGTTGTACGGCTCCTTCTTTCATGATAACCTTGGAAGGGATAAACATGTGATTGAACGGGAGTGGGATTTGCCTTGACATACGATGCGATTTATTGGCTCATGCTGGGAGCCGGATTTGTAGTAACGGGACTGGTTGGGATTCTGATGATGTGGAAGACGGAAAAGCTGCTGCTTTCGTTTCTGGCGGGGACGGCGGTCAACATTGTGCTGACGGCGGGTGCAGTCTGGTGGTGGTCGTCGGCCTTTGCGGGCTCCGAACAGCAGTTTTCCCGGATGTTCGGTCTGTTCGGACTGGGTGTTTCGTTTGCGAATAATGAGGTGCTGCTGTTTTTTGCGCAGCTGATCATGAAGAAAAAAATCGGCGGCGACCCGGCCCCAGACGCCGACGCCTAGTTACAGCAATCATTCAAATGTAACAAAACTGTAATCTGAATTTCATCCTGCGTTAACGTTCCTTGCCTATAATAAGTATCGACCCCCTTTTTAATATATAAATTCCTTGACAGCCTGCAATCTTCCCGATTGCAGGCTCTTTGTTTTTGGCGCTTACATCCCTTGATACATGCTTTCGTCATAGCTTCTTCCGGCCGTCAGCGGGTTCGAGGTCAGTTCGGGATTGTGGAAGCTACTCGACGGGTATCTCCGGCGCACCTCGTTTGCGGAAATGGCGATCATTTTCGGCGTCAGCAGCGCGGTCTTCGTATCCAGTCGCCGTTTGCCCTGCGGGTGGATGACGTACAGCAGCCACCGTAAATAAAGCTTGGAGCAAAATAAAAAGATGCCCTTGGGCAGATCGGAGACGGTAAATCCGAGCTGGGAAGCGCCGCGATGAATGATCGAGACGCCGTATAAGCCTTTCACGTCCCGGAGCGCCGGATCGCTTGCCAGCCGTTCGGATACGAGCGGCAAGCAGCGCTCCATCGCGCGTATCAATTGCACGGCCAACTGCATCGTTGATCTGGTCTTCATCCCAAGGTCGAGCAGCGTCGCGTTGTCGAGGTGAAGCTCCATGACGCGGTCGCCCGGTTCGATGAATTGTCCGTCATTCAGCGGAATCCGTTTACCATGGTACCGGCATAGCCGAAACTGGAGCAGCGCGTTACACGGATCGATCGGCCGCACCTGAAGCAGCCATTGAAAGAAACGTTCCCATTGCAGCCAGACCGCGGCAATCCATCGTTTTCGCTTCGGCCGATCCGCAGGCATGCGATCCTCCGGCTCGTTCAGCGGAAACCGTTCATCAATGCGGACGAACGTAAAGCCGCGGCGCGCCGTTTCCGTCAAAAATTCATCGAGCGCGGCGATCATGAGCTCCGGCGCATCCGGGTCCGCCCCGAGCGTATCGCCGCTGTCATGAAGCACGATCACCGAACCGCTCTGAAGCTGGGCGAACAACCGCTGCTTGATTTTGTCCTTGCCCGTCCGGTTGAGCCAATCCCCGACGATCAGCGACCAGAGCACGATGCGAAAACGCCGGGACAGGAAAAAGTCAAAGATATTCACAACCCCCCAAGGCGGACGATAAAATTGAGGGGACTTGCCGGTAATTTTTTCGATCACCTCGGCGGTCCGGTTAATTTGCTTTCTGACCTTCCAAGGCATCATCAAGGCATTGGTGCGGTGGACATAGTTGTGAACCCCGATCAGGTGGCCCTCATTATGCATGCGCAGAATCAATTCAGGGTAACGCTCCGCCTTGGAGCCGAGCACGAAAAAGGTCGCTTTGACGCCGTGCCGCGCCAGCAGGTCGAGCAGAATCGGCGTATATTTCGGGTCCGGACCGTCATCGAAGGTGAGCGCAATGCCGTGCTCGGTGTTTTCTTTCGGGTACGCGCCCAGCGAGAAGACGCGCATGAGAAATGTAGGGATCAGCGTATATAAAGTAAGGACGATAACGAGAATCGTGATTGATTCAGCCATGTTCCATCACTCTTTCTACAGGAACGAAACAATAAAACAAAGCAATCCCCCCTAGCAGAGCTGCGCTGGTCAATACGGCGGCCGGTTCATGAAACGCGGCGGCCAGCCATCCGCCGATCACCGGACCGATGGCGACACCGATCCCTTCCACGCTCGAAAACAATCCCCAACCGAGGCCCTGCTGGTTTTTCGGCACATAGTCCGCCAGAAGGGCGTTCCACGCGGGAAGGACGGTGGAGTAGGCAAAGCCGAGGACCGCAGCGATCAAGACGGCGGCAGGCAGCGTCGTAACCCGGGTCAGGAGGAAGAGAGCGGCCGCCATCGCCCCGAAGCCGAAGATGAGAAACCATTTGCGCCCCCGGCGGTCGGACCATTTTCCCATCGGGATCAGGAACAGGACTGTTAAAGCGCCACCGGCCATCAGGATGAGCGAGTAGCCGCTGTGACTGACGCCCAGCGTGTTGGCGGCAAAGCTCGGCAGGATCGGCACGAGCATACCGGCAGCCGCCGTTTGCAGTATCATGCCCGGAAGTAGCGGCTTCATCGTTTTCATTCGTTCCCACAGTAGCTCGACCTGACGTCTTAGCGGGATGTAGGTCTGCTTGGAGGAAACCTCGTTTTTCATCCGCAGTGCAAGCACCCATCCGAGCGCCCACAAGCCGACCATCAGCCAGAAGGAGAGCCGGTATCCTTTATCGATCAAAAAGTTGATAACGACCGGCCCGGACCCTAAGCCGACCAGCCATATCGTATAAAGGATGCCCATTTGGGATGCCCGATTCTCCTCCTTAATTTTACTGAGGCAGACAAGCCATACCGGAGAGACGCCGATGCCGAATACGGCGGCCGCTGCAATAAGCACCCATGCCTGAGGGAAGTAATACATGGCGAGCAGGCCGAGCAGCGAAACGAATAGCCCGGAATGAAGAATAAGCCGGAGCGAAAAGCGGTCGAGCAAATAACCGGCCAAGCATTTGATCGCCGTATCCGAGACGTAATGGACGGACACGGCGGCGCCGACAACGGCCACGGAAAGACCGAGGATACCCGTCGCATAAGTCGGCAAAAAGGAGACCAGATAGGCGCCCCGAACGAATTCGACCGAAAACAAAATGAGCGCAAGCGGTAGTACGTCTTTGTCCATTGCGATTTTTCGCAGCACCTGACCAATACACCTCCTGGATGACAAGCAAAAGCCGAGCTCCCGCTCTACCCGAAAAGTCCGGAATTGGTTCGGGAGAGACCTTCGAGCATATCCGAGACGACGGAGTCCGCCGCATTTCCGCTGTACAATTTCTCCATGACGGCCTTCATTCGTTCCGCTTGGCCGGGGAGCGAGACGATCCGCTTCACGAGCGAAGTTAACTCATCGGGGCGCTGCGCAATTTCGACTGCTCCTTGCTGCGCCAGGAAGCGGGCATTTTCTTTCTCCTGGCCCGGGAGGGGACGGAAAACGATAACCGGCAGGCGCATGGCCAGAGCTTCCGAGAGCGTAATGCCTCCGGCTTTCGTAATTAAGCACGACGAGATCGCCATAAGCTCGTGAATGTGCTCCACATAACCGAGAATGCGGACGCGGGGATGGCGTGCAAACGACGCTTCGATCTGCTCCTTAAGCGGTTTGTTTCTGCCGCACACAAAGACAAGCTCGATGTCATCCAACCCGAGCAGCGCATGCCCCATCCGGCTGATGTGCTTCAAGACGCCGTAGGCTCCGGCCATCAGGCAAACGACCGGCTTGGAAGGCTCAATGCCGTATTTCCGGCAAACATCTTGCCGCCGGATCGGCTCACTGAACGCGCTGCGGAGCGGGATTCCGCTCACCTCGATGCGGTGCTCCGGCACACCGGAAGCGGCGATTTGCCGCTTTAGCTGCTCCGTGGCTACGTAATATTTATCGATATCCGGATGAATCCAGCGCTGGTGAAGGACAAAGTCGGTTAAGATGGTATACGTCCGAACGGCCGTGCCATGGCGAGACGTCAGCCCCGAAACGACCGGCAGCGGAAACGTATAAATAACCGCATCGGGCCGCTCGGCCTGCAGCATTTGCTTGAATTTGCGCGTGCCGAACCGGTTCAGCCATTTGGTAAACGCCGTATCATGCCTTAAATGCTGGGTCAAATAAAAGCTCCAGCCGTATAAATCCGGCCCCAGGGTAGAGCTCTTCAGATAAACGTAACGGGTAACGGCGTTCATGAAGGGATGGGCTTCCGCAAGCAGGTCCACAAGCTTGACCCGTTCGATGCCCAAGCGGGCAAAACGCTGCTGCAGCGCCTTGGCGACCTGGAGATGTCCGTCGCCATAGCTGGCATATAAAATCAAAATGTTGGGGTTGGCTTCAGTCATAGTTTTTCACGCACCTTAGTTCTCATTCAGATTCGCGAAACAATGGTGAAGTGTGGAAGGAGGGCAAGATGGCCCCATCATTATCATATACGAGTTTGCGAAAAGGTACAAAAAATTGAGTAAATTTTCTGATTTGTCCTATAGGACATCCTATTCGCCCGGAGCGCAACTTAGGCTCAAGGCCAAAAAAATCGGCCCCTTGGGAGGGGCCGACGGTGTAAGGCAGCTGTGAAATTAGAACGTGGATGCGGCTTGTGCAGCTTGACGAAGACCGGCCTGCACGATTTCTGCATTGCGATCCGGGAATTGGTTGTGGCCTTCGACAACGACCGTAGTCAGATCCGTTACGCCGATGAAGCCCATGATCGTTTTAACATAATTCAGCGACATTTCAATGGACGCCATCGGTCCTTCGGAATAAACGCTGCCGCGCGCGTTCAACAGAGCAACCTTTTTATCGGTAACGAGACCTTGCGGCCCTTGCTCCGTATATTTAAACGTTTTGCCGGCTTGGCAGAGGTAGTACAGGTACGTCGTCAGTTGCGCCGGAATCGTGAAGTTCCAGAGCGGGAACGCGAAGACGACTTTGTCCGCGGCCAGGAATTGATCCAGATAAGCGTTGGCAACATCGGCTGCCGCTTTTTCTTCCGCTGTCAGCTCCATGCCTTTGCCTTGCTTGAACAGGCCGGTCATCATGACGGAATTGTAATAAGGCGGGTTGGCTGCAAACAGGTCGAGCTCGGTGATTTGGTCTTGCGGGTTAGCTTCACGGTACGATTTCAGGAATTCGTCATACAGCTTTACGCTGACGGCTTGATCGGCCGGGCGGTCGTTCGCTTTAATAAACAGTACGTTGGACATAAAAATAAAGCCTCCTTTAATTTGGCGAAAAGGGTATAGGGTCAATCAAAATTAATAACTTACTTTATGTAAGTATAATAAAACATGTAACTTACTAAAGTCAAGTATTATTTTAATTTTAAAATAAAAAGGTATAGCCGGTTTCCGGAAGTGGGAAGCTAACCGCAGCGAAGCGACGAAAGGAAGAATGGCTATGAATCCGATTGAACATGCGGTATGCCGCCGGGTGTTGGAGCGCGGCGACCAGCTTTGCGCGGATGTCGAAGTGCGTGTTAAAGGATGGGACAAGCATCTGGTGGTGCTTTTTTCAGAGTCGCAGGACAACGATTACGACATGGTGATGGTGCTGGAAAAAGACGCGGACCGCGATATCGATTGGTACGACAATGATTTGCACGCCGCTTATGTTGATGTCACGGAGAAGCTGTTCGCGGATGAAGCGGGAGAGACGCATTGGAATCCGAGGGACGCGTTCAAGGAGCAGGTTTTGAGCTTCGGGGACGTCCGGGAGCAGATCCGGCAGCAGCTGAAGGAAGCGCGGTTGCAAAAGGTGTAGGCCTGCAGCGGGAAACAAAAAACAGACGTCTGCGCCTTGAGGCGTGACCGTCTGTTTCTTTTTTTGCGCAGCTCAGCGTTTCTTGCTCGTCGGGCGCGGCGCATATTTGCGCTCGTTGCCGTCCCAACGGAAGTTCGCGATAAAGAATCCGATAATCCCGAATACGATGATGCGGATCGTAAACCAGGACGGCGTAAGCGTTTGCTGTGTCAGCCATTCGATTGCCGTAAACAGCACCGCCAGCGAGATCCCCCACATGGCAACGCCGTAGTACATGACATATCTCGCTTTGCCCAACTGCCGCGTTTTTTGCCACTTGGCGGCTTTGTCTTCATTTGCTGTACTCATGGACTGGTTGTTCCCCCCGATTGCTTCATGGACAAACCATTCGCGAAGCAGCCGGCAAATTCCTGCCTGTTCGGGAAACGTTCACAACTGATTTTTTGCCTGACCGTTTATGTCAATTTGTGGTACAATCGGTTGGGAGAATAAGCGAAAGGCAGGTCGCCAGGCGTGAGTAAAGTCTTTATCTTTTCTTTATTATGGTGGGTCACTGGAAATCCGTTTGTGGCCTTTCTCGTGCTGCTGATCATCCTGTATATGGTAGACCGCCGATTTGTCGGCTTGACCCCGAGCATTTTTCAGCCGCTGAAGCGGGCACGGCGTTTGTCCCGGCTGAAGGATGAGCTGCGGCTCAATCCGCACCATACGTCGACCAAGCTGGAAATCGCCCGAATTTATATGGAGCAAAAAAAATACGGCGCGGCGCTCGAACTGTTGGTTGAGGTGGCGAAAGTGATGGACGATTCCGCGGACGTGCTCAGCGAGCAGGGCATTTGCGAGTTGAAGCTGGGACGGACGGAGGAAGGCGAACGCCTCTTGCTGCGTGCGGTAGAGCTGAACCCGCGGGTCAAATACGGCGAGCCTTATTTGCGGCTGGGCGAAGCTTTTGCTGGTAACGACCCGGAGAAGGCGATCCGGTATCTGGAGCGGTTCGGGGAAGTTAACTCTTCATCCTGCGAAGCGTATTATCGGCTCGGTCTGCTGTACCGGGGGCTCGGGCGAAACGAAGAAGCCCGCCGGGCGTTCCGCGAAGCGGTGGAACTATACCGGGGGCTTCCCAAATACAAGCGGCGCCACGAACGGCGCTGGGCGCTTCTCGCCCGCATGAAATCATAAGACGGCGGCTGTATCTGCGGCAGCCCGGGCGGGCGTGAACGGCGCCAAGTCCGCCGAAGTCGGCCGGCCCTGCGCCAGCTCGGCGACAATCCGCGCGGTGGCCGGTGCGAGCAGAATGCCGTTGCGGTAATGGCCCGTAGCGAAGATCAAGCCGGGCGCAGCGTCCCACGTGCCGAGGAACGGCAGAGCGTCCTGCGTGCCGGGCCGCAGTCCCGCCCAAGTGGAGACGAATTCGGCCTCGGCCAGCCGCGGCAGCAGCGCTGTCGCTTTGGCGTGCAGCTCGCCGATGACTTTGGCGGTTGGCCGCTTGTCGAAGCCGGCTTCCGCTTGGGTCGCACCGACAATACAGCTGCCGTCCCGTTTCGGCACGACGTAGCAGCCTTTGGTGAAGACGGTGGAGCGGATGAGCGGCGCTTCGGTTTTGAGCGAAATGCACTGGCCTTTGACCGGGAACATGGGCAGGCTCAGCCCGAGCGGCTCGGTCAACGCCGGACTCCAAGCGCCGGCAGCGAGCACGACGAGGTCCGCGTACAGCGGGCCTTCCGACGTTTGTACGCCGCGGATTCGGCCGCTTCCGGGCTCCGTCAGCAGACGGATGACCGGCGTCCACTCGCGGATCGTGCAGCCCTGCTTCGCTATCGCGGCTTGCAGCGTTTTGGCGAGCCAGACCGGGTGCACGTGATGATCGGCAGGCAAATACAGCCCGCCGCGCACGGTAGCGGTCAGCTCGGGCTCCAGCTCCAGCATTTCCGCAGGCTGTACCCACTCGGCGTCCCGAATCCACGACAAGCGGCCGCGCAGCTCGGCTTCATCTTCTTCCGTAAGGGCCGCGCGGACGATTCCCTCGGCGACATACTGCGCCGTAAGGCCGCTGACCTGCTCCAGCTCGTCCGTCCAGGCGCGGTACAGCTGCTGGCTTAGACGGCACAGCTCGTAGTAAGGGCCAGGCCGGTGCGTTTCGGATTGTGCCCCCAGCATCCCTGCGGCGGCGGTGGACGCCTCCTGATTCAGCGCCCCTTTCTCGATCAGCGTGCAGGCAAAGCCCGCCTTGCCGAGCTCGTAGGCCGCGCTGCAGCCGATAATGCCGCCGCCGACGATGATAACGGTCGGCTTGGCGCCCGTATGACTTGAATCCGTACTCATGACAATCCTCTCCTTGGGGTATGCTTCGTCCGATCGAGGGCTTCCCGGAATGCGGCAATTTGTCCCGCCGGGTCCGCATGCAGCAGCACCGAAGACAGCACGGCAATGCCGGCCGCGCCGGTGGACAAGACATCGTCCGCGAGATGCGGCTCGATGCCCCCGATGGCCAGTACCGGCACGTCCGCCGCTTCCACTGCTTCCGTTAATCCGGCCAGGCCGCGTGGCTTTAGGCCAGGCTTTGAGCCGGTGGCGTACACATGGCCGAAGAGCGCGTAATCGGCTCCCTGCCGGCCCGCCTCGGCCGCTTCCGCGGCCGAATGGACGGAGCAGCCGAGCGTCATGCCGCGCGGAGCGATGGCCCGCGCCTCGGTCGGCGTCAAGCTGCCGCCGGTAAGCTGTACGCCGTCCGCCCGGGCGGCCAGCGCGGCATCCAGGCGGTCGTTCAGCAGCACCGCCGTGTGCGGCAGCAGCGGCTTCAGCCGCGCATGCCAGCGCACCAGCTCGCTGGCGCTGCGGTGCTTCTCGCGGATGTGCAGCGCGTCCACCAGCTCGAACGGACAGCGGGCCACAATCGCGGCTACCTCTTCCAGCTCCTGCCGGCCGGTCGTAATGACGTGCAGCGCATGGGTTCTCCGGGACATATGGGATCGGACCTTCCTTTTCTCCATTGAAATGTAGTTTCATCATAACGCTTTCGCTTCCGCGGCGTCAAAGCGTTTGTCCCACTTGTCATAAAATGATCACGAACCGGGGGCCGCGACTCCACCGGGCTTCTTGACGGTCGGGAAGGAGAAGACTAAACTTATGGAAGGTATAGCGATTCGGGAGGCAGGTGCAGCATGACGATATTCAAAGCATTGACGATCGCAGGCTCGGACAGCGGAGGCGGAGCAGGGATTCAAGCGGATTTGAAAACGTTCCAAATGCTTGAGGTGTACGGGATGTCCGCGATTACGGCGATCACTGCGCAGAACACGCTGGGCGTTCACGGCATTTACGATATTCCGCTGGAGGGGATCGAGAAGCAGATTGACGCCGTACTGTCCGATCTCGGAGCGGACGCGGCCAAAACCGGCATGCTGTCGCAGCCGGAAATTATCGAGCTGGTTGCGGGATGCGTCCGCAAGCACGGATTGAAGCGGCTTGTCGTGGACCCGGTGATGGTCGCCAAGGGCGGAGCGAGCCTGCTGGCCGGCAATGCGCAGAACGCGCTGCGCGAGAGGCTGCTGCCGTTGGCCGCGCTTGTAACGCCCAATATCCCGGAAGCGGAAGTGATCACGGGCCTTTCGATCACCACGATAGAGGACATGAAGGAGGCCGCGCGGCGCATCGTCAAAGAATTTGGCGCGGGCGCGGCGATCGTCAAAGGCGGCCACCGCAGCGGCGAGCCGACAGACGTGCTATATGACGGCGAGGCGTTCCACCTGCTGACGGCCGAGCGGTACGAAACCCGGCATACGCATGGGACAGGCTGTACCTTCTCCGCGGCTATTTGCGCGGAGCTTGCCAAAGGGAAGACGCTGCTGGAGGCCGCCCATACGGCCAAGCAATTTATTACGCTTGCCATCCGGCATACGCTCGGCATCGGCGCCGGTCACGGTCCGACGAACCATTGGGCGTACGTGCGCGAGCGCATCGCGGCCGAATAGCAGACGAAGGAGCATCCGATACATGAGCTATGAATACTTGATGCAGGCGGTTTTGCTCATCGTCCTGCTCATCGCCTTTTTTCCCGCCATCGCGCTGTGGTCCAAGTGGAAAAAGAAGAAACGGAGATAAGCGATATGTACTATGTCAATCAGGAACAAATCGATGCCCGGCTGGCGTTCGTGCCGGATTTACTGAAAGCTTGCGCTGCCTTGGAGTCCGCTTGGGAAGCCCGGGGAAAGACCGGCGCAGAGGAAGCGGATTCGGAGCTGCTGCTGCATCTGGCGCAGGAGCGGACGCTGCATCTGGCGATTGAGACGGTGACCGACGTCGGCAGCTTGCTGATCGACGCATTCATGATGCGGGACGCCAGCAGCTATGAGGACATCGTCGAGATCCTCGCCGGCGAAGGCGTGTTCGGGGCTGACGTTGCGGCCGTTTTGACGGAGCTTGTGAAGCTGCGCCGTTCGCTGACGCAGGAATACAACACGCTGCCGCGCAGCGGGCTGCATCCGATGATCGCGAAGCTGCCTCGGGCGTTGAGCGTTTTTGCCGAAGCCGTACCGGCATTTATCCGCAAAGAAATGCTGTAGCGCCGTGCTGCAGACCAGGGACCGTCCGGATCAGGACAGGTCCCTTTGTTCTACCGGGAAGCGCAGAATCGTTTTCCAGCCGGAAGGCGGGGTTTTTCGGGGATCGGTCAAATAAATTTCATGATGCAATCCGTTTTGAACCAGTCCGCGCGCCTCCATGTAAGCGTGCATGCGCTCCACCGTTTCCGGCTCCGTCTCGTAAGGACCGATGTGAAGCATTTGCACGGACAGCCCTTCGGCCATCGTCTCGTACACCACTTGAGCGATGTCGTCGGCCAGCTCTTTTTTCTTCAGGGACGTCTTCTCTTTGGCCTCGGCTGCCACGGTCCCGGTAACGAAGTCGGGCATGCGGATCAGCAGCTTCCAGCGCCATTCCTGCCGCGGGGCCTCCAGTGCGGGCTTGTTGGATTCCACCCACCACAGCCCTTCCAGCTTCGGCACCGTAAAATCGGTTCCTTGCGCTTTGCCAAGCGCCTTGACGCCGTAAGCAGCTGCGTACAGCGCTGCAGTAGCTTGGGCGAACCGCTCGCCGTTCGGGTCGCCCTGACCGACAAACGTCAAGTACGGCGCTTCGCCGAAGCCTACAAGCTCCGGCTCCGATCCGGATTTGTAATAAGTTTTATATGTTTTGGCAAGATCGAGCTTGTCCATTCGCGCACGTCCTCTCTTCGTTTCGGATAGGATATAGCTCCAGCATAACGGGTTATCCCTGACAACCTATTGTCAGCGTAACGGAGCAGCTTCGAATTTTTTTCGTTTTATTCCCCGCCAGCCTCCTCGGTTAGTATTTTACATACATAGTAGTATATTAATTTACTTATCGTCTCATTTCGTATACAATATTTTTATTCATAAGGTACAGCATAGCTTCCGCCATAATGAAACAGGCGGCCTGCATACAAGAAGGACGGTGAGACCGCATGAACCAGGAAACGGACGTATCGACGCGACGCGTCATCCTCACGATGCTCAAGACCAAAGGGGCGCTAAGCGTGGGGGATATGTCGAAGCAGCTAGGCATCACGGAAATGGCGGTGCGGCGGCACTTGAACACGCTGGAGCGGGATAATTTGATCGAATCGAAGCTGGTGCGGCAGGCGATGGGACGACCTTCGCATCTGTATTCGCTGACACCCGTTGCCGACGACTTATTTCCTAAAAAGTATCAGCATCTCGCGCTGGATCTGTTGGAAGAGTTGGAAGCTTCCCTGGGGGAAAGCAACGTGAACCTGCTGTTCGAGCGGCGCAAGGAGAGGCTGATCGGCCGCTACGGGGAGCGCATGAAAGATAAGCCGTTCGACGGACGCGTTCAAGAGCTGGCCGAGATTCAGAATGCGAATGGCTATATGGTCGAATTGGAGCCGACGGAGGACGGCGGGTATTTGCTGAAGGAGTACAATTGCCCGATCTCTCAGGTAGCCAATCAATATAACCACGCTTGCCAATGCGAGCTCGCGATGTTTCAGCGTCTGCTCGGTCCGGAAGCCGAAGTGGAACGGACGGAATGTCTCGCCAAAGGCGGCGGCAAATGTACGTATGCCATTCGGCCAAACCAATAAAAAACCATCTCTTCTGCCGGATCTCCGCAATGACTGCTGGATCTCCGCAAGAGATGGTTTTTTGCCGTTTCAGGAAGGGGGAGCCGCGTCGTTTTCCGGCTTGGGTCGTTGGCTATGTGTCGTTCGCAGGTTCGTCATATAAGTTATGCCCACAGACAGCAGCCCGAACAGGATGAACGCAATAATTTTGTCCAACGCCGGACTCCCGGACAGATCGAACAGGATCGTCTTGACAGCGAGGCAGATCAGCGTCAAGGAGCCCAAGGCTTGAAGCGGCTTCCGCTTCCGGTATACGCCCCACAGCAGCAGCAATAGCGCGTACAAGCCCCAGACGGCCGACAAAGTAAGCTGCAGGTTAAGCTGTGAGGCTAGCCCGTAATAGGCGAAGAAGCTGTGCGTTCCGCAGGCAAGTCCTCCGCCGACGGCCAGATGGCTGAGAAAAGCGAATCCGTTGGAGAGCATCCGATTGTCGTCTTCCCGCAATCGTTCGAAGCGGCCTTTGGCCGACAAATAAAATCCTACGGCGGCCATCAGCGCCCAAGCCGGCATATTCCCGTGGGCGAACGGGGAGGGATTGCCGAACGGGTCCGCCTCTGCCGCATTCCATGCGCCAAAAATCCAGTAGCCGAAGACGCCTAGCCAGACGACGGCCGCTACCCCACGGAGCGCATCCCATCGTTTTACGGTGCCAAGTCCCAGAATGGCGATAGCGGCGGGAAGCCATAGAAATACATGGGTGACCGGTTCCAAGGTCCGTTCCTTGAGAAAGTGGAGCGCGGCGAGGAGGATGAGCATCATTCCGCCGAACAGCTTCATCGGGACGATCGTAGATAATTCGGGTAACCAGCGTCGGTTCAGGCAGGCCAAGATGACGTACAGCATCCCCATGAACAGCATCGGGTAGGCGATCGGCACGACCCGTTCCCACAAGACGAACGCCCAGAAGCCGAACACGGCTGCATTCGCGATACCCAGGAACAGGTCGGCGCCTTCGTCTGCCCGTTTCTTCCATATCGAGACGGATAAGGCACCAATGTAAAAAATATAAATCAGAAGCGCATACCGGTAAGCAAGGCTCCAACCTTCGGCGGCGTCCGGCTGGAGCTTCAGGAAAAATACGAAATACAACAGCCATGTGCCTGCAAATGCGGTGAATTTCAGCTCGTTCCAATCGAGCCGGAGACTAAGGGTAAAATAGACGACATTCAATGCCAATAAGCCGGCCCAGAGCATCCAGCCTTCATCCGGGCCCGGGCTTACAATCAGGAGCGCCGGCCATCCTCCGAGCAGCGATATGTTCAAGAGGAGTCTCGACCGCCATTTGAAGGCGATCCAGCTTGCCCCTGCCGCAGTGGCCAGCATGCCCGTACCCGACGGAGGCCCTTGCCCTAGCGTAAGACAGAGCCCGTATAGAAAGACCCCCAGAATCACCACGGCTCCGGGCCAACATGACGGCAACCTGCGCAGCCGTTCTTTCATGCCCAACGTTCCTCCCTCGATATCGTGTTCCGTACTTAGTTACAATAATTGTAAGGGAACGGGGGAGGAGGGGATAAGTACTAATTTCATCTAGTACTGGAACACACGTTCGATTTCAGCTGTTACTTGTTCAACGGGATGCTTTCCGAACCGAGCTGCAGAAGGTTCAAAATAAAAAAAGAACAGGTCTGCCGCGGTTAGCGGGACCTGCCGTTCTTGTTCATCGTATCGGTTTCCTTTTCCTTTTCTTTACTTTTCACAGGTGCCGGATCGATTCCGAAGCGCTTGCTGTACAAGCTATAGGTCGAACCGGTCACGGTAGTCCCCGGGACTTCGGCCGGAAGGCCCCGCTGCGTCCGCAAAGAGGCGATCGCTGCGGTAAGCTCGTCTTCTTTGACGACAATGAAAGGGCTATCCCATCGTCCGTCCAGGTGGATGAACTCGATATGGTCGGGCTTCAGCTTCTGGAAGGAAAGCAGGAACCGGCGAAGCTCATCGGCGGGGATATCCGTTTTCACGCTTTCTCCGGCGATTTTCAGCAATCCGCTCCATTGGGTAATCCCGCTGAACGACGTCATCTTTTGCAGCAGCTTATCAAGCACTTCCTGCTGGCGCTGGTTGCGGGCGAGGTCCGAGGACTCTTCGGTGCCCCGGTTGGATTTGCGGTAACGTAAAAAATCGAGCGTTTGCTTGCCGTTTAACGTCTGAAATCCTTTTTTCAGATTGATATTCGTGCCGTCTTCTTCATCGACGTAGCGCATATCCATATCGACGTTTATTTCGATTCCGCCGAGCTCGTCGACGACATTGCGGAAGCCGTCGAAATCGATCGCCGCCATATAATCGATCGGCACGTTGAACATGCTGCCGTACAGCTCTTTCGTCTTCTGAATCGCGGTGTCCTTGTCCTGTATGTAATAGTGCGCGTAATAGTAGTTCGCTTTTTGGCTGGAAAGGCCGAACTCCTTCGGCTTCATCTCCAGATCGCGGGGGATGGAAACGATTGTGGCGGAGCGGGTCTCCGGATTCAACGTGACAAGCATCAGCACATCGGTGTTCAGCGTGCCGCCGCTGCCGTCACGGCTGTCGATCCCTGTCAGCAAAAAGGTCATCGGCTTGAAGTTCTCCGCAGGAGCGACCAGACCGTTCAATCCTTGCTGGGTCGTTTTTACTGGCGGGGCCACAGACATATTTTCCAGCGCCTTGTCGGCTTGATGCAGCAAATATCCGGCGTAAGCGACGGCGCCTCCGCCAAGCAGGGCAAGACCTATAATAACATTCCGCAAGGTTTTGCGGGGTTTGATCGCTAGATTTTGTCGGGAAGGAACCATCATTCAACCTCCTGTCAAGGCTCTTTCGAAACACTGTCTACCATATTAACGCAAAACATGGAGCAAAAGGTTACAAAAATATTAAAAATTCGCCAAATCTTTTGTCATCGTTTTGTTACCTTCTTCTTTCGACAAACGATTACAATGGGAAGAGGTACTCTTTTTTACCCTAAAATGAGCTGAGTCACACGTATTCCGGCCCGTTGATTGATTTTTGCAAGAGGAAAGGCTATCATGTGAAAAAAAACGAAACCCGGACGTTCGGACCACCGCTTGGGGAGTGACATATGACGATGAAGAGAAAAGCGGCGGCGGTTTGGCTGGCGCTGGTTTTAGGCTGTACGGGCTGCGGCTTCATGGAGCAGCCGGGGGCATATATGCGGCTGCCGAAGCTTCCGGCCGAGCAGGAGGCGCTGAAGCTGACGATCGAACGGTCGCTGCCGGAAGGCGCGGCGTTGATCCGCCCCCGCAAGGCGGAGCAGAAGGGAGCGTACTCGCTGATCGATTTGGACGGTGACGGCAGCGAGGAAGCGGTGTTCTTTTATAAGATCAAAAACAAGGAACAGCTGAATGGCGAAATATGGAGAATGAAGGACGGCTCGTGGCAGCGTCTTGACCGGTTCGAGGGCGCCGGCTTTGAGCTGGATTCGCTGACGTTTGACGATGTGGTGCAGAAGGAGCGGAAGGACGTTATCGCGGGGTATTCGACGGGAGCGGAATCGGCCAAAGGCTTGGCGGTCTATTCTTGGGAGGCCGGACGGATGGTGAAGAAGGTGGAGCTGCCGTATACGGACTACGTCATTGACGATCTGAACGGAGACGGAAAGAAAGATGTAACGGTCATTGTACACGACAGGGGAGTATCGTCCAACGCAACCCTCTATCAATATGATAGCGCGCTTCGCAAGCTGGGAAGCGTCCGTTTGGATTCGACCGTGAACGATTATTATAACGTGCTCGGAGGACGCGTGTCGGCAGACAAGCGGGGCGTCGTGCTCGATGCTTCGGTAGGCGCTCATTCCTCGAATACCGAGCTGCTTGTGTACGATGCAGGGAAGCTCAAACGGGCGCTTAATCCTCAAACGACCTACAAAGCTTACTCGGGCAAAAGCGAAGACGCCGACGGCGACGGCATCATCGAAATATCCGGCATGTACGATCCGCCGGGCTACGAGAACGAGGCGATGGTCAACATCCCTTGGATCGAGACCTTTGCCAAATGGGACGGCGGACGGGGACTTACGACGGTGCTGGAACGTTACTATAGCGGCGAATACGGGTATACCTTTGACATTCCGCCGGAGTGGAAGGGCCGGTTTACGGTGAAGAAGTCGGATACTTCCGTCCGTTTCGTGGATACCGCGGACGGGAAGCAGCTGGCCGAGATCCGGGTATTTCCGCAGGCGGAATGGACGGATGACAACCAGACATGGACCGTGTTGAGCCGGACGATGGATCAAGTGTATGCCATCGATGCGAACGGGGCGGCTTATCGAAGCTTTTTCCGCTTGCTATCAGAAGCGAGAGCCGAAGGGGGGAGCCAGACGCATGAGTAAAATACTTATTCTGGAAGACGAAGATTCGATCCGCAGCTTTGTCGTCGTCAATCTGAAGCGGCAAGGGTACGACATTACGGAGGCGGTTACCGGAGACGAGGCGCTGGCGCTGCTGAAGCAGGACGACAGCTTCGATATTGCGCTGCTCGACGTCATGGTACCGGGGATCGACGGCTTCGAGGTGTGCCGGCGGGTACGCGAATTTAACGAGCGGATCGGCATCATCTTTCTGACCGCCAAAGTGCAGGAGCAGGACAAAGTGATGGGGCTGTCGCTCGGAGCGGACGATCATATCGGCAAGCCGTTTAGTCCGGGAGAGCTGATGGCACGCGTTGGATCGCTGCTGCGCCGTGTCCGCAGGCAGCCGGCCGGCGGGGAGGACAGCGGCACGCTGCGCTCCGGCCCGTTCGAAATTCATCCGGAGAATGTCGAGCTCCGCAAAAACGGAGAACGGATCGATCTGACTCCGACCGAGTTTGCTTTGATCCAGCGCCTGATCGAAAAAGAAGGCTCGCCGCTGAGCCGAAACGATCTGCTTGATGAGATCTGGGGCGTCCAATACATCGGAGATCCGAAAATCGTCGATGTCAATATCCGCAGGCTCCGTCAAAAAGTAGAGGAGGACCCGTCCGCTCCGAAATTTATCGAGACGGTATGGGGCTTCGGCTACCGCTGGCAAGGGCGGGACGCCTCGACATGAAGCTGCGGAGAAGTCTGAGGCGGCAGGTCGTCATGCGCTTTTTGGGGATCGTTCTGCTGACGCTCCTTCTGATGGAAGGCGTCTTCTTCTTTGCCGTCCGCCAGTTTTATTATAACGGCATCGCCAATGTGCTGACCAACCATGCCGTCGTCTCGGCGAACTTTTACGCCAATTTTGCGGGGGACTTGTTTTACAATAACTTGAGCCAGCATTTGAACCGGATGGTGCAGTATTTCGCTTACGAAACGGCGGAGCTGGAAATTGTGGACCGTAACGGTACGGTGCTGGCGGCATCGAGCGGCTTTGCCGTCCAGGAGAGTATTCGGACAAGCGATGTGAAGGAGGCTTGGGCTGGCCGGACGGGGGTATGGACCGGGAATCAAGTGGTGACCAACGAGCGCGTGATGGCCGTCTCCAATCCGCTTGTCTATCAAGGGCAGACGCTGGCGGTGATCCGGTATGTCACTTCCTTGACGGAGGTAGACCGGGTGCTGCGCACGATTTATGCCGTATCGGCCGGCGTCGGCGGCGTCGTGCTGCTGCTGGTGCTGCTCGTCAGCCTTCCCTTCGCCAATTCGATCGTCCGGCCGATCAAACGGATGACGGCCGCATCCGCCGAGATGGCCAAAGGCCGGTTCGATGTGCGGGTCAACGAATCGTATGACAACGAGATCGGCGAGCTGGCGGGGACGCTGAATTATATGGCCCGCGAGATCGTGCGCAGCGAAGCGCTCAAGAACGATTTCATTTCTTCCATTTCTCACGAGATTCGGACGCCGCTAAGCAGCATTAAAGGGTGGAGCGAGACGATTCTGACCGGCGGCCTGGAGGATAAGGAAGAGACGAGGCTCGGGCTCGGCATTATCGCGAAGGAAACCGATCGCTTGATCGGCCTCGTCGAGGAGCTGCTTGACTTCTCCAGGCTGCACCAGAAAAGCATAACGCTCGATCTCGCCCGCGTGCAGATGAACGAGCTGCTGGGGGAGGCGGTGCTGCAAATGCGTTCCAAAGCGGAGCAAAAGCGGATCGACCTTCGTTTGAGCGTCCCATCCGAACCGGTGACGGTCATCGGGGATACGAATCGGCTGAAGCAGGTTTGTTTGAATTTGATCGATAACGCGATCAAATTTACCGGGCCGGACGGACGCATCGCTATTTCTCTGGAGCGGGAGGACCGGGACGCCGTCGTGCGAATCTCGGATAACGGCATCGGGATATCGCGCGAGCATTTAGGAAACGTCCAAACGAAGTTTTATCAGGCCGACCCGAAAGCGGAAGGAACCGGCATCGGACTCGCCATTTGCCGGGAAATTATCGATCTGCATCAAGGCGCGATTCGGCTCGATTCGACAGAAGGCGAGGGGACGACGGTCACGGTCCGGCTGCCGTTGGAGGAGACTGAAGCTCAAGGCACGGACGCCCCCGGCACGCCATTTGACAAGCCCGAAGCGGATGGGGGATAATGGAAAAGATCGGGGCGAATCCGCATCCATTCGCACGTTCGACTTTTTCACTTTCTGGAAAGGGAGGATGAATGATGTCTTACGATGTAGCGATTATCGGAGCAGGACCTGCAGGAGCAAGCGCGGCCCTCTTCACGGCGAAGGCCGGCAAGAAGACGCTGGTGATTGACAGCGATCAGAGCATTACGAAACGCGCTTGGGTGGAGAACCATTACGGCGTAGCCGAGATTACCGGGCCGGACCTGGTGGAGATCGGGAAGAAGCAGGCGGCCAAGTTCGGAGCCGAGCTGGTACAAGGCAAAGTCGTCGCCGTTGCGAAGGAAGGCGAAGGATTCCGCCTGGAGACGGAGAACGGAAGCTACGAAGCGAAGCATGTCGTGCTCGCCACGGGGCTGAACGCCGAGCTGGCGCAGCAGATCGGCGTGAATACGAAGCCGGGAACCGAGCCGCGGATCAAAACCGTAGTCGACGCTACCCCGGAGGGCAAGACGAACGTGCCGGGCATTTGGGCTGCCGGGACCGCAGCGGGCGTGAGCGTGCATACGATCATTACCGCAGGCGACGGGGCCAAGGTGGCGATCAATTTGATCAGCGAGCTGAACGGCGAACGGTATGTCGACCATGACGTGTTGAAAGCATAAATGTGCAAAAAGGCGGCCTCCAGCTACGGAGGGCCGCCGTTTTTTGTTTTGCAGCTCATTTCGGCTTCCTGCGGGCCATCGGATTGAATTTCTTCTCACGATAGGCTACCTTTATCTGTCCTCACAATGCGAAATCTGAGAGGACAGCAAGGGGGGCTGTCGGTAAGTTGAAAAATAGAGGAACCAGGATGAGTTATTTGAATGCTTTGGACCGTTGACGAGTACGTAGCGGAACTCAAAGTGCATTAACCTTGTCGAAAAATGTGCAAGCCGCCGAGAACGAAGGCGTTAAGGCACTTCCGGTTCCGCTATTGAGGATATGCCGGCGAAATCCAATCGAATAACGCACGGGCAGTTCCGCTATTTTGTCTGGGCCAGGTTACAAGAGCCCCAAGAGTATGCGGTCGCGCTCGTCATCCCGTCTCTCCGCCGATACCTCTCTCAGTTCGTAACTCGCCATTCGCCACTCGCGACATGTAAAGCCTAAGACTGCTTAAAACTCTCCAACCTGGCACTTGTAACTTTCATCGCTAAGGAACCCTTTACATTTGCGCCGGAGTGCCGATGAGGTTAATTCGCATGTTACTTTAAGGCAGCGGACTCCTTCTCCGATGCGATTCAGCCTCTGGACCGCTCTACGAGCCGGGCCGCTTTATCCCGCACCCAACCAAAGTTGCCGGCAGCGATTTCCTTCAGGTTGACGAGCGAGCCGCCGATGCCGACCCCGTAGCAGCCGATCTTCATAAATTCGGCGATATTATCCTCGTTCACGCCGCCGACCGCCATCATCGGGATGTGATTCAGCGGGCCCATCAATTCCTTGATATAGCCGAATCCAAGGCTGGCGCCCGGAAATATTTTCACCGCCGTTGCCCCGGCTTTCCATGCTTTTACAACTTCCGTCGGCGTCATCGCTCCCGGAAAAATCGGAGCTCCGCGCTCCACGGCGTAACGGATCACCTGCTCGTCCGTGTTCGGAGTAACCAAATACGACGCCCCGGCATCCAGCGCTTTCCTTGCGTCGTCCACGTCCACGACGGTCCCTGCGCCGATGTACATCCGTTCTCCGAAGCGGGCTTGAAGCCGTTCGATCATGCCAAGCGCTCCCGGCGTATTCAGCGTTACTTCCATGACCGGCACCCCGCCGCTAACTAGCGCATCCGCTAACCCCTCGATATGCCGTTCCTCCACGCCGCGCACAATGGCGACGATCTTTACATTCTCGATCAACTGAAGTCCTTGTTCCCGATTCATCCGCTATATCCTCCCGTTATGGCCTGCTTTTACCCTGTTGTCGCAGAGATAGGCCGCCATTTCATTGTCTTCATTATACCTGCTTTTTTTTAAATGCCAACTGTGCTAACCTGTACTTTATGGAAACCATGTTTAGGAGCTGATCCGAAAGATGAGCGTTAACGAACCGATCAAATTAACCTCTTACTCTACGAAAGGCGGATGCGGCTGCAAAATAGGTCCCGCGGATCTGCAGCAGGTGATCCGGACCCTTCCGCCGGCAACGCCCGACCCGAACCTGCTCGTCGGTCTCGATACGAGCGACGATGCCGGAGTGTACAAGCTGACGGACGAGCTGGCGCTGGTCCAAACCGTCGATTTCTTTACGCCTATCGTCGACGATCCTTACGCTTTCGGTCAGGTCGCGGCAGCCAATGCGCTCAGCGACATTTATGCGATGGGCGGGAAGCCGCTAACGGTGCTGAACATCGTAGCCTTTCCGATCAAAAAGCTGGATAAGCAAGTACTGGCCGACATTTTGCGCGGCGCGGGCGACAAGGTCAAAGAAGCGGGAGCGACACTCGTCGGAGGCCACTCCATTGACGATAACGAGCCGAAGTTCGGTCTCGCTGTCACCGGACTGGTGCACCCGTCCAAAGCAAAGACGAATGCGGGGGCCAAGCCAGGGGACAAGCTGATCCTGACCAAGCCGATCGGCGTCGGCATCCTGACGACCTCGATCAAGAAAGACGCTTTAAGCCCGGAGGAAATCGAACGGGTTACCAAGGTAATGACCACATTGAACAAGACGGCTGCGGAAACGATGGAGCCGTACGACGTACATGGCTGCACCGACGTGACCGGCTTCGGACTTCTCGGCCACGCGGCCGAGATGGCCAAAGGCAGCGGCGTAGGCGTGCGCATCGGGAAGGCCCAGGTGCCTGTACTGCCGCGCGTCCGCGAATTGGCCGAGGCGGGCTTTGTCCCGGGCGGAACTAAGAACAATTATGCGCACCTCGAAGGCACCGTCGCCTTCACAGAGTCTATCGATCAGCTCGATCAATGGATTCTCTGCGACGCTGTGACCTCCGGCGGGCTGCTGATCGCTGTAGCCGCGGACAAAGCTGACGCCCTGCTGAGCGACTTGCGCCGCGCTGGCGTCGAGGCAGCGATTATCGGCGAGACGACCGCCGACCATCCGGGCGAAATCCGCGTCCTGGAATCGCTGTAAGCAGCCGCCTAGGACGTGCAGCTATGCCGCAGCACGCCCCATATGAAGCAAAGGAGCGAGGACGCGTTGCAACAAGACATAACCGTGCAGGAGCTGCTGCGCCTGTATCGAGAACGGGAGCTGACGCTCGTCGACGTCCGCTCTCCGGGAGAATTCAAGGAATTTACGATCCCCGGCAGCTTGAACATACCGCTTTTCGACGACCGGGAGCGGGCGGAGATCGGCACAACCTATAAGCAGGTCAGCATCGAAGCGGCCAAGCAGCGCGGGCTTGAGATCGTGTCTGCCAAGCTTCCGGCTTTCATCCGGGAATTTCAGGCGCTTGGCCCGAACAAGGCCGTCTTCTGCTGGCGGGGCGGCATGCGAAGCCGGACGTCGGCCACGCTGCTGTCGCTCATGGGTATCCGCGCCTACCGGCTAGCCGGAGGCATCCGGGCCTACCGTCAGTGGGTCGTACAGACACTTGAGTCGTTCGAGCTCAAGCCCAAGGTCGTCGTCATCGCCGGCCATACCGGCACCGGCAAGTCGCTGATCCTCCGGAAGCTGGCCGAACGGGGCTACCCTGTGCTCGATCTTGAACAGATGGCCGGACACCGCGGCTCCATCTTCGGGCAGATCGGACTTGTGCCGAACAACCAAAAGACGTTCGAATCGCTGCTTGTCCACGAGCTACTGCGCTATCAGGACCGGCCTTTCGTGCTGATGGAGGCGGAAAGCCGCCGAATCGGCCGGGCGGTGATGCCCGGCTTTTTGGCGGAAGCCAAAACAAGCGGCATCCCGATCCGGATCGAGGTACCGTTGGAAGAACGGATACGGCACATCGTGCAGGAATATCGGCCGGAGGAGCACGCGGACGCCTGCCTCGACGCTTTTCGGCAAATTCACCGCCGGCTTCATACGCCGGTGGCCGCGCAAATCGAGCGGCATCTGCTGGACCATGAATTCGAAGAAGCCGCGGGGCTGCTGCTCGAATACTACTACGATCCGCGCTACGAGCACGCGGAAGAAAGTTATACCACGGAGTCGATTCGACTCCGCGTCCGTCATGTGGATGAAGCCGTGCAGCGAATCGAGCAAGAGCTGAAGCGGCTGTTCTAAGCCGAACTTTAAAGCCTGGGCAACCAGGCTTTTTTTGCTGTCTTTTTTGCCAGGCTCCTCGTCCTTTTTTTCCGGAAGTTGTGTCAAAATGGGCGCCTCCGTCTTATACTGTACTATCTCATAGGCATTCGTCTAGAAGCGGATGGGATGACGGAGGTGAAGGCCATGTGGTGGCAATGGGGAGCGGCGACCTGCATTTTTGCCTTTCTGGTGCTCATCGGGTTGGCTATACGCTTTGCGTATTTGGCGATTCGTGCCCTGAGGCACGCCGAGACTGCGCTTGATACGATGCAGCAGCAAGTTCGGCAAACGACGGAGAGCACCGAAAGCTTACTTCTTGTGTCAACCGAGGTCATGCGGGATCTGCAGGGCAAAATGCAAGCGGTCGATGCTTGGTTTACGGCGGCGGAGGAGACGGGAGAAGCGGTGCAGCGGGTATCCCGAATCGTGAAGTCCGCGTCACTCGCCATTGAGAGCACGGCACTTGAGGCGCGCAAAGCGTTACATAGCCATCGGGATACTGCAAACGACCTGATGGAGCTGACAGCCGCCGGCCTGCAGCTCTGGCATCGCCTGCAAGCTTCCAGACCCATGAAATCAAAGGAGTGAAGAACGATGGAAGCGGAAAAAAGAAATAAGGATTTGCTTGTCGGAGCCGTAATCGGCGGTGTGCTTG
The DNA here is from genome assembly GCF_018998565.1 of Paenibacillus oleatilyticus. Taxonomy (GTDB): domain Bacteria; phylum Bacillota; class Bacilli; order Paenibacillales; family NBRC-103111; genus Paenibacillus_G; species Paenibacillus_G oleatilyticus. The sequence goes on along the minus strand of NZ_JAHNZO010000016.1, from coordinate 66,154 downwards.
GCGCGGTGACAGCACTGCTGTTTGCGCCTAAATCCGGACGCGAGCTGCGCGCCGATTTGAAAGAGGGCTATCATCAGGTGAGCGAAAAGACGCAGCAATTCGCAGGCGACGTTGCGGAAAAATCGAAGCGGCTCGTCTCCGCCGTATCGGATAAAGCGCAGACTGCGGCGGAAAGCATCGGACGCACCACGGCGGAGATGGCTGGAAAAGCGAAGCAGGCTGCTGTTCAAGTGAGCCAGGAAGTGAAATCGTGGCGCAACGGCAAATCAGAAAACGGTACAGACGATGTAGCCACAGCCGAAGCGTCTATTGCAGCCACGACAGTGGAACGCGAAGAACACTAACGCTTGACTTGCCACAAAAAAACGGGATCTTCGGCGTTATGCCTGAGATCCCGTTTGGTTTTGGCGGATGATTACCATTTGGACGGATCGATCTTGCTTGGATCGAGTCCTTCCCAAATGTTTTTAATATTCGCTTTGGCCGGGTCTTCGAACACCAGCCAGGCGGTAGGCAAATACCGTTCGCCGTATTCGCTGGATGGCTTGTTCAAGATCTGGTTGTCCTTGACCAGTACGGTTGAGGAGCCACCGTCCAGATTGGCCGCTGTCACCGCGCCATGCTCCAGAAAAATGTTCTGGATATCGTACAAAGTCGCCCCGATGCTGTATCCCGGCTGGCGTCCGTCGATGATGGCGAACATGATGGTGCCGTCGGCTTTTTGCGCCATCGAGGTGCGGGGAGCGATTCCCCAGCCGTCGGCCTGATTTTTGATCATGCCCACGCCGTTGACGATAAACTTCGGAGCGAAGGTGACCGCTTCCTGAACGCCCATCTTGATCAGCTCGTTCGGCGTATATTTGCCCGCGATCAGCTTGCCTTCTTTATCGATGGCAACGATGTGATTGCGTGTGTTCATGCCGCCGTCGTTGTAGAAGATCTTCCCTCCGGACATGACGAGGCCGGTCGGCTGAAAGCCATTGCCTTTCCATTCCGGATCGACGAACCCGCCCGCATTGACGCCGGCAATGGCCCCCAATCGTTTAACCATCGAGGAAACCTTTTCTCCCTTGCCGCGTGTGCCCGGAACGGCGATGCGCAGCGTTTTTGGATCGTTCACGATCAGCAGCTTGCCTTTAAAATTTTTTCCTTCAATGTCTTGTATCTCAACAGGCGGCTTTTTTTCGACCACCGTTGTCGCCGGTTTATGGTCTACGCGCACAAGGTCCTTATCCTTGATTTCGGAATACGTGTCGAACTGCGCCCAGTACCGGTCAACCCGTTTTTTGAGCTCTTCCTCGCCGATGAGGTATTTCGCCCAATCGCGGTGCTGTGTCGAAATGATCGTATCGGCCATCATCAAGCGCAGATTCGTGCCGGATTCCGTTAGAAAAAACCACAAGCTGAACACACTTCCAAACAAAAACATAAAAAAGAACGTATAGAGTGTAATTGAGGCCAAGGTGGATGAACGCCGTTTCTTCTTTTTAACCGGCTTCTTTTTTTTCTTTGCGGCTGCGGCAGCGGTCGTCTGAGTACGAGGACTGCCGGGCATCGGTACGGACATAATTCAAATCCTTTCCATGGTATGGTTAGACTCCATCCTCCTTTATAAACGAAATACAGCGAAAAAAGTTGCATGAAGAGGACTTAAAATGTACCTTCGAATCTTGTGGCTGCCTTGGGAGAACGAAATTTAAGCTGCTTATAGCGGAGAAACTGAGAACCGTCCGTTTCTTTGACGACGCTCAAATAAATTCTTCGGAAAATTTAAGGCTGCTATCGGAGGAGGGGTGGTTGGGGTTCGAAGGGGAAAAATACACAGGCTTTTGCGAATAACGACGGGCATGGATAAGGCTGGCAGACCTGCGGACTACCAGCCCAGAAAGCTAAGGCGTTATTTCTTAAGAAGTTCTTTCGGCGTTTCTGGGCGGTTCATAGTTAATGAATTTGTTACTACAAAAAAAGCGGCCAGAGCCAGTAGCAATGAGTTTGCAATAATAGCTAATTTTTTTTTCAACGCGGTTGCCTCCTCTCAAAATAATTAATAATTTTGTAGGAATATCGTGTTGTTAAAACGGCTTGTATGATGAAAGCGGCAGTAAAAACTGTAGATTTGATAAAAAAGTTGCTGAATATGATTAGTAATGTAATTACTTTTAATAAAGGGTAAAATTTTTGAGGAATTCGGCTGATATCTTTAATATTATTAGGAGCTGTAAACAGCAAGATCATAAAGGAAATGGCATTAAGATAAATGGATATTTCTGTATACTCAGATGGTACATTGGCGATGGTTGTAAAAATAAAAATTGAAGTAATACAGCAAGCCAGCGAAGAAGACAAATGAACTCCTCCGCTAACATAACGAATCAACAAAAATACACATATACCAATAAGCGTTTCGTCGAATCGGTTTGTAAAAACGGATATCAACAAGGAAAAGATTATAGCAAGACTCGTATTGATTATTAAACTCAACGCGTATTTTAAAGCTATTTCTGATCCGGCATGTTCATTATGCTTACGTATGCATTTTGCCAAGTACGTTGCCATTGAATCGATAGGATTCATCTCTTGGACAGCCTTTCTCTTCTTGCTTTCCATAGTTTTTGATTATGTTTATACGAAAGCACGATACCAATAAGAAAAATGATTGCCAATACGATTGGAATTGCAATATGGTATTTTAAATCTCCCAATATTAAAGTTTGCACCTGAAGCGCGAATACGCTTAAGATAAGAATACCTGATAACCAAAAATTGTATTTTTTCATTGAATCATTTATTGTGAAGTGAAAACCTATTTTATAGCGTTGTAAAAAAAGGATTAGCAGCACTTGAAAGGCTGTTACAACTAATTGCCAAGTAACAAAGTGAACTAGATTGGTCTGTATTAATTGCACTGACGTTAAATTCATCTGCATACCTATAACAGTGGCAAGACCTTCGAAAATGGCTGTTGCAATATTGGCAATGATGCACATGAAAAATGAAAAAAGAATAGGAAGTCTAAAAAATAAGGTTAGCAGCACGATTTCGATTATAAATATAGACAAAAAAGCATAGTTAAATTGTCCCAGAAAATCACGTACATAAAACGAAACTAAAGATAGAATTAAAGCGATAAAAAATACTTTATGTAGTGCATATCGAAAATATATACGGAAAGCGGATAAAACCAGTAACACCATTGCGAAAAATTCAATAGTCGTAGACACCATTTTTACAAGAAAAGTAACCATGAGGAATCCCCTTTGAAAAACTATTAATTAGATAGCTATTACAATTCATATGGTAAAAAAGTCCTATCATAAATTGCTTTGGAAAACTTTAGAATCGTTTACTTCAAGATAAGTTTAATATACACATAATAAGTACACAAGAAAATTTTTGTCGAAAATTGGCGGTTTTTAACTGTTTTGCTTTCGTAAGATATAGCGTAATACTGGGCATTGAAATATAAAAAACTATTAAGTAATAAAAAGAGAAGGCCGCACCCTCCTACGTATCCGCTACTTCCTTTACATATAAATAGTGAATGAGGGCAATCAAAAGAACGGTTCCCAGACTGTAGGCCAGCACGCTTTTGGTTCCTACAAGAAACAAAGACGAAATAATAGCCATCAACAAAATAAGCCCACCACTCATGATAAAAAATAACCTCTTGGTATAGGTCGGATTCGTAGAAGCCATTTTGGGGTTAAATTGAACGAAGGTGAATCCCACACGCATCTTTGAAAGTATCAATGCTGTTATCGAATTTAACGAACTTAAGAAAATCGCAGGTAAAAGTGTCGCTTCCATAGCCAAGGCAACAAACGCTTCCAATTGAAAACGGGTAATGAGTAAGTACATCAGCATTTCCGAAATCAAGTTATACAACAGTACGATAACACTGACCAACACTGCGCTCGTCAGACGAAGCCTGAAAAAAAGACTGAAACAGAGAATTGTGAAAAACGGCTGCAAAACGGCTAATCCCAAAAGCAGCAGCTTTGTTTGTGTGATAAGTGAAATTTGAGTCATGATGAGGGCGCTGATGATAATGCTCTTAAGATGAGGTTTTATATTTTGTCGGAACAACGTCAAAGTCAGGACAAATACTGTGGACCAAAATATGACGCATAAAACCGCAAACAAACCAAGCTCTTCCATAGCACACTTCCTTCCTCGAATTAATTTTTTATGACGCATACAAACTCTCTGATCTATCACAACGTGATTCAAGCAATCATGGCAAAGAAGCCTGGACTTTGGTAGTGTTAGAAGTAGAGGACTGCACTTTACCAAAGCAGGCTTTTTTTGCTCCAAAGCTACAGTGTACAAGAGTCCGTGCTGAACTTCAAGCGACTTTATGCCATGTTTTGGCATAGAAACGGCTCGATCTGAAGCGGATAGAGCGATGGTCTGCAGACAAAGAGAGGATACGCCTGATGACGGTTGACGTATATAGCGGAGCATGGTGGGACGAATTTAGCGTCTTCTTTTCGAATGAAGACTTGTGGGATAACGGCAGCCGAAGCTTGCTGCTAAAGTATTTTGCGAAGTTTGCGGTCCGGGATGGAGGGCGGCGTGTGCTTGACGTGGGGTGCGGGCCGGGGATCGGTACAAAGCGCTTGAACGAGATGGGCTTTCGCGCGACGGGCGTCGATATTTCTCCGGCCATGGTCGAGCGTGCCAAGGCAAGGCAGGTCGAGGCGTATTTGTCGGATTGCGACCCGATTCCCGAGGAAGACGGGACTTTCGACTATGTCTTCTGCTGCACGGTGGTAGAGTGGGTGCGGAATCCGTACGGAATGATTCGCGAAATGGCCCGGGTGATCAAGCCGGGAGGCGGAATGGTCATCGCTTGTCTGGGCCCAGGCAATTTGCCTCACGAAGATGCGCTGAAGCGTCTGCGGGGCGAGCCGACCAATTACAATATGCTGATGCCGGTCGAGCTGCATCGGCTGCTCTTGGACTGCGGGCTGAAGATCCGATCCATGACCGGCGCGCGAAGCCGTCATATCTCTCAAGAGACGTATGCCAAGCTCGACTGGATCACCAAATCGTACTGCAGCAATCTATGGATTATCGGAGCGGATAAGGAGGGAAGCTTGCTATGAACCTGGATCATTTCGGACAGCTCGTTCGCTCCAGGCGCGAAGCCGTCCCGATGCTGCAAAAGGAGCTTTCCGAGGGCATTTGTACCCGTAGTATGATTTCACGGATTGAAAATGAGGACTACTTTCCGCACATCACGATCGTTGAAAAGCTGCTGGACCGGCTTGGGGTGCCGATTCTCGATTGGCTGGAACGGATGTGTTTGAAGGACCCCGATCAGAAAGCGCTGGGGCTGATTCTCGAATACCTTCAGGAGAGATACGAGAAGGAGCGGGATTACGAGACAATCCGGAAGTGGATGGAACAATTGAAGGAGATACGGTTTGAGGTAAAGCCGGTGCACCGTGCCGACCTGCATGCATTACGGGCATTTGTCGAAGACGTTCGGCAAAATTTCAAGGAAGCCGAGAGCGAATACAAGCAATGGATCCACCTGGCCCGGGAGTTGCAGGACATTCCCATGCTCGCCGCCGGCTTAAACCGGCTTTCGTTCATGTATGTGAATATCGATCCGGGCCATGCCTCCGAATGGATTGAAGAAGCTTTCGCCCTCGTGCAGCGGCACAGTGTCCCGCAGGAGCTTGCGGTTTCGGTTCAGCTTACGATGTCCGCCTATCGCTACGGAATCGGAGAATACCATACCGCCATTTCGCTTCTTCAGGCTGTCAAAAGCAGGAAGAGACTTTCCCCGATCTCCCGGTTCCGCTCGCATAATTTGCTGGGCAAATGCTACCAGGCTGTCGGGAAGTATGCGGATGCGGAGGAAGAATACAAGCAAACCGCCGCTTATTTTGCGTATCATCCGTCGTTTGAGCTGATCTTTAACAATAATATCGGGGATTTGTATGCCGATATGGGAGAGTACAAGCTGGCCTTTGAGCATCAGCGACGTTCCCTGGAAATCGGAGAGGCGACCAAGCAGCCTTATTTTGTCGAGATCGCGCGGCTGCGGCTGGCCAAACTGCATAACCGATGCGGCGAATACGAGGAAGCGGAGTCGATCTGCCGACAGATCATTGAGCAAAGCTGGAATAGCCGCAACATCCATATGGCCAAGCTGATTTTATCGGAAACACGCTTCGCTCTGGGGGACGAGAGTTGTACCGGAATGCTGCTGGAGGTCGTTCGTTTTTTTCAAGAGCAGCCGGGAACGGATTCCGTCGAATACCTGAAGGAAGCGTATAAGCTGCTGGCCAAAGTCAACATGGCGCCTGAGGACACGGAGAAGCTGTTTCGTACCCAGGTGCGAATTTATTAAGGGAGGTTACACTTTTGAGGGGGTGACAAATTTCGTAACGTGGATTAATTTGGAGTATGGCGGCACTTAAAAAAGGACAAGCTTCAGGGTGAGCGGCTAAAAAACTATGAATACTCTCAGCGAATGCATTCTAAACAGGAGCCGGAAGCATAGAATAATACTAACAGGCATTCACTCCGCTCCTACTGGCAGATCGGATACAAAAATAGCCCGCGGCAGTGAATCGCGCTCGCGGGCGGTGATAGACACAATGGTGCAGGACGAAACTAGACGTTCTTCTCCGCTGTGGAGAAAGCCGCCGATTTGCCGCTTTTAGTGAAGGAAAATTCCAGGCTTTTTTTGGTGTTGATCGCCACTTTGCGCAGAAGTTGTTCGTGGTATTTCCGTTGGCGGATTGCTGAGATGGTGACGTGCGGGCCTTCGCCGTCTTCGTTAAAATAAAGCCGGCCGCGCCGCTCGTCGTATTTGCGGATGTGATTGAAATTGACGTAAAGATCGGTGTCCATCTTCTTGAAATCGTTCTCTTCCAACCGGTCCAAAAAGCTGCTGAAATCAAGCAGCGACTCAATACTCCTCGTAATTGTCGCTCCTTTCTGGTAATACGTAATTTCTTTCATACCGATCTCGATGAAGTAGACGTTTGACAGGTCCATATCCTCGTTTTGTTTGGGGGCCAGAGACGATGCAATATGACTGCTCATCAGATGCCCTGCCTTAATCATCAAGTCGGTATAGGGGTAGCCGTATGCAGCCGACAGCTTCTGAAGCGTATCCGGCGACGGGGTTATTTTGTCATTGGTCGAGCGGTTTCGCTCAAGCTCAAGATCCCGGATGTAGGCATGGGAAAGACCGCTTTTGCGAGCAGCTTCCCGCAAAGACATCGAGCCTCGAAGACCCTCAAGAAATTTTCCGAAATCGGGAATTGGTTGTCCCAAACCTGGTCACTCCTCTCTGAAACTATTGTAATGGACAAACGTATGAAAAGAAATAGCAATTTCTAAAAAAGCGTTTATCTGGTGATCTGCCTCTTGACTCTATGTAATACGAATACTACATTAGAAGTAGCACACTTTTTTAGCTTTACAAAAGGGGGTGGGATTGTAATGAGAGACAAAGTTATGAACCGTTGGAGCACCTACGAACCCTACTATATTGAATTTAATGGTTACAAAGTAGCAGATATCGTCATTACCAGCCATGCGCTCAGCCGATGGTCGGAGCGTGTGGAGTACGAGCAGGGCGGAATTGAGCATATTTGCTCCTTTTTATGGGAAAGACTGAAGAACTGTAAAGTCCAACCTTATTATGCAAATGAAAAAGACGTTTACCTGATTGACGATGACCTTGTGATGGTCGCCGAGTTTGTCGAGTTAAAGGATGAAACCGATATCGCAGGCAATCCTCTGCATAAAATGATTGTCGTTACGTTCTTGGGCCGCGTGTCTCAGGATATTCAACTTCGCGATTTGAAAGCCTATTACTCCTGGCTGCGCCACACCCGTCGCATGACCTTGGTGAAACACGGAAGAAAACGCAAATAAGCGGCACTTGCCCATAACCATATTCATACCGAAGGCTGGCCTCTACAGGTCGGCCTTTTCTTGCATTTACTTTAAGTATACCATAATATACCAAAGGATGCGACGGGTTTTTATGTCGAATGCATAAATTCCTTCCACTCATGGGGAAAATTAGGGTGAGCAGGAAGGGGATGATAGCGTTATGGCCCGTGATTTGCCTATTGGCAACGGCAATGTGCTTATTAATTTTGACGTCCATTACAATGTTCGGGATGTTTATTTCCCTTATGTCGGTCAGGAGAATCAAGCGCTGGATCATTTATCGCATTTTGGCGTGTGGACGGCGGAAGATTTTTTCTGGATCGATCACCCGGAGCTGAAGAAGCAGTCCGGCTATTTGAACGATACCCTGATTACGAACGTCGTCTGCACGCACGAGCGGCTCGGCCTCAAGCTGCAGCTTCGCGACGGCGTGGACGTACAGGAGAATGTCTTCATCCGCAAGGTGGTCGTGGAAAACGACTGGGACCGGGAACGCGAGGTGAAGCTGTACTTCCATCTGGATCTGCATTTGTACGGCAACGGCGTGGGCGATACGGTGTATTACGACCCGGAATTGAGATCGCTTGTATTTTACAAGGGACACCGGTACTTGTCGTTGTCATGCCGGGGGCAGGATCAGAAGGAGGCGGGAATGACTTCGTATGCGACCGGGCAAAAGGAAATAAACCGGCTCGAAGGGACATGGCGGGATGCGGAAGACGGGCGGCTCGGGGGCAATCCGATTGCGCAAGGGGCGGTTGACGGAACGGCCGAGCTGGCCTTGCGGGTACCGGCCAAGGGGGCGAAGGAAGCGTGGTTCTGGGTATGCTTCGCCCGGGAAGACCGGGAAGTCCGCAAGCTGGAGCGCACGGTCCGATCGGCGACGCCGCATGCGTTGCTCCAGCGCACGTACAATTTCTGGGGTCAGTGGCTTGGACAGGACCGGCACGATTTGAAGCTGCTTGAGCCGGACATCGCTTCCTTTTACAAGCGCAGCCTGCTCGTGGTCCGCACGAATACGGACAACCGGGGGGCCATTCTGGCCGCCAACGATTCGGACATTTTGAAGTTTGCGCGCGACACGTATTCGTATATGTGGCCACGGGACGGCGCGCTGATCGCGCATGCGCTTGACCGAAGCGGCTACCATGCGCTGACGAAACGATTTTTCCAGTTTTGCAAGCGGGGATTGTCGGAGGAAGGCTACTTGCTTCACAAGTACAACCCGGACGGTTCCGTAGGTTCGAGCTGGCACCCGTGGGTCAATGCCCGCGGCGAGAAGCAGCTTGCCATTCAGGAGGACGAGACGGCGCTTGTGCTGTTCGCGCTGTGGCATCATCACCGGCTGGCCCGGACGCTGGACGAAGCGCGCGACGACTACGACAACCTCGTCCTGCCTGCGGCCGATTTTATGGCGCGTTATACCGATGCCTCCGGATTGCCGCTGCCTTCGCACGATCTGTGGGAGGAACGTTACGGCGTGCATTTGTTCACGGTCGCGAGCGTCTATGCGGGACTGCTTGCCGCCGCGGGCTTCGCCGAGCATTTCGGAGACAAGCTGAGGGCGATGCACTACCGGGATAAGGCGGACAGCGTGAAGCAGGCGGTCGAGCACTCGCTCTATTCCGAGCAGGAGCAGCGGTTTATTCGTTCGCTCTATTGGAATGACGAGAAGCAGGCGTACGAGCCGGATTTGACGCTGGATGCGAGCATGTACGCGATATTCGACTTCGGAATGTTTCCGCCGGACGATCCGCGGGTCGTTTCTACCATGAAAGCAATCCGCCGGCAGCTCTGGGTGCAGACGGAAGTGGGAGGGCTTGCCCGGTATTCCAACGATTATTATCATCAGGTGACGAAGGATGTCGCCAAGGTGCCGGGCAACCCGTGGTTTATTTGCACGCTCTGGTATGCGGAATACGTGATTGCCGCGGCGAAAAGCGAAGAGGAGCTGAAGGAGGCGGCGGATCTGCTGCGATGGACGATGAGCCATGCGCTGCCTTCGGGGATTTTGGCCGAACAGGTGCATCCGTTCAGCGGCGAGCCGATGTCCGTTTCGCCGCTGACTTGGTCCCATGCGACGTTCGTCAAGGTGGTGCAGGAATATTTGGCGAAGCTGAAGCTGTTCCGGCACCGGGAACGCGGCCAAGAGGATCAGAGCGACGCGAGGCTGCTCCATGCGGCGGGAGAGAAGCGATGAAGGCGGTGCGCGTAACCGGCCTTGCCCCCGCAGGCGGAGAGGGTGCAGGGGCGGCGTCGCCGAAGCTGGAGCTGATCGAGGTCGAGCGTCCCGGACGGCAGACGAAGACGGACGTGCTCGTCCGCGTGCTCTGCATCGGTCTTGACGGCACGGACCGCGAGATCATGAGCGAAAAGTACGGCGTGCCGCCGGCGGGCGAAACGTCGCTGACGATCGGGCACGAATCGCTCGGCGTCGTGGAAGAGGCCGACCCGGCCACGGGATTCGCGCCGGGAGACGCGGTCTGCGCCTTGGTGCGCAGGCCGTGCGCGGAGCCGGGCTGCGTCAACTGCCGCAATGGGCAGCAGGACTTCTGCGAAACGGGGCAGTATACGGAACGCGGCATCCGCGGCGCTCACGGGTATTTGTCGGACTACTATATCGAGGATGCGAGATATTTGGTCAAGGTGCCTGCGGGCAGTCTCGCCTACGGGATCTTGGCCGAGCCGCAGAGCATTGTCGAGAAGGTGTGGAGCGAGGTGCAGCGCATTCAACAGCGGCTCGTCTGGCAGCCGAGGACGGCGGTGGTGCTCGGCTCGGGGCCGCTTGGGCTGCTCGCCGCGCTTACGTGCCGGTGTCTGGGCCTGGATACCGTGGTATGGTCCAAGTCGCCGGACGATTCGATCGGGGCCGAGTTGGTGCGGGCCTGCGGAGCGACATACGCGCGGGCGGAAGACGAAGCAGCCGCCCCGGCGGGCTCCGGGGGCGCTCCCGCGGTATCCGCGCTGGGGGCGTTCCTGCAGCGAAACGACCGGCGCGCGGACCTCATCTTCGAATGTACGGGCTACAGCCCGCTCGCGTTTGACGCGATGGCCGCCTTGGGGCCGAACGGCGTGCTGGCGCTCCTCGGGGTAACCCCGGGCAACCGGAGCATCCGCATTTCCTCCGACCAGATTAACCAGGAGCTGGTGCTGGAGAATAAATGCGTGCTCGGCTCGGTGAACGCGTCGCGCAAGGATTTTGAAACCGGGCTGTACCGGTTGAAGCAGATGGAAGTCCGCTTTCCCGGCCTGCTGGGCAGGCTGATGACCGACCGGCTGACGCTTCAGCAGGTGCCGCAGCTGGATTTCGGCCGGATCGCCGTCAAAGCCGTGGTCGATCTTGTGCCGCGGGAGCAATGGACCGGACTGGTCCGGCACGAAGCGGGCGAGGTGGCGTACAGCTTCTCGGTATAATGTGTAAGGCAGCGTCATATTGAGATGAATGGAAAATAAGCGGCAGCGCCTTCGACCTTGAAGGCGGCTGTCCGCTTATTTTCGTTTGGGATCGCGGCGGCGAGCAATCATCAGGCTCGCCAGCAACACCGCAAATATGAGTGCCACGACCGCTCCTGCAACCGTGAAGCTCCATGGTGCTGCCGGGGAGTCCTCGGGCGTAACCGATGTCGGGGGAAAAGACGCCGTATCCGCGCGTCCCTGCTCCCACAGCGCAGTTCGGCCACAGAGGTGCGCGGTAAGCACTCCGTTTTGCTGGGCGGCGTAGACGAGATACGCCTCGCCTTGCTGCACCGGCATCCACATGTTGCTTACCAGCACGTCGATTTTGTCGGAAGCGACGCCCTTCCAGGCTTCTGTCACCTCGAACGTCGTTGCTCCGTTTTTTCGCTCGCCAACGGCTTTGCCATGAAATACGACCGTGCTGCGGGCGAATTCCTCATTGACGGACGGTTGTCTGGCACAGGATAGCGCGTTTGCCTCTCCTGCAGGCCATATCAGCCCAAGGACCCAGATCAGAAGCAAAGCTGCCGCAAAATAGCGTCTCATCGGGAACACGGTTCTCCTTTCCGCTCGGGTGTTGGAGTCTTCCTCCCCTAAGACGCGCCGGTCCGCTCAAAGGTTGCTAGAATTCGCAGTCGTGCGGATGGACCTGCCGGTTGTGACGGTATTCGGAGGGCGAGTGCCCGCAATATTTTTTGAACTGCTTGGAAAAGTACAGCGCATCGCCGAAGCCGACGGAGGAGGCGACCTGCTCGATCGTCAGCGGCCCCTGCAGCAGCAGCTTCGCGCGTTCCATGCGGATTTTCAGCAAAAACTGCATGGGCGACAGGCCGGTATGCTGCTTGAACATTTTGGACAGGTGCGTCCGGTGGTACCCGAGCGTCCGGGCCATCTGCTCGATGGAGATCGGCTGATAATACTGCAGGGTCAACCAGCGAATCGCCTGTTCCACCTGCTGCTGAATGACCGAGCCTTCTTCTTTCGGCACCTCATCCCGCATCCGGTCCTGTGCGTATTCGCCTAGCAAGAGGCGCAAGTAGCCGCCTGCTTGCATATCGCAGCCGGGCTTGGCGAGCTGCAGCGTCTTTTCCAATTGATAATAAAGCGCTGTCAATCGGCGCAGCCGTTCGGAGGAAATCACCGGTTTATCCGGGGAAATGCCGGCCTTGCTCAAAAATTCATCCGCGCGTTCGCCCTTGAAGCCGACCCAGCGGTACGCCCACGGCTCCGAGGCATCCGAAACGTAGGTGACCAGCTCGCCCGGAAAAATAAAGAAGCTGCTGCCTCGCTCCAGACGGTAATCCCGATGCAGGCAGCGAAAGTTCCCCCGGCCCGAAACGACCGTATGCACCAAATGATAGTCCAGCACCTGCGGTCCGACCTTGTGCTGCGCTGCGGTCTGGGCATGGCCTGCGAACAGCACGGTCAGCTCGCCTTTGCCGGGGTGAGGATTGAACGCCGCCTCGTGATAGACATGAGCTATGATGGTACACCTCCGTCAGTTTTGATATGATGTAGACATGAAAGAAGGGAGAGATTGACGAATGAATTGGAAGCAGACCATCCGGGAGAACGGGCACCATCTGTCATGGGTTGTTGCGCTCACGGCGACGCTGGGAAGCCTGTATTTTTCGGAGATTATGATGTTTACTCCATGCAAGCTGTGCTGGTACCAGCGCATCCTGATGTATCCACTCGTGATTATACTGGGCATCGCAGCGGTGCGCAAGGAACGACATATGTACCTGTATGTTCTGCCGATGTCCATTTGGGGCGGGGGCATTTCGCTATACCATTACCTCATGCAGAAGACCGAGTGGTTCAAGACCGGAGCAGCGGCGTGCGGCCCGGTTCCATGCGACTTGGACTATATCGATTGGTTCGGGTTCGTCACGATTCCGTTCCTGGCACTGGTCGCATTCGCGCTGATTACGGTTCTGCAGATTTTGATGTGGGTGGCTGAAAAGAAATAAGACACACTACATTTCTCCATACGAAAATGGTTTGTGTCCATATGCATTCCCGGCGAAGCGGAGTATAGTCAAAGCAGGCAAGACAATGACGTTTCCACAAGCGGGGAGGCAAAAGAAGATGGCAAAAATTACTTTTCTTGGAGCAGGCAGTACCGTATTCGCCAAAAACGTGCTCGGCGACGTTATGCTCACGCCGGCGCTGCAGGAGTTTGAGCTGGCCTTGTTCGACATCGATTTGGAGCGGCTGAAGGATTCCGAGGACATGTTGAACAATCTGAAAAGCTCGCTCGGCAGCGGCTGCACGGTGAAAGCGTATACGAACCGCAAGGAAGCGCTGCGCGGCGCGAAATATGTCGTGAATGCCATCCAGGTCGGCGGGTACGATCCTTGCACGATTACGGATTTTGAAATTCCCAAGAAGTACGGCCTTCGTCAAACGATTGCCGATACGATAGGGGTCGGCGGCATTTTTCGGAACCTACGAACCATTCCGGTCATGCTGGATTTTGCCAAGGACATCCAAGAGGTTTGCCCGGACGCCTGGTTCTTCAATTACACGAACCCGATGGCGGTCTTGACCAATGCGATGATTACATACGGCGGTGTCAAGACGGTGGGGCTGTGCCACAGCGTACAGGCGTGCGTGCCGCATCTGTTCCGCAATCTGGGGCTGGACAGCGAAGGGGTGCAGGCGAAGATCGCGGGCATCAACCATATGGCCTGGCTGCTGGAGGTGACGAAGGACGGCGTAGACCTGTATCCCGAGATCAAGCGCCGCGCTTCGGAGAAGCAGAAGGAGAAGCATGGGGATATGGTGCGTTACGAGCTGATGTTCCGGTTCGGCTATTATGTGACGGAATCCTCGGAGCATAACGCCGAATATCACCCTTACTTTATCAAGAAGAAGTATCCCGAGCTGATCGAGCGGTTCAACATTCCGCTAGACGAATACCCGCGCCGCTGCATCCATCAGATCGAGAAATGGAAGACGATGCGCGAGGAACTCGTCAACGACAAGAGCCTGACACACAGCCGTTCAAATGAGTACGCCTCGTATATGCTCGAAGCGATGGAGACGGATAAGCCGTTCAAGATCGGCGGCAATATGATGAATACCGGACTTATCACGAATTTGCCGAAGGAAACGTGCGTCGAGGTGCCGTGCCTTGTCGATACGAGCGGCGTCACGCCGACGTATGTCGGGGATTTGCCGCCGCAGCTTGCCGCGCTCAACCGCACGAACATCAATACCCAACTGCTGACGCTGGAGGCGGCCGTCACCGGCAAAAAGGAGCACATTTACCATGCCGCGCTGCTGGACCCGCATACGTCGGCAGAGTTGTCGATCGACGACATCGTGGCGCTGTGCGACGATCTGATCGAGGCGCATGGCGATTGGCTGCCGAAGTATCGGTAAATAAGCTGTCGAAAGTATGGTAAATAAGATATATTGAAAATTCGCAGGCGCTCGAAGAGACCGGGTTATCGATCTCTTGGGGCGCTTTTTTGTAGTGCTTGCATACCATTTTCTTATTTTATTGTATAAATTTACATAATTGTTCTTGTGAATCTTATTTTACAATATTATACTATCATCATTATCAACTACTCTATTAAAATTTCATAGGGATAGGCTTCGACAAACGAATTCCCTTGCTTCGTCCCTGCTTGGAGGTGATTGTCCGCAAACTCTCATTCCGGTAAGGCATGACTTGAAAGCAACCAGATCCGCAGATGTTCTCTCTGGAGGATGCCACGTATTTGCTGAAACCAAGTCAAAGGAGCGGATGAATATTGTTGAAGCATAAAAAGTTAAGCAAGCATCTTTCCCTGGGGATGGCTATTCTCCTCTCGCTAACCTTCAGTTATCCGGCCAGTGCCGATAACACAAGCGTCTCTCAAAAGACAGATCTCAAATCCAGCTCTCCCCACATCGCCACCGATAAAGTTTCTTCCAAGCTCAGCCAGCAGTTTGCCGATGACGAATACGTCACTTACCTCGTTAAAATGAAAGAGCAGGCGGATACGACAGCCGCTTCCAAAAATGCCCTGCAAAAACTCACTCTCGAAAAGGCCACACCGGCCGCAATCAAGCTCGCCAGACGGAGCTCCGTTGTCAGCACGCTCCGCGAAACGGCTTCCCGCTCGCAGCAATCCTTGGAACATTATCTCAAGAAAGAACTTGAGCAGGGGGGAGTTAAAGATTACAAGAGCTTCTTTATTGTCAACGCGATGGCGGTAACGAGCAGCAAATCCGTTATGGAGAATATCGCCCAGCTCCCGGAAGTCGACAAAATTTTGCCGAATGAAGAGCGGTTTCTGGATAAAGTGGAAATCGACAAAGAGGCCGAGGCCAAAACGGATACAGTCAAACAGGACAATGTGAAAACGGATGCAGTCAAACAGGACAATGTGGAGTGGAACATCTCGCAGGTCAACGCTCCCGAGGTTTGGGCCAAGGGCATCGATGGCACCGGCATCGTTGTGGCCAACCTGGATTCGGGCGTGGAGTACACGCATCCAGCGCTGCAGCGCAAGTGGCGGGGACTGGATGCATCCGGGAACGTCGTGAATCCGGAGCTCAGCTGGTACGATCCCCACAGCAGATCGCCGCTTCCGGCTGACGGAGACGGCCACGGCACCCATACGATGGGAACGATGGTCGGTTCGGAGGCGAACGGCACGAACCAAATCGGCGTTGCCCCCGGGGCAAAATGGATCGCGGTGCGGATCTTCAACCCGAGCACGACCGACGCCATTATTCTTGACGGCGCCCAGTGGCTGCTTGCTCCCAAGGATGCGCAGGGCAATCTTCACCCCGAGTTGGCGCCGGATGTCGTGAACAACTCCTGGAGCGGTGGCGCGGGACTCGACGAATGGTTCCGGCCCATGGTTCAAGCTTGGCGGGACGCGCAAATTTTCCCCGAATTTTCGGCGGGGAACAAGCGGGCGACGAATCCCGGCGGACCCGGCTCCGTAGCCAATCCGGCCAACTATCCCGAAGCGTTCGCCACCGGAGCGACCGACATCAACAAGAACTTGGCCGATTTCTCGCTCCTCGGTCCTTCTCCTTACGGCGAAATTAAACCGGAGGTTTCGGCTCCCGGGGTCAACATCCGTTCTTCCGTTCCGGGCGGAAAATATGAGGGCGGCTGGAACGGTACCTCGATGGCCGGCCCGCATACGACCGCGATTGCCGGGCTTCTGCTGCAAGCCAATCATTCCTTGACGGTAGATCAGCTCGAGCAAATCCTTATGGATACGGCGACCAAGCGAACGGACAGCCAATATCCTGTCACCCCGAACAACGGATACGGCCACGGCATCGTCAACGCGCTTGATGCGGTCGGGTCCGTTCTGGAGGGAGTCGGTACGGTATCCGGCAAGGTCGTAACCGCCGGAGATGATGACGAAGCTCCCGTATTGGAGCATACGCCGTTAACCCTCGTTTTTAAGGGGCTGGATGCCCGGGTGTCCGCCCGCGTGAAAGATAATGTAGCGGTGAACGCCGTTGAATTGTTTGCCAAAGTGGCAGGAACGGATCATTACACGTACATTCCGATGGAGCGCAAGTCGGGCGACAGCAAGGACGGTATCTACGAAGCGACGATTCCTGCGTTTCTGCTCGATACGAAAGGGCTGGAGTATTATATCCGCGTGAACGATTACGGCAACAACGGCTTTAACAGCAGTGTGTACAAGATCCCGGTATCCAGCGGCGTTAAGCCTGGTTATTTCCAGGATTTTGAAAAAGACAATATGGGCTTTACCACGGGAGGCGAAGGGGGCGCTTGGGCTTGGGGCGTTCCGAGCAGCGGTCCGGGAAGCGCCTATTCCGGGCAAAAGGTAGTCGCCACCAATCTGACCGGCACTTATCCGGCCAGCGCCAATTCCTATTTGCTTGCCCCGCCGATCGATCTTACGGCAAGTCCGGAAGGAGCCGTGCTTTCCTTTAAGCAATGGTACGACTTGGAAAACAATATCGACTTCGGCAAAGTGTACATCGCCTCCAAGACCAGCGACGATGCTTTCGTGCCGCTCTTGACTTTCACTGGAAGCAGCGGGGGCTGGAAAACGCAGTATGTGGACTTGAAGCCGTATGCGGGCCAAGAAATTTCCCTGATGTTTAATTTGACCAGCGACGCCTCGATGCAGAAGGCGGGATGGTATATCGACGATCTTTCCATCCAGCCGCCGGATCGTACCGCCCCGGCAGCTCCTGGCAGCTTGGGCGCTTCGGCGGACCCTGTCGGCAACGTCACGCTGACTTGGACTCCGCCTGCCGACGAAGATCTCAAGCAGTATAAGGTGTACCGTTCCACGCGTTCCGGCACAGGCTATGAAGCGATCGGCACGGTAACGTCGGCAACGTATACCGATACGAATACGGTGGAGAATACCACCTACTATTATGCCGTGACCGCTCAAGATTACAGCGGCAACGAAAGCGTCAAGTCGAACGAAGCCTCGCTGACCGTTCGCCGTCCCGCTATCCTGTTCAGCGATTCTTTCGATTCGAATACGGATAACGGATGGACCCACAGTGGAGCCAAGGACGAATGGGAACGGGGAGTGCCTACAGCTCCCGGACCGGCCGAAGCCGTATCCAAGCCTAACGTATGGGGAACCGATCTGGATGGAACTTACGAGAACGGTGCTGACGCTTCGCTGGTTTCTCCGAGCATCAATCTGACGAATGTGACGAACGCGACGCTGGCGTTCCAGCATTGGTTTGAAATCGAAAGCGGCTACGACTACGGCTATGTGGAAATATCCACAAACGGGGGAGACACGTGGTCCGAGCTGGGCAAATTCTCGCATAACACGAGCGGAAAGCAATGGAGCCCCGTCTACTACAATCTGGACAAGTACACCGGGAAAGAGGTCCAAATCCGCTTCAGACTGAAGAGCGACAATACCGTATCGAAAGCCGGATGGTACATTGACAACTTCCAAGTACTGAATGTGACTACCGCCGTGCAGACGCAAAATACGGCTCCCGAGATGAATCTGCAAAAGCCGAAGCCGGTTTATGACAATCCGCTGTACAAGATCTCAAGAACCGAGAAGAGCGAGTTCAAGCCTGCGGTGAACAACGACAGCATAGGAACGGAGAGCTTGCCTGCAAGCGCAACCGTCACCGTGCTTGAGACCGGCCGTTCCGTCAAAACGGATGCTGCCACGGGACGCTACAGCTTGACTCATGTGGCCGGCAAGTTCACGCTGAAGGCGGAAGCTTACGGGTACTATCCGCGGACCCAGTCTGTCACAGTTACCGATGGGACCGACGTCAAAGCCAACTTTAATCTGGAAGCCATTCCTCACGGCCTAATTAACGGCACCGTGAAGGATGAACGTACCGGTCAGCCGATTGCGGGCGCGGTCGTGGTTCTTCAGGAAGACCCTCGAGTCGCCCCTGTGACGACGAATGTCTACGGCGGTTTTAATCTGGATGTGATGGAAGGCAGCTATACGCTTTCCGTTTCGGCAAAAGATTACTATGGCAAAACGGCCAAAGTAACCGTTACTCCGAATGGCACCGTGGAGCTTCCGGTCACTCTGAAACCGTTCATCGGCTTCCCCGGTGAAATTGCTTACGACGATGGCACGCCCGAGAATGCCAGAGCTTTCAACGCGGCCAACAATGCCTGGGCCGTTCGGATGACGCCGGAGTCCGGTTCCGCGCAAGTGACGGGCGTATCGCTTCGCTTCTGGAACACGGAATGGCCGCAGCCGGGCGGGACGGCGTTCCAATACGCCATTTATGACGCTTCCGGCGCCGGAGGGGCACCCGGACGTCAGCTTGCGGGTCCGTTCGATGGCACCGCGCTTCGTAACAATCAATGGACGACGCTGGAATTGGCTGAGCCCGTCACCGTGCAGGGCGACTTCTATGTCGTCTATATCCAGACGTTGGCCAATCCGAATACGCCCGGACTTGCAACCGACGAGAGCGGTCAAAATGCATTGCGCAGCTGGCAGCGTGTCGGCGGCGCGTGGAGCGCTTCTCCCAAAGAAGAGGGGAACTACATGATCCGCGCGGTCGTCCGCTATCCGGTGAACGCTCCCGTTATTACGGCGCCTGCCGATGACTTCTACACGAAGCAGCCGACCGTTGCCGTCACGGGAACTTCTCCGGCGAACGGAGCGACAGTCCAGTTGTATAACGGGACGGAATTGGCGGGAACCGCTAGCGTGCAGAACGGACAGTTCAGCTTGACCGTGCAGCTTAAGCCCGGGGCAAACCTGCTGAGCGCCGAAGCGGTCGTAGGCGGCAAGGCGACGGATCGTTCGGAGCCCGTCACCGTGACGCTGGACCAGACGCCGCCGGAATTGGTCGTTCTCTCTCCGGTAGAGGGAGCAAGAACCAATAGCGAGGTGCTTCACGTTACGGGGACGGCGACCGACCAGTTCTTCAGCACGCTGACGGTGAACGGGCAGCGGGCCGAGATTGGCAACGACGGCGCCTTCGCTCACCGTATTTTGATCAATCCAGGCCAGAACCTTGTGACGGTAACGGCGAAAGACCTTGCCGACAATGAAACGACGGTTACCCGTGCCGTGTACGTCGATCTGTCCCTGCCGAAAATCAATAATCTCTCGCCTGCGGCTGATGTTCGCCTTAAGGCAGGAGAGCCGCTTCATGTATCCTTCGATAGCGCACCTGGCCTGAATGCCTCTTTCCGCGTCGAAGTACCGCTTCTGCTGAGCAGCAAGGCGCGAAACGAGATTCCATTGACGGAAACGAGACCGGGACACTATGAGGGAACTTATCAGACACCGTCGTCCTTAGTGCTTAACGGCGGAGTCGTCGTTGTCCGCGTCTGGGATCGGGCGGGCAACCAAGCGGAATTCGAAGCGCCCGGCAAAGTCTACGTAACCGGCAACCAGCCTCCGGCCAATGTGCCGCCGGTCGCGGCCATTTCTGCGCCGGATACGGCGAAGAAGAAGCAGCAGGTGACGTTTAACGGTTCTGCCTCCCGCGATCAGGACGGAAAAATCGTCCGTTACGAATGGAAGTTCGGCGACGGCGGAACGGCTACCGGCGTCAAAGCGAAGCACCGTTTTACCACCGCTGGCACTTATACGGTGCAGTTGACCGTCACCGACGATAAAGGGGCTCAAAATACGGCGGTGCACAAAATTACGATCAAGTAAGCGAAGGCTGTTTCATTTGGCCTTCTGTGTATCAGTCGAAAGACCTCTGCGGTTCCGCCGCAGGGGTCTTAGAGTTGAGAAAAGATCAATTGAAATAATAGAGGGTTACGAGGGGGTGGGGTATCCACCTCCGTTTGCATCTCTATTTTTGTAAAAGTCCGCTTGCTCAACATGCTCAGACCTTTGCACTTCCGCCGCAAAGGCCTTTTTTTATGTGCCATGCCTGGTATAGACTTATCCCGCGAGCAAGGAGGGAAGCAGCAGGAAGACCGTCGAGAGACTTTCTAAGCGCCTTAAGGGGGCCGACATCTTTTTTTTTGCGTGAAAGGACCGGCGATAGTTACGTCGGTTTGCCACATGTTACGCCGTTTGGTAAAATATATACGAACAATTATTCGTGTTCGATCAATTGATTTCCGACCGCACCAAATGACTCCACGACCAACGAAATGGGGAACAGCGATGAACAACAAGACAAAGGCGACTTGGATGCTTGCTACGGCACTGTCTCTCATGCTTGCAGCTTGCGGCAATGAGCACGCCGCCGAGCCGCCCGCGCCAACCGAGTCGCCGAAGCCGACCGAAACACCGAAGCAGACCGATGCCAAGAAGCCGGTTGAATCCAAGAAGCCGTCCGATTCGTCGGGCGATTCTTCGGTTGTCCCGGCCCCGCCGGTGACCTCCGTCAACTCGGGGTCAGCCAAAGACGCGAAAGCGGAGAAAGAGAAAGAAAAAGAAACGAAAGAAGCAAAAGCAAAAGAGACGAAAGAAACGAAAGCGACGAAGGACAAACCGACCCCGTCCGAGTCAGCGGACAAGCAAAATCAAACTCCCGGGGCGACGGAGGCCGTCTCCGATAACGGCAAAGCGGGCGCATCCGGACCGAAAAATCCGGCCGCAGCCGTCACGGGCGGCAAAACGAAGGAACCGCCGGCAACGGGAACCGGGGACCGCAAGGCGCTTTCGTGGTATTACATGAAGAAGCCCAAAGGCCAGGTCCCGAATTTCCCGGCGGAGACGAAAAGCTTCACGAAAGACATGAAGGCGCTCTGGGTCGGCACCGGAAAAAAAGTATATTTGACCATCGATACCGGCGGTCCGCTCGGGGATATCGATACGCTGGTGAAATCGTTGAAGGACAACAAGGTGAAGGCGAATTTCTTTATCGCGGGCTATAACGTCAAGAAAAATCCCGATTTCATCCGGACGCTCGTGGCCGACGGGCATCTGATCGCCAACCATACGATGACGCATACGGATATGAATACGCAAACCGACGAGCAGGTGCGCAAAGAAATCGAAGATTACGAGAAGCTTTATAAAGATGTGACCGGAAAGGACATCCAGCCGTATTTTCGTTTTCCGTACGGCCGCTATAATACGCACTTATTGAAAATGGTATCCGATATGGGGTACACGTCCGTCTTCTGGTCTACGGCCATGCGCGACTGGGAGCCCCGCAAGAACGGTGCGGAGGACCCCTACAACGACATCATGAACAATTTGCATGACGGCAACATTATTTTAATGCATCAAGGTTCGCCGGAAAACATCCAGGCGTTGGATAAAATCATCAAAGCCGTCAAAAAAGCGGGCTACGAGTTTGCGCTGTTAAGCGATATCGAGCCTCCGAAGTAGTTTTCGTCCGGCACGCTCCGTTTTGAGCCGTGACCCGCCTCAGGGCGGGTTTTATTTTTGACCGGGGTCTGTTAAGATAAAATGATCCGCACGGCGGAACAAGCCGAACCGGACACCTTTCCTTTTCGCTTTACATACCATAAACCTAGAAGTGAACAGACCAACATAAAGGAAGCGAATAACCGTGCAGCAAGCGATAGCCATATTGGATTCAGGAGTCGGCGGATTGACGGTGGTCAAAGAGGTCATGCGCCAACTGCCGCAGGAGAAAATCGTTTATTTCGGAGATACCGCCCGGACGCCTTACGGACCGAGGCCGGCCGAGGAGGTTACTCGCTTCACGCATCAGATCGTCGATTATTTGCTTCAGTTTCACCCCAAAATGGTAGTCATCGCCTGCAATACGGCAACGGCTGTCGCTTTGGAGGAGATTCGCGCCAGATTGCCCGTTCCCGTGGTCGGCGTCATTCATCCCGGAGCCCGGGCAGCGATTAAAATGACCCGCAACCAGAAGATCGGCGTTATCGGAACGATCGGAACGATCCAAAGCAATGCCTACGAAACGGCGCTGCGTCAAATTTCGCCTAACATTGAAGTCGTGAGCCGTGCCTGTCCTTTGTTCGTGCCTTTGGTCGAGAAGGGCGTATTCCATGGTGAACAAACCCGGCAGGTCGTCGAGGAATCGCTTAGCGAGCTGAAGGAAACCCCGATGGATTGCCTGATTCTTGGGTGTACGCATTACCCGTTCCTTACGGATACGATAGCTTCGGTCATGGGACCGCATGTTACTTTGATTAACTCGGCGGAGGAGACCGCGCGGGAAATCAGCACAATCCTGTATCACAAGGGAATGCTGGCAACCTCCAATAAGCTGCCGGTTCATCAATTTTTTTGCAGCGGAGATCCCTGGATGTTCAAGATGATTGCGCAAGGATGGCTCAACGAGCAAATTAAGGTGACGCCTGTCGTCTGGCAGGTTCCGAATATTATATAGCTCTCCGGCATATGCATTAGCGAACCCCGGACCTTGGCGTCCGGGCAGTGAGCTGAGGAGGGCTGTCGGATGACATTTCCTTACGTCGTCAGACGCGGAGATACGCTTCATCGGGTCGCACGACGGTACGGTATGAACGTGACGGCGCTTTATGGGGCGAATCCGCATTTAAAGGAGCACAGCTACTTGTATCCCGGCCAAGTCGTCCACATTCCCGTAAGAACGACGAGCCGCTACGTTATTCAAGCGGGGGACACGCTGTGGGATTTGGCCCAGCGGTTCAATATTTCGCTGGCGGAGCTCCAGTCGGCCAACCCCAATGCCGAGCCGCGTCGTCTGCGAATCGGACAAACCATCGTGCTTCCCGTAAGCAAAGGCTTGACGATTGTCGAAACGGATGCGGAGTACGATTATGCGGAGCTTATGGACGATGTGGATCGGCTGCTCGAAACGTATCCTTTTCTGGAAATGACGGTTATCGGTCAATCCGTGCTCGGAAAAGATATTCCGGCGCTGCGCATCGGCACCGGCCAGCGGGAAGTGCATTATAACGGGGCGTTTCATGCGAACGAATGGATTACGTCGCTGCTGCTGATGAAATTCATCGAGGATTATGCGGCGGCCTATGCCGGAAGGAAGCCGCTGCGCAACCGGGATATGACCGTAATGTACGAGCAAACCTCGCTGTGGGTCGTGCCTATGGTCAATCCGGACGGCGTGGAGCTTGTGCAGCAAGGGCTTACTTCGGGGCATCCTTACTATGAGGAGCTGCTCCGGTGGAATTACGATTCGCAGCAGTTCTCCCGCTGGAAAGCGAATATTCGCGGCGTCGATCTGAACGACCAGTTTCCCGCCCATTGGGAGGCGGAGCGCGACAGGCGGGAAGTGATGGGGCCGGGTCCGCGGGACTACGCGGGGCCTGCGCCGCTGTCCGAGCCGGAAGCGCAGGCGATGGAGGCGTTCACCCGTGGGCGTTCGTTTCATCTGGTAATGGCGTTTCATACGCAGGGCAGGGAAATTTATTGGAATTACCGGGGGTTGGAGCCGCCGGAAGCCGAAGAAGCGGCACGCCGGCTGGCGAAGGCGAGCGGCTACCGGGCCGTCAAGCTGACCGGCAGCGATGGCGGCTATAAGGATTGGTTCATTCAGGAGTTCGGCCGCCTGGGATTCACCATCGAAGCGGGAATCGGCATCAACCCTCTTCCGATCGAACAGTTCCCGCAAATGTACGACGAGGCGATCGGCATCATGCTGGAAGGGTTGAAGCTGTAGAGGCGGCTCCGGTACCGTCAAAAAAGAAGTGCTTCCGCGAAGATCCAACGATCCGTGGCGGAAGCACTTCTTTTTCACTTTATTTCACAAGCTTCAAAAATTCACGCATGAATCCCGGCAGATCGGGCCAGGCATGCCCGGTGACGAGCTTGCCGTCGACATGAAGCGTGTCCGGGCCGTAGTTGGCGCCGAGGCGTTCGATATCGGGGCGGCAAGCCGTATACGCGGTCATGGTGCGGTCCTTGAAATAGCCATAGTCCGGAAGCGAGGCGAATACTTGAGCCGCATGGCATATCGCTCCGACCGGCTTGTCTGCTTCCAGAAAATGAGCGATGATGCGGGGGACATTGGCATCGGAACGGATGTATTCCGGCGCCCGGCCGCCCGGTATGATCAGCCCGTCGTATTCAGACGGGTCTACATCCGCAAAGGCAATATGGGAAGGAAGCCGGTGACCGAGCTTCTCCGTATAGGTCTCCCAACCTTCGACGAAATCGTGCACGACGGTGTTGAGCGTCTTTTTCGTCGGCGAGGCGATGACCGCTTCGTACCCTTCCTCCAACAGCCGGTAGTATGGGTAGTACACCTCCAGTACTTCAACCGCGTCTCCTGCCAGTACAAGTACTTTCTTGGACATGGTATCACTCCTTGGTAAAGGTTGAAATGTCACTCTCTCATTATGCTGGATGAGAGAAGGGCTGTAAACGGGGTGAAATTGTCGGAATTTGTCGAATCATTTCAGAATTGCCGAAAGATGGTGTATACTGTAGAGAGAGGCCATTCGCACAATTCGAACAAGGAAAGGGGACGATCGTCATGTGGAAGCGATTGTGGTCGCTGCGGCATTGGGGTCATGTATTCCGCCGAATTATCCCGCTGCTGCGTTCGCCCAAAGTGCCGATAGGGGAAAAGCTGCTGTTCTTCGTCCCTGCGCTCGTGTATTGGATTATGCCCGATGCGCTGCCATTGATTCCGCTGGACGATATCGCCGTGACGATGCTGCTCATGACCTGGTTCACCGACCGGGCGGAGCGCAAATACGGCGCCACCTAACCTAATAAATACGACAAAGAGCTGCCCGCGGGCAGCTGAGCTTGTTGAGAAAGTGGTCTAAGCAAAAATAGAGAAACATACGGAGGTGGGGTATCCACTGGAGAAGCGATAGCGTCCGCCTTTGTCTTCGGGAAATGTCCGCTAGTAAGCGGCTTCCAATCAAATTTCCCGAAGACAAGAGTGGTCGGAAGTGGATACCCCGCCCCTTCGTTACCTCTATAATCCCGTTTGACCACTTTTTCAACACTCTGAGCCGCCTACGGGCAGCTCTTTTCTTCTCCCCAATCGAGTCTATCGAGAGATGCTATTTGCTCTTCGGAAGCTCCGGCTCGTACTCCTCCGCCGGCATGCGAATCCATTTTTTCAAATAGCCTTGCTCGTACAGCGCTTTGATCAGGATGATGAGAATCGGCGACAAAATCAGTCCGGCCACGCCGAACAGAGAAAGCGACACGATCATGAAGGAAAGCATCGTAAAAGCGGACACCCCGAGCGAGTCGCCCGTAATTTTCGGCTCCAGAATTTGTCTGGCGGAGATGACGACCGCGAGCAGGACGGAGAGCCAGATGGCCAGCGTTGTTTGGCCGACCACGAACAGGTAAATAATCCACGGAATGAACAGCGTCGAGACGCCGAGCAGCGGCAGCACGTCGAAGATGGCCGACAAGAGCGCGATGGAAAACGCGTTTTTGATATTCATGACGAGCAGCGCGACGAAGATGACGGCAAACGTCACGCTGATGAGCTTGGCCTGCGCCTTGATATAGGTGACGATGCCGATCAGCACGTTTTCGCGGAGAAAGTGGAACGCTTTTTTGAAGGTGTTGGGCGTCTTATCCTCCGCGATCCGCTTCCAGGATTCGATTTCGATGCTTAGAAAATAGGCGAGAATGATCGCAATGACGAAGTTCACCACGAAAGTCGAAAAGGACGTGAGCACGGTAAACGTGCTGGTCAGGAACGAGCGGACGATTTCGGTCGCTTTTTTCGCGATTTCCGCCGAATATTCCTTCGCTTTATTCACGATGTCCGCCGTCGGCAGCGTGCCGAAGCGGTCTTGCAGATGGTCCGTCTGCTTGGCGATTTCCTGTGTCAGCACCGCGGCGTATTCGGGCAGCTTGTCTTTCAGGTTGACGATCTGGCTCGTGAAGATGACCCCGGCACCGGTAATCGCTCCCAGGATGATAAGCACGAAAACGATGGTCGAAATCGTGGTCGCAATGACCTTCTTGATGCCCCTGCGGTGCAGGAAGCGCGCGAACGGCTCGATGATCATGTAAACGATAAAAGCCAGGAAGATCGGGGTTGCAATGCGATACAGGTAACTGAAAACGAGCATGAACAGGTACACGGTAATTACAAGCAAAGCGATGTCGAAGATCGTTTTGTAATATTTGCGGTAAAACGAAATCATAGGGTCACCTCGGAATCTCAGGGGTCAGCACCATTTGGCCGCCCACAGCTTCATTTCGCTTAGCATTCGATGCATGCCGCCGGTCACGTCAAGCGCTTTTTCGATCGGGCACTCAATGTGAACCGGCTGCTTGGGCACATCATTGCCAGTATACCTGTAATCATATCAGAAAGGGGCGGTTTCTTACCAGCATTTGTGAACCGATAGCGGAAGGTTGCTTTCGTTCCCGGGTTTATATACAATAAGGGGAAAATGCTTATTAGTGGGAGATGTGCCTCAACATGAAATGCAAAATTTCGCGCAACGCCGCCAAGGTGCTTTTGGCCGAGATGGAACAAGAGGAAAACAAAGAAT
Source organism: Paenibacillus oleatilyticus (assembly GCF_018998565.1). GTDB lineage: Bacteria > Bacillota > Bacilli > Paenibacillales > NBRC-103111 > Paenibacillus_G > Paenibacillus_G oleatilyticus. The sequence goes on along the minus strand of NZ_JAHNZO010000016.1, from coordinate 38,916 downwards.
TGAAGCTTCGCGTATATGTAACGCACAAGCACGGCGATCATGCGCACTACGGACTCGGAATGGACACGCCTACGGAAAATGACGTGGTCGTAACTACCGACAGCGGCATCGACGTCATTTTGCAGAAGGACGAGCCGCTGCTGGACGGCGTGCGCGTCGACTATTTTTATTTGCCGGAGGAAGGCTTTGCGGTCACCAATCCGAGCAAAGGCAACCACGGCGACCATTAATCTGCCACCCGGGTGCCTCAGAAAGGATAATTCCGCATGGCCAACGATATTCGCGTCTGCGACAAATGCAAGCATATGAAAATGAAAACCGCGCTGCCGAAGCTGCAGAAGCTGGCGCCTGAAGCCGACATCAAGGTCGGCTGCAAGTCCTATTGCGGCCCGTGCTCGCGGTTTGCCTTCATTTATATTAACGGCCGGTACATAACCGGCGCGACGGAAGACGAAGCGATCGAGAAAGCAAGCAAGTATATTAAAAAGAAATGACGGACGAACCTCCTGGCACAGCTTGCGGCCGGGAGTTTTTTTATGGAGGCACGGCTTTACAAAATCTTCATATGCCCTTTACATCGTCGAAACAATCGGGAACTATGCTAGATAAAGTGAGTCCAAGAACCTAGTTTGATTCGCCGGAGGGGTATCGTCATGATGAAACGTTGGTTGAAAAAGAGAAAATGGCTGGTCCTGTCGCTAGCCGCAATGACGCTCATGGGAGCGCAAACCGCAGCAGCCGCGGAAGGCGGCATGGAAGCGATCGGCACGAAGTTCGGCATCTGGTCGGGCGGTAAAGAAGTGAAGACAGACAAGGCCCCTGTCCTGATCGACGGAAGTACATATGTCCCGCTGCGCGCGCTCGGAGAAGCGCTGGGCAAGCAGGTGGAATGGAACGAATGGACGCAGTCGATCCGGCTGAAGGAGATGCCGAAGGTTGCGGCCGTACACGAGTGGAAAAATCCGGGGACGCTGGTCGGCAGCCTGAAAGAGGGCGGCTTCTCGGGGCTGATCCATCTGCCGGGCGACCCGGCCGACGTGTTCTATACGCTGGCTGACCGCGGGCCGAACGGCGAATTCGGCAAGGACAAACTGCGCACGTTCCCGAACGAGGCGTATGTGCCGCGCATCTACAAGATTAAAGCGGCCGGCGGAACGATCGAAGTGCTCGAAACGATCAAGCTGCATTTGCCGGCCGGCAAGACCGACAAGTTCAGCAAGACGGCAGAGCTCACTGGTCTGCCGAATCTGGAAGGCAGCGACGAAGTTCCGTACGACGGCAGCGGCACGAAAAAGCTGGCTTACGATCCGGACGGGCTGGACCTCGAAGGCATCGCCTACAACCCGACGGACGACACGTTCTGGCTGTCGGACGAGTACCGTCCTTCCGTGCTGCAGGTGAAGCGCGACGGTACGGTTGTCGGACGGTACGTGCCGCAGGGAGCGAAGGAGCAGTTGGTCGCGGCGGGCGCGCAAACCGAGATTTATGACATTTTGCCGGCGGTGTACGCGAAGCGGATACCGAACCGCGGCTTCGAAGGCGTCACGATTTCGCCGGACGGCAAATATTTGTACGCTTCGATCCAAAGCCCGATGGCGGTTCCGGACAAAAAGACGGGCGAAGCGTCCCGCAATATGCGCATCTTGAAGATGAATCTGGCCGCCAAAAAAGTCGTCGGCGAATATTTGTACATCGCGGAGAACGCCGATTCGTTCACGAATGTGAAGCAGAAGGACGTCGTCATCAGCGACTTGTCCGCCTTGAGCACCGATGTGCTGCTGGTGGACGAGCGCGATAAGAACAGCGGTAAGGAAGCGCAAATCAAGCGCATTTACCGGGCGGACTTCTCGGCAGCGACCAATCTGCTCGGCACAGAGCACAGCGACAATCTTGAGAAGCTGACGCTGGCGCAAATTAAGGAAAAAGGCATCGTGCCGGCCGGCAAGGAGCTGATCGTGGACGTGGCGAAGCTGGGCTATCCGCACGAGAAGCTGGAAGGGCTCGCGGTGGTGGATAAGCATACGATCGCCGTTGTAAACGACAACGATTTCGGCGTGGACAGCTACGACGGCCAAGGCCAGCTGAAGGTGAACGGCAACCCGACGCAAATGTATATCATTCAGGTCGGCGAAGAATTAAAATAAATAGTTTAATACAGAGAGAGCTCGTCCCAGGCGGACGGGCTCTTTTCCGTTACGCCATAATTTTTTGACGAATGTCTGGGCAGGCTCGACCAATTGCTGTATAATGAAATCCGGTTTCATTCCATGGCTAATTTTACCGAAGGTTAAATATACCGGGGGTTATATACGGAGAGAAGGTCGGTACGATGTTCGCAACTGTAAAGTCTCGTTTGCTTCATTTCTTACGCGAGTATCATCCGATCGTGCATGTGCTGCTCTTGGGAACCGCTCTGGCGCGGATCGCTTCATCCATGAGCATGCCGTTTCTGGCCATCTATTTGTCCCGGGAATCGGGGCTGCACCCGATCATGATCGGCGCGATCATCGGTATCGGCTCGCTTGCCGGCATGGCAGGCGGCTTCGTCGGCGGAGCTTTGTCGGACCGTCTGGGACGCAAGTTCATCATGATGATTGCCTTGTTCGGCTGGGTGATTGTCTTCGCCGGCTTTGCGCTTTCTAAAGCGCCGCTGCTTTTCATGCTGTTCAATATGCTGAACGGGCTCTGCCGTTCGCTCTACGAGCCGGTATCGCAAGCGCTGATGGCCGACGTGACGGTGAAGGAAAAGCGGCTTAACGTCTTCTCGATGCGTTATCTTGCGATCAATGTCGGCGTAGCCGTCGGACCGCTGCTCGGTGCCTACTTCGGCATGTTCGAAGCCTGGCTGCCGTTTCTGGTTACGGCTTTCATTTATTTGACCTACGCGGGTTTGCTCTATTCGCTGCTGCAGGCGTTCGGCATTCGTCAGATCGAAGGCGAGCACCGCAGCGGGGTGACGGTCCGCTCGGCTTGGCGCGTCATCGCGAGCGACCGTGTATTCCGTTATTACATTGCAGGCGGGATTATCGGCGCGATCGGCTATTCGCAGATGATGGCCACCTTATCGCAATACGTGCAGCAAAGCGTAGCCGACGGGGCGACGCTGTTCGCGCTGCTGATGACGATCAATGCGGTAACGGTCGTCCTGCTGCAGGTGCCGCTGTCGAAAATGTTCGAAGGCCGCGGTCCGATGGCTGCGATTGCGGTAGGCGGTCTCATGTTTGCGCTCGGGGATATCGGCTATGCGGTATCTGCCGGATGGATCGGATTTATGATCTCCATGGTTCTGTTCACCGTCGGGGAAGTGCTGAATTTTCCGGCAACGAACATGCTGATCGACCGGTTGGCGCCGGACGGAATGCGGGGCACGTACTTCGGCGCGCAGTCGTTTACGAATCTCGGACATTTTCTCGGTCCGTTGGCGGGCGGCGTGCTTTTGTCGGAATGGGGAGGCGGTCCGCTGTTCTCCGTGATGGCAGTCGTAACGGTGGCAGGAATCTATTTTTATTGGAAAGGCCAGCAAGTCTATAAAATGTTTCATAATTCACATGAAAATTCATGAAAATAGTCCATAAGAACTATGTATTCTACAGGGTTGATCTTTTATCCTAAGAGATGAGATTCAATCATACACAAAAAGACAATTTTCGAGCGTGCTCGATAAAGGCAAACCGGGTGAGAGCCCGCGGGCGCGAAGCTATAGAGGCTAAGGCGCCGAGGTTGCGTGATGCCAGCCAGTTTACCGAAGGCACGGAGTCGCGCGATGATAGATGCGGACTCCCGTACCGTCAACGGAGAGTCTTTTTGTTTTCATATAAAGGAGCGGGAACGGATGGCAGATCAGGTTCAGGGACGGAGCATCATGACGAAGCAAGGCTTCTATACCAAAGTGGGCAACGATTTCGTCGGCGTCTTTTTGTCGAGCGAAGGCCCGAAAATGTTCATCAATCGCGAGGTGTACGAGCTCGCCTCCTCCTGCTGGGACGTGGAAATGGTCAAGGGGCGCAGCCGGCAGGTCATTACATTTTATTGGCGCGGCGAAGTGAAGCTTTCCGTGCGGTGCGAAGCGGACAATGAAGTTTTCATGTCGCTCTTCGATTATTGGAGCTGCCGGGCGCAGGACCTCCGTCACGCCTAGCGGTCGCTTGCCGATCCCCCGAATAGGCACTCGCCCTGGTCGTGGTGCATACGATACTCGTAGCACATGACGGCTTACCGGCCGACGGGGAGGCAGAGACAGTGATGGCAACGGCTTTCGAGACATCCGCGGCGTTCGAACACCGGTTCTGGCTGCAGGTGATGGGAGATCATGCCCGGTTTATTAAAGATTCGCTGTCAGCGGACGAAATCGAAGAAGTGACGCGGGCCCGGGCAATGATCGCAGCCTTTGACGGGCTGCTTGAGCATGCCCGCAAGGCGGAAAAGCGCGAGCGGCTAATCGAAATTACGCGGGAGGCATACGGTTTGACGCAGCAATTGCGCAGCTTCAAGCTGCATCTGCTGCAGAGGCAGCTGATCGGAAAGATTACGATCGGACTGTCGGCTTCGTTTCTGAGCCATATGGTGAACGAGGCGGAGGAATATTTGCGGGTTCTGGGAGCGTTGCTTTCCGGTCAACCAGCCCCTGTATTTCATGAGCTTCACCATCATCTGGTCTGGTTACAGGACGCCTATGGGCATGCGAGCTCGATCGCAGGCGATCTCGATATGGCGGAATCGCGTTTGACCGAGATAGCCCGGACGTTCGATCAGCATTTTCGCGAGTTTTATTTGAAAGCGGTCGAGCTGGCCGGGTATTTGCGCGCGAACGTGAAGAAGTTTCCGGCTTTGGCGCGTTTCGGCAAAGAAGTGGAGCTTGAGATGGCGCTGTTCATGCAGTTTTTGAGGGAGCTGGAGGAGCTTCGGCTTAGCAAGCAGGCGCTCGGGATTTTGTCGCCTCTAATGGCCGATCATATGTCGCGCGAGGAATGCTACTACTTGATGAAGCTTGCTCAAGCATCGGAACATAAAGCGCCCGCCTGCGACCCGGCCCGTCCCCGCGTCGAGACTTAGCGCGAACGAATCGAAAAAATCCTTACAAGGCCCAAGCGGAATCACCGCTCCGGTCTCGTAAGGATTTTTTTGCTTTTGCCAAAAAGGGACCGGGAAGGTTAAAGCGGCAGGCAAATGGAAATATTGGATGGTATCGTTCAAACATTGTTGACAACATTCATCGGCGAACCCGACGAAGTTGCAACGGAGGACTGATATCTTATGGCTAAGGAACAATCCGTGTTGCTTTTGATGTGGATTGCGAGCGTGCTGCTGCTCTGTATGATCGGGCGGCGGCGTGTGAGAGCCACCGTATTTCTCATGCTTATTTTTCAATCGATGACCTGGTTAATAAGTTTAATGCTGTCGAGCTTATCCTTGTTCGAATTTCCGGTGCGGGAATTGCCGAGGGCGACGTCAATTAATTTCACGTTTGAGTTTATTCTGTTTCCGGCTTATTCCGTCTGGTTTCATTATACGTATCCCGAGCGGAGAAGCACGGTTCATCAGATCGGACATTATGCGCTGTTTGCCACAATTTTCGTCGCATTTTACAGTTTCATGGAAAAGTTTACTTCACTTGTGAAATTTCACGCTTCGCCGTTCTGGCTGTATCTTACCTTTCCGGTTGCACTCTATATTACCCGGCGGGTGTTCTTATGGTTCGTTCGGGAGGAACCGGGAAAGTCTCTCGCAGGCTTATCGGAGAAACGGTTATGAGCAGATTCGTCGAGCAGTGGATTCTTGTTTTTGTCTGGGGGATGACGCTGGCTTCCCTTTTGTTCATTCCGAGGGACAAGTACCGCAGCGCGCTTACGATTTTTTTATTTAAGCAGTGCATCACGTGGCTCCTCGGACTTCTTGTGGTCGAGTGGGGATGGATTGACTACCCGGTCCGGTTATTCTGGAAGGTGAATGCCACCAGCTTCACATTCGAATATTTCGTCTATCCGGTCATTTGTATTTTCTTTATGCTGCATTATCCTGAACGCCGGGGCGGGTGGACGAAGCTGGCGTATTATGCGGCGTTTACGACCGGAATCTTGGTGCCGGAATATGTGATCGAGCATTATACCCGGCTGATCGATTACTTGCACTGGACCTGGTATTGGAGCTGGATCAGCTTATTTCTCACATTCGTGCTGTCCCGGTGGTTTTACGTATGGTATTTTAAGCCGGTGCGGCCGGATAAAAACAAGCCCTGAGCTTATTGCTCAGGGCTTGGGTTCGTTTCCCGGTCCTTGCGCCACGCGTATAAGCCGCCCGGTGCGAAGTACTGGTACAATTGGCATTCGATCCGTCCGTTAAACAGCTTCCGCTTCTTGTCTGCCGGGCGGTTCACGTAGTGCTCGAACTGCTTGGCCGGGGTCAGGACAAAAGCGGACCAGGTGGGGACCTGCGCATACAAGTGTCCGAAGTCGCGGACGGCGCGTTCCGCCTCGCTCCGGTCGCCCAGCCGCTCGCCGTAAGGCGGGTTCGTAATGATGCAGCCGTAGTCTCCTTCGGGCCGCGCCTTGGCCACCGGCAGCGTCTGCAGGCTAAGCTCCTTGGCCAGTCCGGCCGCTTTGGCCGACGCTTGGGCAACCTCGATCGCGCTGCGGTCGATGTCCGAACCGGCGATCTGCAGCGGCACGTCGTCACGCACGAGATCGTACGCTTCTTCGCGCGCTTCCTGCCATAACGACTCGGGGACGAGGGGCCACGCCTCCGCATTGAAGCTGCGTCTCAGGCCCGGCGCCAAATTCCAGCCGATCATGGCCGCTTCGACGGGGATCGTCCCGGAGCCGCAGAACGGATCGTACAGGGGACGCTCCGGCTGCCAGCGGCTGAGCAGGATCATGGCTGCCGCCAGCGTTTCCTTCAGCGGCGCTTCGGTGACCAGCTTGCGGTAGCCGCGCTTGTGCAGCCCGGGGCCAGTCGTGTCCAGCGTAATCGTCGCGATATCGTTCAGCAGCGCGACCTCGATAACGAAGCGGCCGCCCGTCTCGCGGAACCATTCGGTCCCATAGCGGAGCTTCATGCTTTCGACGACGGCTTTCTTCACGATGCCTTGACAGGCGGGAACGCTGGACAGCTGCGATTTATGCGAGCGTCCTTCGACCGGAAACTCGCCGTCCTCGGGAATCCATTCCGGCCAAGGCAGCGCCTTGACGCCTTCGAACAGTTCGTCGAAGGTGCGTGCCGGGAATTGTCCCATTTTGACCAGCACGCGGTCGGCGGTCCGCAGCCACAGGTTCGCCCGGGCGATCGCGAGTGCGTCTCCGACGAACGTGACGCGGCCGTTCTCAACCGTCACCTGATCGTATCCGAGGTCGCGGACTTCCCGGGCGACAACGGCTTCCAGGCCCATGGGGGCGGTAGCAATCAATTCAATGGTGTTCGATGTCAACGCTTGCTCACTCCTTGGAAAAGCCATACAATAAACTAGTATAGGCGATTGGCCCCGATTATACAACGGCGGCGGGAACGAAGGTAAGTAAACGGTACAGCCGTACGCCCTACGAGGACCAAACGGAGGAGGAAGAACGGAGATGACGGAGATGCCATTATCGGCGGAAGCGTATTTGGAAGGGTTGTTCGAGCCCGATGCGGAGCTTGAGCGGGTGCAGGAGGGCATCCGGGAGAACGGGATGCCGGAAATTTCAATCGCGCCGGGGTACGGCCGGCTGCTGACGATGCTCACGCGGCTCGTTCGCGCGGAACAGGTGCTGGAGATCGGGGCGCTGGGCGGCTACAGCGGCATTTGTCTGGCACGCGGCCTGTCCGATGGCGGCAAGCTGGTATCGCTGGAGCTGAAGCAGGAGTATGCGGACTTGGCGCACAAGCATCTGCGCGAAGCGGGACTCGGCGACAAGGTCGAATACCGGATCGGCGAGGCGCTGGACAGTCTGGAGGCGCTGTCGGCGGAAGGCCGGCGGTTCGACCTGTTTTTTATCGATGCGGACAAGGGCAATTATCCGAATTATTTGGAATGGGCAATCAAGCTGGCGCGGCCGGGCGCGCTGATCCTCGGGGATAACCTGCTGATGCGCGGCAAGACGACCGATCCGGAGCAGTCCGGCAACGCCGTGACAAAGATGCGCCAATTTAACGAAAGCATAGCGCGCGACCCGCGTCTGGAAGGCGTGCTGCTGCCGGCGTACGACGGCCTCGCCATTGCGAGAGTGCGGGGATAGAGGCAGGCAGGTCAATAGTTAATAGTATGGCGAAGAGACGGTTTCCCTTGGTCGGCACGACGAAGAGAAACCGTCTCTTTTTTTTGCGGAAAACCTCTCAGGAGCCCCGTTTCGTTCTAAACCCCTGCAATTCCCGTGCCCCGATAGCCGAGCTCGTGCGATATGGCGCGTGTAATTCCCACTACCTCTTGAATCCACCGTTCGTGGAAGGGCAGCATACGATCGGTCGGACCGATCACGCTGACGGACGCGATCGCTTTCCCGTCGGCATCAAAGATCGGCGCTGCGATCCCGGTCGCGCCGACATTGCGCAGGTTCGAGCTCAACTCGTATCCGTTCGTCCGGATGTCCTTCAGCCTGCGTTTCATCGTCTCCGCGTCGGTAATCGTATAGGCGGTATACGTTTTCAATTGATCCCCCAGCACGTCGTCGATGAATGCGTCGTCCCGGTAAGCCAAAATGGCGCGCGCCGCCGAGGTGGCGTACATCGGAAACCGCCGGTGCTCCTCCGCGTTGAAGCGGATCGGATACTGCGAGTCGATTTTATCGACGTAAATGGCATCTTGACCGTCAATGACGCACAGCGTGACGAGCTCCTTCGTCTTATCCGAGAGCTGAGTAAGAAACGGCCTGGCGAAATCGACGAGATTATGATTTTTCAGCACCTTGTTACCGAGCTCCAGCAGCGTATAGCCGAGCGAATACTGCTTGGTGGCGGGATTTTGCTTGATGAAGCCTTCGCTTTCGAACGTCATCAGCAGCTTGTGGACCGCGCCTTTGGAAAGCTCCAGCTTGCGGCTCAGATCGCTCACGCCGAGCTCTTTCGGAGAATCGAGAAATAGTTTCAGCAGCTTGCAGCCGTTTTTGACAGAGGATAAATGGTTGTCCATAGCCTTTGTGCTCGCTCCTTGCCGTCGTAAAGTTCAGGGACGGTTTGAAATGTAGAGTAAGTGTAACATAAACCGGGCAAATTTCCCAGAATCCGCTTTCACATGTGAGGAAACATAACATTGAAAACGTTTTAAAAAAAATAAACTATTGCGCTTTATCCAAGTTACGTGCTAAAATCTCCTTGTGTTTCTCGTATAGTAAACGATGTTCACGTATAGTGAACAATACCACATCCGAGGAGGAATTACAATGAACAAAAAAATGGGGGTTCTGGCAGTATTGACGCTTTGCGGCTCGCTGCTCGCAGCATGCGGATCAGGGAAGCCGGCGGCATCGGGTGAAGCGGGGCAAGATCAAGCCGGCGGCACGAAGCCGGAGAAGCAGCTTGTGGTTTCCGGAAACGGAGCGACCGTCGAGCAAATGATGAAAGACGAAGTGTTCAAGAAATTCAATGAAAAATATCCCGATGTGAAGCTCACTTATGTGTCCGGCGTCGCCACCGAAATCGTAGCCAAAGTGAAAGCGCAAAAAGGCGCTCCGCAAATCGACGTGACCGTGATCGAAGCGGGCGAGCAGGAAGCCGGCCGTGCGGAAGGGCTGTGGGAGCCGTTGAACGATAAAGACGTTCCGTCCATGAGCAAGGTTTCTCCCGAGCTGAAAGTGAAGGACAATAGCGGCGTAGCGGTCAACTTTACCCCGATGGGCATTTCGTATAACGCGGAAATGGTGAAGTCCAAGAGCCTCCCGGTGCCGGAGTCGTGGAACGATCTTGCCCGTCCGGAGATGAAGGGGAATTTGACGCTCAGCGAAATTTCCAGCAACTTTGGCCGTTCCGCGCTGATCATGCTCGCTTATGCAAACGGCGGCTCGGAGAAAGATATGGAGCCCGGTTTTAAAAAGTTGGAAACGGTTGCGGGCTATATGCCGACTTTCGCCAAGAGCGCAGCGCAGCTGCAGCAAAACCTGCAAAACAAGACCGCCGCGTATACGGCTTGGACGATGGCGCGCAGCTTGGTGCAGAAGGACGCCGGTCTCGATCTCGAATTCGTCATTCCGAAGGAAGGCGCAAACCTGGTGCCTACCGTAGCGTCGATGGTCAAAGGCGCGAAAAACCCGAACGCCTCCAAGCTGTTCATCGAGTTCCTGCTGTCGGACGAAGTACAGGCGATGTACGCAACCAAGCTGTACTACAATCCGGCAACCAAGGTAAATCTGCCGATGGATATTTCCAAGAAGCTGAGCTTCGACATGAAGAAAGCCGTCAAATTCGACTACGAGGTTATCAGCAGCAAAACGCCGGAGTGGCTCGACCGCTTCAATAAAGAAATTGCGCCGAAAGTCGGAAAATAGGTGAACGATATGATAAAAACGATCGATGTGGAGCTCAAGGGCATCCAGAAGAAGTTCGGATCCAACGTGGTCGTGGAACAGTTCAATCTGCAGGTGGAGCAGGGGGAATGCGTTTCGTTCCTCGGTCCTTCAGGCTGCGGCAAAACGACAACGCTCAATATGATCGCGGGCTTTCTTGAGCCGGATCAGGGCGAGCTGATCATTAAGGGCAAAAAGATGAACGGCGTGCCGTCCAACAAAAGAGATCTTGGCATGGTGTTTCAGACGTATTCGTTGTTCCCGCACATGACGATCTTTGAAAATGTGGCGTACGGGCTGAAGCTGCGTAAGACGCCGAAGGCGGAAATGCAGGAGCGGGTGCGGAAGGTGCTGGAGCTGGTCAAGCTGCCTCACGTGGCCGACCGCTATCCGAAGCAGCTTTCGGGAGGCCAGCGGCAGCGCATCGCCATCGCCCGCGCGCTCGTGACCGAGCCGTCGCTGCTGCTGCTGGACGAGCCGCTAAGCAATCTGGACGCCAAGCTTCGCGAAGAGCTTCGCGACGAGTTAAAGCGGTTGCAGCAGGAGATCGGTCTGACGACCATCTTCGTGACGCATGATCAGGAAGAGGCACTTTACTTGTCCAACCGGATTGTGGTGCTGGATCACGGCAAGGTGGAGCAGATCGGCACCCCGTGGGAGATTTACAACCGCCCGGCGTCCGAGTTCGTACATACGTTCATCGGCAAATCGAACCGGTTGTCCGGCAAAGTGGAGGCGATGGGAAGCCAGACGCTGTCGCTCGTCACGGAGGACGGGCATCCGCTTCGGGCTGCGTTCAAAGGCATTGCGCTTCAAGCGGGGGACGCCGTCTCCGTCTATGTCCGTCCCGAGCGGATCGGCTTTGCGGTTGAGAGCGGCGAGAATTCCTCCGGCATCGTCAATCGGGTGCAGGGCGTCGTCCAACTGATCTCCTTCCTTGGAGCTTACGCCGAATGCGAAGTCCAGGTCGGCCGGTATTCGCTGAATGTGCGCATTCCTTCCGACCGTCAGGACCGCGAATGGTCGGTCGGCGATTCGGTATGGCTGGAATGGAAGCCGGAGGACGTGTTCGTTTTCCCAAGGAAGGGGCATGAGACCCATGGGTAAAGGCAAGTCATCCGCTGTCCGGAGCGCCGCCCTGCTGCTGCTTCCAAGTCTGGCCGTCGTCGCCGGCGTGTTTTTGCTGCCGATGCTTTATATTTTTCTGCTCAGTCTGGAAGGAAAACAGGGGCAGTTCACGCTGGAAAACTATACGATCTTCTTCAAAGATCCTTATTATCTTCAAATTTTATGGCGAACTGTAAAAATGGGCTTGCTCTCGGTGTTGGCCTGTCTGGTGCTCGGCTATCCGGTGGCGATGTTCATGGCCCAGACGTCGGGCAAGCTGCGCGGGATCATTACGTTTCTGATTATTTCCCCGCACTTGATCAGCGTCGTCATCCGGAACTTCGGCTGGGTCGTCATCCTGGGCGAAAAGGGCTGGATCAACAGCACGCTGCTGAAGCTGGGGCTCATTGACACGCCGCTCAAGCTGCTCTATAACCAGCTCGGCGTCGTCATCGGCTTGACCGATTCCTTGATCGTGTACATGATTCTCGCCATCGCGACGAGTCTGTACCAGATCGACGGCTCGCTCTATAAAGCGGCCGGCATTCTCGGCGCGGGCAAGGTGCGCACGTTTTTCACGGTAACGCTTCCGCTCACACTGCCAGGCATCGTCGCCGGAACGACGCTCGTGTTCAGCCTGTCGATGAGCGCGTTCGTTACGCCTGCGCTGATGGGGGGCACATCCGTGAAAGTGCTGCCGGTCATCGCTTACGAGAAAATTATGGCCCAGCTCAACTGGCCGCTGGGAGCGGCGCTTTCGTTCCTGCTGCTCGGTTCGACTATCGCGCTCGTCTCGCTGTTCACGCGGCTTATCGAAACGCGGCGCTATAAAGAGGTGTTCTCCTCATGACAAAACGATTTTCGCCGCTCGGCCTCATTACGTTTATCGTCGTCTTGTTCGTTGTTTCGCCGCTGCTGGTCATTATCCCGACCTCGCTGACATCGGCCAAATATTTGTCGTTTCCGCCGGTCGGATTCTCCTTTCAGTGGTACGTCAAAATTTTCGACCGCCCGGAATTCGTCGATTCGTTCTGGTTCAGCCTGGAGTTGGCGGCGTTGACCGCCGTCATTTCCACGCTGCTTGGCACCATCGCGGGACTGGCGCTGCACAAGTACAAGTTTCCCGGCAAAGGGCTGATCAACGGGCTGATGCTGTCGCCGCTGACCGTTCCCGCGCTGATCATCGGGATTGCGGCGCTGCTTTTTTTCACGCGGATCGGGCTGGCCGGCACGTTCACCGGGCTGCTGCTCGCGCACACGTTGATCTCGATTCCGTACGTGGTCCGGCTCGTGCTGACGGGGCTCAGCTCCTTCGATTATACGCTAGAGAGGGCGGCCTACATTTTGGGCGCCAAGCCCTTGAACGTCTTCTGGGACATCACGATGCCGCTGCTGAAGCCGGCGATTATATCCGGCATGATTTTCGCTTTCTTGACTTCGTTCGATAACGTGACGGTGTCGTTATTTCTCGTTTCCCCGACGACAACGACGCTTCCGATGGCGCTGTTCAGCTATATGCAGGAAACGCTGGACCCGCTCGTCGCGTCCGTATCGTCTGTCGTGATTTTACTAAGCTTGGTGTTCATCATTATATTGGAAAGGGCATACGGATTGGACCGTTTGTTCGGATCGAATTCGCATTCCCATTAACGGAGATGCTGCGGTGTGAAGTCAATAAAAGATCGGATTGAACAATATTTGCCCGAGATGCTGGCGCGGCTTGAAGCAAGCGTCAATATGGATTCGCCGTCCGCCGACAAAGCGCTGAACGACCGGATGGCGGACTGGTACGCGGGCCAATTCAAGGAAATTACGGGAGGAACGGTCGTCCGGGTCCCGAACGAAGTATACGGCGACCGGCTTCTGTGCGAGGCAGGGCAAGGGGAGAAGCAGATTTTGCTGGTCGGCCACTTCGACACGGTTTGGCCGCAAGGAGAAGCGTTGCGCCGGCCGTTTCGCATCGGGAACGGACGCGCTTACGGGCCCGGGGTCTACGACATGAAAGCGGGACTGATGCAGGCGATGTTTGCGATCAAGGCGCTGCAAGAGTCGGGGCGGTTCCCGGCGGATAAAAAAATCGTGCTCCTGCTCAACAGCGACGAAGAGCTCGGCAGTCCGACGTCCCGGGCTTTTATCGAAGAGCAGGCCAGGAAGTCCGCCGTCTCCTTCGTGCTGGAGCCGCCGATGGAGCCAAGCGGTGCGCTGAAGACGGCGCGCAAAGGAAGCGGCCGGTTTAAGCTTGCGGTGCAGGGCGTTTCCGCGCATGCCGGCGTGAATCCGGAAAAGGGCGTCTCGGCGATCCAGGAGCTCGCTTGCCAGATCCAGCGGCTGCATGCCTTGACCGATCCCGCGGTCGGGACGACGGTGAACGTCGGTGTCGTCAAGGGAGGCATCGGTTCCAACGTTGTGGCGGAGCATGCGGAAGGGGAGATCGACATCCGCGTCGCCACGGCGGAGGAAGCCCGGAGAATCGAATCGGCGCTTGGCGGGCTCGTTCCTGTACTGCCGGAGGCCCGGCTGCAGCTGACCGGCCGGATGATGCGTCCGCCCATGGAGCGGACGGAACGGACGGCGGCGCTGTTTGCGCTGGCCCGGCAGATTGCCCGCGCCGAATTCGGCGTCGAGCTGGAGGAGACGCATACGGGTGGCGTCAGCGACGGCAATTTTACCGCTGCCGTCGGCACGCCGACGCTGGACGGGCTGGGGGCGCGGGGCGATTACGCCCATTCGCCAGACGAGTACGTCCGGATAGACGAAATTCCGTTCCGTACGGCGCTTCTTGCGGAGCTGATTGCACGGTGCTAGAGAGCTTCGCTTCGCGCACTCGCGCAAGCAATAAAAGAAGGCCGGGAAGCGCCCTCAAGCGTTTCCCGGCCTTCTTTATATATACCGCATTTATACGCTTACGGGCCTGTCGATCAGCTCGTTGGACGAAATGCCCAGAAAGACGTAGGCTTCCTTTTTCATGACGCTCGGATCGTCGTTCCAGAAGCTCTGGAGCACGTCGATAAATCCGGACGCCCGCGCGATGCGGTCCATTTGCATTTTCATAATCGCTCCGCTGCACAGCACGGCGCACTGGGATACTTGAGGCAAAATGCCGCCTTGAAGCTGCTCCCAGATCGCGTTCACTTCGGGAGAGAAGACAATCGGTCGGCCGTTCTTGATCATGAACCGGTTATCGACGAGGAGCTTGGCTCCGCTCATCGTAGAAAGGCTGCTTTTTACCAGCTTGCTTGCTTCGGTAGCATCCTCCACTGTCAACGAATCGAGTACCTGCCAGGACAAAACATGGTTTGTGCGATCAATGTGATACTTAAAAACGTCTTCGAATGCCATATCAATCTATTCCTCCTATTTAAACCAGGACGCGAGCATGATATCGAGCGAACGGCACGTATATCGAACCAAATGCTCGGCTTCCTTTAGTTCAGTATCGTTCATATCCTGAATGAGATGATAGACGTTGCTGTGCTCCTCGTCCGCCACGCAGTGTACTTCCCAATACTCCAGATTCGTAAATCCGGCTCTTTTCAAAATCGCGTAGGCGTGCAGGTACATGGCGTGGGCGTAGCCTTCCGCCGTACTGTTCACGAGAAGCAGCGACAAGTTTTCGCTCATGGAGCTGACAGCGCGGTACTGGAGCGAAATGAAGTCCTCGGTCTCATAATTCGGAAACGATTGTTCGGGGTCGTCAAGCCCCAAATCCGTCATCCATTTGCGGAGCATCTCGGCGTGGTCTTTCTCTTCCTTGTAATGGGTGGAGAAAACATCGTGATCGACGTCCGGGAACCGCTCCCAGCGCAGTTTAAGAAGCTCTCCGAAATGCTTGGACAAGTGGTATAGGTGCATGCACCATTTGAAATCCTCCGGTTGCGCGCTCTCGGGAAATCGGGTGAAAAAAGGATTCGACTTTTTTGCTTTCTCAAGTTCTTCTGCGATGATCGTCGAAATCGTCTCAACAACTTGTGATTGCTTCATAAATTATCTTCCTCTTTTCTCTGTTGAATTGGATACTTCCCGGTGGAACGACAGATGACGGATCATAAGCGAATTTCTGGTTCACCTCCTTTGGAAACACCATCCATAAGGTAAGCAGGAGGAAAAAAATATTTAATTTTCTTTACTATTTCTTACATTCTTATTATCGGATACATTTTCCTTCTTGTTAGGAAAAATGGCATAATTTATTTATTAAGTTTTCATTAAAGTTCACTAATTTGTCAAATTTTCGGAGAAAATAGGCGGAAAATCATAGATTTTTGGCAAAAAAATCCTGTAAGCCCAGGATGACAAAGCACCAAAGGCTTACAGGCTGATTGCGATAAGCGTGGTTATGAAGGGGAGGGGGTCGATTTTTGTCGGAGCAAAATCGATTTTCGGGCCCACAAGCCATTAATCAAGAGCAGAACGGCCGAAACAAGAAAAAGCTGCTGGATCGTCATCACGCCGGAGATTGCTCCGCCTACGACGGGGCCCAGCATGTTCCCGAGCGCAAGCGCGCTTGTGTTGAAGCTGTAGGAGCGGCTTTCCATCCCGTTCGGCGTATATTTCCGGATGAGCGCGTTCACCGTAGGGAGCAGTCCTCCGAGAAAAATGCCGAGGAAAAACCGGGCCGCGCAGAGCTGCCACACGTTATGCACGAAGGCTTGGGGGACCGAAGCTACGGCGGCGCCGAGCAGGCAAGTTACGAGAATTTTCTCCGGTCCGATCCGATCGGACAATTTGCCGAATACCGGCGAAGCGATCATATTGGAGAAGCCGGTCACCGATCCGACCAGACCGGCGTAGAACGCCAGCATCTCGTCCTGTCCGTGAAGCTGCTGAACGAACAGCGGGAGAAGCGGCATGACGCTGAGCAGCGAGAACTGGATCAAGAAGGTGACGGAGTACAGCGAAGGAAGCTGCGAAATGCGCCGCAGCTCGTTGAACGCCGCCAGCATGGACTGCTTCGGCTTCTGAAGCGCTTTTTTCGCGTCGAACGTTTCCTTCACCAGCAGCGCTGCAAGCAGCGAGGCGGCGAAGAGCGTCGCGCCCGTCACGAAGAAAATGTTGCGGAACCCGATCCATTCTGCCAGCAGTCCGCCGAGAAACGGCCCGAGAATCGATCCGGCGACGGAGCCGGATTGCAGCGTGCCCATCGCGAAGCCGACCTTCTCCCGCGGCGTGGTGGCCGACATCAGCGCGACTCCCGCGGGCACGAAGCCGGACACCGTACCGTTCAAGAGCCGGAGAAGCAGCAGATGCCAGGCGCTGGTCGAGAAGCCCATCAGCGTCATGACAATCGCCATGCCGAAGCCGGAGCGCAGCAGCATCACTTTGCGTCCGTACCGGTCGGCGAGTCCGCCCCAGATCGGTTGAAAGATAAAGGAGGTGACGAAATTCCCCGCAAAGATGACCCCGGCCCAAGTAGCAACGCTATGAGGGTCATGGAGGCCCAGCTCCTGCAAATACAAAGGCAAAAAAGGAACAATCATCGTCATGCCGGCCATGACCAAAAATTGTCCCACCCATAATACGATTAAGTTAACCTGCCATTTCGCCACGCGAGTTCGCCTCTTTTCAAGCTGACCATCGCATGCAAACCGAAGAAGATGTTTGCCGTCCTCTGTGTGCTGGTCTATGTAATGTATCGTTCGACATGCTTCGAGTATACTCTCATTATTTCTGCGATGCAAACGTGTTCGGGGCAAGAGACGGTTGGTTGTCCCGGACATGACGACGAATGCCAGCCCGTTATTTCCGCTCGATCCCGCTGCGAATTTCGCCAACGAACCGCTCCAGATTGGGCAGGCCGACGCGTTCGGCGATGGCGACGGCTTGCTCGACGTCATAAGGCACGCGGACGAGCTGTACGGAGAACGGGGCAGGCTCCAGGCAGGCCGGATGCGACGTCTCTCCTTCCAGAATGGCATAGCTCGCATAAGGGAGCCCATCGTAAGGCGCGCCGACGCTGCCGGTGTTGAACAGCAGCAGACCTTGTCCCGCCTTCGACTTCAGCGTCTGGACGTAAGGAACGTGGATATCTCCGTAGCCGATGACATCCGGTGTCAGCTCCGTGCCCGCAAACCCGCCCGTCTGGTCCGTATTTTGGAACATTGCTAGCTTTTCCTTCTTATTAGCCTTGCGGATCACGCGATGATAAATGCTTTGCGCGGAAGCGTGAAAGAGCCGTACGCGGCGTCCGCTTAGCCGCAGTTCCGCGGAAAACGGCAGCTCCCGCAAGTAGCGAAGCCGCTCTGTCCCGAGCAGGCGCTGCTGCCACAAGCCGGTTTCCTTATCCTGGGGGTTGTTGATGCCGTGATCCCAGTTGCCCTGCACCGTCGTTTCGCATAACTCGCGAATGCGGTCTACCGCCTCGCACGGCTGAGGCCCTTTGCCGACCAGATCGCCGAGGCAGACGATACGCCGGATACGGCGGCGGCGAATATCCCGAACGACCGCCTCCAGCGCAGGCAAGTTGCCGTGGATGTCGGAAATGACGGCGATTTTGTCCATGATGTATAGGTTCCTCCTGTTTCTGCTGCTGCCAAGTGGCGGATCCTTCCATTATAGCACATGCAAAGAACCTTCGGAGAACGGCATTCCCGGAAGGTTCTTATTTTTTGCAGCTTTGTCGGCGTCCTAGTACACTTTATGAATGATCTCTTCGAAATCCGGCTCCTCCATATGAACGTCGCGGGCCGTTCCATATGGCTCCAGCCGGCGGAGTACCTCTAAGGCAGGAAGCTCCTGCCGGTTGAAATGGACGGTCAGCTCGCAGCCGTTCGCTTCCGCAACGGTGAAGCCTAACTCCGGCTCCGTGGCAACGCCCGGAGAAACTTCGGCTTCAAACGATACGCGCAGAATCGTCGGCAGTCCGATGCGCTCCCGCAGCTCGCCGATCGTTCCGTCGTACGCCAGCGACCCGTGGTTAATCACCATGACGCGGTCGCAGAGCTGCTCAATGTCGTCCATATCGTGAGTCGTCAGCAGCACCGTCTTGCCGAGCTCACGGTTTACTTTGGACAGCAGCCCGCGAATGTTGCGCTTGGCGATGACGTCCAGTCCGATGGTCGGCTCGTCAAGGAACAGGATATCCGGCTCGTGCAGCAATGCGGCGGCAAGATCGGCCCGCATCCGCTGGCCGAGCGACAGCTTGCGGACCGGCGTATCGGCGAATTCGCCGAGGCCGAGCAGCCCGTCCAGCTCCGCCAGCGTCCGCTGCTGCCGCTGCCGGTCGATGCGGTACATCGCGCACAAAATATCGAACGAATCGCGCACCGGCAAGTCCCACCACAGCTGGCTGCGCTGGCCGAAGACGACACCCAGCCGGGAAACGACCCGGCGGCGGTCCTTATGCGGGCTCATGCCGTCGATCCGCACCTCGCCCGAGGTCGGGTGCAGAATGCCGGTCAACATTTTGATCGTCGTCGATTTTCCGGCGCCGTTCGGACCGATATACCCGACGAACTCGCCCGTACCGACCGTGAAGCTGATATCGCGGACCGCCGTTTTTTCCGCCCCGCCTCCGGTCACGGCCGCTTTGATCCGTTCCCACCGGCTTAAATGGGGGGCGGGAATGCGAAAGCTTTTATGTAAATGCTTAACCTCAATCATCGGTTCATTCGCTCCTTTCAGATCTGGAAGTGTGGAAGTCTGTGGAAAATCAGCTTCCGCTGCTCTGGTAGCGGCTCAGGCCGAACCGCCAAAACCGCAGCATGAGCCACAGGAAGACGGCGGCAAAAGCCATGACGGCCGGCAGCAGCCACCAGCCGAGCTGGCCCTTCACGATATAAAGCGCCGGCATGTAGTTCGCCATCCCGACGGGGATCAAGGTGAGTAGCAAGGTCCGCAGCCAACCGGGATACAGCTCCATCGGATACTGCACGGCTTTGTTTGCGGCATCTTCGGTCAAGTTTTGCAGTTCGCTGACCCGCGTCGTCCAGAAGCCGAACGTTGCGGTGCCGAGTCCGATGGCGAACAGTAGCGCTGCGCCCGTCACCAGAACGACTAGCGTGAGCGGAATGGCGGCTGCGGTCACCTGTCCCGAGCTTATCATTTGTCCTAAGCAGAGCGTCAGGATGATGCCGCCCTGCACCCATTCGCCGAGCATCAGGCGGAAATTTTGCGACATCAGCGCCAGCAAGACGGGAATCGGCCGGACAAGCAGCTGGTCCAGATCGCCGGAGACCAAATATTTTTCCAAATGATGCACGTCGTTGGCGAAGCTGCGGTAGAGCGCTTTGGACAGCAGGATGGTGGCGTACAAATAGCCGATTTCGTACAAGCTCCAGCCTTGAATCGAGTCGAATTTCCATAAAATCACGGAGAGCAGCAAAAAGTCCATCACACTGACAAGGGCCGCGAGCACGGTGGATAGCCAGAAATTGAATTTATACTGCATCCGGCTGCGGACGCTGGCTTTGACCAGCAGCAAAAACATGCGTACCGTGCTCATCCGCCCTGCACCTCCACTTTATTCCGTACGACAGCGGTTGCGGCGAGGCAAAGCGCAGTGAACAGTACGCACCACAAAAGGCCGCCGTACATTTCGGACGGGGAAGCAAGGCCCAAATAAATTTTGCTTGGAATGTACTGCATGTACGGATAAGGTGTCATGTAAGCGATGCGCTGAAGCCAGTGCGGCAGCCATTCGATCGGAATGAGAAAGCCGGAAAGCACGCTTGAGATGGAATTGTGAACCCAAAATAGCCAAGTCGATTCGGTAGTCCAGAGGGCCGTTACGCCGATGAGGTAATTCACGCAAATGTTCATATAGGCGGCCATCGCAAGCGCCGTGGCGAAAGCAAGCCAGGTGCCGGTACTGCGTGGAACCGGAAGCGAGAGCATCCATATGTAAATCAGGTAGATGGGGATCGTTTTGTAGAGCAATTGGTAACCGATTTGTCCCCATTCGCGGCACATCAACTGGTAAAACAGATGAACCGGACGCATCAAGTCGGTTGCGATCTGTCCGGTACGTACGGAGCGCTCGATTCCAAGCCCGTTGGTCACGAACAAGGTTACCCACAGCGTCGCTTGATTCAGCGCGACATAATGGATGACGGTTTGCAGGCTGTAGCCGTGCATGCCGTCCTGCTGTCCGATGCCCTGCCAGATCGAGACGTAGATCAGCCCGAACACGATGCTGGCGACCGTATTGACCGCATGGGACAAGCGGTACTGCAGATTGCGTGCGAACGCTTTCTTCATTAAGACAGGGAAAAGCATAGACACCTCCGTAAGCTTGGATTGGAGCTTTGCTGGTAACGGCAGCGAAGCCCGGTTCGCCGGGTTCGGCGAGGGATGAGGCGGATTGAGGTGAGTTGCCTAAAAAGTCGAGAGAAAATCTATGTTACCAGAATAAGGGGGGGCTTGGCAATCGTTTTTTTTAGGTATTTGTGCCCCATGACCACAGGCGGACGATTTGCTATAATGGGAAAAGAGAACATATGCGCTGATTCGCAGCGGGATAGGATAGGGGTAGGTTAAGATTCAGAAGGAACCGGTTGATACGGAGCAATCGCGTAAGCAAAAGCATGAACAGGAGCAGAAGCAGAACAGAACGCTCTGGATAAAAATTGGCTTGTTAAGCCTCATCACGGCTGGCGCCTTCGCATATTTGATTCAAAAGCTGGACCCTCCGCAGGAGGGGGACAAAGAGGGCGGGCTGGCATTGCCTCCGAAGATCGAAGCGATGTCCAAGCCGCCTGCGACGACGACTCCGGGCGTCACTCAGGAGAAGCCGCCGGCAGCGGATAGCGGTGCAGCGACGGCGCCTCAGGAGCCATCCCCGAAAGTCAAGCTCACGTTCGTGGGCGATGTCATGTTCGGCAGCAAGGTGGATGACCTGCTCCAAAAGAACGGCTACGATTATCCGTACAAGCATGTCAAGCCGTACTTGGAGAAGGCGGATATTACGGTAGCGAATCTGGAAACGCCGATCACGACAAGAGGCGAAGTCCAAGAGAAAGAATACGTGTACCGGTCGTCGCCGCAGTCGCTCCCTGAATTGAAGCGTGCGGGCGTCGATCTGGTGAATCTGGCCAACAACCACAGCATGGACTATGGCGTCGAAGGGCTGCTCGATACGCTGGATTACCTTGATGCCCAGGACATCAAGCATGTAGGCGCGGGCCGGAATTCGGACGAAGCGTATAGCTACGTGATTACGGAGCAAAAAGGCATCAAGATTGCCTTCCTCGGCTTCAGCCGGGTCATTCCCGATACGAGCTGGTACGCCGGCAAATCGAAGCCGGGGATGGCGGAAACCTACAGCACGAAGCTGGCGTTTGAAGCCATCGGCAAGGCGAGAGCCGAGGCGGATCTGGTTGTCGTTATCGCCCATTGGGGAGAAGAGCGCAAGGCGTATCCGGTCAAGTCGCAGACCGATCTGGCAAGGCAGTATATCGATGAGGGCGCAGATCTCGTCGTCGCCAGCCACCCGCATGTCGTTCAAGGCTTCGAGCAGTACAAGGGCAAATGGATCGCCTACAGCATGGGCAATTTTATATTTACTACCAATGATAATCCGAATACTTGGGAAAGCATGATTTTGGAAGCCTCCTGCACCAAGGAACGAAGCTGCGATCTAAGCATGGTGCCGATTCTGACCAAGTGGGCCCAGCCGGTCCCGATGGTCGACGAGGCCCGCGACAAGCTGTTCGAGAAGCTGACGAACTTGTCCGTCAATGCGCAGATCGACAAGGAAGGGCGGATTACGCTTGGGGAGACCCGCAGTATTCCATCCGACGCGGAAGAGAAGCCGCCTGTGAAGAAGGAGACGGGCATCGTCGGCGGAACGTCCAAAACAGCCGTCAAAGCGCCTGCGGACGGGGCGAAAAAGCCTGCCGATTCCGGCAAAGCCGCCGATCCGAAGAAGGCCGAGCAGGGCAAGAAGTCCGAGACCGGGAAGACAACGGATACGGGGAAGAAGACGGATGCGGATAAAACGCAGACCGGGAAGACAGGAGAATCGGGCAAGTCGCAGGGAACCGGCAAGAATACCGAGGGCAAGAAAAAGACCGAGGAAGGCGCCAAATCGTCCGAGGGCGGTAAAAAATCGACTGAAAGCACCAAGAAATCTGCCGAAGATCCGAAGAAATCGACCGATTCCAAAAAGACGAACGAATCTTCAAAATCCTCCGGTGAAACCCGCAAGACGGAGGAAGACCGGAAAACATCCGGATGAACGTAAAACGGCTGCTCCATTCGCATGGGGGCGGCCGTTTTTTACGATGCGCAAGCGTTGAGATTCCTCCAAGCCGGGCTTATAATGAAGGCGGAGTCTTATTTTAACGGAAAAGGAACGATCCGAAGATGAACGAATCGATTCGCAACATTTATTGCGTAGGACGCAATTACGGACTGCATGCGGCTGAGCTCGGCAACGATATTCCGGAGGAGCCGATGATTTTTACGAAGCCGACCCATGCACTGGCGGCGATTGACGGCGGCGAAATCGAGCTGCCCGGCGGACGGGGCGAGGTGCATTACGAAGCCGAGCTGGTGCTCCGGATCGGACAAGCGTATAAAGAGGGCATCACCGTGGACGAGTTGGTGGACCAACTGGCGCTGGGCATCGATTTTACTTTGCGGGACGTGCAATCGGCGTTGAAAAAGAAAGGCCACCCCTGGCTCCCGGCCAAAGGGTTTAAAGGCTCGGCCGCGCTGACCGGATTCCGTCCGTTTCCCGGCTTCGGGCAAGTCAAGCAGGTAGAGTATTCCTTGAACCGGAACGGTCAGGAAGTACAGCGGGGGAATTTGAACGACATGATTTTTGATCTACAGGTGATCGTAGATTATATCGCCGCACATTACGGCTTGGGTGAAGGGGATATCATTTACACGGGTACGCCTGCGGGCGTTGGGGCGGTGAATGACGGAGACCGTTTCGAGCTGTTCTGGGGGGAGCGTGCTTTCGGCGCTTTTACGGCCAAGATCGGGAAGTAGCGGGTCCTGGAACGAAGAGGGCTCTGCCGCATCCGGCTTTTTACGATCATATTACATGGGGTTGAAAGGGGCTCGGATGAATTGCAGCATTGGATCATCGGATTGGCAGGAAGCGTTCTGATTGCCGGGGCGGCGTACAGGAAACGATCGCTGTCCGGATCGGGGGCTGCCGCTGCGGTCCTGCTCGGAACGCTGATGTATGCGGCAGGAAGCTTGGCTTGGTTCGGGACGCTGATTGCATTTTTTATCTCGTCCTCGGTATTGTCGAAGTGGAAGAGCAAGAAGAAGGCGGCCGCCGAGAGCGGCTATGCCAAATCCGGACGGAGGGATGCCGGCCAGGTGCTTGCCAACGGCGGCCTGGGGCTCGCTCTTTGTCTGGGAGCCGCATTCATACCGCATCCGGCCTGGTGGGCCGTCTACATCGGCGTGATGGCAACGGTGACTGCGGACACGTGGGCGACGGAGATCGGCGGCCTCAGCCGGACGGCCCCCCGGTCCATCGTCAACGGCCGTCCGGTGCCGCCCGGCACTTCCGGCGGCGTATCGCCGCTAGGACTTGCCGCATCCGCGGCCGGCGGCTTGTTTATCGGAGCCGTCGCATGGGCGCTGGCGGCGCTTCAGCCGGAGCAGGCAGGGGACGCCCCTGCGTGGGCGGCCTCCGTCCGGTCGGCGGCCGGCCTGTGCGTCCTTGGGCTGGTTGGGGGCCTCGCCGGGTCGCTGGCCGACTCGTGGCTCGGGGCGGTGGTTCAGGTCATGTACCGCTGCCGCGTCTGCGGGAAAGAAATCGAAAAAAACCGCCACTGCGAGGCAGCGGCGGTTCGAATCCGGGGGTTGGCGTTCATGACCAACGACACGGTTAACGCTTTAAGCTCGGCGTTTGGCGGTGCCGTAGCTCTCCTACTCTCGCTGTGGCTGTAACAGCGGTTTAATCCTCTTCCTTGCGGGAATAAGCAAGCTTCGTTACATACATGGTGATGCCCGAGATAAGCAGCGCGACGATAATGCTGATGACGATAACGGTAGTTACCATGGCTTAAGCAGTCCTCCAAGCGGATAAATGTCACTTCGGTCATTGTACCCCATGGAGGACAAAAAGCCAACCGTTACGGATTGCGCGGCTTCCAGGCCGGAAGCTGCAGCGAACCGACTTCGCGTAGTGTGCTCAAATCGTTCGCTTTCAGCATATCGGGCGAGGACGAATACAGCGTATCGCCGATATACAGCAGGCGCTCGATATTGCGTTCGCTGCCGTACCAGTGCTGCCCCGCTTTGTTCATATCGTCTCCCGTCAAGTGCGTAATTTTGCCGCGAAGCTGGAAGCCTTTTTGCAGATCCAGCCCGTAAACATAAGCGCCTTGGAAGGTGAAGTCCCCGTATTTCGATGCGTTTTCCTGCGTGTTGGCGCCGGTCTTATCTTTCACTTCCGCAACCGTGACCGGGAAGGCCAGCAGCTGCTTCTCCTTGGAAAACAGCAGCGCTTTATGATTGTATAGCAACGGCGATTCGGTCCCCCGGTCGCCGATCGTTTCCTTGAACAGCTCCTTCGGATTCGCGACATCGGATACATCGAACAGGGCGAGCTTCATGCCTTGATAGAAAGCGACCGTGTCCGAGCCGTCGCCTTTTTTGTTAGCGACCTCTACAGCTTCCTTGCCGAAGCCGATCAGATGGTTCTCGTCGTACGGATGCAGATAGTCGCTGTAGCCCGGAATTTTCAGCTTGCCGAGCATAGCCGGCGCTTGAGGGTTACTCAGATCCAAGACGAACAGCGGATCGGTATTTTTAAACGTCACCATATAGGCGCGGTTCCCGGCATAGCGTACGGAATAGATACGCTCGCCCGGGGCCAAGCCTTCCAGCTTCCCGACGACGCTTAGCGATTCGTTCAGCACATACACGTTATTTTTCGACGTATGCTCGTCGTTCCGCCACATGTCGCCGCTTGTGGTGGCGATGCGGAAATAGCCGTTGTGCTCATCCATCGAAAACTGGTTCAGCGCATGTCCCGGCACTTTGCCGCGCCCGACATACCGGACCGTCCCGTTGTCCATGCCGAATTTATATATGGCGCTTGTCAAGTTAAGCGGCGCAGGGATGAAGGTGGTTTTGCCGTCCGCCTGCACCGTCTGCTCATTCTCTTTCAGTGGCTCGTACTCGCTCACGGTGACATACAGGTTGTCGGGAGAAGCGTAGACGTTTTGCCCGGAGCCGAGATAGCTCGTCACCTGCATTTTTTGATCGGGCTTGCTGAGCTTGAGGCCGCCGATCAGCAAATAATTCGGCTCGACGGCTTTCGGAAAGTACCGGATATCCTCATAGCCGATCGTAATAAATTGGTCTCCGGCAGCGGAATCCCGGTAGGCCGGCAGCGATTCGTTCGCCTGCTTCGCGGCGGAGTCCGCCTCTTGGCGCATGATCCAAAAATAATTCATCGACTTGTTCGTTACGACGTACAACGAGTCGCCGATTTTGCGGGAAGAGACGTAATGCCCTTCCAGCTCCGCCTCGCGGACTTGCTTCAGCTGGGTCCGGTCGCCAAGCTCGTAAACGATGGTCTTCGTCGTCGAGCGGGTCGGGCGTCCGGGCCATACGACCATCTTCTTGGCCGTTCCGATGCCCGGCTCTGCAGAAACCGCAGGGCTGGCGTCATAAGGAATCGGTCCCGGCTTCTCGTACGTCGGATAGGATGTGTTGCCGACAACGACGAGGTAGTTGTTATCGACGTACAGCTCCTGCGGATAAAAATTCGGGTCCGCCCAGTAGACGGTGCTGACGACGCTCATGCTTTCGGCCGGAGAAGCTTTCGTCACGAGAACGCGGTCGCGATTCACCTGGTAGATGTAGGTGCCGTCCGTCTTGATGACGTCCGCTTCATCGACGCCCTGCACTTGCACATTTGTGCCGGAGTAGGCGGGAGCCGCTGCGTCGGAAGCCTGCTTGGCGGCACTGCCGGCAGCTTGCGGTGCGTCAGCGGACGATTTCTCGGTAACCGCGATCGCATTGTCGCCCCGCAAGATCATGCTGGGACCGCTTCCGTGAACGGCGGCAGACTCCTTAAGCAGCGCTTCCATCCGTTCCCGCGAACCGACGGTCGGCAAGCTTTTGTCCGCATCGGCAATCGTTACGCGCTTGTTCGGGCCGTCCCAATAAACGTTAAAATCGAACGACTCGCTGAAAAAGCGCAGCGGTACCAAAATATTTCCATTATCGAGCGCGGGCGCTTCGTCCAACGTGACGGCTTCGCTTCCGCGGAAAGCTTCCTTGCTGTCCAGCCGAAGCTTGATCGAGCGATCGGCTTTGGTTGCCGTGGCCGAGCGTTCGGCTTCGTCCCACTGCACCTGCACACCGAGTGCATCCGACAGCTCGCGGAGTGGAACCATCAGCGTGTTTCCGATCAAACGTGGCTGCACGGACAAGCTGACGGGCTGTCCGTTTAGCGTCAGCGCGATGATTGCTTGCCCCGTGTCCGCCGCCACGGATAAAGGCGCCGGGGAGACGGAAGTAAGGAGTGTCAATGCCAACATGCCTGCAAAGAGTGTTTTTTTCTGCACTTGATTTTCCTCCTTTGATGTTTCGTACCCTCTTTGTATCCTTTTTGAAATCTCTTCTTGTTCACCCCTACTGACGCGCCCCCCGAAGAAATTGTTTCATCAAAAACCGCTCTTTTCCAAAAAGAAAAAGAGCGGTTTACCGGTTTATTCGTCGCGATAAGCTATAGCCCGGTTCCGCCCTTCCTGCTTGGCCCGATAGAGCGCCTTGTCCGCGCGGATAATCAGCTCCCGCGGCGAGACGTCGCGGACGGGAATCATGGTGGCTACTCCCAGACTCGCGGTGACGAAGGAGGAGACGGCGGAGCCGCGATGAGGGATGCGCAGTTGTTCCACTTCCGAGCGCATTCGCTCGCCTACATAAAGCGCGCCCCGGCCGTCCGTAACCGGCAGCACGATGACGAATTCCTCGCCGCCGTATCTCGCAATCATGTCGCCCGGACGCTTGGCTGCGCGCCGCATCGCTTCGGCTACATACTGGAGGCAGGCGTCGCCGTCATGATGTCCGTAGGTGTCGTTATACCGCTTGAAGTAGTCGATATCGAGCAGTATAACGGACAGCGGCGTGGAGAAACGCATGGCATGCCGCCATTCCTTGGCAAACCGCTCATCGAAAAAGCGCCGGTTGGCGAGCCCGGTCAGC
The DNA here is from genome assembly GCF_018998565.1 of Paenibacillus oleatilyticus. Lineage (GTDB taxonomy): Bacteria > Bacillota > Bacilli > Paenibacillales > NBRC-103111 > Paenibacillus_G > Paenibacillus_G oleatilyticus. The sequence continues at coordinate 11,218 of NZ_JAHNZO010000016.1, read as the reverse complement.
GCGTCGATCGAAGAAATTTTTTGCAGCAGCTCGTTGGTTTTCATCAGCTGCTGTTCCGTTTGCTTGCGCGAAGAGATGTCCCGGGAGATGCAGATCACCGTTTGTCCGTTTCCCGAATCGTGTTCGTCATCTGCAATTCGTCCGCTTGTTTCGAACCAGACATAACCGCCGTTTTTCGTGCGAATCCGGTAGGAGCTCAAAGGCAAGTTCGGCGCCGTTTCCATAGGGGACATCATTCCAGGGATTTTCGTCAAATCCTCGGGATGAAACAAATCGTAGGCGCTGGTCCCGATCAATTCTTCGGGCTCGTACCCAAGCAGTACACGGCAAGAAGGAGAAATGTACAAAATACGGCCGGACAAATCGTGCATCGACACAACGTCTGTGCTTTGCTCTACAAGAGTCCGGTAGAGTGAATCGCTGCCTGTTCCGTTCGTCTCACATTTCGCTTCCCGTCCGGGGGCAAGCGCCGCGAATCGGCTCTGTGCATCGCTCTCCAGGATTTGGACGAACAGAGAAGCCGGCCATCCGTTTGGCCGGGGCACGACCGGCGCCGTGACGGAACACGGGACCAGTGTACCGTCGCGGCGGATAAGCCTTGCTTCGAACGGCTGAGCTGCGGACGTCCCGTCGGCCAACTCTTTCAATATTCTATGAATCCGCTCTCTATCTTCGGGATGGACAACAGGTTCCCAAGGCTTGCCGTTCAACGCCTCTTCGGGATAGCCGATTTGCTTGCCGAATGCAGGATTGACACGAAAAAATAGGCCTTCTTCCGAGAAGAAAGCCATACCGCTTGCGGATAGCCTAAACGCGCTGAAATATAATTGGGTTTGCTCTGCATCCGTCCATTGATCAACCATGCTGCCGGCATCCTTCCTGCATGGATTACGTCCTAGTAACTAGGAAAATCGTTCCATAAACTCGCACTTACTATTTTAATGAAAGTGGAGTTTTTGATCAATGAGGATGGAAAGGTTATGGCAGATTTAATATAAATTTTACTATTTCTTGACTATTTAAAAAACATCCGGTATGAAAACGTTATTTGCTCGAATTGTTTCCGTCTTCCACATGCTCCAAGTCTGTGTCGGCGGAAAGGAACGGCCGGGTTCCCGCGTCTTCGGTAACGGTCAGAGCTTGCTCGGAGGACGCCTCGTTCAGCCGTTTCTCAAGCTGCTTGATCTTACGCTGCAGCTTGATCTGGCGGAACAAGCCGATCAGAAAGGCGATCAAGCCGCCGAGCAGGGTAGATCCCAGAATGACCAGAATAAGTGGAATGTCGGCTTGGGTGAACAAGAAATTGACGCGGACGGGCTCCACGTTAATAACGGCGAATACCGCGGTAATAAGGGCAAAAAGCAACGTGCTGATCAACATCCATTGGGCTCTCATCGAAATCGTCTCCTTTTGACTGCTGCATGAAGGGGCAAAAAGGCCGAGCCGGGCAATACCGGACTCGGCCTGTGTCGGCGGCTTACTTCGCCAGCGCTTCCATTTGCTCCAGAAGCTCTTTGAATACGCTCATCGCCTGTTTGATCGGTTCCGGCGTCGACATATCCACGCCTGCCTTCTTCAAGATATTGATGGAGTAATCGCTGCTCCCGCTTTTCAGGAAGCCGAGATAGCGGTCGACGGCCGGCTGGCCCTCGTCCAAAATCTGCTTCGCAAAGCTGGTGGCCGCCGAGAAGCCGGTGGCGTATTTGTACACGTAGAAGCTGTTGTAGAAATGAGGGATGCGCGCCCATTCCATCTCGATGTCCTGATCTACCGCCATATCCTTGCCGTAATACTGCACGTTCAGATCGTAGTAGATTTGGCTCAACAGCTGCGGGGTAAGCGTTTCGCCTTGCTCCGCTTTTTCGTGAATGATCTTCTCGAACTCGGCAAACATGGTTTGCCGGAATACCGTCGTCCGGAACTGATCCATATAGTAGGTGAGCAGGTACATTTTTTCTTTCTTGTCCGTTGACTTCTTCAGCAGATAATCCATCAGCAGCGCTTCGTTCAGCGTCGATGCGACTTCCGCGAGGAAAATCGTATACTGCGCGTAGCGGTAAGGCTGATTCGCGTCCGACAAGTAGGAATGGAGCGCGTGGCCCATCTCGTGCGTCAGCGTGAACATGCTGTTCAGGTTGTCCTTGTGGTTTAGGAGCACATACGGATGGGTGCCGAATGCGCCCCAACTGTAGGCGCCGTTGCGCTTGCCCTCATTCTCGTAAATGTCGATCCAGCCGCCTTCGAAGCCTTCCTGCAGGGTCTTCAAATACTCTTCGCCGAGCGGCTTCAAGCTTTCCTTGACCGTTTTCTTTGCTTCCTCGTACGTAATCTCCATGTCGTATTCTTCGACCAGTGGAGCGAACAGGTCGTACATGTGCAGCTTGTCGACCTTCATCAGCTTGCGGCGCAGCTCCATATAGCGGTGCATGAGCGGCAGCGACTCGTGAATCGTGTCGATCAGGTTCGTGTACACTTCCTTCTTGATGTTGTCTCCGAACAGGGACATTTCCAGCGTGGAAGGGTACTTGCGAATCTTGGAGTAAAAAATATTTTTCGTCACGTTGGCGGCAAGCGTCGAGGCGATCGTGTTCTTTTGCTTGGCATACGTGGCGTACATCGCTTCGAAAGCTTGCTTGCGGACGTCGCGGTTACGGCTTTCGAGGAATTGGATGTAGCGGCCGTGCGTAAGCTCGACCTCTTCGCCTTTTTCGTTTTTCACTTTCGGGAATTTGATATCCGCGTTGTTGATCATGCCGTAAATCGTGCTCGGCGCTTGCGACAGGTTGCCGACCTGGGCCAGCAGCGCCTCCTCCGCTTTGCTGAGCACGTGCTGCTTCTCGCGGATCAGCTCTTCGAGCGTCCTTTTGTAGAAGGCGAGCTGGGGATCGTTCACCAGCTTCTGCAGTTGGTCGTCCGACAAGCTCAAAATTTCCGGGGAAATGAACGAGGTCGCTTCACCGGCTTCGACGCTCAATCTTTTCGATTTATCGGATAAGGCCTGATATGTAGGGTCCGCCATGTCCTCGTGATGCTTCATGTTGGCGTAGACATACAGACGTTCGGTATGTAGGGAGATTTTATCCTCCAGCTCGAAGCACTGCTTGATGGCCGCCGGGTCGTTCAGCTTGCCGTGAAAGCGGCCGATTTCCTGCAGCGCGTTTTTTACTTCTTGATGCTCTTGGTCCCAGGCCTGCTGGTTCGGAAAAAGGTCTTCCAGGTTCCAACGGTGTTCCGCAGGAACGTCGCTCCGCTTCGGTACTTGATTCATGGGAGCCCTCCTTGTCAAATGAAGTGGTTTAGCTGCTTGATTCGCAGCCGCTGCCGATCCGATCACCACACCGGAGAGCAGCGCGCCCGATAGCAGCAACGGTAACAATCGCATTACCCGCTCACGCTCCAAGCTGTTTATGGGTCCGTTGGAAAGCTCTAGTTAGTATAGCCGGAGCGCGGGTTAAATATAAGTATAGGGAATTCAAGGAAAGAAGTCTATTGGCTTACTTCGCGCCGGAAAAAAAACTAAAGATCATCAGCACGAACGAAAACGATACCATCACCAGCGCCAAAATGGCCAGCGGCCGTTTCACGTTCGCCGGAAGGGAATCTTTCTTCATGATTAAGATCAACGCGAGCGAGAATGAAATAATCATGAACGTCAAGATCGATGCGCCATTGCTCAAAGCTTATCACCTCTTACTGTCTATGTTCGCCAATTCGGGCGGTTTTCCTTTAACTCCTCATGAAAAAAATGCAACGGGAAACGTTTCAAAGGGAACGCTATACCCGAAAACGAAAGGAGTGATTGCGTGAGTCCCACTACCCTTGCGGACGCTGCCGCGCCCCCAGTGCTTGCCGACAAAAAAAAGCCTACAGCGGGCTTATCCGTATCGCAGTTCGTCCTGGAGCAGCTGAAGGCTTGGAAGGTAGAGCGGATCTACGGCGTCATCGGCGACGCCAATTTAAGTTTATTGGATGAGCTCGGAAAACAGAACGCGATCCGGTATGTGGCCTGTCGGCATGAGAGTGCAGCCGCGCTGATGGCTTCCGCCGAGGCCAAGCTGACGGGAAGGACGGCGGTATGCCTTGCAACAAGCGGCCCCGGCGTAACGAATATGTTGAACGGTCTTGCCGATGCGGCCATGGATCGGGCGCCGGTGCTGGCGCTGTCGGGACAGGTCGAAACGGCGAAGATCGGCACCCGGGTCAAGCAGTATGTTGATCAGCAAAAGCTCAACGCCGCTGTGGCGGGTAAATCCGAGCTGGTCACGCATGCGGACGCGCTGCCCGAATTGATGGAACAGGCGCTCGTCCACGGTTTGCTCCAAGGGCAGGTGACCCATCTGTCCATCCCGAAGGACTTGTATTCGGTGAAGGTAAAAGGCGAGATAAAGTCGTACGCCGCCCACCTGCATCAGCCGCTGGCCACCCCCGACAGCGAGATTGCGGAATTGGCAGCCTTGCTCGCCTCGGCCGAACGGCCGGTCCTGTTCATTGGCCGCGGCGTGAAGCAGGCAGCGGAGCATATCCTTCAGCTCGCGGAGCAGCTGTCGGCCGCCGTCATCACCACGCTGCCCGCCCGGCCGTTGTTTCCGAACGACCACGAATGCTACGCGGGGGGCCTTGGTCAAGCCGGCAGCGAGGCGTCCAGCGTCCTGCTGTCCGAAAGCGATCTGATCGTCATGCTCGGTGCGACATGGTGGCCGGACGATTACGTGCCGACGCAGGCGCGGATCGTTCAGATCGATTGGAACCGGGAAACGATCGGCCTCGGTCATCCACTGCATAAGGGCGTCGTCGGCAACCTCGGGCAGATTGTACCCAAACTCGCCGCTGCCGAGCATCTCTCGGCCAAAGACCGCAGCGCTTGGTGTGCCCGGGTTCACGACGTATGCACGGGCTGGAAACGGCAAATCGAGGCCGAGACCCGGGCCGATGGCACGCCGATCCCGCCGCAGCGCGTCATGAAGACGATTGCGGATCACGTATCGGATCAAGCGATCGTCGCCGTCGATACCGGCGATCATACGCTATGGTTCAATCGTATCTTTCAAGCCAAGGCGGGGCAGGATATCCTGATTTCCGGCCGGTGGCGGACGCTCGGCTTTGCTTTGCCGGCGGCAATAGCCGCCAAGCTCTGCTACCCGGACCGTCAAGTGATCGCGGTAGCAGGGGATGGGGGAGTCGTCCAGACGCTGATGGAATTCCAGACGGCGGCCGAGCTGCGGTTGCCGATCGTACTGGTTATTCTGAACAACGGCGCTTACGCGATGGAGCGGGACCGGATGAACGTCGCCGGCATGAACCTGACCGGCAGCGCGCTTCAGCCGCCCGATTTCGCAGCTATCGCGGAAGCCTGTGGCGGCTCCGGTTATCGGGCATCGAATTCGGCTGAATTCGAGCAATCTCTCCGTCAGGCGCTGACCGGCAGCAAGCCTGCGCTGATCGACGTCCGCACTGCCGCAACACCCGTTCCGCATGCGAAAATTTAAGCTTTAACGCAGCAAAGCCGGCACTAGTGGAATGTGCCGGCTTTTCGTCGTTGCCCCACCATACTAGCCGCGAGGCTGATTTTTGTTTTTGAACTTTCTTTTGAAATAATGCATACAGAAGGTAGAGTAACTGTCGGAGAGCTTGCGTGCCGCCTTTGACAACGGGTTATTACCATAATATATCCAATTCATTTAACCCGTTGTCAACAGCGGCCGGAGGCAGTTACTCTACCGCTTAGCGAGCACTTATTTCAAGGTTCAAGAGCAACCTGATCAGCCTCGCGACTTCACCAAAATCATGCGACCTTTTTCATCTCGCTTCGCTTCAAAGCTGTCGTTCGGTTGGATGTCCGCTCCCTGCTCCAGATCGGGCGGGATCGTCAGGTGGCCGCTCTCGTTAATGGATACCAAGGAGCCATAGATTTTTTTCCAGTAGCCCGCCAGGAGAACGCCCACGACGACGATGGCAACCAAGCCCCATTTCACGATCGGGTTGGCGATAAACCATTCCTTGACTAGCGGGTCTCCCGTCAGCATCGAACCCGCGGTATAGGCCAGCACGCCGGAACCGATGTAAATGATCCAAGGAAATCTTTCAAGCAGCCGGATAAACAAGGTGCTTCCCCATACCATGATCGGCACGCTGATAATGAGGCCGAGTATAACGAGAAGGGAGCTGCCGTGGGAAGCGCCGGCCACCGCCATGACGTTGTCGAAGCCCATGGCCGCGTCAGCGATTATAATCGTACGAATGGCGGGCCAGAGCTGCGGTTTGGCTTCGATGGCATGGTCTTTCTTGTCCACCAGCAGCTTGTAGGCGATCCAGATCAGCACGACTCCGCCGATGAGCAGCAAGGCAGGCAGCTTCAGCAGCCAGACGACGGCGAGTGTGGCGATGACACGAATGATAACGGCACCGACCGTTCCCCAGAGGACTGCGCCTTTTTGCTGTTCTTTCGGCAAATTGCGCGCTGCGAGTGCGATGACGATGGCATTGTCCCCGGCAAGCACGAGGTCGATCAAGACAATGTTCATCAGGGCGAGAAGAAATTCTACGGACAACCATTCCATGTCCTACCACTCCTTTTTACGTTGTTGTTGGTGTTAGTATTTACACAAAAATGACCTCTACCACATCGGTACAGGTCATTTTCCACCAAAAAAGACCTCTACCTCAATGGCAAAGGTCTTGCTAACAACGTTTCGTTGCCAATAAAGCCGGGGCTCTTCCCAGAACCCGAACTGACGACTTTACTGTGACAGCTACTCCCCTTTGGAGGACATCCTTATGTAATTGCCCTCATTATACCGAATGGACAAGCCGGGCGTCAAGCAAAAATATGTCCAATTTCGTATTAAACTTGACGGAAAGCTTCCATAATACTCTCGCGCTCTTCGTCGGTGCCTTGGAACCGTTCCTTCGAGAAGCGTTCGTTCACCCAATGCATCATCTCCGGACGGCTGAGAAACGTGTGGCAATCCTCGCCCCACTGGTCGGAAATTTCTCTTAAAATCAGCTGCTTTCCGTTGACCTCGACCGTCAGCATGTTCCATTTGTCTTTTTTGTAGATCGTATGTTTTTTAATCCCCTGATTTTTCAAGGCTGTTACCTCTTTCTATTCCAATGGTTACGGGCGAGTGAGAGAGCCCTTGCTACCTCTTTACCTTAGCATGAATTGATCTTGGCTTCAACCAAGCGGGCAACCATGTTGCGATTGTCAATCACCATAGACCGTGATAAAATGCCAATAAGCTCCAGCACCAAGCCGAAGGGCGGGTGGGGGCCAAGCGATTCAATACATGAGCAGAGGAGAGCGGAGAAAGATGAGCAGAGGGTATGAGCAGATTGGAGTGGCAATGACCTGCCGGTCGTTTGCCGAGTACGAACGTATGTTTAGGCTGAAGCCGGAGCTGCTGGAGGCGGGTCCGATTTTGGACGTGGCCGCAGGAGCTTCGTCGTTTGTAGCGGAAGCTGCTGCCCGCGGATTGGCGGCTCAAGCGGCCGATCCGATGTACGAGCTGTCGGCAGAAAGAATTTACCGCCACGGGATGACGGAAATCGAAGTGTCGACCGGGAAGCTGACCAAGCTGCGGGAGAGCTTTGATTGGACGTTCTACGGCGACCCGGACCGGCATCGTGCGATGCGGGAGGAATCGATGAAGCGGTTTGCCGACGATTATGCGCACCCTTCCGAAGGAAGCAAGTATACGGCGGCCAAGCTGCCTCATCTTTCATATGAAGACGAGTCGTTCGGGCTTGTGCTGTGCAGCCACTTTTTATTTCTGTACCATGAGCAATTCGACTATGACTTTCATGCCCGCGCGCTGCGTGAGCTGCTAAGGGTATGCCGTGCAGGCGGAGAGGTGCGGGTATATCCCGTCATTACACTGCAATGGGATCGGTATCCGATGTTGGACCGGCTTCTGGAAGAGCTGCGGACGGACGGATTCGAGGCGTCTTTGGAGCTCTCCGAATTGCCTTTTATTCCCGGTTCCAAAGAGCTGCTGCGCGTACAAAAATAAGGCTGCGTATAATTTAGGTCTTGTTGATTTATCCTGATAAGGGTGATATACTTTAAGCATTCGCCCTTGATGGCGATACATCTAGGAGGTTGTTTTCATTGAAAGGTACAGTAAAATGGTTTAACGCAGAAAAAGGCTACGGGTTCATTCAAGTAGAAGGCGGCGACGACGTATTCGTACACTTCTCCGCAATCCAAGGCGACGGCTTCAAAACTTTGGAAGAAGGCCAAGCGGTTGAGTTCGAAATCGTTCAAGGCAACCGTGGTCCGCAAGCGGCTAACGTTCACAAACTGTAAGACGAAACTAACTACGATGCCCGGTCGACAATCGGTTGACGGGTTTTGATATAAGCTTTCTTTTAGAAATCAAAACGATGAAACTTCTTGAATTCGCTTCTTGATTTCACAAGAAAACTTACCGCTGCGGCGGTTTTCATCTCATCGTTAGATAGTTTACTTAAGTTTTAATGCCAAATGAAAAGCCAACAAGGCGGTTCTTGGAATAATCGTTCCAGGAACCGCTTTTTTTGCATCCCCGCTGGAAGGCGAGGGTGCCGAGAAGCCGCCCAAAATGACTTCGCCATAAAAAACAAGAACGCCCCGGATACCAACATTGGTCCGAGGCGTTTTTTAGCATTTCGTCATTAATCGACGATACGCAGAATGTCGTCGATTTCCTTGCGCGGCAGGCGGGCCGGCCGCTCGGAAGGATAGCCGAGGGCAATGACCATGTTGATCTGGCATTCCGGCCGGATGTCCAAATATTCGCGAAGCTGGTCTTGGGCGAGCAGCACCGGACCGGTCATCGGGCATGTGCCAAGTCCGCGGGCATGTGCGGCCAGCATCAGGTTTTGAGCGGCGAGGCAGCTGCTCTTGATGCCTTCTTCCGCCCACACCGCATCGTTGACCAGTTCGACGGGATCGAAAATACGCTCCCGGAACTTGGAGTTGTACGGCGTCGCGAGACATACGATCAGTACAGGCGCATCCGAGAAAGCGGTAGCGTAAGGTCCGAACGACTTGGTCAACAGGCGGGCTTCCTTAGAAAGGCCGCGCTGCTCCGCTTCGGCGGCTCTGCGATGCAATTGATCCCAAGTAATTTGCTCGATTTCTTTAATTTTGTCGCGATTCATGACGGCAATGAATTCCCACGTTTGGGAGTTCGTATCGCTTGGGGCGTAACGGGCGCAATCGATGATTTCGCGGATATCTTCGACGGCAACCGGCTGATCCGTATATTTGCGGATGCTGCGGCGGTCAAGCGCGATCGTTTTGAATTCATGGTAGGACAGTGTAGATGTATCGGTCATTAGGGGCCATCCTCTCTTTTCGACTTGCGGTATTTCTTAGGACTTGGTACTAAAAGCTCTTTTCCATTATAACGGCGCCGCATGAAAATGACAACCGTATGGTGGCTCCAACAGAAAACCCGCTCCGCGTCATACGACGCAGGAAGCGGGACTAGAACGTCAATGGGCGCCGGGCACGGACAAGCCGATGCGGTCGACCAGCCGTTTGCTTTCTTCGTTCAACCCTTTAAGGGACACGGCCTTGCCGTGCATTTCATAGCGGGAGATCATCTTCGCTACGGCGTTCACGGCGGAATGGTCCCAGAGGTGAGAATGGCTGAAATCCACGGTGACGGAGGCGGGGTCCCCGGCATAATCGAATTGCTCGATGAAGTGAGAGACCGTTCCGAAAAACATTTGTCCGGATACCTGATACTGCTTGCTTCCATCCGGGAGAAGCGTTGCGGCTGTTCGCAAGGATGCCATTTTCCAAGCGAAAATGACAGCGCTCAAGACGACACCTGCAAAAACGCCTTTGGACAAATCATGCGTAGCGACGACAATCACCACCGTAACAATCATCACGAACGAATCGGTTTTCGGGATCGTACGAAGCTGCTTCAGCGAACCCCAGTCGAACGTGCCGAGCGAGACCATGAACATGACGCCGACCAAAGCAGCCATCGGAATTTGCTTGACGACATTGCCGAGCACAAGAATCAGGAACAGCAAGAAGACACCGGCTACCAAGGTCGAAAGCCTCGTCCGTCCACCGGATTTGACATTGATGACGGATTGGCCGATCATCGCGCAGCCTGCCATGCCTCCGAAAAAGCCGGTTACGATGTTCGCAAAGCCTTGACCGCGCACTTCCCGGTTTTTATCGCTTTTGGTATGCGTCATTTCGTCCACGATCGTTGCCGTCAGCAGCGACTCCAGAATGCCGACCATGGCCAAGGACAGCGAGTATGGAAGCAGGATGAGCAGCGTCTCGAACGTAAGCGGAATTTGCGGGATATGAAAAGTCGGTGGGACGTTCGTCAGCTGCCCCATATCGCCGACCGTTTTGACATCCAGATGCAGCCCGATCGTTAATACGGATACGACCAGGATGGCCGCGAGTGCGGAAGGTACAGCCTTAGTCAGCCGCGGCAGCGTGTAGATAATCACAAGCGTCAAAGCGACCAGTCCGTACATGACCCAGCCTTGTCCCGTAAAATGCGTCAGCTGAGCCATAAAAATCAAGATGGCGAGCGCATTGACGAAGCCCGTCATGACGGAGTGCGGCACGAACGTGATGAAACGCCCGAGCTTCATCGCTCCCATGAGCCATTGGATAATCCCGGTCAATACGGTGGCAGCGAACAAATAGTCGAGACCGTGCTCCTTCACGAGCGTGACCATCAGCAAAGCCATGGCTCCGGTTGCAGCGGAAATCATAGCGGGGCGGCCTCCGGTGAAAGAAATAACGACCGCCATGCAGAACGAAGCGTACAGGCCGACCATCGGGTCCACTCCGGCAATGATGGAAAAAGCAATGGCCTCGGGAATCAAGGCGAGGGCTACCGTCATCCCGGATAAAATGTCCGCACGCGGGTTGGAAAACCAAGTCGTATTCAATTTTTGCAAAAACAATGTCAGTACCTCCTGATCTACGATGTTGTGACTTTCCACTCTCAGAAAAGTCGGGGCCGATAGTCAATGGGATAGATTATACAAGAAATCGGAACGTCGTTCCATCTTGTGAAAATTGAAAAAAGCGGTTTTATCGCAAATTTACTGGACCATACGGCTCCGTTCGGCAGAATTCTTGCCAAAATGAAAAACCGTACCCGAAGGTACGGTCAGCCTGTTGAGAAACCCTCAGCAGGCTATTTCTTTGTTTCCGTTTTTTATCCATTCACCGCGTTAATATGGTATA
>NZ_JAHNZO010000169.1 GCF_018998565.1 Paenibacillus oleatilyticus | reverse complement strand
CTACTATAGGGAGTGGGGCCGATCCGGTCAAGAATAATTTCTGTGTTTTTGTTCGTCCGCTCAAGCCGTGTGCACTTTGCTGAAAACTGCGGCGAACGGTAGGGCAGAAGCCATGAAAGGGTGAGCAAATCAGAAGTAAGGCTCGTGGATAACCGGCGGAAATGGGAATCACGGTTGCTGAGGGGGGGGGGGAGATGCGCAGAGCGCCATGCAAAAAAAAAGCCTGGACGCGAATCCAGGCTTTCTCTTTTGAATTTGGCGGTGAGAGAGGGGTTCGAACCCTCGATACACTTTCGCGTATACACACTTTCCAGGCGTGCTCCTTCAGCCACTCAGACACCTCACCGT
>NZ_JAHNZO010000168.1 GCF_018998565.1 Paenibacillus oleatilyticus | reverse complement strand
ACCGTAAACTGGCCGATGGTCGCCACCTCAAACAGCTTTACCGCACCGGCAACCGTGGGCAGCAAGTCTATTTAGACGGCATCGCCTACCCACTCACCGTTTCCTGGTTTTGGCTCAAACGCGCCGATGGCAAGCGAGAGTTGCGCTTTGTGGTCTCTACGTATCCCTATTCCGGTGTCTATCTCGTCCGACTTGGACGCCGACGCTGGGCCATTGAGGGCTTTTTCAAGACCATCAAACATCGCTTCGGTCTCCATCGGTTTGGGCAATCGACTCGAATTGGTGTTTACCGCTGGTTGGTTCTAGCCTGGGTTGCCTATCTCTTAGCCCATTGGATCGATCAATGGTCC
>NZ_JAHNZO010000167.1 GCF_018998565.1 Paenibacillus oleatilyticus | reverse complement strand
GTTGACGAGATCCTGCACTTCTCCGAGCTGGGCGTGGTGTTCCTGATGTTCATCATCGGTCTGGAGCTGAACCCCAGCAAGCTGTGGGAACTGAGGCGCTCGATTTTCGGCGCCGGCGCCGGCCAGGTGTTGCTCACCGCGGCGGTGCTGGGCGCGTTGCTGTACCTGACGCACTTCGCCTGGCAGGCGGCGGTGATCGGCGGTATCGGCCTGGCGATGTCTTCCACCGCCATGGCGCTGCAGCTGATGCGCGAAAAGGGCATGAACCGCAACGAAGGGGGGCAGCTCGGTTTCTCGGTGCTGCTGTTCCAGGATATGGCGGTGATCCCGGCGTTGGCGTTGATCCCCATTC
>NZ_JAHNZO010000166.1 GCF_018998565.1 Paenibacillus oleatilyticus | reverse complement strand
ACGCAATGGTACGACTCATCCCATTCTTCGTTCTTTCTGAGCATCGCATTCAGGATGGTCAGCAGTTTGCGCATACATGCAACCAGAGCCACTTTTTTGGGTTTCCCTGCTGCAACCAGCCGCATATAAAACACTTTTATCACTGAATTGAAGCGAGTCGCCACAAGCGCAGCCATGTACAGCGCTGTTCGCACCCCCGCCCGACCACCAAAGATGGTTCGTCGCCCTCTAGTGAAAGCGGCGCTGGCATTTGCCAGCAGCAAGCGGGGTATTGCGTCACAGGATGGAAGCCGTCAGGCAGAGACGGGCATAGCCTGGCTCTGTGCGCAGCACGAACAGCCTGGTCCCGAAG
>NZ_JAHNZO010000165.1 GCF_018998565.1 Paenibacillus oleatilyticus | reverse complement strand
GATTGGTGCGGCCAATTGCAGCAGGCCTGGTATGAACACATTCCGCTGAGCGAAAAGATGGGCGTGCGCATCAGCCAATACACCGGCCAGCGCTTCGTCACCACCATGCCGGAGATCGGCAACCAGAATCCGCACCACACGCTGTTCGCCGGCAGCCTGTTCTCGCTGGCGACGCTGACCGCCTGGGGGCTGATTTGGCTGCTGCTGCGCGAGCGCCATCTCGGCGGCACCATCATTCTGGCGGACGCGCACATTCGTTACAGCAAACCGATTACCGGCAGGCCGCGTGCGGTGGCGGATCTGGGCTCGCTGAGCGGAGATTTGGCGCGTCTGGCGCGCGGCCGCCGCGCGCG
>NZ_JAHNZO010000164.1 GCF_018998565.1 Paenibacillus oleatilyticus | reverse complement strand
ACATCGGGCTGGCGTCTGCCGCCGCGGTGGTGATGATCCTGGTCGCAGGCCTGCTCGCCCTGGTTTACGCCGCCTCGCTGCTCAAGGGGGCTGGTCGATGATCCGGATCATCGCCGCCTTCGGGCTCTGTGCGCTCTCGCTGATCCCGCTCGTCTGGATGGTCGCGACCTCGCTCAAGCCGCCGGCCGAATATGTCTCGACCTCGATCGCGCTCTGGCCACAGGATCCGACGCTGGCGCATTACCGCGTCTTGCTCGATGGCGGGATATGGCGGCTCGGGCTCAACAGCGTCGTGGTGGCGCTCGGCACGGTCGGCCTGTCGCTGCTGGCCGGCCTGCCGGCGGCCTATGCGC
>NZ_JAHNZO010000163.1 GCF_018998565.1 Paenibacillus oleatilyticus | reverse complement strand
GAACCAACCATGTCAGATGCAATTAATAAATGCAGCGCCCAGGAAACCGCCGCGTGTTGCTGCGTGGATGTCGGCACCGTGATGGATAACACCGATTGCACCGCATCCTACAGCCAGGTGTTCAGCAATCAACAAGATGCGGAGGCGATGCTGGCGGCCCTGAGCGAAAAGGCGCGCGCGGTCGAATCCGATCCCTGTGACATCAGCAGTAGCATTAAACCGGTTGACGGCGGCGTACAATTGGAAGCCGATTTTACCTTCGCCTGCCAGGCGGAAACCCTGATCTTCCAGCTCGGCCTGCGTTAATCCCCGCTTTACCCCCGGCGCCGCCTGCTGCGCGCCGGGGTTTTCCTTC
>NZ_JAHNZO010000162.1 GCF_018998565.1 Paenibacillus oleatilyticus | reverse complement strand
CCGCGCAGTACAGCGCCAGCGCCCCGAACAGGTGGCAAAGCGCATACAGGTAGTTGGCCTTCATCCATCGATCGGCGATGATGCCCGCTAGCCCCGGCATGATCAGCGCGGCGATACCCTTGGCGCTGTAAACCATTCCCACCTGCATACCGCTGAAATGCAGCGTGTTGATCATGTAGGAGCCCAGCGTCACCAGCCAGGCGCCCCAAATAAAGAACTGCAGGAAAATCATGACTTTTAATCGTGTTTTTATCGCCATCGCCATCACCTTGTTATTATGCTTTCAACGATGATTGGTGCAGCAGGCCCCCTGCAGCCCGCCGCCGGTTTGCTTGCGGTCTTACAGCGTTTTGAAC
>NZ_JAHNZO010000161.1 GCF_018998565.1 Paenibacillus oleatilyticus | reverse complement strand
ATGGAAACATCTTCGGGTTGTGAGGTTAAGTGACTAAGCGTACACGGTGGATGCCTAGGCAGTCAGAGGCGATGAAGGGCGTGCTAATCTGCGAAAAGCGTCGGTAAGGTGATATGAACCGTTATAACCGGCGATACCCGAATGGGGAAACCCAGTGTGTTTCGACACACTATCATGTCATGAATACATAGTGGCATGAGGCGAACCGGGGGAACTGAAACATCTAAGTACCCCGAGGAAAAGAAATCAACCGAGATTCCCCCAGTAGCGGCGAGCGAACGGGGAGGAGCCCAGAACCTGAATCGGCTTGTGTGTTAGTGGAAGCGTCTGGAAAGTCGCGCAGCAAAGGGTGATAGC
>NZ_JAHNZO010000160.1 GCF_018998565.1 Paenibacillus oleatilyticus | reverse complement strand
CCCTGCTCCATGTGCAGGATCGCGGCGTAACCCATCGACAGCGGGATCGCCCCTTCACCTACGCCGCCGGCCATGATCGGCAGGATCAGGAAGAAGAAGATCTGGAACGGTTCCAGGCCCAGCGCCATGCCGACGCCCATCCCCACCAGCATGCCGACGATCTCGCCGCACAGCATAGGGATGAAGATGCGCAGGAAGCCCTGGATCAGCACCTGGCGGTTCATGCTCATGATGCTGCCGACGATGATGCAGCAGATGTAGAGGTAAAGAATGTTGGTCGATTTGTAGAACTTGGTGGTCGACTCCACCACCACGTCCGGCAGCAGGCCATAGTGCACCAGCGCGGAAGGAATGAAGG